>NZ_JALGCN010000022.1:0-134498 GCF_038085055.1 Bradyrhizobium sp. ISRA442
CTCGCTCGTCGCGTCCTTCAACACCTTCTGCAGGGTGTCGCCCTGCATCCGCACGATGTCGTCCTGGTACTTGAGCAGCGCACCCAGCGTGTCACCGACCACTTGCGGGGTCAGCGAGCGGGCATCGAGCTCGGACAGCGCAGTGGCCCAGTCGATGGTCTCGGCAACACCCGGCGACTTGTAGAAGTCCTGGTTGCGCAGTGCCTGCACGAAGCGCACGACCTGCTGCGACAGTTTTGCGGAAATGCCGGGCACGCGAGTCTTGACGATCGCGAGCTCACGCTCGGCCGCGGGATAGTCGACCCAGTGATAGAGACACCGCCGCTTCAGCGCATCGTGAATCTCGCGCGTGCGGTTGGAGGTGATGATGACGATCGGCGGATGCGGCGCCTTCACGGTGCCGAATTCCGGAATGGTCACCTGGAAGTCGCTGAGGATTTCGAGCAGGTAGGCCTCGAATGCCTCATCGGCACGGTCGAGCTCGTCGATCAGCAGCACCGGGGGACCTGCGACATCCGGCTCCAGCGCCTGGAGCAGCGGCCGCTTGATCAAATAGCGGTCGGCGAAGATGTCGCTGGAGAGTTGCTCGCGATCGGTATCGCCGGCGGCTTCCGCCATCCGGATGGCGATCATCTGCGCGGCGCTGTTCCACTCGTAGACCGCCGAGGAGATGTCGAGGCCCTCGTAGCACTGCAGGCGGATCAGCTTCCGGCCCAGCGCCACCGAGAGCACTTTCGCGATCTCGGTCTTGCCGACGCCGGCCTCGCCCTCGAGAAACAGCGGCCGGCCCAGGCGCAGCGCGAGATAGGTCACTGTGGCGAGCGACCGCTCCGCGAGGTAACCGCGCGAAGTCAGAAGTTCGAGCATCGCATCGACCGATGCCGGCAGGGCCGCTGAAGTCATGAAAGAGCCAGTCTCGCTACGCCCTCACCGGAGGACAAGTTGGAGCCGAGGAGTGAGGAAGCCTCACTCCTTGGCATTGGCCGCGTCGACGGCCCGCCGCGTCAGCACGCCGATCAGGTGCGCGCGGTATTCGGCGCTGCCGTGGATGTCGCTGTTCAGACCCTCTGCCGGCACGTTGATGCCGTCCAGCACCTTCGAGGAGAAGCGCTTCTTCAACGCTTCCTCGAACGCGGTGACGCGGAACACGCCTTCGGAGCCTGCGCCGGTGACCGCGACGCGCACGTCGGACGGACGGCGCGCGACGAACACGCCCACCAACGCGTAGCGCGAAGCCTGGTTGCGGAATTTGACGTAGGCCGCCTTCTTCGGCAGCGGGAACATCACCTTGGTGATGATCTCGTCGGCCTCCAATGCGGTCGAGAACAGTCCCTGGAAATACTCTTCGGCCTTGAGGCGGCGCTTGTTGGTGACGATGGTTGCGCCGAGCGCGAGGACTGCGGCCGGATAGTCCGCCGTCGGGTCATTGTTGGCGAGCGAGCCGCCGATCGTGCCCTTGTGACGCACGGCCGGATCGCCGATGCCGCCGGCAAGGTTCGCAAGCGCCGGGATCGCCTCGCCGACAATGGCCGAGCTCGCGACGTCGGCATGCTTGGCTGTGGCGCCGATCACCAGCGAGCGGCCCTTCATCTCGATCGTGTCGAGCCCCTCGATATGGGAGAGGTCGACCAGATGCGGCGGGCTCGCGAGCCGCTGCTTCATGACGGGAATCAAGGTGTGGCCGCCGGCGATCACCTTGGCGTCTTCGTTCTTCACCAGGAGATTGGCTGCCTGCCGCACGGTCCCGGGACGGTGATATTTGAATTCGTACATGAGGGCTTCCTGATCGCGGACTGCGCGGGAGAATCGGAGTTAGGCGAGATCGGATTTCGCCATCGCCTTGGCGCCGGCGGCGATCGAGGCGACGATGTTCTGATAGCCGGTGCAGCGGCAGAGATTGCCTTCCAGCTCCTCGCGGATGGTGTGGTCGTCGAGCTCGTGGCCCTTGCGGTGGACGATGTCGATCGCGGTCATGATCATGCCCGGCGTGCAGAAGCCGCACTGCAGGCCATGGTGCTCGCGGAAGGCCTCCTGCATCGGATGCAGCGGCGCACCATCGGCGGCCAGCCCCTCGATGGTCTTGACCTCGTGGCCGTCGGCCATCACGGCGAGCGTGGTGCAGGACTTCACGGCCTTGCCGTCGAGGTGCACGACGCAGGCGCCGCACTGCGAGGTGTCGCAGCCGACATGGGTCCCGGTGAGATGCAGATTCTCGCGCAGAAACTGCACCAGCAGGGTGCGGGGATCGATGTTGGCCGTGACAGGATTGCCGTTCACGATGAGGGAGATTTTTGCCATAAGACTCTCTATCAGCGCCCCGACGGGTCCCGTCGAAGCGGTTCTTATAATTATTCCAGCCCATCATATGGGCCATTCCACCATCGGGCAACATCGCCCAAAGCGCAGGCGGCCATGACGAAGGCGACGGGCCGTTAGCCCTGTACCGCCTTGGCAAAGTTCGCGAAAAATTCGTCGGCGAGCTTCTTGGCGGCGCCGTTGATCAGGCGCTGGCCGAGCTGCGCCAACTTGCCGCCGATCTGCGCCTCGACGTCATAGGACAGAAGCGTGCCGCCGTCCTTGTCCGACAGCTTCACGGCCGCGCCGCCCTTGGCGAAGCCGGCCACACCGCCCTCGCCTTCGCCGGAGATCTTGTAGCCGTTCGGCGGGTCGAGATCGCTCAGCATCACCTTGCCCCTGAAGCGCGCCGATACCGGGCCGACCTTCATCTTGGCCACCGCGCGAAAACCGCCGTCGTCGGTCTTCTCCATCTCCTCGCAGCCGGGGATGCAGACCTTCAGCACCTCGGGGTCATTGAGCTTGGCCCACACGGCCTCGCGCGACGCCGCAAGCTGGACTTCGCCGTTCATTGTCATGGCCATGGGGCGCCTCCCGGATCGGATTACTGCTCGTGCTGCTCAAGTAACGCACGGACGCCGCAAAGGAAAGGGCGGCGCCCGGTCACGTGCAATGCATATTCGCAACCGCAAAATGCTTGCGCCAGCGGATTTGGATTGGCAGAGCCGGGCCATGATGGTTAGGTCCCGCGCAACATGAGCACATCCCTCTCTCCCCTGCTCGCGCCGATGCTGTCGAGCGCCGCCATGCGGGCCGTCTGCGATGATCGGTCCACCCTGCAGAACATGCTCGATTTCGAGGCCGCCCTGGCGCGGGCCGAAGCTGCCATCGGTGTGATTCCCGCGGCCGCGGTCGCTTCGATCGAAGCCGCCTGCAAGGCTGGCTCGTTCGATCTCGCGGCCCTGGCCGAAGGCGCCACCAGGTCGGGCAACCTGGCGATTCCACTAGTCAAGGCGCTGACCGCCAATGTCGCCAAGACGGACAGCGAGGCTGCGCGCTACGTGCATTGGGGCGCGACCAGCCAGGACGTCATCGACACCGCGACCATGCTCACGCTTCGTGCCGGCAGCGACGCGCTGGACGCCGACCTCAGCCGCGCGATCAAGGGCTTTGCCGCGTTGGCGCGCAGCCATCGCAACACCGCCATGGTGGCACGGACCTGGCTCCAGCACGCGCTGCCGATGCCGTTCGGGCTGAAGGCCGCCGAATACGCCGCAAGCCTCGCCCGCGCGCGCTGCCGTCTGCGGCGGCTTCGCCGCGAGGGCCTCGCGCTGCAATTTGGCGGCGCCGCAGGCACGCTCGCAGCGCTCGGCGACAAAGGCCTCGCGGTTGCCGAACGGCTCGCACAGGAGCTGAATCTCGCTTTGCCCGAAGCGCCCTGGCACACCCATCGCGACCGGATCGCGGAGACTGCTTCAAGCTTGGCGATTCTCGCCGGAAGCTGCGGCAAGATCGCCCGCGACGTCTCGCTGATGATGCAGACCGATGTCGCCGAAGCGTTCGAGCCCGCCGGCGAAGGACGGGGCGGCTCCTCCACCATGCCGCACAAGCGCAACCCGGTCGCGGCCGCAAGCGCCCTTGGCGCCGCGACCATGACGCCGCAGCTCGCCGCGACGATCCTTGCCGCCCAGGTGCAGGATCACGAACGCAGCGCCGGCCCGTGGCACGCGGAATGGCCGACGCTGCCGCAACTGATGCTGGTTACCTCAGGCGCGCTCGCCGCCATCGTCGACATCGCCGAGGGCCTCGACGTCGACGCAAGCCGCATGCGCAGCAATCTCGATGCGACACACGGCCTGATCATGGCGGAAGCGGTGTCGATGGCGCTGGCCGAGAAGGTCGGCAAGAGCAACGCGCATCATCTCGTCGAGGCCGCGAGCAAGCGCGCGGTCGCCGAGAAGAAGCATCTGCGCGAGGTGCTGTCAGCCGATTCGCAGGTCACCGCGCATCTGCCGCCGGAAAAAATTGCGGCATTGTTCGAGCCGATGGCCTATCAAGGAGCGTCGCAGGCCCTGATCGACCGCCTGCTCGACAGCCTCGACCGCGAATAGAACGGAGATGCCGCCATGCCCATGATCGATGCCGACGGTTGCCTGCTCAACGTCTCCGTCGAAGGCCGCGACGGCGGGCCGACCCTGATGCTCTCCAATTCGCTCGGCTGCACGCTGCAGATGTGGGAGCCGCAGATGAAGGCCCTGACGCAGGTGTTCCGCGTCATCCGCTACGACCGCCGCGGCCACGGCAAGTCAGGCGTAGCCCCGGGCCCCTATTCGATGGAGCGCTTTGGCCGCGACGTGATCGCGATCCTCGACGATCTCAACATCGAGAAGGTGCATTGGTGCGGCTTGTCGATGGGCGGCATGGTCGGCCAGTGGTTGGGTGCCAACGCGCCGGAGCGGGTCGGCAAGATCGTCCTTGCCAACACCTCCTGCTACTATGCCGAGCCGACCAAATGGCTGGAGCGCATCCAGGCGGTGAAGCAAGGCGGCATCGCAGCGGTCGCCGATGCCGTGCTCGCCGGCTGGCTGACGGCCGATTTCCGCGAGCGCGAACCGCAGATCACCGCGAACATGAAGTCGATGCTGCTCGCCTCCCCGGTCGAGGGCTATCTCGCCTGCTGCGAGGCGCTGTCGACGCTCGACCAGCGCGAGCTCTTGCCGAAGATCAAGAGCCCGACGCTGGTGATCGCCGGCCGCCACGACATGGCGACGCCGATCTCGGCGGGCGAGCTGATCCGCAGCAAGATTCCCGGCGCGAGCATGACGATCATAGACGCCGCCCACATTTCCAACGTCGAGCAGCCGCACGCCTTCACCGACGCGGTGGTGGGATTCTTGACGCAACGCTGATCTCACAACGCGTCGAGGAGCGTAGCGACGAAGCAATCCAGACTGTTTCCGCGGACACATTTCTGGATTGCTTCGCTGCGCTCGCAATGACGGAGAGGAGGATAGGATGGACGACCAGAAGCGCCGCGATGCCGGACTGAATGTGCGCCGCAAGGTGCTGGGCAATGCCTGGGTCGACAAGTCGATCGCCAACCGCAACGCGTTCAACACCGACTTCCAGGACCTGATCACCCGTTATGCCTGGGGCGAGATCTGGACCCGGCCGCATTTCGACGAACGCACGAGACGGGTGCTGGTGATCGGCACCATGGTCGCGCTCGGGCAATGGGACGAATTCCGCCTGCACGTGCGCGCTGCGCTTGCCGAGGGCGGCTTCACGCCCGACGACATCAAGGAGATCCTGTTGCAGCAGGCGATCTATTGCGGCGTTCCGGCGGCGAACCACGCCGTGAAGGAAGCCTCAGCGATTGTGCAGGAGCTCGGCCTGCTCAAGACCTAGCAGTGCGGCGGCCTCATTGGCCTGCGGCGCCTCCGGCCGTTCGATCACCATCACGATCGCAGCACCGAGCAGCAGCAGCAGCTCGGTGGCATGCAGCCGAAGTGCGGCCATCTCGCCCACCTTAGATGCCATCACCATGCTGGTGAACGAGATCAGGCTGCCGATCGCAAGCGCGATGCCGAGCGCCTCGTCGCTACCGCCGGTCTTGCGGGCGCGGGGAATGCACAGAAGGGCGAGGTAGATCGCAAAGAACGCCACCACGGTCGCCCGGCCGAGTGCCAAGAGCCAGGCGGCACGCACCGTGCTCAGCCCCGCCAACTGGAGATGGTCGCTGAGGAACAGCGCGACCGCGACGCTCGGCCGCTCGTAGAGGCCGTGCACCGGCGCCACCATGATGTTGAAGGCAACGAGCGACCAGGCCGGGATGAAATAGGCCGCCAGCAGCGCGCCGTTGACTGAGCCGATCCGCCAATTCCTGAACATGCCGCTTCCCGCTTCGTTTGCCGCGGCCCGCGACGGACGGCGGCGATCTTTCCGGGAGCTAACTCGCATCAGACTGAGGCGGCAATTTAAACCCTTTGTTTACCTTAACTGTTCCCCGCTCCCGTCATTCCCGGGCACCGCGCGATCGGCGAGCCCGGAATCCATTCATCCACAGCGCCTGCGGCCCGATGGATTCCGGGTTCGCGCCACGCGCGCCCCCGGAATGACGGCAGCCACAAAAAAGGCCCCGCCCTTCGACGGGACCACCCTATTCTTACTCATCCTTGGGCTATCAGTCTTACCTGTTGTCCTGCTGACCGCCCTGCTGGCCGGGCTTCTCGCCCTGGCGCATCGGATCCTGCTGCTGCTGTCCGGGTTTCTGACCGCCGCCCTGCTGTTGCTGAGGGGTGCGCTGGCCGGGGTTCTGACTCTGCTGGCCCGGATTCTGGTTCTGCTGCTTCGTCATTCGGGGGAACTCCCTTGTTGGACGTCAGAGGCGAAATAACGGCCGCCCTGCATTTTGGTTGCCCGCGGAACCGGGTTCCTCCCTGCATCTGGGAACCAGCGGCGAAAAATGACCTCTGTACAAGCCTTTCTGCTGAGGCCTGGCCTGTTGCGGCGGCCAGTTCCGTCCTGTTAAGAAAAACCAAACGAACGAACGCTCAAGGGCTGCCGGGGCCCAAGAACTCTCTAAAGAGCTCCCTTTGAGCCGCGACAGGTTTGGTACGGCAGCCTATGGATTACTTCGCCCAGCAGCTCATCAACGGCCTCGTGCTCGGCTCGATCTATGGCCTGATCGCGATCGGCTACACGATGGTCTACGGCATCGTCGGCATGATCAATTTCGCCCATGGCGACATCTTCATGATCGGCGGCTTCATCGCCCTGATCACCTTCCTGATCCTGATCTCGATCGGCGTGACGGCGGTGCCGGTGATCCTGCTCGTGGTGCTTCTGGTGTCGATGGCGATCACCGCGCTCTATGGTTGGACCATCGAGCGCATCGCCTACCGGCCGCTGCGCCACTCCTTCCGCCTCGCCCCGATGCTGTCGGCGATCGGCATGTCGTTCGTGCTGACCAACTACTCGCAAGTTGCGCAAGGCGCCCGCGTCAAGCCGATCCCGCCCTTCATCACCGGCGGCTACACCTTGCATGAGAGCCCCGAGGGCTTCGTGATCCAGCTCTCCAACATCCAGATCATGGTGGTCATCATCACCATTGTGCTGCTGGCGATCTTCACCTGGCTGGTCTCGCGCACCCGGCTCGGGCGCGACATGCGCGCCTGCGAGCAGGACCAGACCATGGCGGCGCTGCTCGGCGTCAACGTCGACCGCACCATCTCAATGACCTTCGTGATCGGCGCGGCGCTCGCCGCCGTCGCCGGCCTGATGTACCTGCTCTATTATGGCCTGGTGGATTTCTTCATGGGCTTCGTCGCCGGCATCAAGGCGTTCACCGCGGCCGTGCTCGGCGGCATCGGCTCGCTGCCGGGCGCGATGCTGGGCGGGCTCGCAATCGGCCTGATCGAGACGTTCTGGTCGGCCTATTTCTCCGTGGAGTACAAGGACGTCGCCGCATTCTCGATCCTGATCGTGGTCCTGATCTTCATGCCGACCGGCCTGCTCGGTCGTCCCGAAGTCGAAAAAGTCTGACGGACCGGCCGCGTGACAACCTCCCCCACCATGCCGGCCAAACCCAGAGCGGGCATCCTCTCCATCCTGAAAACCGCCGTCATCAACGCAACTGTCGCGGTGGTGCTGTTTTCGCTGATGGTCGGCATCCGCACCGAGGCCGGCTCCGACGGCCAGCTCACCTACTGGACGCGCTTCGGCGAGCTCGCCTCCCTCGTCGCCGTCGTGTTCGGCGGCTCGATCGTGATCGAATTGTTGCGGCAATGGATCGGTCCGAGCGGCGCCGAACGGCTCGTGCCGCCTGCGGTGCAAAGCGGAATAACATTCCTCGGCCGCTTTCTCGCGCCGGCGCTTCTGATCTTCGCCCTGCTGATGCCCGTGATCTTCTATGACCAGCGTTACATCCTCGACCTCGGGATACTCGTCCTCACCTATGTGATGCTGGGTTGGGGCCTCAACGTCGTGGTCGGGCTCGCCGGCCTGCTCGACCTCGGCTACGTCGCCTTCTACGCGGTGGGCGCCTATTCCTACGGGCTGCTCGCGACCAATTTCGGCTGGTCGTTCTGGATCTGCCTGCCGCTTGCCGGCATGCTCGCGGCCCTCTGGGGCGTGATGCTCGGCTTCCCGGTGCTGCGGCTGCGCGGCGACTATCTCGCGATCGTGACGCTCGCCTTCGGCGAGATCATTCGCCTCGTCATCATCAACTGGCAGGACCTGACCGGCGGACCGAACGGCGTCTCCGGCATTCCGCGGCCTACGCTGTTCGGCATCCCGCTCGACAGCAGCGACGACGGGCTCGCCGCCAAGCTCGGCATCGAGTATTCGCCAACGCACCGCATCGTATTCCTGTTCTACGTGATCCTAGCCCTCGCCCTCCTCACCAACTGGGTGACGATCCGCCTGCGCCGCCTGCCGATCGGCCGCGCCTGGGAAGCGCTGCGCGAGGACGAGGTTGCCTGCCGCGCGCTCGGCATCAACACGACGACCACGAAGCTGACGGCGTTCGCGACGGGCGCGATGTTCGGCGGCTTTGCCGGTGCGTTCTTCGCCACGCGCCAGGGCTTCATCAGCCCGGAATCCTTCACCTTCCAGGAATCGGCACTGGTGCTCGCCATCGTCGTGCTCGGCGGCATGGGCTCCCAGCTCGGCGTCGCGCTCGCCGCGCTTACCATGATCGGCGGCTTCGAGCTGTTCCGCGGGCTCGAAACCTACCGCATGCTGGTGTTCGGCATGGCGATGGTGCTGATCATGATCTGGCGGCCGCGCGGCCTGATCGGCCACCGCGCGCCGACGGTATACCTGACCAAGGCGCAGGCGATCTCCTCCGACCTCGTCAAGGAAGGTCACGGATGAGCGGCGAGACGATCCTGGAAGTCGACCGGCTCACGATGCGCTTCGGCGGCATCGTCGCCGTGCACGAGCTGTCCCTCTCGGCCGAGCGGCGCAAGATCACGGCGCTGATCGGGCCGAACGGCGCCGGCAAGACCACGGTGTTCAACTGCATCACCGGCTTCTACAGACCCACCGGCGGCACCATCCGTCTCACCCATGACGACGGCAGAGAGATCGCGCTGGAGCGGCTGAACGACTTTCGCATCGCCAAGCGGGCCAAGGTCGCGCGCACCT
The DNA here is from genome assembly GCF_038085055.1 of Bradyrhizobium sp. ISRA442. Taxonomy (NCBI): domain Bacteria; kingdom Pseudomonadati; phylum Pseudomonadota; class Alphaproteobacteria; order Hyphomicrobiales; family Nitrobacteraceae; genus Bradyrhizobium; species Bradyrhizobium sp. ISRA442. The sequence goes on from NZ_JALGCN010000022.1 coordinate 9,445, forward strand.
TCCAGAACATCCGCCTGTTTCCCGGCATGACGGCGCTGGAAAACCTGATGGTGGCGCAGCACAACACGCTGATGCGCGCCTCCGGATTCACCTTCCTCGGCCTTATCGGCGTGCCCACTTACCGTAGCGCAGAAGCGAGCGCCATCGAGCTCGCCACCGAATGGCTGCGACGGGTCAACCTGCTCGACCGCGCCGACGATGCGGCCGGCAACCTCGCCTATGGCGACCAGCGCCGGCTCGAGATCGCGCGTGCGATGTGCACCGAGCCCGCGCTGCTGTGCCTGGACGAGCCTGCCGCCGGCCTCAATGCGCGCGAGAGCGCCGCCCTGAGCGAGCTGCTGCTGTCGATCCGCAACGAGCAAGGCACCTCGATCCTCCTGATCGAGCACGACATGTCGGTGGTGATGGAGATCTCCGACCACATCGTGGTGATGGACCACGGCGTGAAGATCGCGGAAGGCTCGCCCCGCGAGATCCGCGACGATCCCAAGGTGATCGCCGCCTATCTCGGCGCCGATGAGGAAGAGGCCATCGCCGTGATGGAGAGCGGGTCGTGACCGCGCCCCTGCTCGCGATCCGCGGCCTGCGCGCCGCCTACGGCAAGATCGAGGCGCTGAAGGGCGTCGACATCGAGATCAATGCCGGCGAGATCGTCGCGCTGATCGGCGCCAACGGCGCCGGCAAGTCGACGCTGATGATGACAATCTTCGGCAAGCCGCGCGCCCGCGCCGGCCAGATCCTGTACGAGGGCCGCGACATCACCGATGTGCCGACCCACGAGATCGCGCATTTGCGCATCGCGCAATCGCCCGAGGGCCGGCGCATCTTCCCGCGCATGAGCGTCGCGGAAAACCTCCAGATGGGAGCGGATGCCACCGGATGCACGGACGCGGAACGGGACGCTACGCTCGAGCGCGTGTTCACGCTGTTTCCGCGGCTGAAGGAACGCTACGCCCAGCGCGGCGGCACGCTGTCCGGCGGCGAGCAGCAGATGCTGGCGATCGGCCGCGCCCTGATGAGCCGCCCGCGCCTGCTCCTGCTCGACGAGCCGTCGCTCGGGCTCGCGCCGCTGATCGCGCGCCAGATCTTCGACGCGATCCGCGTCCTGAACCGGCAGGACGGCCTGACAGTGCTGATCGTCGAGCAGAACGCCAACCATGCGCTCAAGCTCGCCCATCGCGGCTATGTCATGGTCAATGGCCTGATCACGCTGGCCGGAACCGGGGCCGAGTTGCTGCAGCGCTCCGAGATTCGCGCCGCCTATCTGGAGGGCGGCCGTCACGGCTGACGGCGCCGGGACCGACCGAGTACGGCCGAATCTGGCGAGATACCCCGCCGCTGCCCGTATTTTGCCGGTGACTTCTCCCGAAAATCATTCGAGAATGGCGCCGGTTTGAGCCGGGCCTGCCCGGCAACGTCCACAGGCGATCACCCCGCGAGGTATCTCATGAAATCACTGAAGCTCATCGGTCTGGCATTCGGCGCATCGATCGCGCTGTCGAGCGCGGCGTTCGCGCAGGATGTCACAATCGCAGTCGCTGGCCCGATGACCGGCGGCGAGTCCGCCTTCGGCCGTCAGATGAAGAACGGCGCGGACATGGCCGTGGCCGACATCAACGCCGCCGGCGGCGTCAACGGCAAGAAGCTCGCGCTCGACGTCGAGGACGACGCCTGCGATCCGAAGCAGGCGCGCTCGGTCGCCGAGAAGATCTCCAGCGCAAGGATGCCGTTCGTGGCCGGGCACTATTGCTCCTCGTCGTCGATCCCGGCCTCGGAAGCCTATGCCGACGGTAACGTGCTGCAGATCACGCCCGCCTCGACCAACCCGCTGTTCACCGAGCGCAAGCTCTGGAATGTGGCGCGCGTCTGCGGCCGCGACGATCAGCAGGGCCTGATCGCGGCGCAGTACATCGCCAAGAACTTCAAGGGCAAGAACATCGCGATCCTCAACGACAAGACCACCTACGGCAAAGGTCTTGCCGATGAGACCAAGAAGGCGCTCAACAAGGCCGGCATCACCGAGAAGATGTACGAGTCCTACAACAAGGGCGACAAGGACTTTAACGCGATCGTCTCGCGCCTGAAGCGCGACAACATCGATCTCGTGTATGTCGGCGGCTACCACCAGGAGAGCGGCCTGATTCTGCGCCAGATGCGCGATCAGGGCCTCAAGACGGTGCTGATGGCCGGCGACGCGCTCGCCGACAAGGAGTACGCCTCCATCACCGGCCCGGCCGGCGAAGGTACGCTGTTCACCTTCGGTCCCGATCCGCGCAACAAGCCGACCGCGAAGAAGATCGTCGAGGCCTTCAAAGCCAAGGGCATCGATCCCGAGGGCTACACCCTCTACACTTACGCCGCGATGCAGGTCTGGTCGCAGGCGGCCAAGAAGGCGGGCAGCACCGACGCCAAGAAGGTCATGGCGGCGATGAAAGCCGGCAAGTGGGACACGGTGATCGGGCCGATCGAGTACGACGCCAAGGGCGACATCAAGCAGATCGACTATGTCGTCTACAAATGGGATGCCAAGGGCGGCTACGCCGAAATCGTCGGCGGCGGCACCTGAAGCACACAGCGTGCGGAGGGCTCTGCCGGCCTTAGCCGGTGCCCTCACGCCATCCAATCGAGACAGCGCCCCGGCTTGCCGGGGCGTTTCTTTTTGCGGTGCGGTCAGACCGCCGCACGCACCTCGCCAAGCGCGGCCGCCTGCGCGATCTGCAGCGCCTGCAGCAGGTCGTTCGGCCGAAACGGCTTTTGCAGGCAGACCACGTTGGCGAGGTGGGGCGACTGCTCCATGAAATCGAGCGCGGTCATCCCGGATACCGCGACGATCGGCAGCGCCGGTACGCGCTCGCGAAGGGTCGCAATGACGTCGACGCCGCTGGTATCGCCGAGGAAAATGTCCACGATCGCCGCGTCGAAGGAGTTTTCCTCGAAGGTTTTCAGCCCGGCGGCGCCGCTACCGGCCTCCACGACCTCGTAACGATTGACCCGCAGCAGGATCGCGACCATCGCGCGGACATCCTTCTGGTCGTCGACGATGAGAATTCGGGTCATGGGAACACCCCCGGATCCTGAAATCAAAATCGGATGATTCAAAGCTGGAACCCGCCGCAGCGGATGGGCATTATGGCACCGTCCAGTAAAGCGCATCTTACCCTGACCCTATTCCGTGTTCTCACGAGAATTAAGCAAGCTGTAACCTTCGGTTGAGCCGCGGCCGCATCGGTTCGGAATGCGCGCCCGGAACCCGCTACCATGGAGGTCAAGGCTGCCGGCTCGAATGGATTTTGCGGGAATGAGCAAAACCGGTCTGCAAGAGGTGACCGTGCCTTCGATCGATCGAAGCACATTTCTTTCGACCGTGCCGGCCACATCGAAGGATCACACCGCAGCATTGGTGATCGTCGGTGTTTCCGCGATCCTGTTCGCGCTGGCCGTACCCTTTGCCGGTATGCCGCTTGAACGCGTGCCGGCCTTCATCGCGAGCTATCAATCCGCTCTCGCCGTCTGTGACGTCATCACTGCAGTCCTCTTGTTCTCGCAATTCGCCGCGTTGCGGACCCGTGCATTGCTGTGGCTTTCGAGCGGCTATCTGTTCACAGCGGCAGCCGCTGTAGTCCACGCGCTGAGTTTTCCCGGCCTTTTCGCGCCGAGTGGACTATTTGGCTCCGGCCCGCAGACAACCGCTTGGCTCTATATGATCTGGCACGGCGGCTTTCCGCTGTTCGTGCTGGCCTATGTCTGGTGGAAAGGGGTGAACGGAGGGGTCGAAATCTCGGGCCCGACGCGAAACGCGATCATCGGCAGCGTGCTCGGAGTCGGCGCCGCGGTGGCGGCCGTCACCTGGATCGTCACCGCACGCCACGATCTGCTTCCGGCACTGTTGAAGGAAGGCGGCGGCTTCACGACGGCGCAGGTAGGCGTGATCTCGTTCGTGTGGTCTTTGAGCTTTGCCGCCCTGATTGGCCTCTGGTTCAGGCGGCCGCATGCGGTGATCGACGTCTGGCTTATGGCGGTGATGTGCGCCTGGCTGTTCGATATCGCGCTGTCGGGGATCTTCAACAGTGCCCGTTTCGATCTCGGCTTCTACGCCGGTCGTCTTTACGGCCTCTGCGCTGCAATCTTCGTGCTCGCGGCGCTGCTGATCGAGAATGTCCGTCTCCAGGCGCATACGGTCGACCTCGTCGGCAGGCTGCGCGAGCAGTCGGCCTCGGATCGCGACTTCTATGGCAAGCGCCTCGCGCTGTACGGCGCCGTCGTCGAGTCCTCCAACGACGCCATCATCACGACCTCCCTCGACGGCATCATCACCGGCTGGAACAGGGCCGCCGAGCGCCTGTTCGGCCATTACGCCACCGAGGCTATCGGCAAGCCGATCGATCTCATCGTGCCCAAAGACCGCAAGCCGGAAGTCCGTAACATTCTCAACCGCATCAGCAGCAACGAATCGATTGCTCAGCACGAGACGGTGCGGCTGCGAAAGGACGGCCGTCAGCTCGATGTCGTGCTCAACATTTCGCCGCTGAGGGCGGCGGGCGGGGAGATCATCGGCATCTCCAAGATCGCGCATGATATCACCGAGGAGATGCAGTCCAGGGAGAAGCTGCGCCGGGAGGTCGAGGAACGCCAGCGCATCTTCGAGACGTCGCAGGACCTGATCCTGGTCACCGACGGCTACGGCAATTTCGTCCAGGTCAGCCCGAGCGTGACCACCATCCTCGGCCTCAAACCGGAGGACATGATCGGGCACAGCGCGACCGAGTTCATCCATCCCGACGATCTCGAAAGTACGCGCAACGAGATGCGCGCGGCGCGACGTGGCCAGATCAAGCGCAGCTTCGAGGCGCGCTACTACCACTACGATGGTCACGAGGTCACGCTGAACTGGATGGGCACCTGGTCGGAGCCCGTGAAGCGCCATTTCTTCATCGGGCGCGACCTGACCGAGAAACAGGCTGCCGAGGCCCAGTTCAGGCAGATCCAGAAGATGGATGCCATCGGCCAGTTGACCGGCGGCGTCGCCCACGACTTCAACAACGTGTTGACCGTCATCACCGGCACGATCGGCATCCTGGCGGATGCCGTCGCCGATCGTCCCGAGCTTGCCGCCATCACCAAGCTGATCGACGATGCCGCCGAGCGCGGCGCGCAGCTCACCAAGCATCTGCTCGCCTTCGCCCGCAAGCAGCCGCTTCAGCCGCGCGAAATCGACGTCAACAGGCTGATGCTCGAAGCCGCCAAGCTGCTGCATCCGACCCTTGGCGAGCAGATCACCATCACCCCGCAACTCACCGAAGATGCCTGGCCGGCGCTGATCGATCCGAACCAGCTCACCACCGCGATCCTCAATCTCGCCTTGAATGCGCGCGACGCCATGCCCGACGGCGGCACGCTCGTACTGGAGACCCGTAACGTCTTTCTCGACGACGGCTATGCCAGCATGAACGCCGACGTCGCACCCGGCAACTACGTGATGATCGCGGTCAGCGATACCGGCAGCGGAATTGCGCCCGACTTGATCGATCGGGTATTCGATCCCTTCTTCACCACCAAGGAGGTCGGCAAGGGAACGGGCCTCGGGCTCAGCATGGTGTTCGGCTTCGTCAAACAATCCGGCGGCCACATCAAGATCTACAGCGAGGAAGGCCACGGCACGAGCGTGAAGATCTACCTGCCGCGTTCGACCGGCGTGCAGGAGACCGAGTACGAGGCGCTGCAGAATGTGCCGATCACCGGCGGCGACGAGAAGATCCTGATCGTCGAGGACGACGCCCTGGTGCGGCAGTATGTCGTGACCCAGATCAAGAGCCTCGGTTATGCCGCGCTCGAAGCCGCCAACGCGGCCGAGGCGCTCGCCGTCATCGATGCCGATACCGGCATCGACCTGCTCTTCACCGACGTCATCATGCCGGGCGCGATGAACGGCCGTCAGCTTGCCGACGAGGCGGCACGCCGGCGTCCGGACCTGAAGACGCTGTTCACCTCGGGCTACACCGAGAACGCCATCGTCCATCACGGCCGCCTCGATTCCGGCGTGCTGCTCCTGGCAAAGCCCTACCGCAAGTCCGAGCTCGCCAGGATGATCAGGACGGCGCTCGCCAGTTGAGCGAGCCCGGCGCCTGCGCTATCGCTTCAGGCAGGTCGCCTGCCCCAGGAGTGCCGTCCTTGAAAAACCTTCTCACCGATATTGCCGGCGTTCGCGTCGGTCACGCCGACGACGCCAAGCTCGCCTCCGGCACGACCGCGATCATCTTCGATTCCCCGGCGGTGGCGGCGATCGACGTCCGCGGCGGAGGACCCGGCACGCGCGAGGTCTCGCTGCTCGATGTCGCCAACACGGTCGAGCGCGTCGACGCGATCGCACTGTCGGGCGGCTCCGCCTTCGGGCTCGATGCCGGCGGCGGCGTACAGGCCTGGCTCGCCGAACAGGGCCGCGGGTTCAGGATCCGAGAAGCCGTGATCCCCATCGTGCCTGGCGCGATCGTGTTCGATCTGCTCAATGGCGGCGACAAGTCCTGGGGCCGCTTTTCGCCCTATCGCGATCTCGGCTACGCCGCGGCCGCCTCTGCCGGCCCCGACTTCGCTCTCGGCAGCGTCGGCGCCGGCCTCGGCGCCACCACGGCGACCTTCAAGGGCGGGCTCGGCTCGGCATCGGCCATGACGGCGAACGGCGTCAAGGTCGCCGCGATCATGGTGGTCAACGCGGTCGGCAGCGTCACCGTTGGTGACGGGCCGTGGTTCTGGGCCTCGCCGTTCGAGGAGAACGGCGAGTTCGGCGGGCGCGGCTTGCCGACCGGGTTCACACCGGACATGCTGGCGATGCGTATCAAGGGCGGCCCGGCCGCAAACGCGCGCGAGAACACCACGATCGGCCTCGTCGTCACCGACGCTGTTCTAACCAAGGCGCAGGCCAAGCGGCTCGCGATGATCGCGCAGACCGGATTTGCCCGCGCCATCTATCCCGTCCACGCCCCGCTCGACGGCGACGTGCTGTTTGCGGCGGCCACCTGCGAGAAACCGATCGAGCCGCTGGTCGAGCTCACCGAGCTCGGCATGGTCGCCGCCAACGTCGTCGCGCGCGCGATCGCACGCGGCGTCCACAGTGCCACCGCGCTGCCGTTCGCGGACGCGCTGCCGGCGTGGAGGGATAAGTTCGGCGCGTAGTAGGGACGCCCTCTCCCCACACGTCACGCGTCATCGCCCGGCGAAGACCGGGCGATCCAGTATGCGAGAGACGGTCGTGTGAAATCGACAGGCTGCGGCGTACTGGATGCCCCGCCTGCGCGGGGCATGACACCGTCATCGGCGGAAGAAGCGCCCCAGGCTCACACGCTCATCGACATCGATGAAGACGCGGTCGCGGACGAAGCCTGCCCCTGGCGCTGCATCATCTGCTCGAACCAGTTATAGGCTGCGTTGCCGGCGCCCGACGCGCCCGGAACCGTCGTCGACATCTTGAAACCGTCGGCGTAGGTGACCGTGGTGGTGGTCGAGCCGTCGGCGTTGGTCGTTGTGGTCGAGGTCGAACCGCCCGACTGCGAGCTGCCGGACGCATCGCCCGAGCTGCTCGCGCCCTGGGCGTGATGGTGGCCGTGATGGCCGCTCTTCAGCGCCTTCGACATCTCGTCGAGGCTGACGTTGCCATCGGAATTTGCATCGAGCTTCGAGAACACGTCATCGGCCTGCGCCAAATTGGTACCACCCGCGCCCAGTGCGTTCTCGAACTCCGACTTGGTGATACTGCCGTCGCCGTCGGCATCGATCTGCGAGAACAGATCCTTCAGCGCATCCTGCCGGCTCATCGACGAGGTCGAGCTGACGGACGTGCTCGTGCCGTTCGACGACTGGCCTTGCGCAGCAAGCAGCGCGCTCATCGTCTCCGGCGCGATCTGCGGGCAATTGCCCGAGTTGACCGACGAGGTCGTCGTGCTGGTCGTGCCGTTGCCGCTGTCGATCGCGAACGGGTTGGTCGCGCCTTGCGAAAAGCCCGTCTTCTGCGCCGACGAGGATTTCGAGCTCGTCAGCGACTGGATGGCATCGAGCGCAGTCGAGACGGCACCGAGGGCGAACAACATTGCACTACTCCAACCGATGCGGCATGCCGCGGCCAATGTTCTTACGCTTGTGTCAGCAAGCGCCGTGCCAGCACGAAAAGCTCAATGAAATCCGGCTTGGCCGCGCCTTCGGAGCCCCGGGAACATCGGCAATTCATGCCGCAGAGGGCAGAAATTTCCGCCCACAGGAACGACGCCTGCCCTGCATTGCCCGGCGCAAATGCCCATGTTAGGCGAGGCCTCACCTCTTTCGGCCGCCACGGGAAACAACGCCCATGACCCAAGCCCTCAGCCCCCGCCCCCTGGCGATCGCGCCCTCCATCCTGGCCTCGGATTTCTCCAGGCTCGGCGAAGAGGTCCGCGCGGTGGACGCGGCCGGTGCGGATTGGATCCATCTCGACGTGATGGACGGGCATTTCGTGCCCAACATTTCCTACGGCCCCGACGTCATCAAGGCGATGCGCCCGCATACGAAGAAGATCTTCGACGCGCATCTGATGGTCTCGCCCTGCGACCCCTATCTCGAAGCGTTCGCGAAAGCCGGCTGCGACCACATCACCGTGCATGCCGAGGCAGGTCCGCATCTGCACCGCTCGCTGCAGGCGATCCGCGCGCTCGGCAAGAAGGCCGGCGTCTCGCTCAACCCGGGCACACCGATCAGCGCGCTCGAATACGTCCTCGACCTGATCGACCTCGTGCTGGTGATGTCGGTCAATCCCGGCTTCGGCGGCCAGGCCTTCATCCCCTCCGCGATCGGCAAGATCCGCGATATCCGCGCGATGACCGCGGGCCGCCCGATCGACATCGAGGTTGATGGCGGTGTCGGCCCCGACGTCGCCGGCGCGCTGGCCGCCGCCGGCGCCAATGCGTTCGTCGCCGGCACCTCGGTGTTCAGGGGCGGCACGCAGGAAGCCTACAAGACCAACATCGCCGCGATCCGTAACGCCGCGCTCGGAGCGCGCGGCGAAGCGATCTGAGCCGCATCAAGCTCGACATGCGCGATGCAAGAGCCGCGGCTCCAGCCGCGATGCAGCGCGCAATCCTTAAAATTGCAACCTAAGTCCGTACTCCTCCGGACTTCCCTGATTCGCACAAATCACTTCAAGTGGGTCTTGCCTGTTTGGCGGGAGCACATCATGACGACAACCCTGGTATGGACTGGCGTGGCGTTGTGGCTTGGTTTTAGTGCATTTGTCGTTTTTGGCCCATCGGCCGGGCCGGTGAAGGCCGCACGCAGCATCCGGCATCGAACTTTTTTGGACTGACTGATGCAACCGCACTGCCCGAACTGCCTGAAGGAAATGACCAAGGCGACCGCTTCGCGCAGCCTTTTCAATTGCGAGCCCTGCCGCGAGATCATCCAGTACTTCGGCGGCAGCGCAGATCATAGCGAAGCCGGTCCGCACTTCTCTTGGCCCATCCGCCGCAAGCGCGCCCCGCACGCGGGCCACCCGGCCTGACCCAGCCTGTGGGCGAAGCGCTATCCCGTCGCCTCGCCCGTATCCGCCTCTGCCGCATCCGCAGCCATCCGCGGCGGCCGCACCACGGTGACGGTACAGGTCGCTTCCGCAGCTACCTTGGCCGAGACGCTGCCGAGCAGCGTGCGCCTGAACGAGCCCTGCCGCGCGCCGATGATGACATGATCGACCTGGTTGACCTCGGCGAACTCCAAAAGCGCCGCGGCGGGATCGACGGCCTCCAGCACGTGAACCGATAGCCGGCTCTCATCCAGCTTGAGCGGAGTGGCCCAGTGTCTGAGCGCCACCAGGCGGTCGATATGCTTGTTGGAGCCCTGCTCGTCCAGTGTCCGGTCGATGGCGATGCGGTTGAGTTTCAGCACATTGACGCAGGCAAGCCGCGCCGACGGGAGCGTCGCGAGAATGCGTTCGGTCGTGACACGCAGCGCTTCGTTCAGCTCGGGCGCGCCTTCCGCGGTGTCGAGCGCGACCGCGAGGATCGGGCTCGATGCAATCTGCGCCGCGACATCGGCTTTCGCGCGCGGCAGCGTGACGCCCTGGTTGAAGCGGCGCCGCCAGGCGACGCCGAGGGGATCGCGCTTCAACCGCTCCGAGCGCGCGGTGAGCTTGACCTGGTCCGGATGGGCAAGGTCGAAGGCAAGCTGGGCCGCGGTCGGATAGCGCCAGACCGGTTCGATCTCCAGACAGCGCAGCACCACCTCCTGGAGCCAGGGCGGATAGTCGGGGCGCAGCTTGCGCGGCGGATGCGGATCGCGCCACAGCCGGCGCCGCATCGCGCGCAACGTCTCGCCCTCGCCGAACGGCCGCTCGCCGGTGGTAAAGAAATAGAGCAGCACGCCGAGCGAAAACAGATCGCTGCGCGGATCGTCGCGCACGCCCAAGAGCCGTTCCGGCGCCATGTAGGGAGCGGTGCCGTAAGGCAGGCGGAACTCCTCCTGCAACAGGTCCGGCAGATGGTTGTGGTGCGACAGGCCGTAGTCGATCAACACCGCCTCGCCACTGTCGCGGAACATGATGCTGCTCGGCTTGACGTCGTGATGGATCACGTTCTGCCGGTGCAGGTCGGCGAGCGCGGTCGCGATTTTCGCGACGAGCAGCCGCGCCTCGTCGTAGGCCAGCGGCAGGTCGGGCAGCCGCTTGTAAAGCGTGGTCCCCGGAATGCGCTCGATGACGACATAGGGCTGGTGGGCGAAATCGCCGGTGCCGAAACACGTAGGCACGTGGCGTCCCGCAAGCCTCGGCAGGATCATCATCTCCATCTCGAAGGAGACGATCGCCGCGGGGTGCTCGCCCTCGGACACCCGCGGGATCTTCATCAGCAACGGCACGTCGATGCCAGGATGAGTGACGGTCCACAGCGTCGCCATGCCGCCGGCATGGACGCCCTCGCCGATGGTGTAGCCGTCGATCTCCGCGCCGGGCTTGACCAGAGGTTTCGGCATCGCCGTCAGCGTCCTTCCGACAGGCGGTCGGCCAGCCAGGGCGGCAGGCCGTTCTCGCGGATCCGGTTCGCCGCGCTCGCGATGTCATAGGGCGCGCGGCAATAGGTGATCTCGCACGAGACCGTGTCGAACAGCACGAAGGCCGCCGACGGATCGCCGTCGCGCGGTTGGCCGACGGCGCCGAGCACGGCGAGCCATTGCCGCCCGCGCAGCAGCGGCACGGAGACGTCGGTCTTGGGCACGAGGCTCGTCATCTTCGCCGTCACCGACATCGAATAGAGCGCGGGCCGGTGGATATGGCCGCAGAAGGTGACGTGCGCGGGCGTCGATATCAGGCTCTTGGCGGCGTCCGCCGTCGAGCGGATATAGTTCCAGCGCTTGGGACTCGAGGCTTCCGAGTGTACGAACAGACGGTCGCCGTCCTCGACGAGCATCGGCAGCTCGGCGAGGAACCGGCGCTGCACGGTGTCGAGCCGCCCCCGCGTCCATTCGATCGCGATCTGCGCCGCGGCATTCATGGTCTCGGCCGACGAATTCACTGCCTGGTCGTGATTGCCGCGCACCGCGATTGCGCCATGGGCGACCAGCTCCATCGCGGTATCCACCACCCATTCGGGATCGGCGCCATAGCCGACGAGATCGCCGAGCAGCACGATCCGCTCGGCGCCGCGCACCCGCGCGGCCTTCAGGCAGGCATCGAAAGCCTGCCGGTTGCCGTGGATATCCGAGAAGACAGCTAGGAGCACACACCCTCCACCCTCGAAAGGCTATCTGGAAGCCGATAAAGCCAATTTGAGGGACATCAACAAGATGCGCCAGCGCGGGGCGGTTTTCCAGCGCACTGCTATCGCAATGGTGAAGAGCCTATTGCTCGTCCTTCGGCGGCATCCGGGGCGGCGGCAGCGGTGTGAACACCGCGCCTTGTGCGCCGGCAGGCGGAGCATTGAATTCGCCGGTCGAAGAATCGCCCCCGCTGGTCTCGAGGATGGTCTTGGGCGTCACATATTCCCGGACCATGTCGATCAAGCTGCCCTCGCCACCGCCGAAATCGGCGGCGCGGCCGCCTTGCGGATGCCCTGCCGCGATCTCGTTCTGCGCCGTGTGGGTCTTGTCGGCCAGCCTATCGTTGTAGGGCACGCGGAAGGCCCGTGGGATGCCGCTCGGGCGATTGTCCTCGTCGAGCTCCTCGACCCAGAAATAGATCGAGCCGGGGTCGCCCTCCAGCGAATGCGGCTCGACGATGCGCGCCTGGAGCAGCTTGAAGGAGGTCGGCATCCGCTCGGCGCTGGCCCAGCCGAGCAGCCCGCGCATGCCGCCGAAGCTGACGACATAGAACACGCTGGTCACGACCACCGCGACCGCCTTCAGCGACCAGTGCAGGCGCGCATAGACCAGCACGACCAGCAGCAGCGCGCCGATCACGGCGTAGGCGACCGACAGCGTCAGGATGACCAGTTGCAGATCACTCACGGCGTATCCTCACACCGGTCTTCGGATCGACGTCGCCGCCGTTGCGCCAACTGCTGCGGAACGTCTCCAGCAGCGATTTCGGCCGCTGGTCGACGTTGACCACCTTGCCCTCGGCATCGAGCCGGAACCGCACCGCCGTCTTCTCGTCGCCGGTGTGATCGAGCGTGAATTTGTTGTCGAAGATGACCTGCGCGGTCGGATTGAGCTTTTGCACCTTCACGTTCGCCTGGACCGGCTCGCCGGTCGTCGCCACGAAGTGGGAGACGTTGACGGTGTATTCGCCGGCGACGATGCCGCGCACCGTGACGATCTCCTCGCGGATCGGCGACGCGATCTTCTTGCCGTTGACCATGATGAAATCGTTGGCGCCGCCACGGTCATCGCGGTCGAGCGTGAGGAAGCCGGCCTCGCGGTGCCGGTACCAGGCGATGTTGCCGGCGGGATCCTGCACGAACAGGTCGAGATCGTCGGGGTGATTGTCCGGCCAGTCCAGCGTGATCATGAACTCGGCTTTGGAGTCGATCTTGCCGTCTTTGGAATCCGGGGAGACCGCGAGCAGGGCGAGGAAGAACAGGAAGGCGATCACCTGGAGCGCCTTGAACAGCATCACGCCCAGCGGATCGAACGGCTCCTCGCGCGGATAGAGACCGAAATCATCCAGCATGACGGCGTTCCAGAGCCGGCGTGACATAGGTCTCGGTCAGCACCACGGCATCCGAGAACACCCGCTGGGTCGCCGCATCGAGCATGTAGTATTGGATGCGGACCAGGATCGAGCCGACGAGGCCCGCAAGCGTCGTGTACATCGCAACCGCCATGCCATCGCTCATCAGCCCCATCGAAGACCGCATCGCGACCTTGTCGGCGGCGTCCAGGCCAGCGATCGGCGCCAGCATGATGATGAAGCCGATGATGGTGCCGAGCAGGCCGAGCTTCATCAGCGTGTCGGAGACAAAGGCGCCGAAACCATTGGAGCCGCGCAGGCGGTCGGCCAGGGTCCGCAGCAGCAGGGTCTGGTCGACCGGCCGGTAGTCCTGCGCGGTGGCCTTCGTCACCAGGCTTTCGATGTGATCCCGCACCAGCCCGCGTGGCAGCGAGGCCCCGCCGGCCTCGAGCGCCTTGCTGCCACTGGCCGCCGCCAGCACCGTGCGGCAGCGCCGCGCCGCCGCCCCCTCACGCGCGATCGCCCGCGTCCGCAGAAAGCAGTGACCGCAGGTGGCGACGTAGAGCACCGCGATGACGCTCGAAATGTAGGTCCGGTCCGAGGTCAGCATCAGGTGGATCAGCCCGAACCGCCACAACAGGACGACGGCGAAGACGGAAAGGCCGGTGAAGATCATCCAGAACAGGAGCGCGCTCCGCTCCGACGGGTCGGCCGGTTGCCGTGCGGTCGGTCCAATCGTGATCGAGCTCATGCTGCATTGCTCCCGGCCTGCAACGATCTTTCGTCGCGGATTAGATCAAAATTACCGCCCCCGGTCCAAAGAGCCATGCCCAAACTGGCTTGGGAAATTTGCCCGAGCCTCATCCCTGCCCTTCCCTGCAATTGGCAAGGCGCGGCGGCGTTGTTACTGTGAGCTTAGCAAACGTCGGGGGTGATCGCATGCGTCTCGTGCTCCAGCTCGTCGCCCGCCTGCTTCTCATCGTCGCGCTCTGCCTCGGGGCAGCGACGGTGTGGGCGACGTTCGATGCCTATCGAAGCGTCGACCGCGCCACCGCGACATCCGCGCAGCGCGTCGCGAAAGCGTTGGAGGCACTGTACTGGCGCGAGCTGTTGTTGCGCAGCAGCAGAATGCGCGAGCACCTCCTGCCGGTTCCCGACTGGCGCACGCTGGAGACGATGAAGCTGATCTCGCCTGGCGTCTGCGTCGAGTTCCAGCCGGCGGCCGCATTCGAAAAGCCGCTCTGTGGCCAGAACCAGGGTATCGGCAAGGCGCCGCCCCGATGGTTTGCAGCGATCGTGCCCACGTTCCTCGGCAGCCATGCCGAGGTGGTGCGGCCCGTCAGCCCCCGCGCAGCCGCGGCCGGCACGGTAGTTGCGACCCCGGATGAAGCGGCCGCGATCTCGCTCGCCTGGGAGTACATCCTCAACGTGATTGACGTCGCGCTGTTGATGTCGGCGGCGATCGCGCTGCTCGCCTCGCTGGCGATCGCGCACACGCTGGCGCCAGCGCACGCGATCGTCACCGCGCTGCAGCGCATGGCGCGCGGCCAGTATCGCACGCCATTGCCACGTTTCCGCTCGATGGAGCTCGCAATGATCGGCAAGGCCGTGGGCGAGCTCGGCGGCCGGCTGGAAGAGGCGACCGAGCAGCGCGCAGCCCTGACAAGGCGCCTGATCGAGATCCGCGACGACGAACGTCGCGCGCTCGCCCGCGAGCTGCACGACGAATTCGGGCAGAACCTGTCGGCCATCCTGGCCTTCGCCAACACGATCGAGACGGCGAGCGCAAAGGAGAGCAAGGACAACGGCACTGCGCAGGATGCGCGCATGATCTCGCAGGCCACCCACCGCATCATGGCCTCGCTGCGCGATACGCTGAAGCGTCTGGGCAATCCCCTGCCCGAGGAGCTCGGGCTGGAGGCGAGCCTTGTCAATCTCGTCGATCGCTGGCGCTCGCAGAGCGCGACACAGCCGACGATCCAGCTCGATCTCAAGGGCAACCTCGCCGACATCAGCGGCCCGGCCGCAACCACCGCCTATCGCGTCGCCCAGGAATGCCTGACCAACGCGCTGCGCCACAGCGCGGCGCGCGAGATCTCGTTGCGGATCGAGCGCCGTTCGGGCGCAGACGATGCGCTCGTGATCCGGGTGGAGGATGACGGCGGCGGCGATGCCGAACAGGTGGCGCGCTCCGCAGGCTTTGGCCTCACCGGCATTCGCGAGCGTGTTGCGGCGGCCGGCGGCTCGCTGTCGATCCTCCCCGCAACGCGTGGCCTCAGCGTGGCCGCCACGATCCCGCTCGCGGCGTGAGGCCGGCATGACCGAGGTTGCGACAACAGGCATCTCCGTGCTGCTGGTCGACGACCATCCGATCGTGCGACAGGGCTATCGGCGCGTGCTGGAGAGTCAGGGCGATCTCCGTGTCGTGGCGGAAGCCGACAACGCCGCGGACGCTTATGCCGCCTTCAAGGCGCATGATCCCGACGTCGTCGTGATGGACATCTCGATGCCCGGCGCGAGCGGCCTGGAGGCGATCCGCAACATCCGCGCCCGCAGCCCGCGGGCGCGCATTCTGGTCTTCACCATGCACAACGAGGCGGTGCTGGTGAAAGCCGCCTTCAGCGCCGGCGCCAGCGGCTTCGTCACCAAGAGCAGCGAGCCGTCCGCAGTGGTCAGCGCGATCCGGGGCGTTGCCCGCGGCGAGCGCGCCATGAGCGACGACATCGCGCATGTGCTGGCTGAGGACAGCCTCGCGCCGACCGGCTCGGTGCTGGATCAATTGGGTGAACGGGAAATCGAGATTTTGCGTCAGTTCGCCGGCGGCGCTACGACCGAGCAGATCGCCTCACAGCTCAATCTCAGTGTGAAGACGGTCCAGAACTATCACTATCTGATCAAGGCCAAGACCGGCGCGCGCACGGACGCGCAACTCGTGCGGCTGGCCGCGACGTGCGGGCTGACGAAGATCTAGCAGCAAGGCTGCCGGATTCTCTGAGTGGACATCATAACTTTTCAAGTCTCTCTTCCCATCCGATTGCTGTACGAAATGGAACAGAGACCGTTCAGCTCCGGTTAGCACTGGAGTCGAAGGAGTAATGTCATGAGTAAGGCTAATCACAAGGCCGTCCCACGTCCCCCGATCATTACAGTAGGTGAGCTCATCGACGAACTTTGCCGCTTGCCGGATACGGCCATCGTCCACTTCCGCTGCCCCATGCTCGATCAGGAGTTAACATTCTCGCGCCTTCGAAAGCGTTCAAAGGACACAGTCGAAATCGCAGTCAATGTATACCCGGAAAGCCCGTCGGTTGTGCCATCGACCGGCGCCGCACTTCACGCACGGAAGCAGGCGGCCCCCTCGCCGTCGCATGGCGATGGAAACCTTCTTCACAAGCAGAGAGGGTGAAGTAGGCGTTACGAACTTTGGAATGGGAGCGTCGGTCTAAGCGGTCTGCAAACCGCGCAGAAGCAGCGCCAGCGTCGCATCGACGCGTGCCGGCAGATCGGCATCCTTCCACTCGTCGGCATGCGCCGGATGGTGGAAGCGGCTGGTGGCATCGAAGATCGCGCGTGCGGTGGCCTTGGTGTCGGTGACACGGAAGACGCCTTGCTTCACGCCGTCAACGAGGATCGCCGACATCTGGTCGATCAGCCCGTCCTTGTGGCACTTCACCGCGGCGCAGGCTTCGCGCGCCAGCGTCAGATAGGTCTGGAACATCTCGGGATCGTCGCAGACGCGCTCGCGCTTGGCGGCGAACAGCGTGCGCATCCAGCGGTCGAGCCGCTCCGGCGCGGGACCAGTGCTGTCCTCGGCGATCTGGCGCAGCGGTCCGTCGATGCGCTCGAGCCAGCGTTTTGCAACGGCTTCGCGCAGCGAGGCCTTGCTCGGGAAATGCCGGTAGACGCTGCCGTGGCTCACATCGAGAGCACGGGCAACGTCAACCACCGTGGCCTTGGCAAGTCCGTAGCGCCTGAGCACATCCTCAGTGACTTCGAGGATCCGCTCCGGCGTCAAGACAACGGCTTCATTCATGCCAGCACCATGTTCCCGATAAGGGCTCACTCATCCGGCGATGGAGCTGCTTCCGAAGCGCCCCTGCCGGTCGTTTCGGAAAGCTCTCGCCTTAATGAGGCAGTTTTGCAGCCTGCGCCGCGATCTGGCGCGCCACCAGCAAATTGAGCCAATGCCCAATCGTCCCGGTGAAATTGAGGATTTCGGTCGTCATTTTCTTGTTCTCCACTCGTCCGCGGCTCCTGCCCCTTCAATTACGTCCCTCGATCCGCAGATGTTTCGGATGTCGGGCGCCCCCGGGAGGTAGCCACGGGACGCCCAATCGGAGCGTCCGGAAACGGATATACACGTCTCGCTGACAGATTTCAATATCTGTTAGTCAATGATCCGTGATTGACAGTTAATTTCTGGACCCGGCTCGTTACGTCCGGACTGGCCGCGTTTCGCGCATGGCCGCCGGTCATCCCCTGCTACCTCGTCCCAGCCGTTTGTTTCGCCCTCCCCGCTCTGCTAAATCGCGGCGTAAAAAGCATTTTGGCCGGAGCAGCGCCCCTTGTTCTCCTTGGGACGCCCCGCCCCACCTTCCTGGAGCCGTCAGATGATCCCCCGTTATACCCGCCCGGAAATGGCCTCGATCTGGGAGCCGCAGACGCGGTTCAAGATCTGGTTCGAGATCGAGGCGCATGCGGCGGACGCACTGGCCGAGCTCGGCACGATCCCCAAAGAGGCCGCCAAGACGGTCTGGGACAAGGCGAAGAACGCCACCTTCGACGTCGCCCGCATCGACGAGATCGAGCGTGAGACCAAGCACGACGTCATCGCCTTCCTCACCCACCTCGCCGAGATCGTCGGCCCCGAGGCACGCTTCGTGCATCAGGGCATGACCTCCTCCGACGTGCTCGACACCTGCCTCAATGTCCAGCTCACCCGCGCCGCTGACCTCCTGCTCGCCGACCTCGACAAGGTGCTGGCGGCGCTGAAGAAGCGCGCCTTCGAGCACAAGATGACGCCGACCATCGGCCGCAGTCACGGCATCCATGCCGAGCCGGTCACCTTCGGCCTCAAGCTCGCTTATGCCTATGCCGAATTCTCGCGCGCCAAGGAGCGCCTGATCGCGGCGCGGAAGGAGGTCGCGACCTGCGCCATCTCCGGCGCCGTCGGCACCTTCGCGCAGATCGATCCGCGCGTCGAAGAGCATGTCGCAAAGGCCATGGGCCTGACGCCGGAGCCGATCTCGACGCAGGTGATCCCGCGCGACCGCCATGCGATGTATTTTTCAACCCTCGGCGTGATCGCCTCTTCCGTCGAGCGCCTCGCGGTGGAAATCCGCCATCTCCAGCGCACCGAGGTGCTGGAGGCCGAAGAGTTCTTCTCCGAAGGACAGAAGGGCTCCTCCGCGATGCCGCACAAGCGCAACCCGGTGCTGTCGGAGAATCTCACCGGCCTCTCGCGCATGGTGCGGGCCTATGTGACGCCGGCCCTGGAGAACGTCGTGCTCTGGCACGAGCGCGACATCTCGCACTCATCCGCCGAGCGCATGATCGGCCCCGATGCGACCGTCACGCTCGACTTCGCGCTGGTGCGCCTTGCCGGCCTGATCGACAAGCTCCTGGTCTACCCCGCCAACATGCAGAAGAACCTCGACCGCCTCGGCGGCCTCGTGCATTCGCAGCGCGTGCTCTTGGCCTTGACCCAAAAGGGCGCGAGCCGAGAGGACGCCTACAAGCTCGTGCAGCGCAACGCCATGCCGGTGTGGCGCGGCGAAGGCGACTTCCTCCAGCTCCTGAAGAAGGACGCGGAGGTGAAGAAGTATCTCACCGACGCCGAAATCGAAGAGCAGTTCGACCTCGGCTATCACCTCAAGCACGTCGACACGATCTTCAAGCGCGTGTTCGGCGAGAGCTGAGCGCGTCCGTAGCCCGGGTGAGCGCGGCGATACCCGGGGAGCCACGCACAAAGATCCCGGATGTCGCTTCGCTCATCCGGGCTACAACAACACAGAGACGGAGCCCTCATGCCCATCGTGAACCGCATCGCCGCCCTCTCCGACGAAATGGCCGCCTGGCGCCATGACTTCCACGAGAACCCTGAATTGCTCTACGAAGTCCACCGCACCGCCGGTATCGTCGCGGACAAGTTGCGCGAGTTCGGCTGCGACGAGGTGGTGACGGGCATCGGCCGCACCGGCGTCGTCGGCGTGATCCGCGGCCGCAAGTCCGCCTCCGGCAAGACCATTGGCCTGCGCGCCGACATGGATGCGCTGCCGATCATGGAGACCTCGGGCGTTCCCTACGCCTCCAAGATCCCCGGCAAGATGCACGCCTGCGGCCATGACGGCCACACCGCGATGCTCCTGGGCGCTGCCAAATATCTCGCCGAGACGCGCAATTTCGACGGCACCGCGGTTGTCATCTTCCAGCCCGCCGAGGAAGGCGGCGGCGGCGGCAAGGCGATGGTCGAGGACGGGCTGATGACGCGCTGGAACATCCAGGAGGTCTACGGCATGCACAACATGCCGGGCCTCGCCGAAGGCCATTTCGCGACCACGCCCGGGCCGATGCTCGCCTCCTCCGACAACATCCGGATCACCGTCAACGGCAAGGGCGGCCATGCCGGCGCGGGCCCGCACAAGGCGATCGACAGCGTGCTGATCGGCTCGCAGATCGTCAACGCGTTGCAGTCGATCGTCGCGCGCAACGTCGATCCCTTGAAATCGGCGGTCATCTCGATCACGCAATTCCACGCCGGCACAGCCTTCAACATCATCCCCGAAGTCGCCGAGCTCAGCGGCACCGTGCGCACGCTCGATCCTGAAGTGCGCGATCTCGTCGAACGCCGCATCGGCGAGGTCGCCGACAGCGTCGCCCGCGCCTATGGCGGCTCGGCCGAGACGAAATATACGCGCATGTATCCGGTGACGATGAACCATCCGCGCGAGGCCGGCATCGCCGCCGAGGTCGCCCGCGACATCGTCGGCGCCGAGCGCGTCAACGACAAGTTCATCCCTATGATGGGCGCGGAAGACTTCTCCTTCATGCTGGAGGCGCGCCCCGGCGCGATGATCCTGGTCGGCATGGGCGACGGCAACGAGTGCCACCACCCGGCCTACGTCTTCAACGACAACATCCTCGGCCACGGCGCCTCCTACTGGGTGCGCCTGATCGAGACGAGGATGCCGGCGGGCTAGTAGGTTCGTAGGGGACGACTACGTCCGCCGCAGCTCAACGAGCGAAGGCGGAAGGCGTAACCCACCTCGTTGCTTTCCGCGGATCGAGAAGTGGTGGGTTACGCTTCGCTAACCCACCTACGCGCTCCGTTAGAACATCTCTTTTACATCGGGGGGCCGCGGTTCGAATCTGTGACCGCCCACCAGCTCGCCTGGCCTAGCTGGTCGCTGTCAATTGCAGATTTCCACGTTGCTGCCGATGCCGGGCGCACCTCCGGCGAGCCCATTTCGAAATTCCACCCGGCAACCTTTCGCTACCGGCCGGCAGCCGGCGTTGTTGCATACGACTTGCCCGCTCGACTGCGGTTTGGATGGAGCAGACTCGACCTTCTTGCGTTCCGCGTCCCGCGAGGTCGCGTCGTCACGTTTGGCGACCGGCTTCTTCTCCTGGACCTTCTCGCATTCATTGTCGTCATTGACGCGATAGCCGGCGCGGCAGGTGATCTTGACGCATTGATCACCATCGGCCCTGAAACCGAAATTGCACACGAGCGGGCAGACCCGGCCCGGCTTCGCTTTCAGAGCATCGAGCGCGTCGACGCTGGCGAGCTTCACGTCGAACTGGGTGCCGGCGTATTTGTTGAACATCGTCAGCGAGCGCTGCGATGCGGCGCTCCAGTCGCCGTCGGCGGCAGCGGACAGGCAGCCCACGCGGCGCAGTTCGCTCTGCACGGATTTTGTCAGATCAGCCGCCGACAACGTCGACGCCGGCGCAGGCGAGAGAGCGGCCACTTTCTGGTTCTCGCCCTCAGGCATCTGCCGATCCGTCGACTGCTTTGCGCTCTGCTCCGCTGACGCCTTCTCGGCGGCCTGCTTGGCGGCGAGCTCGGCTTTGGCCTTCTCCGCCGCCTGCTTCTCCGCGAGCGCTTTCGCGGCGGTAGCCTCGGCCGCCTTGCGTTGCCGCTCGGCCGCTTCGGCTCTGGCCTGCTCGATCTGCTTCTGCTTTTCCGCCGCGATCCGCGCCTCTTCGGCGGCCTTGGCCGCCGCAGCCGCCTTCTCCTGCTCGGCCTTCTGGGCGCGTTCGTTGGCGAGCCTCGTCTTTTCCTGCTCGGCCGCCCTCGCCTTTTGTTCGGCTACCGCGCGCACCTCTTCGGCGGCAATCTTGTTCAACTGGCCCCTGGCCAGATTGGCGTAGAACCCCTCCGGATATTGCGTCAGAAACGCTTCCCAGGCGTCGCGCGTGGCGAGCTGGAGCGCGAGCTCATAATCCCTGCGAATGGCCTCCTGCGGATTGGCTTGCGGACCGGTCGGTGCCGGCCTCGCCGCAACCAGGGGCACGTCGTCGCCGCCGAGCGAGCCGTAGACATAGGGCTCCTGCTTGTAGCCCGTGCTCTTGAGCACATCGTCGCGCACAAAGCCGAAGGCCTTGCGCAGGTCCAGGCCCGGCTTCGGCAGGTACTCGACAAGCGCCGTGGCGAACGGACTGTTCTTGGAATCGCCATCCGACGCCGTCGATCCCGCCTTGGCCGCAAAGGCAATCATGGTATTGGGGCTGGTTGGCTCAACCTTGGCCAGCCCGCGCCCGATCGCGCGCGACGCCAGCGTGCGCTTCATCGTCTTCGCGAACGGATTATCGCGGCAGGCATCCAGAATGATCAGGCGCAACTGCTTGGCAGGCTCGACCGCGAACAGCGCGCGCTCGACCGGGACGGTCTCGTCGAGAACGTCGCCATCCGTCTCCAGCGCGGCATCGGTCGGAATGAGATAGTTGTTGCCATCGAGCTCGATGCCGTGGCCGGCGTAATAGATCACCGCCATATCGGCATCGCGGGTCCTGCCGGCGAACTCGCGCAACACGCGCCGCATCTCGCTGGCGTTGAGGTCCAGCTTGATGTCCACGGAATCGAAGCCCGCCTTCCTGAACATGCCGCCGACCAGGGTGGCATCGTTGACGGGATTGCCGAGCTTGGGCGCGCTCTTGTAGGCGGAATTGCCGATGACGAGCGCGACACGCTTTTCGGCCTGCGCGGGCGCGCAAGTGAACAAAGTTGCAAAAATCAATGCACAGAATAATCGAATGATATTCGCGTAAATCACCCGCGGATGCTGGTCCACTGCTTAGTTCGCCGTCGGCTAGTTGCACACCTCGTAATTCCCGCCAGTCGTGACATTCGAGCTGACCCTTCCGGGGATCACCCCGCTCACGAGCCGGCACCCTTTTTGCACCGGGCGACAGCCGGTCGAACTGCAGATAATCTGCCCGCTCGCCTCAGGTTTGGACGGCGAGGATTCGGTTGCTTTCCGTTCCGCGTCGCGTCTCGAAGGATTCTCGCGCGTCGCGACCGGCTTCTTGTCCTGGACCTTCTCGCATTCATTGTCGTCGCTGACGCGATAGCCGGCGCGGCAGGTGATCTTGACGCATTGATCGCCGTCGGCCCTGAAGCCGTGATTGCACACCAGCGGGCAGACCCGGCCCGGCTTCGCTTTCAGCGCATCGAGCGCGTCGACGCTGGCGAGCTTCGCGTCGAGCTGGGTGCCGGCATATTTGTTGAAGAGCGTCAGCGAGCGCTGCGATACGGCGCTCCAGTCGCCGTCGGCGGCGGCGGAAAGGCAGCCCACGCGGCGCAGTTCGCTCTGCACGGATTTTGTCAGATCAGCCGCCGACAACGTCGACGTCGGCGCAGGCGAGAGAGCCGCCACTTTCTGATTCTCGCTCTCAGCCATCTGCCGATCGGCTGTCGGCTTTGCGCTCTGCTCGGGTGACGCCCTCTCCGCGGCCTGCTTTGCGGCAAGCTCGGCCTTGGCCTTCTCCGCCGCCTGCTTCTCCGCAAGCGCTTTCGCCGCGGCAGCTTCGGCCGCCTTGCGTTGCTGCTCGGCCGCTTCGGCTCTGGCCTGCTCGACCTGCTTGGCCTTCTCGGCGGCGATGCGCGCCTCCTCAGCAGCCTTCGCCGCAGCGGTGGCCTTTTCCAGCTCCGCCTTCTGGGCCCGCTCGCTGGCGAGCCTCGTCTTCTCCTGTTCGGCAAGGCGCGCCTTCTCGGTCGCCGCAGCCCGCTCCTCTTCGGCCGCAATCTTCTTCAACTGAACACGCGCCAGATTGGCGTAGAATCCGTCGGGATAGGCTTGCAGAAATGCTTCCCAGGCCTCGCGGAGGCCGGCCTGCAACGCCAGCTCGTAGTCGCGGCGGACGCTGTCCTGCGGATTGGCCTGCGGGCCGGCGGCGACCGGCTTTGCCGGGACCAGCGCCACGTCATCGCCGCCCAGCGAGCCATAGACGAACGGCTCCTGCTTGTAGCCGGTCGCCTTCAGGACGTCATCGCGCACGAAGCCGAACGCCTTGCGCAGATCGAGGCCGGGCTTCAGCAGATGATCGCCAAGCGCCGTTGCAAAGGGACTGTTTTTGGAATCGCCGTCGGAGGCGGTCGAGCCGGCCTTCGCCGCAAAGGCGATCATCGTGTTCGGGCTGGTCGGTTCGATCTTGGCGAGACCGCGGCCGATCGCCCGCGAGGCCACCGTCCGCTTCATGGTCTTGGCGAAGGGGTTGTCGCGGCAGGCATCCAGGATGACCAGGCGAAGCTGTTTCGCCGGCTCGATGGCGACCAGCACGCGATCAAGCGGGAACGCTTCGTCGTAAACGTCGGTATCGGTCTCGAGGGCGGCGTCGGTCGGAATCAGGTAGTTGTTGCCATCGACCTCCATGCCATGTCCGGCGTAGTAGACGACCGCGACGTCGGCATCTCGCGTACGGGTGCCGAACTCGCGCAGCGCCTTGCGCATCTCGGCTCCGCTCAAGTCCTGCTTGACCTCGACGGAGTCGAACCCGGCCCTCTTGAACATGCCGCCGATCAGGCCCGCGTCGCTCACCGGATTGGCGAGCTGCGGCACGCTTCTATAGGCCGAATTGCCGATGACGAGCGCGACCCGCTTCTCGGCGTGAGCCGGTCCGTAAGTCAGCCAGGTCGCAAAAATCAATAATCCAAAAAGCCGAAACGGAATCACTGCAGTCCCCCCGGATGCAATTCCACAACACTACTGGCAGCATGGCCGAATGCCAAATCGTCCTATGTGATATTCGTCACACAAGGCGCCCTCGCCTGAATTTGGCGAGAGCTGAGGCCAGGCCTGATCCGGGGGGCTGCACTAAGCGTGCACTACCTCGTGCCGCATCACGAACGGTGCAAGCAGCGCGTGTACCTCGCCAACGACCAGCTCGCGCTCTTCCTCCGGGAGCCCGGCGAGCGTCACCGTGGCGATCGAGCCGTGGCTGCCATGGGCGCCGACCTGCACCTTGCAGTCGATGCCGCGCTCGGCGATCGGCGCCAGCACCTTGGTGAACACGCGCTGCGCAGCGTCCCAGCGAAGCTGCGGCTTGAACACCTTGCCGACGCCGGTCACCGGCATCGGGTCGATCGGGATGACCTGCACGGGCACGGCGGCGCGCTCCGGCGTGCGCTCGCGCACCCACGCCTCCAGCTCGCCCGGCTCGACCTTGGCGCCCGGCTTGAGCTGCACGTAGCCGACGGGAAGCTCGCCGGCATAGGCGTCGGGCTGCCCGACGACCGCGGCGAAGCCGACGGCGGGATGGCGGAACATGATCTCCTCGATCGGTGCGGGATCGATGTTGTGGCCGCCGCGGATCACGAGATCCTTGGCGCGGCCGGTGATCCAGAGATAGCCGTCGGGATCCAGCCGGCCGAGATCGCCGGAATTGACCCAGACCTCGTCGACGAAGGCGCCCTTGTTGTGTTCGTCGTTGAGATAGCCGCCGAACACGCCCGGCCCCGCCATGATCACGACGCCGATCTCGTCGGGCGCGCAGTCGCGGATCAGGCGGCCATCGGCATCGAGCTGCACGATGCGCACGCGTGCGTAAGGCATCGGCAGTCCGACCGAGCCGAGCCGGATCGGCCGCGACGGATAGGCCAGGGTGTGCACGCTCGACGTCTCCGTCATCCCGTAGACCTCGACCACCGGCAGCTTGAGCTTGTCCTGGATCGCCGAGCCGACGGCGACGGGTATCGCCGAGCCGCCGCCGGCGGCGTATTTCAGGCTGGAGATGTCGGCGTTGCCCGGCGGCACAGCGAGCGCGGCGGCGAGCACCGTCGGCACGCTCGACAGCGCCTCCACCCTGAAGCGCTCGACCAGTCCCCAGATGTTCTTCACCGAATTCGGATTGCGCCATCCGCTCGGCGACAGCACGACGAGTGATCCGCCGCTCGACAGCGTCAGCAGCACCTGCGTCAACGAGCCACCGACATGAAATAGCGGCATGCCGAACAGCATGTTGCCGCCGGGCTTCGACTTCAGCATCAGACCGAGCGCCCACGCCTGATAGACCTGGTTGGCATGGGTGTGGCGGACCAGCTTCGGCGTGCCGGTGGTGCCGCCGGTGTGGAAATAGGCGGCGATGTCGTCGCGATGAATCTTACGACCGCTGACGAGCCGGTCGGACGGCTGCTGCTTGATCAGGTCGCTGAATGCGTAGATTCCCTTGTCGGGATCGCCGCCGCCGGCCACCTGCACGATCGCCTTGAGATGTTTGAGCTGCGGGCGGATCTGCTCGACCTTCTGCCAGATGTCGGTGCCCGGCATCGGCCCCAGCACCACCAGAATCCTGGTGTTCGCGGCCTCGAGAATCTCGGCGATCTGGTGCGGCTCCAGCAGCGGATTGACGGGGTTGGCGATGCCCGCGGCCTCCGCGCCGAACAACGTCACGAAGGCGTCGGGCACCAGCGGCAGCATGAAGCTGATGACGTCGTCCTTGTCCGCGCCGAGCGCGTGAAACATGTTGGCGGCCTGCGTCACGCGGGCGATGAAGTCGCGGTAGCTGACGACGAGCGGCGTGTCGGCCGGATCGGCATTTTGCAGGAACTGGATCGCTGCCCCATCGGGGTTGCGTGCGGCTCCAAGCTGGATCGCGTCATAGGTGCTCTCGGCCGCAACGCGATCCGCATACGGGACCTGCTCGAAGGCCCGGACCTCTTCGTCCGTCAAAAGGTCCGGATAGTCGTTGCCGATAAGCCGATCGAGCGCATGGATGCCCGCCATGGTATTCCGTCCTCCCTCATGTTCATTCCCCGCCCCTTGTCGTTGACATTTTGGTTCAGGCGAGGTCCCGACCGATTGTGGGTCGAGCGCGGACAGAATGATGGATGAACTGGCGTTCGTCCATTGCCTCGGCACTGCGGCGACAATATCTGCTGACGCTGGATCGGAGAATCTGGTGCGGCTCACAACCCTCCCGCTGCCGAATCACGATCTGTTCGGATCACAGGCGCAACGAACGGGCAATTGCCGAAACTCCCGTTCGGGTTAAAATTTGCCCCTTGCGGCAGGACCGCCGGAAACTCCATTCAAGCGGTCGTCATTCGATTTCGGCTATACGTCTTAAGACCATCGATCAGGACTGAAGGCCTTACGCGGGGACATATCATGGCGTCCAGCAGCGCAGACATTTCGACGATCCTCGACCGCATTCTCGACGCGGCAACGGACAACCTCAGGATCGCGAAGATTTTGGTCCAGATGGGCCTCGATCCCAACGACGTCACCTACGACGCGATCTTCAATCGGCTGCTGGAGATCTTTCTGCACAACATCACGCTGGCCAATCTGCTCGCGGCCATCGGCGCCGGCTTCTTCGTCGCCACCTTGCTGATGCGGACGATGGTGCCGTTGCGCGTCGTCAACATGATCGGCTGCGTGTTCTTCGCCGCCTTCGGCGCGCTCTCGGCGAACGTCTCGACGTTCCTCCTGTATCTGCTGCTGCTTCCGATCAACGCCGTACGCCTGCGGCAGATGCTCAAGCTCGTCAAGAAGGCGCGCCATGCAGCGGAAGGCGACATGTCGATCGAATGGCTCAAGCCGTTCATGACCGAGCGCAAATATCGCAGCGGCGATGTCCTGTTCAAGCTGCGCGATCCCGCGAACGAGATGTACCTGACGGTCACCGGAAAATTCCTGGTCAAGGAGATCAACGTCGAGATCCTGCCCGGAACCCTGATGGGAGAGCTCGGCTTCCTGACGCCGGACAACCGCCGAACCGGCACGGTCGAGTGCATCGAAGACGGACAGGTGCTGACCATCACCTATGATCGGCTGCTCGAGATCTACTTCCAGGATCCGCAATTCGGCTACTACTTCCTGGTCCTCACCAGCCAGCGCCTGCTGCAGAACATCCAGCGCCTGCAGGACCAGCTCGCGGCAGAGCGGGCGGCGACCACGAACAGGATCGCGTGATCGGCGCCGTATAGTTCGACGACGGGACTAATAGTGTCGTCATTGCGAGCGCAGCGAAGCAATCCAGAATCTTTCGACGGAGATTGTCTGGATTGCTTCGCTGCGCTCGCAATGACGCGATTGAGGTGCGCGCGTCGCATAGTCTCACTGTCATCGCCCGCCTTGTGCGCAATTGCGCACTGAGGCGGGCGATCCAGTATTCCAGAGGCGGCGCGAGTATACGGATCAGCCGCGGCGTACTGGATGCCCCGGCCAAGCCGGGGCATGACAGCGGCGTATGGGGCTACAGCACTCGCAACGCCCTCGCGAAAACGCCCCTACCCCGCCTCGGCCTCGCCCGTCACCATCCGCGCCACAACACGGTCGCGGCGGATGAACTGGTGCCAGAGGGCGGCGACCAGGTGAAACGCGATCAGCGCAAGCAGCACATAGGCAAAGAAGATGTGGCGGTCCTCATAGGCGCCTGCTGCCGCGCGGTCGGGAGAGGTGAATTGCGGCACGTGAAACAGGCCGAAGAAGTCCGAGTAGTCGGGCGAACGCGCACCGGAATGCGCCCAGCCCAGCATCGCGACCAGCATGACGACGAGATAGAGCGCGCCATGGCTGACGTGGGCGACGATCTTCTGCCAGCGCGAGGTCTCGGCCGGCAGCGCCGGCGTGGGGTTGATGGCGCGCCAGACCAGGCGGATGAATGTGAGCAGCAGGATCACATAGCCGATGTCGGCGTGGATCCAACGGTAAAAGAACCGGTCGGGGCGCGCCGGGATGTGGTTCATCCACCAGCCGAAGCCGATCATGCCGATGATCGCCAGCGCCAAGATCCAGTGCAGCCATCGGGCGACGCTGCCCCAGCCGGCATTCGTATTTCTGATCATGTCAGCTTCCCCGGAATTTGCGGGTATGTCGTCGCCGCCCGCACCGCAGCACGGCTTCCTGATAGCGGGATAGGACGGCAGTTACGAAATGGAATTGTTCCAAATCAATATTCTGGCGGCTTGGCCGCAAAAGCGCCCCAAAAACCGAATGGTAACCATGCGAGGGCTAAGCTAGCGACGTGACCGATACTCCGACCATCCTGGTGTTCGATTCCGGCCTTGGCGGGCTCACGGTGTTGCGCGAGGTCGTGGCCGCGCGCCCGGACGCGCATTACGTTTATGTCGCCGACGATGCCTTCTTTCCCTACGGCCACCACAGCGAGGACGAGATCGTCGCCCGCGTGGTGCCGCTGATGGGGGAACTGATTGGCACGCACGATCCTGACCTCATCGTCATCGCCTGCAACACGGCTTCCACCCTGGTCCTATCGCAGCTACGCGCCGCTTATTCCGTGCCCTTCGTCGGTACGGTGCCGGCGATTAAACCGGCCTGCGCGCAGTCGAAGACCCGCCGCGTCTCGGTGCTCGGCACCAAGGGCACGGTGAAGCGCGAATATACGCGCGCGCTGATCCGCGACTTCGCGCAAGGCTGCGAGGTGACGCTGGTCGGCTCGCCCGAGCTCGCCTCGCTCGCCGAAGCCGCGCTTGGCGGCAAGCCGATCAGCGACGGCGACATCCTCGCCGAACTGAAACCCTGCTTCGTCGGTGACCCCGAGGACGCGACTGCGCGCACCGACACGGTCGTGCTCGCCTGCACGCACTATCCGCTGCTGCTCGAACGATTGAAGAAGCTTGCGCCCTGGCCGGTCGACTGGATCGATCCGGCGCCTGCGATCGCCCGCCGCGTCTCGGATCTGCTGGGGCCGAAAGCTGCCGATCTCGTCCAGACCGGCGCCGAGATGATCTTCACCTCGAACCGCGCGCATGGGCTTGGGCCTGCCTTGATGCCGTTCTTCGGCGGCCGCGTGCCGGCTTAGAGCATGATCCGGAAAAGTGTGCAGCGGTTTTCCGACCAGATCATGCTCCAACAAAACTAAGGCGCTGAAGCGCGGCGCGCTTTAGAGCCGACTTTCGGCCCACGCGGCGGGCTGCTAGCCTCTGCCGTCGTCATCCCGCCGCAGGTTTCCCATGTCGGTCCCATCAACGCCGCTCAACCGTCTCCGCCAGCTTTGGCGCGAGGGCCGTCCCGCCTTCGGCGCGATCGCGACGATCCCGAGCGTGCAGACCGTGCAGATCATGGCGCGCTCGCTCGACTGGATCATCGTCGATCTCGAGCACGGACCGATCGGTCTGTCGGAAGCGCACGCGATGATCGCCGCCACCACGGGGACGCCCTGCACGCCGCTGGTGCGGATCGCGGCCAACGAGCCGTGGCTTGCAAAGGCGCCGATGGACATCGGCGCCTTCGGCATCAATTTTCCGATGATCACCAACCGCGCTGACGCCGAGAAAGCGGTGCGCAGTGTGCGCTACCCACCGCGCGGCGACCGTCTCTGGGGCCCCTTCCACGCGCCATTCCGCTGGGGCCAGTCGATGCCGGATTACATGGCCGGCGCCGACGACGAGATGATCTGCATGATCACCATCGAGCATGTCGACGCGGTCAACCGCATCGACGAGATCATGGCCACGCCCGGCATCGACGTCGCGGTGATCGGCCCCGGCGATCTCGCGACCTCCATCAACAAGCGCGGGCAGATGGATGATCCGGAGCTGCTCGAGCTGATCGCCCGCGCCGAAGTCGGCATCCTCAGAAGCGGCGTGCCGATCGGCGGCGTCGCGCGCACCGCCGAGCAGGCCAACCGGCTGATCGACCGCGGCTACCGCGCGATCGCGCTCGGCTTCGACTGGTCACTGTTCCAGCGCGGCATCATGGCCGCGTTCGAGGGGATCAAGCGCTGAATGGACGGGCTGGCCTTGCCGGGAACGGCGGCGCTGCTAGGGTCTGCCGCTCCAGGGAGGAACTTTCATGATCAAGAAGACTTTGCTCGCTCTGACCTTCGCAGGCCTCGCTTTTTCGGCCTTCGCCCAGCAATCCGGTATCAAGCGCACCCCGCTCCAGAAGATCGACTTTCCGGAAGGCTACACGACGGTGACCGCCGTCGCCGAAGTGCCCCCGGGCGGCGCCGCCGGCCGCCACACTCATCCCGGGATCGAGACGGGCTATGTATTGGAGGGCGAGGCCGACCTCGTCATCGAGGGTCAGCCGGACAAGCATCTGAAAGCCGGCGATTCCTACCAGATCCCGGCCGGCGTCGTGCATGACGCCAAGACCCATGGCGACAAGTCATTGAAAGTCCTTGGGATCTACATCGTCGACAAGACCAAGCCGCTGGCGACGCCAGCCCCATGATGGGCCGAACCGACACCGGCCCCCAGCCGGTTGGTTCGTGCTAGTGCAGACGGCGAGCGGGAGCCCCTCGCCGCACCCCATTTCAATCCGCGGGAACCGGAGAACGATGCGCGGTACACCAAAGCACATTTCGCTGCCACGCCGTCTGATTTGCGACCTCATGCGCGCCTCGATGAGCGTGCCATTCGTTTCCCTGTCCCGACCGCTTCAGATCCGTCCCTTGCTCGAGGCGCGCGCCACCGCGCTGGCGCCAGCCGGTTGGGCCGCGATGTTCGTCAAGGCCTTCGCCCTCGTTGCCCGGGACGAGCCGATCCTGCGCACGGTCTACGCCAAATGGCCCCGGCCGGCGCTTTACGAGCTGCCCAAGAGCGTGGCGCTGATTGCGATCGCGCGGACCGAGGACGGCGAGGAATGCGTGCTGCCGCAGCGGGTCGCGGCCCCGGAGGCCCTGCCGCTCGCCGAGATCGATGCCCAGATCAGGCATGCCAAGGCGGCGCCGATCCAGGATGTGCCGATGTTCCGCAAGATCATGCGGGCGACCCGCCTGCCGCTGCCGCTGCGACGGCTGTCCTGGGCGGTGGGGCTGAATTTCGGCCGCCAGCGGGGCAACTGGTTCGGCAGCTTCTCCGTGACCTCGGTCGCCGCCTATGGCGGCGGCGAGCTCCAGGCCATCACGCCCGGCCCCTTCATCGTCAGCTATGGGGTGGTCGGGCGCGACCAGACCATCCATGTCGTGATCCGCTGGGACCACCGGGTGACCGATGCCGCCCCGATCGCCCGGGTCCTGACCAAGCTGGAACAGGTCCTGAACACTGAAATCGCTGCCGAATTAAGGGGGACCCGGTCAGCGGCCGAGCCGAAGCCGGTCCGGGCAGTCAGGACGTGACGGCAGCGGGCTATTCGCGTTGACAGGACAGCCCAAACTCCCCTAAAAGCCCCCTGCTCGCGGGCCGATTTCGGCCCGCGAAGCGTTTCGCGACCCGTGGTCCTGTTCCTTTCCAAGCTTTGGGGATTGGACCTGTCGGTGCCGGGCTAGCCCGTCACACAGGAGGGCGCGTCTCCTCAAATCATGAACCCTAAGAGGACGCGATGACTAAGCGCAGTGAGGCGAAGTACAAGATCGATCGCCGTATGGGCCAGAACATCTGGGGCCGCCCGAAGAGCCCCGTGAACCGCCGCGAATACGGCCCCGGCCAGCATGGCCAGCGCCGCAAGGGTAAGCTCTCCGACTTCGGCGTGCAGCTCCGCGCCAAGCAGAAGCTCAAGGGCTACTACGCCAACATCTCCGAGCGCCAGTTCCACGGCATCTATGTCGAGGCGAGCCGCCTCAAGGGTGACACCGGCGAGAACCTGATCGGCCTGCTCGAGCGCCGTCTCGATGCGGTCGTCTACCGCGCCAAGTTCGTCTCCACGATCTTCGCCGCGCGTCAGTTCATCAACCACGGCCACATCAAGGTGAACGGCCGCAAGGTCAACATCTCGAGCTACCAGCTCAAGGTCGGCGACGTGATCGAGGTCAAGGAAGCCTCCAAGCAGCTCGCCCACGTGCTGGAGGCGAGCCAGCTCGCCGAGCGCGACGTGCCCGACTATCTCGAAGTCGACCACGGTAAGATGACCGCAAAATACGCGCGCATCCCCGGCCTCTCCGACGTACCGTTCCCGGTGCAGATGGAGCCCCATCTGGTCGTCGAATTCTATTCGCGCTAATAACGAAATTCGAAAGGCCCCGGTTCGCCGGGGCCTTTTTGCTTAAGAGCCACCTCAGTGGCCGTCCCGCCGTCAGGAGGCGCCCCATGCTCTACACCCCTCCCCCCGTCGATCCCAAGGCGCCGCCGGTGCGCGTCAACCTGCTCTCGGACACGCAGACGCGGCCGACCGCTGCCATGCGCGAGGCGATGGCGCGCGCCGAAGTCGGCGACGAGCAGGTCGGCGATGATCCGACCGTGAACGCGCTGTGCGAACGCGTCGCCGATCTCCTCGGCAAGGAGGCCGCGGTGTTCATGCCGTCGGGCACGATGTGCAACGTCACGGCAACGCTGGTGCACTGCCGTCCCGGCGACGAGATCCTCGCGCATGAGACCGCGCACATCATCGCCCGCGAGGGCGGCGCCCACGCCGCGCTCGGCGGCTTCCAGGTTACGCAACTAAAGGGCCCCGACGGCCAGTTCACGCCGGAGACGTTCCGCAAGGCGCTCCATCCGCGCACCCGCTACCAGCCCTCGCAGACGATCGTCAGCGTCGAGCAGACCGCCAATATCGGCGGCGGCACGATCTGGAAGAAAGCGGCGCTGGACGAGATCGTCGCCATCGCGAAAGCAAACGGCCTCGCCACCCACATGGACGGTGCGCGCCTCCTGAACGCCACGGTCGCGACCGGCATCTCCGCGCGCGACATGACCGCCGGCTGGGACTCGGCCTGGATCGACTTCTCCAAGGGCCTCGGCGCACCGATCGGCGGCGCGCTCGCGGGTTCGCGCGCCTTCATCGACGCGGTCTGGCAGTGGAAGCAGCGCCTCGGCGGCTCGATGCGACAGGCCGGCATCTGTGCGGCCGCCTGCATCTACGCGCTCGACCATCACGTCGAGCGGCTTGCCGACGACCACGCCAATGCACGCGCGCTGGCACGCGGGCTGTCGCAGATCGCAGGCATCGACGTGCAGGAGCCCGAGACCAACCTTGTGTTCTTCAAGCCGGACGGCGCCGGCATTCCCGGCGACAAGATGATTGCGGCGTTACGCCAGCGCGGCGTGATGCTCGCGATGATGGATGGGCGCATCCGCGCCTGCACGCATCTCGACGTCACCGCGAGCCAGATCGAGGAGACGATCGGCCACGTCCGCGAGATCGTACGCGGCGCGTAGCGCTCAGCGCCCCATGGCCTGATAGATCAGCGTCTTCAGCGCCAGTTGAATCCGGCCGCGCTGCGATGGGGTCTGCACCATGAAGATCCCGAACAGGTCGTCCTCGGGATCGATGAAGAAGAAGGTGCCGCCCACGCCGTCCCAGCGATACTCGCCGAGCGGCCACGAGGTGGTCGGCGGCACCGAGGTGCGCACCGCAAAGCCGAAGCCGAAACCGCTGGTTGCGCCCGGATAATAGTTCTGGTCGCGCGCGATCCTTGTCTCAGGCCCGATATGATCCGACGCCATCAATGCGATGGTCTCGGGCTTCAGATAGCGCCGACCTTCATAGGTGCCGCCATTCAGCAGCATCTGCGCGAAACGGGCGTAGTCGCCGACTGTGCCGACCATGCCGCCGCCGCCCGATTGCCATTTCAGCGGTCGCCTGATGTCGCGGACCTGCGTCGTCGGATTGATGTTGCGGTCATCCGGCATCGGCTCGGCAATGCGCGAAAATTTGGCGGGATCGGCAACGTAGAATGCAGTCTCGCTCATCCCGAGCGGATCAAGCAGCCGCTCCTTCTCGAACTGCAGCAGCGTTTTCCCCGAGATCACCTCGACGACACGACCGAGCACGTCGGTGGAATAGCCGTAGTCCCACACCGTGCCCGGCTGCTCGGCCAGCGGCAGCGTGGCGATCTTAGCGACGAAGTCGGCATTGGTGAGATCGCCGTTGAAGAGGTTGGCCTCCGCATAGAGCTGGTGCACCGCGCCGCCGCCATAATAGCCATAGGGCAGCCCGGAAGTGTGACGCAGCAGATCCTTGATCGTGATCGGACGATTGAGCGGCTCCAATACCAGCGCGGTCTTGCCGTCCTCGGCCTTGGTCTCGACGCCGACCTTCATGCCGGCAAAGGCCGGAATGTATTTCGAGACGGGATCGTCGAGCGCGAGCCTGCCCTCCTCGACCAGCATCATCACCATGACCGAGGTGATCGGCTTCGACATCGAATAGAGACGGAAGATCGTGTCCGCGCTCATCGAAATCTCGGTCGCGACATCACGGACGCCGAAATTCTCGTAGTAGACCGGCTTGCCGTGCTGCTGCAGCAGCAGAATGGCGCCGGGAATTTTGCCGGTCGCGATCTCGTTCCTGATGTAGTCGGAGACCTTTGCCAGCCCTTCGGGCGAGAAATAGTGCGCAACGCGTCGCTCGGAGCCCGCCTGCGCACCGATTGCACCGAACAAAAGGACGAGCGCCGCGATGAGCGCGCGGCGCCCGCACATGTCACTTCTCCATCGCTTCATAAACCAACTGCTTCAGTGTCCGCTGCACGCGCTGGCGCTCGGTCGGGGTCTGCTCCAAGAGCACGAAGAACATGTCCTGCTTGGGGTCGATCACGAAATAGCAGCCGGAGGCGCCGTCCCACTTCAATTCGCCGAGATCGCCGGGCGGTGGCGGCTTGGCGTTGCCGGGATCGGTGCGAACCGCAAGCCCGAGCCCGAAGCCGAAGCCATCGCCGGGGAAGTAGAAGTAATCGCGATCGACGCCCGAGTTGGGGCCGACCTGGTCGGTCACCATCAGCTTGAACGTCTCCGGCTTGAGAATGGTCTTGCCGTCGAGGCTGCCGCCGTTGAGCAGCATCTGCGCAAAGCGTTCGTAATCCGCCATGGTCGAGACCATGCCGCCGCTGGCGGACTGCCACTTCTTGACCACGGTCGGATCGTTGATCCGGCCGACCCGGAAATCGCTGTCGTTCGGCACAGGCTGCGCCAGAAGCTTCTGCTTCGCCGGATCGGTGACGAAGAAGCCGGTGTCGACCATGCCGAGCGGATCGAGCAGCTTTTCCCGCTCGATCTCGAGCAGTGACTTGCCGGTGGCGACTTCCATGACGCGCGCCAGGATGTCGGTGGAATGGCCGTACTGCCAGAGCGCGCCCGGCTGGTTGTGCAGCGGCAACTTGGCGATGCGCTCGGCAAACTCGGCAAGATCGAAATCGCCCGCATAGATATTCGCGTCGCGATAGGCCTTGCGGACCAGGCTGTCGCCATAAAAGCCATAGGTGACGCCGGAGGTGTGCGTCATCAGGTCGTGCACCGTCAGCGGCCGGTTGGGCGGCACCAGCTCGAGCGACCTAGTGCGATCCTCGGCCTTCTTCTCGACGCCGACCTTCACATTGGCAAACGAGGGGATGTATTTCGAGACGGGATCGTCGAGCTTGATCTTGCCGTCCTCGATCAATCGCATCGCGACCACCGATGTGATCGCCTTGGTCATTGAGAACAGGCGGAAAATCGTCTTGTCCGTGATCGGCGCCTTGCTGATGACGTCCTGTACGCCGAACGCCTCGTGATAGACCGGCTTGCCGTGCTGGCGGATCAGCACCGTCGCGCCGGCGATCTTGCCGGTGGCAACCTCGTTCTTGAAGAACTCACTAATCTTGGCGAGCTTGTCCTGATTGAAATGCGCGCCGGCCGGAACTTCGTAAGTCCCCTCCGCCTGCGCCAGCGACATTGCGCCAAAAGATATCAAGGCGCCGCAAAGCAGCGCGCGCAGCCCAAAATATGAAGTCATATCCCCTCCCCGGAACATGGTCCGGCGGAGTGTACTGACCGGCTCAGTCGGCACAAGAGCCGCTGTGCCGATTGAGTGCCTCGGCATGGAGGGCGGCGCTCGGCTCCGAGAAGCAGCAAAACACGACGCGGGTGACGGAAGGTGCCTCCGGCAGCGCTTCGATCGTGGTGCGGACGGCAATATCGGCGGCCCGGTCGGCGGGGAAGCGGTAGACACCGGTCGAAATTGCGGGAAACGCCACCGAAGTCAGCTCATGCTTCCGGCACAGCGCCAGAGATCGACGATAGCAGGAGGCGAGCAGATCGTCCTCGCCGCTTGTACCATCGTTCCACACCGGTCCCACCGTGTGGATCACGTGGGCTGCCTTGAGCCGATACCCCTTGGTGATCTTGGCGTCGCCTGTCTTGCAGCCATGGAGCATGCGGCATTCGGCGACGAGTTCGGGACCGGCTGCCCGATGGATCGCTCCATCCACGCCGCCCCCGCCGAGGAGCGACGTGTTGGCCGCGTTGACGATGGCGTCAACGCTCAGCGTTGTGATGTCGGCAACAATGATCTCGAGCTGGGCGCCGCCAATCCGGCACGTCAGCTCCGGCATGCGTCAGACCGCGGCGTTGACCGCGACGCCCTTGTCCGAGAAGAGCTGCTGCAACTCGCCGGCCTGAAACATCTCGCGGACGATGTCGCAGCCGCCGACGAACTCGCCCTTAACATAGAGCTGCGGGATGGTCGGCCAGTTCGAATAGACCTTGATGCCGTTGCGCAGCTCGGCGGATTCGAGAACGTTGAGGCCCTTATAGCCGACCCCGAGATGATCGAGGATCTGGACGACCTGGCCGGAAAAACCGCACTGCGGAAACTGCGGCGTGCCCTTCATGAACAGAACCACGTCGTTCGACTTCACTTCGCTGTCGATGAATTCCTCGATGCTCATATCCATGTCCTTCTGGGGCGGAGCCCTCAACAATCGCTTCGGGCGGCTCCGCCGATTTAACCCGATCCTGCCTATATATGTAGCCCAAACTATTGTGCATCCAAAGTAAAATGGCGGCGACGAGGCTCCGGGCGCCCCCTCGGGAGCCCGGCGGGGCGATGGGCTGATGACGCCAATATCATCGCCGGGGAGGACTTTTATCCCGTAACGGAGGCCCTATCTAGGACGAACCTGAATTTTGGAACCGGACTACGCCACCAACGTTCTCTTGTCCTGTCTGGAGAAACACGTGACGAAACAAGCCTCCGCCACGACCACGCCACCGCTTTCGTCACCATTGTCCGTGCCGGGCGGCCTCGCCCAGACACTGGAGGAGGCGTTTCTCGCCGTCCGCAGCGAGACCGAGCGCCGTGCCGCGCCGCTTTCGCCCGAGGACCAGCAGATCCAGTCCATGCCGGATGCGAGTCCTGCGAAATGGCACCGGGCACATACGACGTGGTTTTTCGAGCAGTTTTTGCTCGGCGAACATTGTCCCGACTACCGGCCGTTTCATCGCGACTTCGCGTTCCTGTTCAATTCTTATTACGTCAGCGCTGGCCCCCGTCACGCCCGGCATCGCCGCGGCGACATCACGCGCCCGAGCGCCGATCAGGTCACCGCCTATCGCAAATATGTCGATGAAGCGGTGGTGAGATTCTTCCGCGAGGCCGATGCGGACAAGCTCCGCGCGATCGCGCCGCTGGTCGAGGTCGGCCTCAATCATGAGCAACAGCATCAGGAATTGATGTTCACCGACATCCTGCACGCGTTTGCGCAGAATCCGGTGCTGCCGGCCTACGACGCCGAGTGGCGCTTCCCGGCTGCGACACTGGCGGGCGAGGCGTGGCTGACGCTCAACGAAGGCATCCACAGCATCGGGCATGCCGGCGACAGCTTCCATTTCGACAACGAGAAGCCCGCGCACCGTGCGCTCGTCGGTCCGGTCAGGATCGCGCGCAATCTCGTCACCAACGGCGAATGGCTCGCCTTCATGCGCGACGGCGGCTATCGGACCGCGACGCTGTGGCTCATGGATGGCTTTGCCGCCGTGAACAACGAGGGCTGGGACGCCCCGGGTCATTGGCGCGAGGTCGATGGCGCGTGGCATATGATGACGCTGGCCGGCCTCAAGCCGGTCGATCCCGACGCGCCCGTCTGCCACGTCAGCTACTACGAGGCGGATGCATTCGCGCGCTGGGCCGGAAAGCATCTGCCGACCGAGATGGAATGGGAGGTCGCCGCCCGCGCCGGCCAGCTCAACGACGCCTTCGGCATCGTCTGGCAATGGACGCGCAGCTCATATTCGCCCTACCCCGGCTATCGCGCGATCGAAGGGGCGCTTGGCGAGTACAACGGCAAGTTCATGGTCAACCAGCTCGTGCTGCGCGGCTCCTCGCTTGCAACCCCGGGCGGGCACAGCCGTATTACCTATCGCAATTTCTTCTATCCCCACCACCGTTGGCAATTCACGGGATTGCGGCTCGCCGACTACGACTGAGTTCTCATCCGACGACAACCGCGCGCCGGACAGCGCGTTCAGGAGAGTATCATGAATGTGCACGCCAGCGCTTTGGCCGAGGCCCATCTTCCCGACGAGCAGACCACCGCGTTCGCCCGCGAGGCCATCGAGGACCTATCGCGGCAGCCGAAAAAACTGTCGCCGAAATATTTCTACGACGCGGCGGGATCGGAATTGTTCGAGGCGATCACACGCCTGCCGGAGTACTATCCGACGCGCACCGAGCTTGCGATCCTGAAGGAGCGCGGCAGTGAGATTGCGAAGATCATTCCGGAGCATGCCGCACTGGTCGAGTTCGGCGCAGGCGCGACCACAAAAGTCCGCCTGCTGCTCAAGCACTGCAAGTTCGCCGCCTATGTGCCGGTCGACATTTCCGGCGACTTCCTTAAGGCGCAAGCGAGCGGCCTCAAGCGGGACTTTGCTTCGCTCAGCATCTATCCGGTGGCCGCGGACTTCACCACGCCATTCGAGCTGCCCAGGGCGGTCGCATCGATGCCCAAGGTCGGGTTTTTCCCGGGTTCAACCATCGGCAATTTCGAGCCGCAGGAAGCCCAGGCCTTTCTCAGAAGCGCGCGCGAGATCCTCGGTCAGGGCGCGCTGATGATCATCGGCGCCGACCTCGAGAAAGACGAGCGGGTGCTCTACGACGCCTACAACGATGCCGCCGGCGTCACCGCCCGCTTCAATCTCAATGTGCTGGTGCGGATCAACCGCGAGCTCGGCGGCAATTTCGATCTGTCCGGCTTCACCCATCGCGCGATCTACAATCGCGAGCGGCACCGCATCGAGATGCATCTGATCAGCAAGAAGAGCCAGACCGTGCGCATGCTGGGCACGAGCTTCTCGTTCCGGCCGGGTGAAAGCATCCACACCGAGAGCAGCTACAAATACAGCCTCGAGCGCTTCGCTGCGCTGGCGCGGGGCGCCGGCTGGCGGGTGCGCGAGACCTGGACGGATGCGGCGAAGATGTTCTCGGTGCACGCATTGGAGGCCGCGGAGTAAACACTTCCGGGGCCGAACGCGCCAGTTCGAGCCGCCGTCAGCCGTTGCGTCAGGATATCCCGATTCCCTGGTGCGGATATCGTCGATCCGCCAGCCGGCGATTCAATGCTCCTCGGCCTCTGCCGGTGTCGACCCCAGCGATACCGACTCCCACACGGCGACCACGATCATGATCACGCTCGTCGCGATCGACAGCCATAACGGCGAGAGATCGGCTGCAAACCAGCTCAGCACGAGCAGCAGGACGATGCCGATGCCGTGCGAGAGTTGGAGGAAGCCGCGGATGGAATGCTTGAACAGGATCGTGCCGACCAGGAACACCAGCGGCCCGCCGATCGTACTCACGATGATCCGGATGTCGGAGTGGCCGGTCGGATGTTTCAGCACCAGCTCGTCCGAGACCGCGGTCAGGATGATGCCGGCGACGATCGGCAGGTGCAGATAGGTATAGGCGAGCCGTGCCAGCCGGCCGGATTCGGCGGTCTTCGAGATCAGCTCGGAGCCGGCCTCGGCGCCCTTGTGGAAGTAGATCCACCACATCGCGACGCTGCCGACGAGGGCCGAGACGAAGGCGAGAATGTTCTCCGTGGTCCAGTCCAGCTCGGCGAAGGTCGCGCCGTTGACGACAATGGCTTCGCCGAGCGCGATGATGATGAACCCGGCGCAGCGTTCGGCCATGTGGCCACCTTCAACGGCCCAGGCCTCGATCGACGAGAGGCCCAGCTTCGGAACCCAGAAGCGGGCCGCGGGTGAAACGTATTCGATCGTCAGCGCGACGATCCAAAGCCATAGCCGGGTCTCGCCCTCCGCAAAGCCGCCGAGGATCCAGAAGATCGCGGAGGCGGAGAGCCAGACCAGAATGCGGATGGCGTTGTGCCGTACCGGCGTGCGTTGCGGCGGGGTTGCAAACAGCCAGAATGCCGTGCGTCCGACCTGCATGCTCGCATAGGCGATCGCAAACCACAGTCCACGTCGCTCGAACGCCGTCGGGATCGTCGTCGACAGCACGAGGCCGCCGAGCATCATCAGGAAGAGCAGAATGCGGACTGGCGTCAGCTCGGGATTGAGCCAGTTGGTAACCCAGGTGGTGTAGACCCAGACCCACCACACCGCGAGAAACAGCAACGTGACGTGCACCGCGCCCAGCGGGGTGAAATGGTGCAGCAGCGTGTGCGATACTTGCGTAACCGCGAAGACGAAGACGAGATCGAAGAACAGCTCGGCATAGGTCACGCGGCTGTGCTGGTTCGGGACGATGACACGAAACATCGCGCCGCGAGGATTCTCCGCAGCCATTTTCGTCCCCCGGTCCCGCGATTAAATCAGGTCCCGGGCACTCCGGTCTGCAGCGCCAGCGCGTGCAGCACGCCGCCCATCTGGCCACGCAGCGACTGATAGACGATTTGGTGCTGCTGGACGCGGGACTTACCGCGGAAGGATTCCGAAATTACGGTCGCGGCATAGTGGTCGCCGTCGCCGGCAAGATCACGGATGGTTACCTCGGCATCGGGGATCGCTGCTTTGATCATCGCCTCGATATCGCGGGCGTCCATTGGCATTCGAGTCGCGCTCCTTCTGGTCTCGTTCGGCTTCGAATCACTGCCGGGGTCCCCTACCCGGCAGGGCCAAACTTAGCGTGAACGGTCTTCAAGGTCACGCACCCAGCCACTATATCCGCGATCCGACCAGGATAAAGGCACGACAAAGTGCCGCGCGCGGCAGATTGATCGAAAAGGCGTGAAATCATGAAGCTTCCAGGCCCCGACCACCCCATCACCATCACCCCGAACCCCCGGCGCGTCCGCGTGACGGCGGGCGACATCGTGATCGCGGATACCGCCAAGGCCCTGACGCTGAAGGAGGCCAAGTATCCGGCCGTGCAATACGTGCCGCGCGAGGACACCAACATGGCGCTGCTCGAGCGTACCGACCGCGTTACCCACTGCCCCTATAAGGGCGACGCGAGCTATTACAGCGTCAAGGCCGACGGCACGACACTCGACAACGCGATCTGGACCTATGAGACGCCCTACCCCGCGATGACCGAGATTTCCGGCCATCTCGCCTTCTACCCGGACAAGGTGAAGATCGAGGAAGTGGGGTAACATCCACGTAGGCCCGCCGTCATGGCCGGGTTTGCCGTCTTCGCTAAAGCTGCGCCGGCCCAATACTGAGTAGCCCGGCGAAGCCTTTCGGCGGAGCCGGGTCCCGGTCATCCGCGTTCTTGGCCATCGCAAACGCGAAAGCACGTGGATGCCCGGGACAAGCCCGGGCACGACGACTGACAATGCCGGAGCAGCCTCGCTACGCCCTGAATATCGTGAGACCCAATATCAGCAGCACCAGGAAGATCACGACGAAGATGTAGAACAGGAAGCGGGCGATGTCGGCGGAGGCAGCCGAGATGCCGGTGAACCCGAGTACGCCGGCCACGATCGAAATCAGCAGGAAGATCAGCGCCCATTTCAGGATGGTCATCGCCAGCTCCGACGCGTCGGTGGCCGCTTCAGGCGGCCTCAACCTTTTCGTGAATCCTAACTTCGCCACACCGCGCTGGTTCCTGAGGCCTTCGGGACGCGGGGGCGATGGCGCAAACTGCCCTTGCTGAATCCGGTTCCCGGCGGCACAGTCGGACCGGGGCAGGAACGCAAACCGGGGCGGCCATGATCACGATCTCACAGTCTGCGACGATCGGCGTCGAGGCGGACGCAGCGCCGAAGAGCAAGGCGCGCAACCTGGCACTCGATCGCGCCCGCACCTTCCTGACGCTGGTGGTGCTGCTGCATCACGCGGTGATCCCATATACTTACTTCGGTCACACCGATCCGAAATTCTTCTTCGGCTTCGACATGGTCGTGCTGGCCACCGACAGCTTCTTCATGGCGATGTTCTTCTTCCTGTCGGGCTTGTTTGCGTGGTCGGGCATCGCCCGCAAGGGACCGCTGAACTATTTGGCAGATCGCCTGCTTCGGCTTGGCCTGCCGTTCGTGATCTGCGCGTTCACGGTCATTCCGCTCGCCTATTACGCCATCTCGCTCCGACACCATCCCGAGATCGGCTTTTCGGAATACTGGTGGAATATGGTCACGAAGGGCCCGTGGCCGAGCGGACCGATCTGGTTCCTTTGGGTCCTGCTCGGCTTCGACGTGGTGGCCTGCATATTGTATCGGCTGTCACCCACCCTGCTCGATCCGATCAACCGCCTCTCGCTGCACGGTCGCCGTCGGCCCGAAATGTTCTTCGCGGTCATGCTTGCCGTCACCGCAGCGTTCTATGTTCCTGGGCTGATGCATTATGGACCAAGTAGCTGGTTCGAGTTCGGGCCGTTCTCGGTGCAGCACGGGCGCGTGATGCTTTATGCGAGCTACTTCTTTTTCGGTGCCGGCATCGGCGTCACGAATATGGATCGCGGCCTGCTCGCGGCAGACGGCCGGATGGCGAGGGTTAGCTGGGACTGGATGGTCTTGGCGATCGTTCCGTATTGCCTGCTCTGGGTGCTGATCTACATCAAGCGCGAAATACTGGGAAATCCGTCGCCGCTGCCGAACTGGTATGAGGGGCTCTATGCCATCTGCTTCGCTGTCTTCAGCGTGGCTATCATGTTTCTGATCCTGGCCCTTTTCCAGAGATTCAGACAATCGGGCTCAGCCAAGCTACTCGATCCGATGCAGGCGGACGCCTACGGCATGTTTTTGGTGCACTACCCGATCGCGCTTTGGCTGCAATACTGGCTGTTCGACTATGACCTGCCTGCGATCATCAAGGCGACGATCGGATTCGTGCTGACAGTCGCGTTCAGTTGGGCGCTGACGCGCGCCTTGCGCCAGATCCCCGGGGCAACGAGGGTGCTGTGAGGCGTCCGGCGCAAAGCGCCGCACGATGACAGGCTCCGCGAAATCCGGGTCTCTCGCCGTTGGGAACAGTCCCGGATTACGGTCTTGAGAATGCGGCGGCGGCTTACGCCGCCTTCCCGCTCATATACTCCGGCAACCAGCGCTCGAACGAGGCGCGCAGCGTGGCTATCGCAACCGGCGCTTCGCCCGCGATCGCGATCGCATCGCCGCCGGTGGTGCCGATCCGCACGCAGGGCACTTCACAGCCACGCATTTTCGCGAGCACGCGACCGGCCTCCGCTTCCGGCACGGTGACAATGTAGCGCGCCTGGTCCTCTCCGAACCAATAGGCCTGCGGGATCAGCGCGGTCGGCGCCGCCAGGAGGCGCGCACCAATGCCGCTCGCCATCGCCATCTCTGCCAGCGCGACCAGGAGGCCGCCATC
This sequence comes from Bradyrhizobium sp. ISRA442, assembly GCF_038085055.1. Lineage (NCBI taxonomy): Bacteria > Pseudomonadati > Pseudomonadota > Alphaproteobacteria > Hyphomicrobiales > Nitrobacteraceae > Bradyrhizobium > Bradyrhizobium sp. ISRA442. Next base: position 53,385 of record NZ_JALGCN010000022.1, read on the forward strand.
GGAGAGGTCGTGCACGGCGGTCGCGGTGCCCGCATGGATCATGCCACGCACACAATCGCCATTGCGCTTCTCGGCAGCGAGATCGACCGGCGGTGGTGCGCCCTCCTCGCGACCGCAGATGTCGCGCAGGTACACCGATTGGCCGATCCAGCCATGTGTTTCGCCGATCAACAGGATCGCCTCGCCCTCAGCCTTGAAGGCGAGCGAGGCGGACTTGGTGAAGTCGTCGAGCAGGCCGACGCCGCCGATCGAGGGTGTCGGCAGGATCGCGCGGCCGTTGGTCTCGTTGTAGAGCGAGACGTTGCCGGACACGACCGGGAAGTCCAGCGCGCGGCAGGCTTCCGAGATGCCCTTCAGGCAGCCGACGAACTGGCCCATGATCTCGGGCCGCTCCGGATTGCCGAAATTGAGATTGTCGGTGATCGCGAGCGGCTTGCCGCCAACGGCGGTGATGTTGCGCCAGGCTTCCGCCACCGCCTGCTTGCCGCCCTCGAACGGATCGGCCTCGCAATAGCGCGGCGTGACGTCGACGGTCAGCGCGAGCCCCTTCGGCCCGTCCTGCACGCGCACCACGGCCGCATCGCCGCCGGGGCGCTGCAAGGTGTTGCCGAGAATGACGTGGTCGTACTGCTCCCAGACCCAGCGCTTGCTGCACAGGTCGGGTGTGCCGATCAGCTTCTCCAGCGCGGCGCCGGTGCCCATCGGCGCTGGCACGTCGCGGGCGTGCACGACCGGTAGCGCTGCGGACTCGACATGCGGCCGGTCGTAGACCGGCGCCTCGTCGCCGAGCTCCTTGATCGGCAGATCGGCCATGACATCGCCGCCGTGCTTGACCACGAAACGCTTGCTCGGCGTGGTGTAGCCGACCACGGCGAAATCGAGCCCCCACTTCTTGAAGATCGCCTCGGCTTCCTTCTCCTTCTCGGGCTTGAGCACCATGAGCATGCGCTCCTGGCTCTCCGAGAGCATCATCTCGTAGGCGCTCATGCCGGTCTCGCGGGTCGGCACCGCGTCGAGGTCGAGGTCGACGCCGAGGTCGCCCTTGGCGCCCATCTCGACCGCCGAGCAGGTCAATCCCGCCGCGCCCATGTCCTGGATCGCGATGACGCAGCCCTTTTCCATGATCTCGAGACAGGCCTCGAGCAAAAGCTTCTCGGCGAAGGGATCGCCGACCTGCACGGTGGGACGCTTCTCCTCGGACTTCTCATCGAACTCGGCCGAGGCCATCGATGCGCCGTGGATGCCGTCGCGCCCGGTCTTGGAGCCGAGATAGACGATCGGCATGTTCACGCCGGAGGCGGCCGCGTAGAAGATCTTGTCGGCATCGGCGAGGCCGACGGCCATCGCGTTGACGAGGATGTTGCCGTCATAGCGGGTGTGGAAGCGCACCTGACCGCCGACGGTCGGCACGCCGAACGAATTGCCGTAGCCGCCGACGCCAGCTACGACGCCGGAGACGAGATGTCGGGTCTTGGCATGTTCGGGCGCGCCAAAACTCAGCGCATTGAGGCAGGCGATCGGCCGCGCACCCATGGTGAAGACGTCGCGCAGGATGCCGCCGACGCCGGTGGTCGCGCCCTGGTAGGGCTCGATGTAGCTTGGGTGGTTGTGGCTCTCCATCTTGAAGACCACCGCCTGGCCGTCGCCGATGTCGATCACGCCGGCGTTCTCGCCGGGCCCCTGGATCACCCAGGGCGCCTTGGTCGGCAAGCCTCGTAGGTGGATGCGCGAGGATTTGTACGAGCAGTGCTCGTTCCACATCGCCGAGAAGATGCCGAGTTCGGTAAAGGTCGGCTCCCGCCCAATCAGCTTGAGGATGCGCTCATACTCGTCCGGCTTGAGCCCATGGGCGGCAATCAATTCGGGGGTGATCTTGGGTTCGTTCTTCGACATGGATTCGGGGCTTTCGGCGAGTTTGGCCGTTCTTAGGAACATCGGGGGGCCGGGAAAAGCCCTTTATGACGCAATTTCCCGCTGTCCCACGTTTTGCAGCCGGGGTCCGCAGGAACAGGAATTGCAACGCGCGCACGGATCGGATTTAAGGGCAAACGACCCGTAATTGAAGGCCCCATTTCCTTGCACGAGCTCACCAAAGCCCCCCTATCCCGCCGCCCCGACCTGCACATCGCGACCGAAGGGGAATTCACGGGCTGGAGGACCTGGATTCGCGACAGTTTTGAGAGCCACATCGGCCCGTTCTGGCACAAGGTCGAGGAGGACGGCGGCGTCCGCTGCGCCTTCCGGGTCGAGAAGAAGCACCTCAATGGCGCTGGGAACGTCCATGGCGGATGCTTCATGGCCTTTGCCGACTATTGCCTGTTTGCGATCGCCACACACGAGCTGGATGGGCCGGCCGTGACCACCAATTTCGCCTGCGACTTCCTCGACGCGGCCCGCGAGGGCGAGCTGATCGAATGCACCGGGGAAGTGTCCCGCGCCGGCGGCTCGCTGATCTTCCTGCGCGGCAAGCTGACATCGGGTGGACGGCCGCTGTTCACCTTCTCCGGCACGATCAAGCGGGTGAAGCGGAAGCCGCTACCTCGGCCAAACGCATAGCTCGACGGCTTCCCTTTCGGTGCGCCCTCGCCCAGACTTCGCGAGGCGCTGTCGCGCCGGGGAGCACGCAAAAGGTGCCGCAGAGCACATCAAGGACGGGTCGCGCTGCGCCAACGCCTTTACCGACCATTGCAGCAGGTGCCGCGCGCGGCTGGCGCGATTATGCGCTGCTGCTGGCGCTGGCCTGCTGCTGGAGCTCCACCTATCCGCTGGCCAAGCTCGCGCTCGATACGATCCCACCGATCACCTTCATTTCGGTGCGCTCGCTGGTCGCCGCCGCGTTCCTGTTCGCCATCCTGCGGATGCGCGGCGTCCGGATTCCCACGGACGCCAAGGCCTGGAAGCTGTTCGCGACCCAGCAATTGATCAACTCGACTTTCCCGTTCCTGATCATCACCTGGTCGCAGCAATATGTGCCGGCCTCGAACACGGTGGTGCTGGCCTCGACGACGCCGATCTTTGCCTTCCTGATCACCTCGCTGATCACGCGGCACGAGCCGGCAACCCTCCTGAAGCTCCTAGGCGCGATCCTTGGCCTCGTCGGCACCGTCGCTATCGTCGGGCTTGACGCGCTGCGTGGCTTCGGCAGCGAGATCGTGGCGGAGATCGCGATCCTGCTCGCCACCATCTCCTTCGCCTGCGCGACGATCTTCGGCCTGCGGCTGTCCGACTATGATCCCATGGTGGTGGCAGCCGGCTCGCTCCTGTTCGGCGGCCTCGTGCTGCTGCCGCCCTCGCTCGTCATCGACCAGCCGTGGACGCTGCATCCGACGCCGCAGGCGATCGCAGCCACCATCGTCATGGGGATCGTCTCCAGCGCCCTGGGACTGATGCTGTTCTATATGTGCCTCAGCCGGCTCGGCACGCTGACGACGAATGCGCAGGGCTATTTGCGCATTCCGATCGGCGTTGCGCTGTCGGTGGTGCTGCTCGGCGAAAGCGTGCCGTCCAACCTCGCGCTGGGACTGCTGCTGGTTATGGCAGGCGTGGCCGCCATGACGGTGCCGGCCGAGCGACTGAAGCTTCGATAGCGCAGAACGCTATTGCTTGGCGTCGTCCGCCAGCATTTTACGGTACTTCTCGACGTCACGCGTCACGAGCTGCTGGAGCACCTGCGGCGCGTGCTCGTCCGCGTCTGGCGCAACGGTCGACAGATCGGCAAAGCGCTTCTTCACCGCGTCGGTCTCCACCGCCGTGCGCGCGGCGGCATTCAGCTTGGCGATCACGGCCTGCGGCGTGCCCTTGGGCGCGAACAGGCCATTCCAGCCTTGTGCTTCGAATTCGGGCAGGCCCGCTTCGGCCGAGGTGGGCAGATCGGGCAGCGTGGCGAGGCGCACGGTGGAGCCAACCACGAGCCCGTTCACCAGCTTTTCGTTGATCGACTGCGAGACGGAGGCGGCGGCATCGCAGACGCCGTCGATCTGGCTGCCGACCGCGTCGGTGAGCGCGGGCGCCGCACCACGATAGCCGACTAGCGTCGCGTCGATCCCGGCCGCCGTCACGAAGCTCTTGCAGATCAGGTAGTTCGAAGAACCGACGCCGGCATGGCCGAGATTGATCTTGCCGGGATTGGCCTTGGCGTAGGCGATGAACTCCTTCACGTCCTTCGCCGGAAAATCCTTGCGCAGGGCGATGATACCGAACGTCTTCGCCACCATCGCGATCGGCACGAAGGAGTCCGGCGTGAACGGCAGCTTTGGATAGATCGTGTAGGTCGCGGCGTTCGTGCCGGCATTACCGATCGCAATCGTGTAGCCGTCTGGCTCGGCACGCGAGGCGCGCGCCAGTGCCGTCGAGCCGCCGGCACCGGCGACGTTCTCGATCACGATGGTCTGGCCGAGCGCGATGCCCATCTGCTCGGCGACCGTGCGCGCGATCACGTCCGACGTGCCGCCGGCCGCGAACGGCACGATCATCGTGATCGGACGCTTGGGAAAATCCTGCGCGAGCGCCGCGCTCGCAAGCAGAGCGACCACAATCGCGGCCGAGAGCCGCTTCAACACGAATGCAATCACGCGGCCTTTTCCAGGTGCTGGACGAGCCCTGCAAACAGGCCGCGCCCGTCGGTGCAGCCCATGATGTCTTCGACGTGGTTCTCCGGGTGGGGCATCATGCCGAGCACGTTGCCCTTGTCGTTGACGATGCCGGCGATGGAATGCGCCGCGCCGTTGATGTTGTGGGCCTCGTCGACCACGCCGTCGGCGGAGCAGTAGCGATAGAGCACCCGGCCCTCGCCTTCGAGGCGCTTGATGGTCTCTTCATCCGCTTCGTAATTGCCCTCGCCATGGGCGACCGGCACGCGGATCACCTGGCCGGCATTGTAGCCGCGCGTGAACGGCGTGTCGGAACGCTCGACGCGCAGATGCACGTCATGGCAGATGAATTTCAGCCGCTCATTGCGCATCAAGACACCCGGCAGCAGGCCGGACTCGCAGAGGATCTGGAAACCGTTGCAGACGCCGAGCACGAGGCCGCCCTTGTCCGCGTAGTCGCGCACCGCATCCATTACCGGCGCACGCGCCGCGATGGCGCCACAACGTAAATAGTCGCCATAGGAGAAACCGCCGGGCACGACGACGAGATCCGTTCCGGCCGGCAGCGAGGTCTCGGCGTGCCAGACCATCGCGGGCGCGTGTCCGGAGATCAGCTTCAGCGCCCGCGCCATGTCGCGCTCGCGGTTGATTCCGGGAAAGACGAGGACGGCGGCTTTCATGGTTTTAAGTTCCGGGCGAGGATTGGAATCGGGCTGGCGCGGGGGCCAATTCGCCAGGAGACATAACCATTTGACGCGGATTTTACCAGTGCTAGCCTCGCCGGAGAGCGTTGTGCACAGGCCATAGCCTGCCATTTGGCCGAACGATTTGCCGGGATGAAAGCCATGAATGTCCCGCCACGCCCGACATCTCCTGCCGAGCCGGTTTCCGCCGACGGCGTCGTCGCCGCCGGTGCCTATGTCGACGGGCGGCGCGTCGCCAATATCGCCATCAGCGAGGCCTCGAGCTGGCGGGCAAAGCCAGGTCATGTCGTCTGGATCGGACTGCACGAGCCCGACATGGCGCTGCTTACCGCCGTGCAGAAGCAGTTCGACCTGCATGAGCTCGCAATCGAGGACGCCAACCACGCCCATCAGCGGCCGAAGATCGAGCAGTATGGCGAGGCGCTGTTCATCGTGGCGCGAACGGCGCAACTGGCCGAGGGCCGGATCGCGTTCGGCGAGACCCACATTTTCATCGGCGACGGCTATCTCGTCACCGTCCGTCACGGCGCCTCGACCTCGTATACGACCGTGCGCGAACGCTGCGAGAGCTGCCCGCGGGCGCTCGCCCGCGGCGAGGATTACATCCTCTATGCGATCCTCGATTTCATCGTCGACAACTACTCGCCCGTGCTCGAGAGCATTCACGAGGAGGTCGAGGAGATCGAGGACTACGTGCTGTCGCACGCGATCACCAAGGAGCAGATCGAGCGGCTCTACATGCTGCGTCGCGACTTGTTGCGACTGCGCAACGCAATCGGGCCGCTGGTCGAGGTGTGCCGGCGGCTGGAGCATGATGAGCTTTCGATGGTGCGCCCGACCATGCAGCCGCTTTTCCGCGACGTCACAGACCACGTCCGCAACATCCAGGAGCGCATCGATTCCATGCGCGAGGTGCTGGCCTTCGCGTTCGAAGCGAGCCTGCTGGTCGGCCAGGCGCAGGAGACCGCGGTCTCGAAGAAGCTCGCCTCGTGGCTTGCAATCCTCGCCATCCCGACCGCGCTTGCGGGCATCTACGGCATGAACTTCAAGAACATGCCTGAGCTGCAATGGGAGTACGGCTATTACGTGCTGCTGAGCGTGATGGCGATCTCATGCGCCGCGCTCTATGTGCGCTTCCGCCGCGCCGGGTGGCTGTGACACCCGGCCGGCGCTCCGAGAGCTACACGATCTCGACGCGGTAATTCTCGATCACGGTGTTGGCGAGCAGCTTGTCGGCGGCCTCTTTCAGCACGGCTTCGGCCTTGGCCTTGTCGGCGCCGGCGAGCTCGATGTCGAACACCTTGCCCTGGCGCACGCTGGCGACGCCGTCGACGCCGAGCGACTTCAGCGCGCCTTCGATGGCCTTGCCTTGCGGATCGAGGATGCCCGTCTTCAAGGTAACGGTAACACGTGCCTTCACGTCGAAATTCCCTCTTTAGCTCTTCACCAGCACCGGGCCGGAGCCCGCCGGCCGCTCGTTCTCCATGAGGATGCCGAGGCGCTTTGCCACTTCAGTGTAGGCCTCGAGCAGCCCACCGAGATCCCTGCGGAAGCGGTCCTTGTCGAGCTTCTCGTTCGACTTGATGTCCCAGAGCCGGCACGAATCCGGCGAGATCTCGTCGGCGACGATGATCCGCATCATTTCGTTCTCGAACAGCCGCCCGCACTCCATCTTGAAGTCGACGAGGCGGATGCCGATGCCGAGGAAGAGGCCGGTGAGGAAGTCGTTGACGCGGATGGCGAGCGCCATGATGTCGTCGATCTCCTGCGGCGTCGCCCAGCCGAAGGCAGTGATGTGCTCTTCCGACACCATGGGGTCGTTGAGCTGATCGTTCTTGTAGTAGAACTCGATGATCGAGCGCGGGAGCTGCGTGCCCTCCTCGATGCCGAGCCGCTGCGACAGCGAGCCGGCGGCGACGTTGCGCACCACCACTTCCAGCGGCACGATTTCGACCTCGCGAATGAGCTGCTCGCGCATGTTGAGGCGGCGGATGAAATGGGTCGGCACCCCGATGTCGTTGAGGTGCTGAAACAGGTACTCCGAGATCCGGTTGTTGAGGACGCCCTTGCCCTCGATCACCTGATGTTTTTTTGCATTGAACGCGGTGGCGTCATCCTTGAAGTGCTGGATCAGGGTGCCCGGCTCCGGACCTTCGTAGAGGACCTTCGCCTTGCCTTCATAAATGCGACGCCGACGGCTCATGGGGATGTACCGTGTTTTGTTGAAATCCATGAATTTGGTGTGCTCCGGTTGACAAGGATTAGGACCCACAGCGGAGCTGCCGTGAACGGCCTGGAACCCATGGAAACAGAACAGGAACCAAGCCTTTAGGCAACCTATCCGATTGGCTGTCCCAGCACAATCGATCCGGCCCGTTTGGCGCCAACTTATACCGTCTTGCCTGCGGCTTAACGGCTCGTTGTTTTGCCGATTCGTGCTCTCTATCTAGGCAAGCGAAGGGCCGCCCGCAACGAGGGCCCGGAGGTCGATTCAGCAGGGAATTGGAAGAGGCATGAGCGAGTTCAACAAGCGCGAGGAAGGTTTCGAGAAGAAATTCGCCCTTGATGAGGAGCAGAAATTCAAGGCCGAGGCACGCCGCAACCGCCTGCTCGGCCTGTGGGCGGCGGAAAAGCTGGGCATTACCGGGGATGCGGCAACGGCCTACGCCAAGGAGGTGGTCGCTGCCGACTTCGAGGAAGCCGGCGACGGCGACGTGCTGCGCAAGGTCGTGACAGATTTCGCCGCCAAGAATGTCGCCATCACCGAACAGGCGATTCGCGCCAAGATGAACGAGCTCACCGCGGTGGCGGCCGCGGAGGTGAAGGCGGGGAAATAATCTGTTCAGGCCCGGCGCCGGCGTGCAATGACCTTGCGCGCTGGCGATCCCTTCTTGACGCCCCTTTTGGTCGCTACATCGAGCGCGCCATAATCGCGGCGAATCGTGTCCAACAGGCGTTGAGCGGCCGCGCTCAGGAAGCCGCCGCTACGTGTCACAAGAACGATATCCTGCTCCATGCCAAGATCGCCGACCGCGATCGTCGCGATCGAACCTGCACGCAGCTCCTCCGCCACATGGCTTCGCGCCAATAGCGCAAGGCCGAAGCCGGACTCCACAAGCCGCTTCTGCGCAGTGAGGCTGTCCACCGCGGTCCACTCCACCTCGCCCAGCCCTTGCGTGAGAAACAGCGCGAACACGTGAGCCGCCGCGATCTCGCGGCGCCCACGCGTCTCCGGGAACGCGATCCAGCGTTCGCCACGAAGCTCGGCAAGGCGCTTCACGCGCTTTCCCGCAAGCGGATGATCGGGCGCGCAGACGACCTGCAGCGCCTCGGTGAGCACCAGCTCGCACGCGAGGTCGCCAGCGCGATCGGTGTTGTAGCGCAGGCCGATCGTGGCCTCGCCGCGCCGGATGAGATCGCTCACTTCCGCGCTGGTCGCCGTCCGCAAGGCAAGCGTGACATCGGGATTTTCCTTGGCAAACCGCTTCATGATGGCCGACAGGCGGCCGTCGGCAAGCGTACCGGTCACGGCCAGCGCAACCGGCCCCGAATTCTGCCTTGTCAGCGCGCGTATCGCCTGTTCGGCATCCTGCGCCGCCGCGACCGCGCGCTCGGCATAGGGGATCAGCACGCGCCCGGCGTCGCTGAGCCTCGTGCGGCCCGCCACCCGCTCGAACAGCGGCACGCCGAGTTCCTGCTCCAACAGTGCAATACGTCGCGAAATCGCTGGCTGCGAACGATGCAGGAATTTCGCGGCATTCGAGATCCCGCCCTTGCGGTGAACGGCCAGGAAGGTGTTGAGGGCGTCGCTGTCCATCGCGGAGCTCATGCAAAAAACTGATGGTATTAAAAGAAATAACAAATTTGGCGGATGACGAGAATACCCCTAAGGGTGGCTCGAGCAGACGAGGTCAAGCGGAGACGAGCCATGACGAGCCAGTTGGAGAAAGCGAAGGCGTTTCGCGCCCTGCACGAGCGCCCCGGCGCCTTCATCATTCCCAACCCTTACGACGCCGGCACCGCGAAACTGCTCGCTGCGGCCGGCTTCGAGGCGCTCGCGACCACGAGCCTCGGTCTTGCCAACATGCAGGGAACTTCGACGGTCAGCCTCGACGCCATCCTAGACAATTGCCGCGCGATCGCGACAGCCACCGACCTGCCGGTCAGCGTCGACCTGGAAAACTGCGGCGCGCATGATCCCAAGCGCGCGGCGGAAGCGATCCGGCGCGCCGCCGAGGCCGGCGCGGTCGGCGGCTCGATCGAGGATTCCACCGGAGACGGCGAGCGGCCGATCTACGACTTCTCGCTCGCAGTCGAGCGCGTGCAGGCGGCCGTCGAGATGGCCCGCTCGCTGTCTATCCCGTTCACGCTGACGGCACGCGCGGAGAACCTTCTGCACGGACGCAACGATCTCGACGACACGATCCGGCGGCTCAGGGCGTTCGAGGCTGCCGGCGCCGACGTCCTCTACGCGCCGGGCGTCCATGACCTTGCCACGATCAAGACCGTCGTCGCTTCGGTGAACAAGCCCTTCAACCTCGTGATGGGCTTTGCCGATCCGACGCTGACGCTCGCGCAATTGTCCGAAGCCGGCGTCAAACGCATCAGCGTCGGCGGCGCCATGTCGCGATATGCGCTGGCGGCGTTCCTGCGGAGCGCACGCGAGATGAAGGAGAACGGCTCCTTCACCTTTGTTCGCGAGATGGCGCCGATCAAGGAGCTGCGCGAGGCCTTCGCTTCGGTCAGCCCTCTTTGAAGCCGTACTCCGGCACGTTGCCGCTCGCACCGTAGTATTTGTAGGGCAGGAATTTGCCGCTCATGGTGATCTTGACGCGGTCGCCCTTCGGGTTCGGCAGGCGCTCCATCACCATGTCAAAATCGATCGCCGACATGATGCCGTCGCCGAACTCCTCTTCGATCAGTGCTTTCCAGGCCGGGCCGTTGATCATCACGAGCTCGTAGAAGCGATAGATCAGCGGGTCGGTCGGCGGCATCGGCACGCCCTGTCCGCGCATCGGCGTCTCGTTCAGCATCGCGACTTCCGTCGTCGACAGGCCGAACAGCTCGCCGGCATTGGCCGCTTGCGGCTTCGTCAGTTTCATCTGGCCGAGAATGGCGCCGACGATCAGCACCTCCGAATAGCCGCCGATCTTCTCGCAGATGTACTTCCAGCTCCAGCCCTTCTCGCGCTTGATGTCGAGCAACTTTTCGGTGAGGTCGGAACGCTTCATGTCAGGGTCTCCCTTGGCTAGCCATTTGTCGCGCCAGTCCGTTCCCGTCCGGGAAGCAGAATAGAAGCAACGTCGTTTCGTGTCGCGTTCGATTGCACGAAACGTGCCAATGGATTGAGCAAAGGCTGCCCCACGAGTGAGTGCAAGCAGGAAGGGCGAAGGCGGCTCTAGGCGCTCGTTGCACTCACGAGAGCTTGCAGCCGCGCCAGCTCCGCTTCCAGATCGCGCTCCACCTCCGTGGCCCGCATCTCGATGACCCGGTAGTCCCGCGCCTCCAGCCACGCCCGCCTTGCGGCGCGGTCGGCGACGATGGTCTCGCCCTCGCCGACGTTCACCAGCTCGATCGCGATCCGGTGCGGAAACGAGACGAAGTCCGGAATGTGGCGACCGACCGGGGTCTGGCGCTTGAACTGGCCGGCGAAGCGGCGGTCGCGGGTGAGCGCCTGCCAGAGCAGGCGCTCGGCGTCGGTCGGGTTGCGGCGGAGCAGTCGCGCGAGCCCGCGCACCGTGCTGCCGCTGTCGGGCACCCCGCTTTGCCCATGTTCGGCCAGAAGCGCGCGCAGCCGCGTCGCCTGCTCGCCGTCGAGCACGCCGCCCTTGGCCGGGCCCTTGCGTCCTTCGGCGATCGCCATGACCACTCCGTGCAGGGTGTGCATGTCCTGCTTGGTCGGCTCCATCCGTGTGAAAATATTGCGCAGGTTGACCAGCATGGTGTCGCGCTTCTCGGGCGGACGTAAAAACTCGACCCGATCGAGCTCGCGCACGAGGTTATCGAAGAAGGCCTGCATCTGGTGTTGCGAGGCGCGCTCGGAGCGCTCCGGCATGCCGTGCGGCAGCGCGCCGGATGTCGCCTGCTTGAACCATTCATAGCCGACCAGCAGCACCGCCTGGGCGAGGTTCAGCGACGCAAAGCCGGGATTGACCGGGAAGGTGACGATGCGGTTGGCGAGGCCCACCTCCTCGTTGGTCAGCCCCCAGCGCTCGCGGCCGAACAGGATGCCAGCCCCGCCCCCTGCCGCGATGTGCCCCGAAATCTCGGCCGCGGCCGCCTCGGGCCCGACCACCGGCTTGGCCTGGTCATGGGCGCGGGCGGTGGCGGCGAACAGCAGGTCGAGATCGGCGACCGCCTCCTCGACCGTGTCGAACAGCTCGACCCGCTCCAGGATGTGGTCGGCGCCGGCGGCCGCGCGCTGCGCGGCGATGTTGGGCCAACCGTCGCGGGGGTTGACGATGCGTAAGCGGCTCAGGGCGAAATTGCCCATGGCGCGCGCCGCCATGCCGATGTTCTCACCGAGCTGCGGCTCGACCAGGATCACAATCGGACCGTCGAGGGCGAGGCCCGCCTTGCTCTTGTCAGTCCCCGACATCTCGCTTTGCTTTCACGCTATCTCTCAAGGCCTTGCGCAGGCGTTCCAAGGAATTGATTCAAGCCGCGCCCTTGGGCCGGCTCCGTCCGCCTGTCGTTTGCCTGTCCTGACAAAATTCTCAAGGGAAATAACGGGGTTAGAATCGACTTTTGAATCTCGCCTGAAACTTCATCCGCGGGGCGGCCGGCGACCGCCCGCGGCTCCCCGCCTGCGGAAGCTGGATGGGCTAAAAGTGCATAATCACTTGGCTTTCGCCCGCCGCTTCCCGGTGCTATGAGGCGCCGGACATTCCAGTTGGCGCCCGAGGCGCCGTTCCCAAGAGGCTTCCCCGATCATGGCAAAAATCAAGGTGACCAACCCCGTCGTCGAACTCGATGGCGACGAGATGACCCGGATCATCTGGCAGTACATCAAGGACAAGCTGATCAACCCGTTCCTCGATGTCGAACTGCTCTATTTCGACCTGGGGATGGAGTACCGCGACAAGACCAACGATCAGGTGACCATCGATGCGGCCGAGGCGATCAAGAAGGTCGGCGTCGGCGTCAAGTGCGCTACCATCACCCCGGACGAGGCCCGGGTGAAGGAGTTCAACCTCAAGCAGATGTGGAAGTCGCCGAACGGCACCATCCGCAACATCCTCGGCGGCTGCATCTTCCGCGAGCCGATCATCTGCAAGAACGTGCCGCGCCTCGTTCCCGGCTGGACCAAGCCGATCATCATCGGCCGCCACGCCTATGGCGACCAGTACCGCGCCACCGACATCAAGTTCCCGGGCAAGGGCACCCTCTCGCTGAAGTTCGTCGGCGATGACGGCACCGTGATCGAGAAGGAAGTGTTCAAGGCCCCCGGCGCCGGCGTCGCCATGGAGATGTACAATCTCGACGACTCCATCATCGACTTCGCGCGCGCGTCGTTCAACTACGGCCTGATGCGGAATTATCCGGTCTATCTCTCGACCAAGAACACCATCCTCAAGGTCTATGACGGCCGCTTCAAGGACATCTTCCAGGACATCTTCGACCGCGAGTTCAAGAAGGAATTCGACGCCAAGGGCCTGACCTACGAGCACCGCCTGATCGACGACATGGTCGCCTCGGCGCTGAAGTGGTCCGGCGGCTATGTCTGGGCCTGTAAGAACTACGATGGTGACGTGCAGTCCGACACCGTCGCGCAGGGCTACGGCTCGCTCGGCCTGATGACCTCGGTGCTGCTCACCCCCGACGGCAAGACGGTGGAAGCCGAAGCCGCCCACGGCACCGTGACGCGCCACTACCGCGAGCACCAGAAGGGCAAGGAGACCTCGACCAACTCGATCGCGTCGATCTTCGCCTGGACCCGTGGTCTCGCCCACCGCGCCAAGCTCGACAACAATCCGCAGCTCGCGAAGTTCGCGACCACCCTGGAGAAGGTCTGCGTCGACACCGTCGAAGACGGCTACATGACCAAGGACCTCGCGCTGCTCGTCGGCGCCGACCAGCGCTGGCTCTCGACCACCGGCTTCCTGGACAAGGTCGCCGAGAACCTGGGCAAGGCGCTGGCGGCGTAAGCTACCATCCGCCACCTCGTCATTGCGAGCGCAGCGAAGCAATCCAGAATCCCTCCATCGGACAAATCTGGATTGCTCCGTCGCAAAGACTCCCCGCAATGACGAGACCTTTGCTCGGCAAGCTCGACGGCGCATGCGAGAGGACCGGCGAGTTCGGGAGCGCGCCCTACTCGGCCCAGTACATCTTCCTGCGCAAGGGTTGATGTAGCCGCAGCATCATCGGTCGGAGCCCTCGCGCTCCGCCTGCGCCAGCTCGGCCATCGCGAGATCGCCCGTCTCCCCCAACCGCGCCTCGGCGGTCTTGCGGACGTGGGCGGCCAGTGTCGGCATGCGTTCGATCAGTGCATGAAAGTCCTGGGCGTCAAGCACGAGCAGACGGGTCTTGCGCGTCGCGGTCACCGTGCCGCTGCGCTTGGTTTTGTGCAGCAGCGCGATCTCGCCGAAGAAGGTGCCGTCGGCAAGGCGCACGTGCTGGCTCGGCAGCTCGATCTCGACCTCGCCGGCGGTGATGAAATACATCGACGTGGCGGCATCGCCCCGCCGGACCAGGATCTCGCCCTGCTCGATGGTGCGCGCCCGCAAGAGCCGCATGATGTCGGCGATCTCCGCTGCAGACAGATGCGAGAACAGCGGCACCCGCGCCAGCATGCCCCAGGTGACGACGAAGTCGCGCCGCTTCACCTCTTCGGCAAAGGCGGTGGAGATGATCGCGACCGGCAGCGCGATCATGGCAAAGCCGCTGATGATGGCGAACACGGAGACGAATTTGCCGAGCGGCGTCACCGGCACGACGTCGCCATAGCCGACGGTGCCGAGCGTCACGATCGCCCACCACATCGCCTGCGGGATGGTGCCGAGCTTGTCCGGCTGCACGTCGCGCTCGATGGCATAGAGCAGCGAAGCGAAGGTGAGCACCACACCGAACAGGATGACGATGCACCCGATCAGCGCCCGCCGTTCGGCGTGCACAGCGGCAAGCAGCGAGCGCATCGCCGGCGAATAGCGGATCAGCTTGAAGAACGGCAGCACGCCGAGCGCGGCCAGCGTCGCGTGCCGCCCCGTCGCCAGCACGATTGCGGCGGGGAGGAACGCCATGAGGTCGATGATGCCGAGTGCGGAGAAGACGTAGCCGAGCCGGTCCGCGAGCGCCGAGCCCGTGTGCGGCGTATGGCCCACCACGGTCCATAGCCGCGCGGCAAACTCCAGCGCGAACGCGATCACGCACAGGATGGCAATCGCCGAAAACAGCAGACCGAACTGCGCGTCCAGGTCCGGCACCGAGGCGAGCGTCATCGCGATCACGTCGAGCACGATGACGCCGATGATGAGCTGGATGAAGCGCGACCCGGCCGAATAGGCCAACGGATCATGTTCCAGCAATTCGTAGAGGCGATCCCTCAAATTGGGATCGCGAAGCCCACGTCCTCGCGGAACGAGGCGCACGGCGCCTACGCGCCGACCATGGCTTTTTCGATCGCCGAGAGCGCCGCCGCCGCATTGGCGCCGTCCGGACCGCCGGCCTGAGCCATGTCGGGCCGGCCGCCGCCGCCCTTGCCGCCGAGCGCTTCGGAGGCGATGCGAACCAGGTTGACGGCATTGAATCGCGAGGTGAGATCGGGCGTAACGCCGACCACCACGCCAGCCTTGCCGTCCTCGGTGACGCCGACGATCGCGACCACGCCGGAGCCGATCTGCTTCTTGCCGTCGTCGGCGAGGCTCTTGAGATCCTTCATCTCGATGCCCTCGACCGCGCGCGCCATCAGCTTGACGTCGCCGACCTCGCGCACGCCCGCTGCCGCGCCGTTGCCGGCGGACGCGCCGCCGCCCATCGCGAGCTTCTTGCGCGCGTCCGAGAGCTCGCGCTCGAGCTTCTTGCGCTCGTCCATCAGCGCGGTGATGCGCGCCGGGACGTCCTCGATCGAGGTGCGCAACTCGGCCGCCGCGGTCTTCGCCAGCGAGATGGTGTCGTTGGCGTGCTTGCGCGCGAAACGCCCCGTGAGCGCCTCGATGCGGCGGACGCCGGACGCAACCGCGCTCTCGCTTGTCAGCGTGATCAGGCCGATATCGCCGGTGCGCCTGACGTGGGTGCCGCCGCAAAGCTCGACCGACCAGCCGAGCGCGTTGGCGCCGTGCTCGCGCGCGGTCTTGCCCATCGAGACGACGCGAACCTCGTCGCCATATTTCTCACCGAACAGCGCGCGGGCGCCGGCCTCGCGGGCCTCGTCGACGCCCATGATGCGGGTCGTGACCTCGTCATTTTCCAGCACCACATCGTTGGCGATGTCCTCGACGCGAGCAAGCTCCTCCGCCGTGATCGGCTTCGGATGCACGAAGTCGAAGCGCAGGCGGTCGGGCGCGACCAGCGAGCCGCGCTGGGCGATGTGGTCGCCGAGCACCTGGCGCAGCGCCTCGTGGAGAAGATGCGTCGCCGAGTGGTTGGCGCGGATCGAGGAGCGTCGCACGTGATCGACGTCGAGCTGCAGCGCAGTGCCGATCTTCAAGGCACCCTGCTCCAGCGTGCCGGTATGAACGAAGAGATCGCCGACCTTCTTCTGGGTCTCGGTGACGCGGAATTTGATCCCGCCCTCGCCGACCATCACGCCGGTATCGCCGACCTGGCCGCCGGACTCCGCATAGAACGGCGTCTGATTGAGCACGATCGAGCCGGTCTCGCCGGCCTTGAGGCTGTCGGTTTCCTTGCCGTCCTTGACCAGCGCCGCGACAACGCCCTCGGCACTCTCGGTCTCGTATCCCAGGAATTCGGTCGCTCCGAGCCGTTCGCGCAGCGGGAACCAGATCGCTTCGCTGGCCGCCTCGCCAGAGCCCGCCCACGACGCGCGCGCCTTCTCGCGCTGACGCTCCATCGCGTCAGAGAAGGCAGCTTGATCGACGCCGATGCCGCGCGACTTCAGCGCGTCCTGCGTCAAATCGAGCGGGAAGCCATAGGTGTCGTAGAGGGTGAAGGCGACGTCGCCGTCGAACATGTCGCCCTTCTGCAAGGAGGCCGACTTCTCGTCGAGGATGGCAAGGCCGCGCACCAGCGTCTTGCGGAAGCGGGTCTCTTCCAGCCGGAGCGTTTCCTCGATCAGCTTCTCCGCGCGCACCAGCTCCGGATAGGCCTGGCCCATCTCGCGGACCAGCGCCCAGACCAGGCGATGCATCAGCGGCTCTTTCGCGCCCAGGAGCTGCGCATGTCGCATCGCGCGGCGCATGATCCGGCGCAGCACATAGCCGCGGCCCTCGTTCGAGGGCAGCACGCCATCAGAGACGAGGAAGGCCGAGGAGCGTAAGTGGTCGGCGATGACGCGGAACGAGGCGACGGTCTGCTCGTTCGGTCCGCTGCCAAGCGCGGACGCCGTCGCATCGATCAGGTTGCGGAAAAGATCGGTCTCGAAGACGCTCTCGACGCCCTGCAGGATGCAGGCCATGCGCTCGAGCCCCATGCCGGTGTCGATCGAGGGACGCGGCAGCGGTACGCGCTCCTCCTTCGTCACCTGCTCGAACTGCATGAAGACGAGATTCCAGAATTCGAGGAAGCGATCGCCGTCCTCTTCCGGGCTGCCCGGAGGGCCGCCCCAGATGTGCTCGCCGCGGTCGATGAAGATCTCCGAGCACGGACCGCACGGCCCCGTATCGCCCATCGCCCAGAAATTGTCCGAGGTCGGGATGCGGATGATGCGGTCATCGGAGAAGCCCGCGATCTTCTTCCAATAGCCGGCCGCCTCGTCGTCGGTGTGATAGACGGTGACAAGCAGCTTGTCCTTCTTCAGCCCGAAATCCTTCGTGATCAGATTCCAGGCGAGCTCGATCGCGCGCTCCTTGAAATAGTCGCCGAAGGAGAAGTTGCCGAGCATCTCGAAGAAGGTGAGATGGCGCGCGGTGTAGCCGACATTGTCGAGGTCATTGTGCTTGCCGCCGGCGCGCACGCATTTCTGCGAGGTGGTGGCGCGCTGATAGGGCCGCTTCTCCATGCCGGTGAAGACGTTCTTGAACTGCACCATGCCGGCATTGGTGAACATCAACGTCGGGTCGTTGCGCGGCACCAATGGCGAGGACGGCACGATCTCGTGGCCGTTCTTGGCAAAGAAGTTCAGAAAGGTCGATCTGATCTCGTTAACGCCGCTCATGTTCATCCAATCGGGTATGCTTGGACCCGCTTCACGCCATCCAAACCGGAAGATTTAGGCTGATATCTGCGGGCGAATGCGCTTTTAGACAAGGCCAGCTTCACTGTCCAGAAACTGTGCAGGCAGATCAGAGGGTTGCCGCAGGCGCGCAATCGACCGTTGATAGGCGTTCTGGACGCGTTGACAGCCTTGGCCGTGCCGTGTTCTGTACCTACCTGTATCGTACGGCCACGTCGGGAGAGACCGGCTTTTGGTAGCCGGCGCCGAAGGAGCAACCGCCCCGGAAACTCTCAGGCAAAAGGACCGCGTGGCTTTGACAGCATCTGGAAAGAGGCGCCGACGGGCTTGAAGCCCGGGTGGCACCCGCCGACGGGATAATACTCTCAGGCACAGCGACAGATGGGGCTTCGACTGGTTTCCATCGGGGAATCGTCCCCGGGAACCGCGAGGGCCCCTGTGATGCTAGCGCGCGAAGACCAAAACTCCCTCAGACGTACCCCCCTCTACGGGCTGCACGTGTCCCTCGGCGGCAAGATGGTGCCGTTTGCGGGCTATGAAATGCCGGTGCAGTACCCCGCAGGCGTCCTGAAGGAACACCTCCATACCCGAGCTTCCGCCGGCTTGTTCGACGTGTCTCACATGGGCCAAATCGCACTACGACCGAAATCCGGCAAGGTCGAGGATGCGGCAAAGGCGCTGGAAAAGCTGGTACCGCAGGACATCGTGGCGCTCGCCCCGGGCCGACAGCGCTACGCCCAATTCACCAATCCGGACGGCGGCATCCTAGACGATCTGATGGTCGCCAATTTCGGCGATCACCTGTTCCTGGTCGTCAACGCCGCCTGCAAGGCTGAGGACGAGGCGCATCTGCGCGCGCACCTCTCGGACGACTGCATCATCGATTCGCTTAGCCAGCGCGCGCTGATCGCCCTGCAGGGCCCGAAGGCGGAAGCTGCGCTGGCGAAACTTTGTGCAGAGGCGCCTTCCATGAAGTTCATGGATGCAGGGCCGCGCAAGGTCGATGGCCTCGACTGCTTCGTCTCGCGTTCAGGCTACACCGGCGAGGACGGGTTCGAGATCTCGGTTCCCGGCGGCGATGCCGAGCGGCTTGCCAAAACTCTGCTCGACAATTCCGATGTGCTGCCGATCGGGCTCGGCGCCCGCGATAGCCTGCGGCTCGAGGCCGGGCTCTGCCTCTACGGCCATGACATCGACGCCACGACCACGCCGGTCGAGGCCGCACTGGAATGGTCGGTGCAGAAGAGCCGCCGCACCGGCGGCGCCCGCGCCGGCGGTTTTCCCGGTGCTGCAAAGATCCTCGCCCATTTCGACCAGGGCGCGAACCGCCGCCGCGTCGGCCTGCGCACTGAGGGCCGCGCGCCGGTGCGCGAGGGCGCGCTGCTGTTTGCGGACGTGACATCGAACGAGCCGATCGGAAGGGTCACCTCGGGCGGCTTCGGCCCGAGCCTGAATGCGCCAGTGGCGATGGGCTACGTGCCCACCGCGCAGAGCGCGCTCGGCACGCAGCTTTTCGCCGAGGTGCGCGGCCAGCGCTTAGCCATGCAAGTCGCCGCCATGCCTTTCGTGAAGAACACCTACAAACGCTGAGGATCGAGAATGACCACGATGCTGTACACCTCTGACCATGAATGGCTGGCCATCGACGGCGATGTCGCCACCGTCGGCATCACCAACTATGCACAGGAGCAACTCGGCGACGTCGTGTTCGTCGAACTGCCTAAGATCGGCCGCACGCTCAAGAAGACTGAAGCCGCGGCAGTCGTAGAGTCCGTGAAGGCCGCCTCCGACGTCTACGCGCCGATATCGGGCGAGGTGATCGAGATCAACGAGGCCCTCGCCAGCGAGCCGGCGCTGGTCAACTCGGACGCGCAGGGTCAGGCCTGGTTCTTCAAGATCAAGATTGCCGACAAGAGCGAGCTCGGCGGCCTCATGGATGAAGCCGCCTACAAGGCGCACACGGCTTAAGCGATGGAGCAAGCGATGACCGCGCACCGCAAGTCCATCGGCGAGATCGCCGCCACCTTCGTCCGCCGCCATATCGGCCCGTCGGCGTACGATGTCGCCGCGATGCTGGACACCGTCGGCGCCAAAAGCGTCGACGCGCTGATGGCGGAGACGCTGCCCGCCTCGATCCGGCAGATTGCCCCGCTCGATCTCGGCAAGCCCTTGAGCGAGACCGAAGCGATCGCGCATATGGGCGAGCTCGCCGCGCAGAACCAGGTGTTCACCTCGCTGATCGGCCAGGGCTATTCCGGCACGGTCCTGCCCGCGGTCATCCAGCGCAACATCCTGGAGAACCCCGCCTGGTACACCGCCTACACGCCCTACCAGCCCGAGATCAGCCAGGGCCGTCTGGAGGCGCTGTTCAACTTCCAGACCATGATCTGCGACCTCACCGGGCTTGACGTCGCCAATGCCTCGCTGCTCGACGAGGCGACCGCGGCGGCGGAAGCCATGGCGCTCGCCGAGCGGCACTCGCAGGTGAAGGCGAAGGCCTTCTTCGTCGACAAGGACGTGCATCCGCAGACGCTTGCAGTGATGCGCACCCGCGCAGAACCCTTGGGCTGGACCCTGATCGTCGGCGATCCCCTCGCTGATCTCGACAAGGCAGACGTGCTTGGTGCGCTGCTGCAGTATCCGGGCAGTTCGGGCGCGGTGCGCGACCTGCGGCCCGCGATTGCGACACTGCGCGCCAAGGGCGCACTCGCGATCGTTGCCGCCGATCTGCTGGCACTGACGCTGCTCGCCTCACCCGGCGAACTCGGCGCCGACATCGCGATCGGCTCGGCGCAGCGCTTCGGCGTGCCGATGGGCTATGGCGGACCGCATGCGGCCTACATGGCGGTGCGCGATGCGCTGAAGCGCTCGCTGCCCGGCCGCATCGTCGGGCTTTCCGTGGACTCGCGCGGCGCGCCGGCCTACCGCCTCGCGTTGCAGACCCGCGAGCAGCACATCCGCCGCGAGAAGGCGACCTCCAACATCTGCACCGCGCAGGTGCTGCTCGCCGTGATCGCGTCGATGTATGCGGTCTATCACGGCCCCGAAGGCTTGACGCAGATCGCGCGTACCGCGCATCGCCGCACCGCGGTGCTGGCGACCGGCCTGCGCAAGCTCGGCTTCGCGCCACAGTCCGAATCCTTCTTCGACACGGTGACGGTGGATGCCGGCCCGCAGCGCGACGCGATCGTCGCCCGCGCCGTCGCCGAAAAGATCAATCTCGGCCTCGGTGGCGCGGCCTTGCGCATCGCGCTGGACGAGACCACCACGCCCGCCACCGTCGAAGCTGTCTGGCGCGCCTTCGGCGGCACCTTGTCCTATGCCGAGATCGACGCAGCGACGCGCGAAGCGCTGCCGGACGCCTTGAGGCGAACGACCGGCTTCCTCACCCATCCGGTGTTCCACGCGCATCGCTCGGAGACCGAGATGCTGCGCTACATGCGCAAGCTCAGCGATCGCGACCTCGCGCTCGACCGCGCGATGATCCCGCTCGGCTCCTGCACGATGAAGCTGAACGCGACCACCGAGATGATGCCGCTGACTTGGCCGGAGTTCGGCTCCCTGCATCCCTTCGCGCCGCGCGAGCAGGCACAGGGCTATCACGCGCTGTTTGCGCGGCTGGAAAAGTGGCTGTGCGACATCACCGGCTATGACGCGATCTCGCTGCAGCCGAATTCGGGGGCACAGGGCGAATATGCCGGCCTGCTCGCGATCCGCGGCTATCACACCTCGCGCGGAGAGAGCCACCGCAAGGTCTGCCTGATTCCCTCCTCCGCTCACGGCACCAACCCGGCCTCCGCGGCGATGGTCGGCATGGAGGTGGTGGTGGTCGCCTGCGAGAAGAACGGCGACGTCGACGTCAACGATCTCCGCGCCAAAGCGGAGAAACATTCGAACGATCTCGCCGCTGTCATGATCACCTATCCCTCGACGCACGGCGTGTTCGAGGAGCACATCCGCGAGATCTGCGACATCGTCCACGGCCATGGCGGCCAGGTCTATCTCGACGGCGCCAACCTCAATGCGCAGGTCGGCCTGTCGCGGCCGGGCGACTACGGCGCCGATGTCAGCCATCTCAACCTGCACAAGACCTTCTGCATCCCGCATGGCGGCGGCGGCCCGGGCATGGGCCCGATCGGCGTCAAGGCGCATCTCGCGCCGTTCCTGCCCGGCCATCCTGCGACGAACGCCGACGCGCCGACCGGTCCGGTCTCGGCCGCGCCGTTCGGCTCGGCCTCGATCCTGACCATCTCCTACATCTACATCCTGATGATGGGTGGTGAAGGCTTGAAGCGTGCGACCGAGATCGCGATCCTCAACGCAAACTACGTCGCGGCACGGCTCGCGCCGCACTTCCCGGTGCTCTACAAGAATGCCAGGGGTCGGGTCGCGCATGAGTGTATCGTCGACCCGCGGCCGCTGAAGAATACGTCCGGCGTCACCGTCGACGACATCGCAAAACGGCTGATCGACTACGGCTTCCACGCCCCGACCATGAGCTTCCCGGTGCCGGGCACGCTGATGATCGAGCCGACCGAGTCGGAATCGAAAGCGGAGCTGGATCGCTTCTGCGATGCGATGATCGCGATCCGCAAGGAGATCGCCGAGGTCGAGGCCGGCCGCTTCAAGATCGAGGCATCGCCGCTGCGCCTTGCGCCGCACACGGTGCACGACATCGCCGACGACAATTGGACGCGCGCCTACACCCGCGCTGAGGGCTGCTTCCCCGCCGGCACCTCGCGCACCGACAAATACTGGTGCCCGGTGGGCCGCGTCGACAACGTCTATGGTGATCGTAACCTCGTGTGCTCCTGCCCGCCGGTGAGCGACTACGCGCAGGCGGCGGAGTAAGCCGTCACGGTGCCACCAGCGAGCCGCTTTGTGCATCCCAGCGCCAGAGCCGTTCGTTGGTCAGAAGGGTGCCGCCCCACCAGCGCTTGATCGGATTGTGGCGGCGGAAATCTTCCCGACCCGCAAGGACCGCTTTGCCGAATTCCGTCAGCGCCAGCCGGCTCCGGCGATAGGCGGCGTAACGATGTCTCGCGTGGTCGGGGGTAAGTGTAGCCAGTTCCTCATCCAGACCGGCGACCGCCGGCATCGGACCGAACGCGAGCTCTTCGAGCAACGCCTCCGATTCCCATTGATCGAATACATGTACGTCGGCGGGTCCCCGCAGTTCAAACAGCCGCCTCGTGCGGGTACACCCGCTCGCAATCAGCTTGAGAAATCGCATTTCCGTAGCGCCAAGTCCCGTCGTCGACGACGGCAGTTCTGCAAGCAGTTCGCTCAAGGTCGGGCTTAGCAGCGGCAGGGCGCTCAGCTTCCTCCCCGATAAATAGAAGCAGGCCTCAGGCGTGGGTGCTCGGTAGGCCTCCCAGGCCATGCTTGCGGTCTCAAGCTCGTCTTCCGTGACGTCGACATCTCGCACAGCACGGGTGCAAAGCCCTTGACTGTCCGATCCGGCCAGATCGATATCAGGCAGGCACAACCGCAAACGCGAGGCGGTGGCGGGATCAGAACGCAGGTATTCGAGGATCCAAATCAGTTGCAATTGATCATTCGGATTCCGATCGAACCACAACTCGACAACGTCGAAGTTCTCACAGAAGTGAACCAACGCCCGATTCTTGCGCAGGCGGCTGACCCGCGAAGACCCACGGATGAACTGCGACCAGTGGGTTTCGAGATAGGGCGAGCGTGAGGCGAGATGGCCGGCCAAGTGATCCTGTGAGGGCAATGGTCCCCAGACAAACCGGAAGATGAGGGAAACAACCACATCCGCGCGGTTCGCAGGGATAAGGCAAAGGCCGGACGAACTGGTTAGGATTACACGCTTCATTTGCCCCAGCACCCCACACAAAACGAAACGGGCGCCGAAGACGTCGGCAACTCAACGTCCTCAGCGCCCGCTCCTCGCGAAAATTCTACTTCGGTGACGCTTACTCCTCGGTCGGCTCTTCGCCGTCGGCATCACGCTCCGGGGCGCCGGCCAAGATCTGCTCGGCGATCAGGCCGGAGTTCTGACGGATCGAGGTCTCGATCTTGGCGGTGATGTCGGGATTGGCCTTCAGGAACGCTTTCGAGTTCTCGCGACCCTGGCCGAGGCGCTGGCTGTCATAGGAGAACCAGGCGCCGGACTTTTCGACGATGCCAGCTTTGACGCCGAGATCGAGGATTTCGCCCATCTTGGAGACGCCCTCGCCGTACATGATGTCGAATTCGACCTGCTTGAACGGCGGCGCCAGCTTGTTCTTCACCACCTTCACGCGCGTGGTGTTGCCGACGACCTCGTCACGCTCCTTGATCGCACCGATGCGGCGGATGTCGAGACGGACGGAGGCGTAGAACTTCAGCGCATTGCCCCCTGTCGTGGTCTCCGGCGAACCGTACATCACGCCGATCTTCATGCGGATCTGGTTGATGAAGATCACCATGGTGTTGGACTTGTTGATGGAGGCCGTCAGCTTGCGCAGCGCCTGGCTCATCAGACGGGCCTGGAGACCCGGCAGCGCATCCCCCATCTCGCCTTCGAGCTCGGCCTTCGGCACCAGCGCCGCAACCGAATCGACCACCAGCACGTCCACCGCGCCCGAACGCACCAACGTGTCGCAGATCTCCAGCGCCTGCTCGCCGGTGTCGGGCTGGGAGATCAGGAGCTCGTCGATATTGACGCCAAGCTTTCGGGCATAGACCGGGTCGAGCGCATGCTCGGCGTCGATGAAGGCGCAGATGCCGCCCTTCTTTTGCGCCTCCGCGACCGTATGAAGCGCCAGGGTCGTCTTGCCCGAGGATTCCGGCCCGTAAATCTCAACGATGCGCCCCTTGGGCAGGCCGCCGATACCGAGCGCGATATCGAGCCCGAGCGAGCCGGAGGACACCGCCTCGATGTCCATCGAACGGTCGCTCTTGCCGAGCTTCATCACCGAACCCTTGCCGAATTGGCGCTCGATCTGGGACAGCGCGGCGGCCAGGGCTTTACTCTTGTCCATGGAAGATCCTTCGACGATACGCAGGGCAGTAGCGGACATTGGGTCGTGCTCCTTATGGCGGGGATTCGCGAGATGGACAAACGGTTGGCGAAGCGGGCCGGCGATAAGAGCAATGTACCCCATTTGTTCTAGGTTCGCAATATGTTCTTTTGCGGGTAGTACCTCGAATGCCTTAATGCGAATGAGCTAGGCTCGGCAAGGCCGGTGCCTACGGACGACCTACCCCGTGTGAAGCCCGCTTCGATTGGCGGGTCTCCTCGCCATCGCGAAAATTATGGAAAACAACCCCATGCAAAGTAGGGGTGAACACCCCTCCAATTGCCACAGACCACGACGTGACCGCTCCTGACGGGTAAAATTCCTCGAACCCGGCGCACCTTAGCTAGTTTCGCTCTTTCACTCATCCTTCGCGCCACTGGTAGTCTTTCAATCAGGCGAGCCACGCGCCGCCCGCCCCCAAGTCGCGCCTGTCGCCTACATCAGCGCCAACAGGATGATGCCGACGACCAGCACCACAAAGCCAGCCGCCGTCGCGGCGGCGAAAGACCGCTCTACGTTATCCATGATGCCACCCCAATATCGGCACGCCACGTTTCCCCCATGGCCTTGCCGAACGATTCAGAATGTCACCGACTTGTGTGTCCCTAGTTCTGCGATCGGGTGTCCAAATTGGGACCGGCGCGAGGCAGTATACGGCCGCTCTGGCGCGGCTATGGTTGCGAGCCGTAAGGCGCCTGTAAGCCGACTCTTCTAGCGTGATCCTGCCCGGTGGACCAACATCGAGCCTCCATACCCAGTCGACCCCGCGCTACCCTGAGCGGGGTTTTCTGTTTGGTGTCCACTAGCGACGATGCGGCGGCCGCCGATCCTGATTCTGACCGTCGGCATGTCAGGCTGCCGTAAGCTGAACCGGCTAGGGTGACGTGGCTATGGTGTTGCAGCCCAGCACCTCAGCCTCCAATAACCTTTGCCCCGCCCGGCTCTCCCCTGGCGGGGTTTTTTCGACCGCTGCGGCCAAATCATGCGTTCCCCTCCTCGCGCGTGAGCCGCAGCGCGAACGAGCGGATCGCCGGCGCCGCCAGCAGCACGATGGGCAGCATCGCGGCCCAGGCGACCATCCACGAGAGCAGCCAGTGCTTGACGAACAGCATCGCTTCTGCGGCCGGAAAGCTGGCAATGCCCGCGGCGATCAGCGACGTGAGACCGGACTGGATGACGCCGAAGACGAAATGACTGAAGCGTCGGGGAATGCCGAGCATGACGCGTGCCCTCGCTGTGCACCGTCGTCAGGCAAAGCAAGGCACGTGCCGTCGATCCGTCGCGACGCCGATTCGATCCTTCCGAATGCCCACCGCGCGAGGTCGCCGTCCCGATTCCGCGGCCGCTCGTTCAGCGACGTGCTCACGTGACTCCTCAAGCGCGATGGTCCTCGCCGCGAAGACGTGCGCCATATGGCTAATTTTCCGTGAACCTCAATCGAATAGCCCGTGGTTCTCCGGCCATGAACAGAGTTCCTGTGTCAGTCATCCTGACCGCAGAGCTTCCTCGAAATCAGATCGCGTTTGTTCCGGAGCGCGCTTTCAAGATTGCCGTGGACTTTCCACGACTTGACGGCAAGCTTGGCTTGTCCGCGGAATATTGCGACGGCCTCCAAGTGCCCGTTGCTCGGCAATATGTTGGCTTGCTCCGGGCCGCCAGTCCGGGCTGCCGCGGCGGGGGCCAATTCCGTAGAGGTCCGGAATTGATCTGCCTGCGGTTTGGGATTGCACTGGCCGCCTCATGGCCCCGGGGGGCGCAGCCTTACGCGATCGGTGTCAGCCATGCCACAATATTTCTTTCGAATCCGGAACGGCCGCTATTCCGGCTGCGCGGACCAAGCAACGGAATTCGCTAATCGCGATGCAGCCTGGAAGGAGATGACCAGCGTTTGCGCCGACATGGCATCCGGCATCGCTCGCAAGCTCCGCGAAAACTCGGAGTGGCACATGGAGCTTCTGGACGAATCCAAGGAGCCCGTGTTCCGCATCCGCATCGTCGCCGAATCCTTCGACTAAAGCGATCCACGCCTTAGTCGGCGCTGGGCAGCCGCCGCATGGTGAATTCGATGTCGCCGCCGGGCAGCTCGCGCCAGGTCTCGACTTCGCTCATATAGCCGGCCTTGGGGTATCGGGCGAAGAAGGCCCGTGCTCGCGCGCGTGCGGCCTCGCGCGGCAGAGTGAAGGTCTCGCGCAGATAGCCGTCGCCCGCGACTTCGGCCGACCGGACCGCCGCCCTGCGCCGGCGCGCCATCCGCTCGGCGAGATCCCGCGGACGATCGGCCATGTCTCACCTCCTCGACGCAACCCTTGGCAAAGATGTAGGGAGGGGGCTGACGAAGGGGAGTCCCGCCGGGAGCCGCATCATCGCGGCCCTCCCGGCTGGGTTCGGTCAGTTGGCGGCGGTGCCGGTCTTGGTCTTCTTGGTCGAGGTCGCGGCCTTCGGTGCGGCCGGCTTCGGCGGATCGGAACGCATCCCGCCCCAGGGATCGTTGGCCGTCTTGGCGTCGGGGATCTTCTTCAGCGTGTCCTTGTAGGCCCGCTCGCGCTCGGCATCGGCAGCCTTTTCATCCTCGGTCTTGCTGGGGCCGTCCTGCAGCAGATTGATATGGGGCGCTTGCGCGTAGGCCGGCCCTGCCAGCACAGCCAGTAGCGCCGCCATACGGAAAACCTTCATCATTCACTCCTTGATCATCGAGAGCGCAGATCACCGCGCCTCATCATTCCTGCCGCAGCGTTGCCGCGGTCCTTATCACGGGCCTTCATCACGAGTCCTTGGGCGCCGCGCAGGCCGCACGAACCGTCAGAGCCGGTCCGATCTGCACGACTTCGGGGAATGCAGCCAATCGTCCCAGATCGGGCCGCATTTGGTGCACCCGTTCAAAGCGAGCCCAAGCGCGGCCAGGCAAAACACCAAGACAAATCGACGCAACATCGTCCACCCACTGCCAAGCACGGTATTTTAGAAGGTGAAGTCGGGCATTTTCAAGCCGCTGGACCGCCGGCGGCCCGGGTGACTTTGCCGCGCCAATCCGGGCAGAATGGCTGAAACAACCGGCAACAGATGAGGAAACGACAGCAATGCAATCGCAGCCCGAAGCGGAGTTCGGCATCACTGAAGCCAGACGCGTGCTCGGCGAGGTCTTTGCCCCATGGGTCCAGGATCTCGGCCTCTCCGTCGAGCACATCGACCACATCGCGCCGGCCGACGTGCCGGACTGGCAACCGGGCGCAACCCTGCGCATGACCTTTTCGGAACGCCTGTGCCGGCACGGCGGCGTGGTCTGCGGCCAGGCGCTGATGGCGCTCGCCGACACCGCGATGGTGATCGCCATCCTCGCCGCCAATCGCGGCTACCGGCCGATGACGACAGTCGACCAGACCACGCATTTCATGCGCGCGATCGCATCCTCCGACGTGCTGGCGGACGCGCGCGTGGTGCGGCTCGGGCGCACCATGAGTTTCGGCCGCGTCACGCTGCTCTCCGCCACCGACAACAAGCCGGTGGCGATGGTCTCGAGCGCATTCGCGATGCTGCCTGGATGAGCATGACCAGCGCGCCGCGCCACAAAAGACAAAAGAACGGCTTTGAAAATCCAGCGGAGAAGAGTCCCCGCTTCGGCTTCGTAAACGAAGTCTGAAGCGCCGTGCAGGTAGCGCCAGTGTTGAATTCATTTCAACGTAATTTCTATGCACTATTTTACGATCGTCATAGTGGATGAACGCGATGATCGAGAAGCGTGCAGCGCAGCGCCACCGTGTTTTCAAGGGCGGCACGATCACCTTTGAAGGCAGCGGAATCCCGTGCACGGTGCGAAACATGTCGACGGGCGGCGCGGCGATCGACCTGGATGGCTTCGTTACGCTGCCGCAATCGTTCACATTATCGATCGCGCGCGACAATTTCGTGCGGAATTGCCGCCCGGTATGGCGCAACGACACGCGTGTCGGCATCGCCTTCGTGCAATAACGCAACGCGATGTGAACGGCCGTTCGCATCACCCAAGGCAGCCATCATGCCTGCTTGATACGACGCTTGCGGCGCCAGCGCAGGCCCGCGATCACCACGGCGATGATCGCAAGCACGATCGCTGACGATGCCGCCTGGAATCGTCCGCCGGGACGATCGACGGTGCGCGACCACAGTGACGCCGCCTCCCCCGGCCGCGCCAGGCGGAAGGCGACGACGCTGTCGCCGATCGAGGTGCCGGCTTCGGAGTGACCGCCGGCGCCGATCGCCACATACTGCTCACCCTTCCACAGATAGGTCATGGGGTTTGCGACACCGGGTACCGGCAGCCGGCCCTGCCACAGCTCCTTGCCGCTTCGCGCATCGAACGCGCGCAAATAAGCATCCATCGCGCCGGTGAAGACGAGACCGCCTGCGGTGACCGCAAGCCCGTTGACCAGCGGCGCGCCCCAGGGAAGCGGCACGCCGAGCGGCGCCAGATCCTCGGTGGTGCCGACCGTCGAACGCCAGAGGATTTTGCCCGCCTTCAGATCGACCGCGACCATCTCGCCCCAGGGCGGCTTGTTGCAGAGCAGCCCGAATGGCGACGTCACCACCGCACGCGACATCGCGAACGGCGCGCCCTGCTGCCGGCCGAAATCATGTCCGGGCGGCGGATTGAATCCGGCGGCTTCTGCGCGCGGGATCAGCTTGACGAGATGTACGGCGCGGCTGGTGTTGGCGTAGAGGATCTGGTGGGCCGGATCGAAGGCTGCGCCGCCCCAGTTCACGCCGCCGCCAGTGAAGGGAAACTCCAGCGTGCCGTGTACCGACGGCGGTGTGTAGAGTCCCTCGTTGCGCGCCTCCGCGAACTGCCGCTCGCAAGGGGAGCGGCGCAGGCCCGGCACTAGCGAGAGTGCATCGTCGTTCGAGATTGTCTGCGACGTCAGCGCCGGCACATGCGTCGGGAACGGCTGCGTCGGAGACAACCTTTCGCCCTCGGCACCGCCTTGCGGCACGGCGCGCTCCTCGACCGGCCACACCGGCTTGCCGGTGTCGCGGTCGAGCACAAAGACGAAACCCTGCTTGGTCGGCTGAATCACGACGTCGCGCTGACCGGCACCGGTATCGATCCGCGTCAGCGTCGGCTGTGCCGGCAGATCGTAGTCCCAGACGTCGTGATGCACGGTCTGGAACGCCCACACGAGCTCGCCGGTTTCGATGCGGAGCGCGACGACTGAATTGGCATGCTCGTTGTTGCCGGGACGCCTGCCGCCCCAGAAGTCCGGCGACGGCGAGGACGTCGGCAGGAACACTAACCCGCGCGCCTCGTCGACCGACATCGGCGCCCAGACATTGGCATGTCCGGCCGCGATGCCGTCGCGCTTGAGTGGCTCGAACGTCCAACGCGGCTGGCCGCTGCGCGCATCGAACGCACGCACCACACCGCTCGGCGCGTCGACGCGGCGGTTGTCGCCGATCGCAGAGCCGACCACGATGACACCGCGGCCAATCGCCGGCGGCGAGGTGATCTGGAATTCGCCGGGCCATTCCAGCGCCGTGCCGATATCGAGCCTGATCTCGCCGCTATTGCCGAAATCGGCACACGGGGCTCCTGTTTTCGCATCGAGCGCAATCAGGCGGACATCATTCGTACCCATGAAGATGCGCGATCGACAGGCGGCATCCGCAGGCGCCTTGTCGTCGATCCAGTAGGTGACGCCGCGGCAGACATAGCGATTGGCAGGACGTTGATTAGTGGCGATCTTCGGATCGTAGCGCCACTTCTGCACGCCGGTGCCGGGATCGAGCGCGATCACCTCGTTGAAGGGTGAGCAGAAGATCAGGCTGTCCTCGACGAACAGCGGCGTCGCCTCGAACTTCGTTCGCCGCATCAACTCGGGAGGGCGAGCCGCGAGATCGCCGGTGCGGAATTCGAATGCCCGAACGAGATTGCCTACATTGTCGGGCGTGATCTGCCCTAACGGCGAAAAGCGCGAGCCGCCGGCATCGCCACCCCAGCTTTCCCAGGCCGAACATGGCCGCGCCACAAGCAAGAGAAGCGCGATCAGGCCGACTGGATATCGCAGGCGCCTCGGCAACGCCCACCCCGCGTTATTTCGATTTCTTTGCGGGATCGCCCGGGCGTGCCCCGCTCCACGGATCGTACTTGTCCTTGGGCTCGGGAATGCGCTCGAGCGCGGCCTTGTAGGCCTTCTCGTCGACCTTGGGTTTGTTGTCCGCCTTGGGGGCATCATTGCCGGGCTGGCGCCGGCCGCCGCCCATCTGGGCCTGCGCCGAGGCGGCCGTCAGCACCAACACCGCGGCCGCAATGACCAAGATCCTCATTGGCGCAATCCCCCTCGTCTGGGGTACAAACTAGCCCGCAATCCCGTAATAGCAAATCCCGCTTGCCTGCCGACTTCAGCAAATGTTGATCGGCGGGGGCTTCGCCGGGTCGCATTTGTACCTATGTGTTGGCCCGCAGGGGGATTTTCACGAATGTTGCGGATTGTTGCTCGGGTGGCGCTGCTCGCCGGCGCACTTGCGCTCGGCGCGTGCGGCTTTGCCGATAGCCGCGCCCCGGTGCCCGAGTTCATGCGCATGAAGGAGGCCGAACAGCCGCCACCCGAACCGGCCCCGGACGTCAAGCGCGTGGTGCGCGAACAGATTGACGTGGTGTTCCTGACGACATCCTATCCTCGCGAGGTTCGTGTCGCCCCGCCCCATCACGAAGTGCGTGGACCGGGCTGGACGGCCTGTGTCCGCGCGCAGCTCACCTCCGCCACCGGTACGGCGCTCGGCATCCAGACGTACATCGTGACGATCGCCGGCGGAAAGGTGGTCGACCGGCGCCGCGCCGAACCTGACGACATCTGTGCGTCGGAGACCTACGAGCCGATCTAGCGGACTGCCTTGCGGCACATCGGACGTTTTCGGACGTGGTCACCGTATCGGACTCGCACCGCGAAAATGCTGGCGCTATAGCGGCTCCATGCTCGACTTCGATGGACGATATGAAGCCCTTCGCCGCCGCGACGCCGCGCTGGACGGCGTCATGTTCGTCGCTGTCAAGACGACCGGGATCTATTGCCGTCCCGTCTGTCCGGCGCGCACGCCGCTCGCTCGCAATGTGACATTCTATCGTAGCGCGGCCGCTGCCGAGCACGCCGGCTTCCGGCCCTGCCTCAGATGCCGTCCCGAAACGGCGCCGTTCTGCCCTGCGTGGAAGGGCACCAGGACAACCGTCGAACGTGCCTTGATGCTCATCAAGAACGGTGAGCTTGACCGCAGCAGCGTGGGCCGGCTGGCCGAACGGCTCGGAGTTGGCCCGCGCCATCTGGCGCGCCTGTTCGCCCGTCACCTCGATGCGTCTCCGCTGCAAGTGGCGCTGTCGCTCCGCATCCAGCGCGCCAAGCGCCTCATCGATGCAACCGATCTTCCCATCGCCGCTGTTGCGGAACGATCCGGCTTTTCGAGCACGCGACGCATGTGCATGGCTTTCACGCGCCTCTACGGCCGTCCGCCTTCGGCGTTCCGCAGAACGGCCAGAACGTCAAAGTTCGAAAACGGTCGAGGGAGATCACGATGACCACCAGGATCTACGGGACGGTCACTCCCGAACAACAGAAGCAAATGAGCGGCCTTGAGTTCGTGCAGGGCCTTGCGAGGCGAGCTCTACCTCTCAACACCATCGCGCAGACGCTCGGCTATGATGTGGTGGAGGCCGAGAGCGGTCGCGTCGTCGTCGCGCTTGTGCCAACGGCCGCTCACCTCAACCCGGCCGGCACGGTCCATGGCGGCCTCACGGCTACCCTGCTCGACAGTTGCATGGGGCTCGCCATTCAGTCGACCCTCGACAAGGGGATCAGCCAGACGACGCTTGAGTTCAAGATTTCTCTCGTGCGTCCCATCACGCCGGAGACCGGCCTGGTCCGGGCCGAGGGCAAGGTCTTGAATTGCGGCCGTCGCATCGGAACGGCCGATGGGCGCGTGACGGACGCCAAGGGTCGGTTGCTCGCCCACGGCACGACGACGTGTCTCATCTTCCCCGCCTGAATGCGGGAACCCATCGGCGCGAGGTCCAGTTCCGGGAAAAACATGAATACCGGCCGGAACGAACGTCGCCTCCTCTTCTTGTTACCGCCGAGGGCAGTACCGGAGGAGGAGATGATGAGGACGTTCACGATTGCGCTGCTGGCGGGCGTCGGAGCACTGGCCGCAACAGGCGGCGCGAAGGCCGCGGACTTCTACACGACCAGCGAATACACCAATCCTGATCTCATCCAAGAGGTACGGCTCGTCTGCGACGATGCCGGCCGTTGCTATCGCACCCGTGGCGGCTCGCGCGTGATCGTGCGCGACTCCTATGCCAGAATGCCGCGCGATCGCTACTACGAGCGTCGCACCTATCGCGATTGGGATGAAGGACCGCGGGCCGGCGTCGGCATCCGCGCCCCCGGCGTCAGCGTGGGCGTCGGCACCGACCGCTATTGATCGCACTTGACTTGGGGACCGGGCAAGCATGCTTGCCCGGTCCCTTCCATGTCATGGTGTCGGATGACTGACCTTCTAACTGTCGGTCAGGTTTCGAGCGGGTCGGGCGGCGTGACGAAGCGCGTCAACGACGGCAGGTGAGCGATGAAGCGGGCCAGCACCATGCCGGCACACATCGCGGCGACGAAAATGAAGGCGGACGCCGAGCCAAATCCGAGCGCAGTCAGCGCCGGCCCCGGGCAAAAGCCCACCAACCCCCAGCCGACGCCGAAGATGGCGGGACCGGCGACAATTCTCAGATCGACATCCGTTCGCGTCGGAACGTAAAACCGCTCGGCGAAGAAAGGCCGCGCGAGCTTCAAGACACGGTTGAAGCCGATGAAGGTCACGACGACCGCGCCGGCCATTACGAAAGCGAGGCTCGCGTCCCACGTCCCTCCCGGGATGCCGCCGACATCCAGGAAGTTCAGCACCTTTGCCGGATTGGACATACCGGAGACGATGAGGCCGAGGCCAAAGATCAGACCGATTGCGAATTGAACGAGGATGGCCATCACCGTCAGCTCCAATGCCGCATCAGGAAGACGGTGGCCATCCCCACCGCCATGAAGGTGATGGTGGCGACCAGCGAGCGCACCGACAGCCGCGACAGGCCGCAGACGCCGTGGCCGGACGTGCAGCCGCTGCCCCACACCGTGCCGAAGCCCGTGAGCAGTCCGCCGACAATCAGGGCCGTCGTTCCCGCTTCGATCGTCTGCGCCGGCAGGCTGCCGGTGGCGAGCCGCACCAAGACGGGGGCGGCAATGAGGCCTGCGACAAAGGCGAGACGGCCAGCGAATTCGCGGTCCTCATAAGGCGGAAACAGGCGCGCCGCGATGCCGCTGACGCCGGCGATCCGTCCCGTCGCCCACATCAAGAGCACGGCGGCCAGACCGATCAACGCCCCGCCCAGGAGCGAAGCGATCGGTGTGAAAGGCGTTGCGATCATGTTGATCCTCCGGATCGAGAGCACTCTTTGCGCATCCATCGCAGCATCCGGCGGCTTGCCGGGCGGATGCTCAATGAGACGTTAACAATATCACTCGAATTGAAACGGCGTCCCAACGGTATTTTTCCAATCTTTACGCTAAGCATGGCCGCGTGACCCGGCTTTTGCCGGCGTGAACGGGGACGACGGGACGTGGTCGACATCGCGCACCAGGCTGCGATCAATCCGGCATCCGCAATGGATGCCGTACCGGCGCGCGCGCTCGTCCCACTGACCTCCGTCGATATCGGACAATGGCGCGCGCTTGCCCAGCAGGCGATCGAGCCGAATGGCTATTACCTGCCCGCCTGGGAGCTCGCCGTCAGCGCGACAGCGCAGGGCCGCACCGGTGCGATGGCCTTGCGCGCGTTCGATGCTCCATCAAAGCGGCTGATCGGGCTGATGCCGGTGATCTCGCTCTGGCACGCATGGAAGATCCCCCTGCCCGCGCTGGTGAGCGCCCATCCCTACGGCACGCTGTGCAGCCCGCTGATCGACCGCGACTACTCAGCAGAGGCTGCCGCGTGTCTGCTCCAGCAGGCACGCGATGCCGTCGCGCATGCGCTGATCCTGCGCGACGTCGCGCTCCACGGCGCGGCGATGACATCGCTCGATAATGTGCTGGCCCGAACCGGTCTGAAGCCGCGCGTGCTGAGCTCCTACGTTCGTGCCGCGCTCGACGCGACGCAGGACGGCGAAAAGCTGCTGCAAGAGGCGCTCGGCACGAAGAAGCTCAAGGAGCTGCGCCGTCAGCGCCATCGCCTCGCGGAGCACGGCCCTGTCGTGTTCGAGGTGGCACGCAAGCCTGACGAGATCGGACCGGCGCTCGAAACCTTCCTGCAACTCGAAGCCAGCGGCTGGAAAGGCAAGCGCGGCACCGCGCTGATCCAGGATGCGGGCGATGCAACGTTCATCCGCCGCGCCGTGCCGGCGCTCGCGGAAACCGCGCAATGCGAGATCGTCAGCTTGCGCGCCGGCTTAACTCCGGTCGCCGCTGGCATCGTGCTGCGTCATCAGGACCGTGCCTTCTTCTTCAAGCTCGGCGTCGACGAGCGCTTTGCAAAATATTCGCCCGGCGTGCAGCTCACGGTCGAGCTCACCCGCCACCTCTGCGCCGATCCCGCCATCGCGAGCGCCGACTCCACTGCCAACGCCGACCATCCCATGATCAACCCGATCTGGCGCGGCCGCTTCGCGATCGGCGACGTGCTGATCCCCTTGAGGCGAAACGATCCGGTCGTGGCGCTCATTCACGCAGCGCTGGTGGCGCATGGTGCCGCCTCCGCAGCGGCACGACGCGCTGTTCGCTTGCTGCGGAAGTAAGACAGCTATTCCGCCGCCTGCGCGTTGATCTCCGCCGACACCTGGCGGATGGCGCGCGCGAGCAGGTTCGGATCCTGCGCGCCGGAGACGGCATATTTCTGCGCGAACACGTAGGTCGGCACGCCGGAGATGCCCTTGTCCGCTGCTTCCTGTGCATCCGCCGAGATGCGCGCAACGTCCTCGTCGGTGGCGAGGCGCCGCCGCACGTCCTCGGCATCGAGCCCGACATCGGCGGCGCCCTGCACCAGCACGTTCACGTCGGTGAGGTCCCCGCCGTCGCGGAAATAAAGCTCCATCAGGCGCTGCTTCATTTCGGGCGCCTTGCCGATCGCCTCCGCCCACAGGATCAGGCGATGGCAGTCGATGGTGTTGGGCTGGCGCGCGACCAGCTCGGGCCGATAGACGAGGCCCTCCTCGCTCGCCGCTGCGACGACGCGGCCGGCAATGCCCTTATAGGCCTCGACCGAGCCGAACTTGGTGGTGAGATAGTCCTCGCGGCTGATGCCCTCGCGCGGCACCCAGGGATTGAGGAAGAACGGGCGGAAATTGAGCTTGACCGGCACGTCCGGAACAAGCGCGAGCGCGCTCTCGATCCGGTGCTTGCCGATGTAGCACCACGGGCACACCACATCGGAGACGACGTCGATCTGGAGCGGTTTCAGCGTGCTCATGGGCGCCTCCTTCGGGCACTTCAAGGGTTTGCCCGAAGATAAGCCGAACCCGCGCCGAGGCAAGGTGCGCTAGGTCATACCTGCCGCCATCTGCTTCAACCGTTCGGCGGTGCGCTCGTCGGCCGCAAAGAAGGTCTCCAGCGCCAGCTCCGACAGGGTGATGTCGACGGGCGTACCGAACACCATGGTGGTGGAGAAGAAACTTAGTATCTCCCCCTCGTGGCGCAACTTGAAGGGGATCGCGACATTGTCGCTCGACAGCGGCCCAGCGCGCGCCGGAATCGGGTAGCTCTTGAGATCATTGTAGAGCTTGATCAATTCGGGATCGGCGGTCGCCTCGCATTGCCGATGCAGCCGCTCCAGCAGATGCCCGCACCACTCCGCGAGATTGACCGTGCGCGGCGCCAGCGCCTCCGGGTGAAAGGCGAGCCGCAGCACATTGAAGGGCTGGCCGAGCAGTCGCTGCGGAATGCCGTCGAGCAGCGGCGCCACCATGCGGTTGGCGGACACCAGGTTCCAGTGCCGGTCCACCGCGAGCGCGGGATTGGGCTCATGCGCTTTGAGCACGAGGTCGATCGCCTGGCGGGCTGATTTCAAGGCGGGATCCTCCAGCGGGCGCTGCGGAAAGGCCGGCGCGTAGCCGGCCGCGACCAGCAGCACGTTGCGTTCGCGCAAGGGCACGTCGAGGCGTTCGGCGAGCTTGAGCACCATCTCGCGCGAGGGCACGGCGCGGCCGGTCTCGACGAAGCTCAAGTGCCGCGCGGAGATCTCGGCCTCGCCCGCGAGATCGAGCTGACTCATGCGGCGGCGCTGCCGCCAATCGCGCAAGTGATCGCCGATATGGATCGGCTGGCTTCGTTCGGTGTGTGCGGTGGATGCGTGTGCGTTCATGGTCGAAAACCTAGCACGCGGATTTCGTCCCATCCATTACCCGCGAGGTAATCGAATTCGGCATCGCACCGGCGCATCTTCGCTCGCAACAGGAGATGACCATGATCGCGCTGCTGCTCTACCGCACCTTCGCAGACCACTTCGTACCCTGGGGTGTGACGTTCGCAACCCGGATGCTCGCGCGCGGCCTCAACATGCCGGAGCCGCTGGTGCATTCGACCGGCGACTACGTCGTCGCACAAGTGGCCGCCTTCGAACACGGCGTAGGCAAAAGCCTCTGCCCGTTCCGTCTCGCCCGCCTGATCCGCGCCTGGTGGCGCGGCCTGCACTGATTTTCCCGGAAGCCTCAACCCAAGGAGAACCAAGATGATCGACCCATCCACATTCCTGCGCCGCGCGCTCCTGGCCGATGCTGTCTTCAGCGGCGTCGCCGCCCTCGGCTTCACCTTCGGCGCCGGCGCATTCGCAGCGCTCTTCAACCTGCCCGAAGTGCTGCTGCGCGAAACAGGCCTGTTCCTGATCGCTTACACCGCGCTGGTCGGTTGGCTCGCCGCCCGCGCATCCGTGCCGAGGTCGCTCGTCCTCCTGGTCGTGATCGGCAATGCAGTCTGGACGGTCGCAAGTATTGCGCTCCTGTTCTCAGGAGCCGTGTCCCCGAACATTGCCGGCGAGCTCATGGTGGTTGCGCAGGCGATCGCGACCGGCGTGTTCGCCGAGCTGCAATATGTGGGATTGCGGAAGAGCGGGAATGTAGTGGCGGCGTGACGCTTGACCGCATCACAACTGCTAGTCGTCGCCCGGCTTGACCGGGCGACCCAGTATTCCAGAGACGGTAGTCGTATGCGGACAGGCTACGGCGTACTGGATTCCCCGCTTTCGCGGGGAATGACAGCGGACTTGACGGCTACGCTCGCGCGCGGCCGTTCGCCTTGCCGATGGCATGGCCGTTGAGCTTCTTCTTGGCGCCAGCCTTCGCGCCAGCCTGCCTGGTTTTGCGCTCCGCACGCGCCTTCACCTTGGCCCGCTCGGCCCGTGCCTCGGCGCGCAGTTTCTTGCGCTTCTTCTCGCAAGATTCGCACTTGCAGCCGATCGGCTTCAGATAGGCCTTGAAGTAGTCGGTGCCGTAGTCGTAGTTGATCTCGTCGCCCGGCTCGATGTTCTTGATGGCGCGGATAAAAACCTTGCGCTCGCGCGGGCGCACATCGGATTCCGCATTTGGCCGGCAGGAATGATTGATGTAGCGCGCAACGTTCTTGCGCACCGAGCCATCGATGGTCCAGCGGCCGTTGAGCTCGAACAGGTATTTGTTCTCAATCTCGTCGTGTTCGGGAATGCGCGAGTCCAGGATCGGTCCGAAATAGCGGATGATCCGGGTCCCCTTCTTGATCGGTTTGGTGGCGAAAAGACCGAGTCCGGTCTTGGAGCGGCCGACGCGATAAGGTTTGCTGGACGAGATGACTGGCATGATCGAGAGAAGCGACAACACAAACGAGGCGAGGATAGGCCGAAGCGAAGCCGCTCTTCTAGAACGATTCAGCGCCCCTGTCAGGGTCTGTTTGAACCTTCCCCACAATGAACCGTCTGACGGATGGAGTTCCAGAAGACGACGCTTCGTCATGAGGCGTTGTCACATTCGGTTGCTTGGCCATGCTGCCGGTTTGCGCCGTGCTCGATCGCGCCGGCGCCCAATCTCTGGGCAGTACGTATATCTCGGCCGCGCCAAAAGACTGCCGTCAGGCCGGCGAGCCGCGCGAGCTCGCCAGGATGCGCTGGGATCGCGGCGTCACGTGGGGAACTTCGGGCCCACCGTCGACTTCAGCATGGCTTCCAGCAGCCCTTCGGTCGTCGTGCCCTTGGGCAGCCGCTCGAGGATGTCCTCGAGCCGGCCATCGAGCAGCAGCGTGGTGAAGCCATGGACCATCGACCAGGCCCGCGCGATCGCGGCGCCCTGGTCCAGCGTCAGTGCATCGCCGCTGATCTGCTCCTGCCGCATCGCGCCGATGGCGTTGGCGAGCCCGGCGAAGGAGGCCTCGGCGGCCTCGTGCAGTGAAGGCTTGGAATAGTCGAGCCGTTCGGCGCGGAACATCAGACCGTACATGCCGGGATGCGCCTGCGCATAGGCGACATAAGCCTTGGGCCGCGCCAACATGCGTTCGGGCGGCGTCGCCGCGGCCGCGCAGGACGAGGCCATCGCTTCGTTGAACTGACGAAAGCCGATCGCCGCGAGCTCGCTGACGAGGCCGGTCAGGTCGCCGAAATGATGCGTGGGTGCGGCATGCGACACGCCCGCCTCGCGCGCCACCGCGCGCAGCGTCAGGCCAGCGAGCCCGTCGCGCTCCAGCACCCGTTCGGCCGCCTGCAGCAGCGCCTCGCGCAGGGCGCCGTGATGATAGGGCGTCTCGGTCTTCGCGCTGGCGGTGCGGCGAGGCCGTCCGCCGGCGGATGACGTCCGGCGCGCGCGGCGCGCTGTTTCAGTCCTGGTCTTGGTGTCGGTTTTGGCCATGCCTCAGCTATATGACGCAATATTGACAGTGTAAAGATTTCGCTTGACCGAGATCTTCACTCGGCCTATCTGATCTTTACGATGTAAAGATTGGAGGACTTGCCGTGCAGCAGGACGCCTTCGCAGAGCGCCGCAACAATCTCGCGCCGATCCCGTTCGAGGCCGACGCACCCTTCCTCAAGGTCGTCGGCGAGCTGCCGCGCGAGCTGAACGGCACGCTCTATCGCAACGGCCCCAACCCGCAATTCGAATCTCCCGGTGCGCACTGGTTCGTCGGCGACGGCATGCTGCACGCCTTTCACCTCGAAAACGGCCGCGCCAGCTACCGCAATCGCTGGGTCCGCACGCCGAAATGGCAGGCCGAGCACGATGCCGGCCGCGCGCTGTTCGGCGGCTTCGGCCGCAAGTTGCCGGATGCGCCGGCGCATCTGACCGACGGCGGCGTCGCCAACACCAACATCATCTTCCATGCCGGCAAGCTGCTCGCGCTGGAGGAGGCGCATCTGCCGACCGAGATCGAACCGGGCACGCTGGCCACGCGCGGCTATTGCAACTACCAGGGCCGCGTCGTCGGCACCTTCACCGCGCATCCGAAAATCGATCCGGTCACTGGCGAACTGGTGTTCTTCGGCTACAACGCCGCCGGGCCGCTCACGGCCAGCCTCTCCTACGGATCGATCGATGCATCAGGCAGAGCAACGCGCTTCGAGAGGTTCGAGGCGCCCTATGCCAGCATGGTGCACGACTTCATCGTCACCGAGAACCACGTGCTGTTTCCGATCCTGCCGCTCACCGGCAGCATGGAGCGCGCGATGGCAGGGCGGCCGCCCTACGCCTGGGAGCCGGAGAAAGGCGCCTATGTCGGCGTGATGAAGCGCAAGGGCACGTCGAAGGAGATCGTCTGGTTTCGTGCTGAAGCCTGCTACGTCTTCCACGTGA
Organism: Bradyrhizobium sp. ISRA442; assembly: GCF_038085055.1. Classification (NCBI taxonomy): domain Bacteria; kingdom Pseudomonadati; phylum Pseudomonadota; class Alphaproteobacteria; order Hyphomicrobiales; family Nitrobacteraceae; genus Bradyrhizobium; species Bradyrhizobium sp. ISRA442. The sequence continues at coordinate 93,794 of NZ_JALGCN010000022.1, forward strand.
TGAATGCGTGGGAGGACGGCAACCGCATCGTCGCCGACGTCATGCGGTTCGAGGAGGCGCCGCTGTTTCCGCATCCCGACGGACGGCCGACGGATCCGGAAAAGTCGCGCGCCCGCCACTGCCGCTGGACTTTCGATCTCGACGGCAATACCGACCGCTTCCAACAGATGTATCTCGACGACCTCACTGGCGAATTCCCCCGCATCGACGATCGCCGCGCCGGCTTGAAGAGCCGTCACGGCTGGTACGCCTGCGCCAATCCGAGGCTGCCGATGTTCGGCGCGCTGTCCGGCATCGCCCATGTCGACGGCAATGGCCGCCGGCTCGGACACTATCTGCTGCCGCCCGGTGACACCATCTCCGAGCCGGTGTTCGTCGAACGATCCAGGGATGCTCAGGAAGGCGATGGCTGGCTGCTCGCGGTGGTCTGGCGCGCGCGGGACAACCGCAGCGACCTCGCGGTGTTCAACGCCACCGATGTCGAGGCCGGCCCGGTCGCGCTGGTGCAGCTCGGCCATCGCGTCCCCGACGGTTTTCACGGCAATTGGGTTGGGGCGGCCTAGATGCCCCCTCCTCCCGTCACTCCACGTTGCGCAAGTGCGGTGGGGGCGCGCCGCTTGGCGCGAGCCCGGAATCCATTCGACCGCGTGTCATGCGGCACGATGGATTCCGGGCTCATCGCTTCCGCCCTCGCTCTTCGAGCTTCGGCGGACAAGTCGCGATGCCCCGGAATGACGGTGGAGGTCAAAACGTGGCTCGCTCACAGAATTTTGACAGTGTAAAGATTCGGCTTGACGGTTTCCTGCCCCTGAATTACTCATCTTGACATTGTCAAGATCAGTCTGATCGAGGCGGCCCATGGCGATTTTCCTGATCCTAGCCCCCTACGGCGTCTATGCCCTCCTCATGCTGCTGACCTCCGCCACCGTCAGCATGTTTGCGGCGACGGCGATCTGCCTCGGCACCATTGCAATCGACGTCGCCCGCGGCCGCTCGGTGAAGATTCTGGCGGCGGGCTCGGCCGTGGTGTTCGCGGGGACCGGCCTTTACCTCGTGCTGCTCAATCCGGCCCTCAGCACCCTCGCCGTCAAGCTGTCGGTCGACATCGGCATCTTTGCCATCTCGCTCGGCTCGATGCTGGCGCGGCGGCCGTTCACTCTGCAATATGCGCTGGAATCCGTCCCGGCCGAGACTGCGGCGATGCCCGGCTTCCTGCGCGCCAACTACATCATCACCGGCGCATGGACCGCGGCCGCCCTGCTGATGATGGCCTCGAATATCGTGCTGCTCTATGTCCCCGGCCTGCCGATCTGGTCGGGCCTGGCGGTCGCCTTCGCCGCCCGCAACAGCGCGATCTATTTCACAAAGTGGTATCCTGAGTATTGCAGGATCAAGTACGGTGTGCCGGCCGGCGCGCTACCGAATTCCCGATGAAAAGGATCGACGATGAAGGACGTGTTCGCCCGCCTCGCCTCCGACTTCCTCTCGGCCATCGTCTTCCTGGTCATCTACCTCATCACCGACAACGTCATCCTGGCGACGTCGGTGGCGATTGCGGGCGCGATCGCGCAGGTCATCTATGCTCGCATCAAGGGACGTCAGCTCAATTTCATGACCTATGCGAGCCTCGCGCTGGTTATCGTGCTCGGTGCCGTCACGCTGTTCACCAACGATCCCCGCTTCATGCTGGCAAAGCCCTCGATCGCGCATTTCGCGATCGGGCTCATCATGCTCAAGCGCGGCTGGATGCTGCGCTACGTGCCGCCGATCGTCGCGGAGACCGTTCCGGAATATGTGACGGCGGCCGGCTATGCCTGGGCGGCGCTGATGTTCGTGATCGGCGTGGGCATGATCGCCGTGGCCTCGACCGGCGACCTGAAGCTGTGGGCGTTCTATATCTCGGTGGTTGCGGGCGGCACCAAGATCCTGGCCTTCGCCGTGCAGTACGTGGTTCTGCGGCTCATCGTCACAAGCCGCTTGCGTGCCGCTGCTCGCGCCTAAAGCGCGATATGATCGCGCTTTAGGTTGTCATTTGCGCATGATCTGCTCGGAAAACCGCTACACACTTTCCGGATCATGCACACGGCGTTAGGCGCGCGGTGCAAGTTGGGTTATAGGCTCGGCGCTGGACCGGCCGCGGATTGTCGCGGTTCGCCGGACTATCTTGGGAGACGGGAATGGCCGTAGACGGTAACTGGAATCTGACCATGACGACGCCGATGGGCGAGCGCCAGGCAACGCTGAGCCTGAAGGCGGCGGGCGACACGCTCACGGGCACGCAGGGTGCGGACGGCAATATCGCCGAAATCTTCGACGGCACCGTCAGCGGCGACAACGTCTCCTGGAAGGTCTCGATCACCAACCCGATGCCGCTCACCCTCGAATTCACCGGCACGGTCTCCGGCGACAGCATCAACGGCGAAATGGGCATCGGACCGATGGGCAGCTTCCCCTTCACGGGCGCCAGAGCGTAAGCCTCTCCACGCATCCAGGCGTCATCACCGGACTCGTCCGGGACTGTTGTCATTCCGGGATGCGTGCGAAGCACGCAGGCCCGGAATCCATTCTACCACTTGCACTGAGGCCCGATGAATTCCGGCTCGCGCTATGCGCCCCGGAATGACGATAAGGCCTCAGCCCAAGTTCAACTCCTTGAAGAAGTCGTTGCCCTTGTCGTCGATGATGATGAAGGCCGGGAAGTCGACGACCTCGATGCGCCAGATCGCTTCCATGCCGAGCTCGGGATATTCGAGCACCTCGACCTTCTTGATGCAGTGCTCGGCGAGGTTCGCCGCCGCGCCGCCGATCGAGCCAAGATAGAAGCCGCCATACTTCTTGCAGGCCTCGCGCACGGCAGGCGCGCGATTGCCCTTGGCCACCATCACCATCGAGCCGCCGGCGGCCTGGAACTGGTCGACGAAGGAATCCATGCGGCCCGCCGTGGTCGGGCCGAACGCGCCGGAGGCGTAGCCCTCGGGCGTCTTGGCGGGGCCGGCGTAGTAGACCGGGTGGTTCTTGAAATAATCCGGAAGCGGCTCGCCCTTCTCGAGCCGCTCGCGCAGCTTGGCGTGTGCGGAGTCACGCGCGACGACCATGGTGCCAGTCATCGAGACCCGCGTCTTGATCGGATATTTCGAGAAGGTCGCCAGAATGTCCTTCATCGGTTGGTTGAGATCGATCTTGACGACTTCACCGCCGAGCGACTGCTCGACCTGCGGCAGATATTGCGCCGGGTTGTGCTCGAGCTCCTCGAGATAGACGCCGTCCCTGGTGATCTTGCCGAGCACCTGGCGGTCAGCCGAGCAGGACACGCCGAGCCCGATCGGCAGCGAAGCCCCGTGGCGCGGCATACGGATCACGCGCACGTCGTGACAGAAATATTTGCCGCCGAACTGCGCACCCACTCCCAAGCTTTGCGTCATCTTGTGGATTTCCTTTTCCATCTCGACGTCGCGGAAGGCGTTGCCGTCCGCCGAGCCGTGGGTCGGCAGCGCATCGAGATAGCGCGCGGAGGCGAGCTTCACCGTCTTCATGCAAAGCTCGGCGGAGGTGCCGCCGATCACGATGGCGAGGTGATAGGGCGGGCACGCGGCGGTGCCGAGGGTGAGGATCTTCTCCTTGAGGAAGGCGAGCAGCCGGTCCTTGGTCAGCACCGAAGGCGTCGCCTGGAACAGGAAGCTCTTGTTGGCGCTTCCGCCGCCCTTCGCCATGAACATGAACTTGTAGGCGTCGTCACCCTCGGCGTAGATCTCGCACTGCGCCGGCATGTTGTTGGCGGTGTTCTTCTCTTCATACATCGACAGCGGAGCGACCTGCGAGTAGCGCAGGTTACGGCGCAAGTAGGCATCGCGCGCGCCCTCCGACAGCGCCGCCTCGTCGTCGCCGTCGGTGATGACGTTGCAGCCCTTCTTGCCCATGATGATTGCCGTGCCGGTGTCCTGGCACATCGGCAGCACGCCGCCGGCAGCGATGTTGGCGTTCTTCAGGAAGTCGAGCGCGACGAACTTGTCGTTCGGGCTCGCCTCCGAGTCCTCCAGGATCGAACGAAGCTGCTTCAGGTGACCCGGACGCAGATAGTGGTTGATTTCGCCGAAGGCGGCCTCCGAGAGCGCCCGCAGCGCCTCGCGCGACACCACCAGCATGTCCTTGCCGAGGACCTTCTCGACCCGGACGCCCTCGCCCGTGACCTTCTTGTAGGGCGTCTCGTCCTTCCCGAGCGGGAACAGCGGTGTGTGCTTGTAGGGCGGGACGGGCTTGGACTGGTCGGGAAAGGCGGTGGGAGCGTTCATGGGTCGGTCTCGGGTTCTGGAGCCCTCGCGCGGGCTTCTGTCATAGAAGCGTTCTAAGCATTTTTGCCGTAAAGGAAAGGCGCTCTGGCGCGGCCGAAGCATGCCGATTCGGGCACCTTGGTGGCACTTTTGGTCACGGTGCAGCCTCGTGCCGGGCTCGTGCCCCCTGTCCAACACGGTCTGGCTGCACCCCTTGCACTCTGCGCGCGCCGACGATTGAATACGAACCCGAAGGGGCTTTTCATCATGACTTTGAAATTCGACGTTCGCGGCGCGATCCTGGTCGCCGCCGCAATCACCAGCCTTGTGGCTCTCGCCTCGCCGGCGCGCGCGGACCAGTGTGACGATATCGCAAAGCAGCTTGCCAGCGGCGTCGACAAACTGAAGGTCAACTTCAAGGCGGCCAACATCATCTATCTCACCCATCCAGCGGCGAAGGAGCTGTCGCTCGGCTGCCGCGCGCAGGGGCAGAATTATTCCAACGAGCTCTACGCCAAGGGCGACCGCAAGCCGACGCCGCAATTTTATGATCTGGTCGGCTCCGCAGCCGCGATCATCTTCACGCTGCCGAAGGACGACACCACCAAGGGGACCACGCGCTGCCTCAAGCGCATGGGTCTCTTCCGCGGCGACAAGGTGGCGATGCGCTACAAGCGCCTCAACATGGAATGCTCGCGCACGAAGACCGAGGCTGCGATCGCAATCACGCGGCCGAAGGACGAGTAGGCGCAAGGCACTTCTCGCGGCTGTTGGCCGCGGCCACGGTCCGTACGTGTCATGGCGCCGCGCGCCACATACTCCGTCATTGCGAGCGCAGCGAAGCAATCCAGAGTCCCTCCGCGGAAAGATTCTGGATTGCTTCGCTGCGCTCGCAATGACGAGGAGAGGTCCGTCGCCTCGCCGAAATAGCGCGATGGCGCGCGCGAAGGCCCACCAATTCCCTCGCATTTTAGCGATTCCCTTGACGGAAGCTTCGTCCCTCGCAGGTCAGTCTCCTGTTTCAATCTGTGAGGATTTGTGGATGAGCGTTTCCAGCGTTGCGCCGCCGCCGATCGCGATCGTGGTGCCGAACTACGATACGACCAAGCAGCAGGACGATCAGGCCAAAACCAAGGACAACGACCCGACCTATCAGCCGCCGCCGGCCCCGCTGCCGCCGGGTCAGGGCACCAGGATCGATCAGCTCGCCTGATCATGCCTCGCCGAGATAAGGCTGCTCGATCCGCTTGATCGGACTTGTCGCGCATTAATCCGCATCTTTGCCGGATAGCGGGTACAATGTGATGCGAGATTCGTCCGGGAATCGCGCATGATCGCACGGCTGCTGCTGCAGAATACGATCTTCGTCGTCGGAATGGGCGCGCTTCTGTTCGCGTCCGCCGGCACGATGAATTGGCCAGGGGCCTGGGTGTTGCTGATCGCCTCCACGATCCTCGGTCCGCTCTGCGGCTGGTGGCTTTACCGGCTCGATCCGGCGCTGCTCGCCGAGCGTCTCCGCCCGGTCATCCAGAAAGACCAGCCGCCCGCCGACAAGGCCTTCATGGCCGTGTTTATTCTGGTGATGCTGATCTGGCTGGTCGCGATGGGGCTCGACCGGCGCTATCTCGCCTCCGATATGCCCCTCGCCTTGCAGGCATTCGGCTTCCTGCTGTTCCTCGGCTCGACGCTGTTCACGCTGTGGGTGTTCCGCGAAAACTCGTTCGCGGCACCCGTCGTAAAGCTGCAATCCGAGCGCGCGCAGCGGGTGATCTCGACTGGGCCTTACGCCCATGTCCGCCATCCCATGTACAGCGGCATGATCCTGTTCTTCGGCGGCATGCCGTTGCTGCTGGGCTCGTGGTGGGGCCTTGCGACCGCGCCCGTCTTGCTCGCCCTGCTCGCAATCCGCATCCGGATCGAGGAGCGCACGCTGAGAGAGGGCCTGCCCGGCTATGCCGATTATGCGGCGCGGGTGCGCTACCGCCTCGTGCCCGGCATCTGGTAATTCACGCATCCAGCTCCTTGTAATGGCGGAAGATGCCCTGCTCGTTGAAGGCAATGCGGCGGTCGCTGTCGAGATAGGCCTTGACGTTCGGCCGCGCCGCAACGCGATCGCGCAAGGCGACGAGGCCGGGAATCTCATTCTCGAAGATATTCATCCGCTTTGGAAATGCGTAGCGCAAGCCGTCGACGAGCTGGAACAGCGAGAGATCGACATAGGTCAGTTTCCTCCCCGTGACGTAGACGCCGCCATTGGCGTCGAGAAGCTCCTCGAAATAGCCGAGATATTTCGGCACGCGCTCGTCCCAGAACTCAGCGGTGCGCTTCTTCGCAGCGGGCCGCGCGTCCTCGTAATAAAGCGATGGCCCGAGCGGATGATGGGTGTCGTGGATCTCCAGCACCAAATCGGCAATCGTGAGCTGAAGCTGATGCACCCAAAGCCTGCCACCTTCCGTCTTCGGCGCCAGCCCGTGGCGGGCGCCGAGATAGAGCAGGATGTTGGCGGTCTGGCCGATGACGAGCTTGCCGGCCTTGAGGAACGGCGGCGCGAAGGGCGGTGTGCCGCCCTGGCCGTTCATCATCTTCATCATGGCGCTGCTGCCGCGCGGGCCACGCGCTACATCGGCATAAGCAGCGCCCGCCTCCTCCAGCGCCAGCCGCACATATTCGCCGCGGCCCTGGATCTCAGGCCAGTAGTAGAGCTCGTATTTCATGGATGGCGTCCGTGAGCGTGAGTGCATCCGGACCAATGTAGCATTCGGCTCCCGATTCCGTCAGAGCAAGAGCGGAACCCATTCGCCACAACCTCGTCATCCAGAGTCTTTCCGCGGTAGGATTCCGGATTGCTTCGCAGAGCCTGCCATCGGGCCGCGCTACACACGGCCCCTGTGGCTCGCAATAACGATGGACACGAACTCGGCGCCTCAGTTCGACGCAAAGCAATACAGCAATCCGTCTCCGCCCGTGCTCCTCAAGTCGGCCTGAGAGCAACCACCGTCGGGGCCGCGCGAAAGGTGCGAACTGTTCCACGATTTCGATGGTTCGTCGTCGCGCAGGCCCTGTCGATCGGCATGGCCGACCACCGCTGCACCTTGCGTGCTCGACGTCCAGTTCTTGCAGGTCTTGTCATCGCCGGCGGCAAACGCCGTGCCGTCCGGCTGCGATCCCGTGAGGATGTCATGCCGGTTCGGCGTATCGCCGCGCCCGTTGATGACCTCGCCCTTCTCGCTCAGCGCCGTTTGCTTGGTGAGGTTGTTGGCGGCGCCGTGCAGATCGGCAACGTCTTTGGCGATGACCGTGCCCTTGGCGTTCTGCCACGGTCCCTTGCCGATGCGGTCGCGCGCATTGATGGCCGGCTTGCCGTCGGCGGCTTGCGTCGAGAGATAGGCGTGCCAGGTCTTGGCGCCGGCGCCGCCGGCCTGCGCGAGCTTTTGGCACTGTGCATCGGCACCTTCGAGGCCGCCGAGGTCGGCGCCCTTACCGGGACCGCTCGAGGTCACGAAGAAGGTCATGTCCACTGACTGTGCCCGCGCAGATGGCGCCGCGAGCAAGGCGAATGCGGCCACGGCGGGAGCAAGGCATAGGGATTTCGCGGATTTCTCCAAACGGGTCATCTCTTCCTCCGGTTGTGTTTATTGTTGGCTGCCTGACTTCAACCCGAGGCACGCCCTGTTATTCCGTGGGGCAAGTCGCCTCAAACAAAAAGGGCGCCGTACCGAAGCACGACGCCCCTTGTTGTTCGATCCGCCCGCGATCAGTTGGTCTGCTGGATCGCCGACAATTCCCAACCGCCGCCCGTGCGCCGAGCGAAGGTCCAGACTTCGGTGGCCTCGCTCGGCTGCTCGCTGCCGGCGACGAGCGCGCCGGTGTTGCGGTCGACCGTCTTGTCGGTCAGCGCAAAGCGCATCGCGACCGTCGCGTAGTCGGTCTCGCCCTCGCGCCAGGCTTCGGCGAGGTCGCCCTGCAGCAGCTTGACGTTAGTCGCCTTGTTGACGACGTTGCGCGCGCGGTTCTCCGCGAGGTCCTTCTCGAAATAGGAGACCATCTCCGGGGTTGCGAGCGTGTGCAGCTTGGCCACATCCTCGTTCGACCAGGCCGTCTGGGTCTCGCCGAGCAGGCGCTCGAACGCCTCATAGTCGGCCGGCTGGATTTCGAGCGGCGCATTGTTGGCGCCGAAGCCGAAGCCGCCGAGGCCGCTGCGATAGCTCGGCTGCGGGCCGGGACCGACATTAGCGCCGGCATAAGCGTGCTGCGGCGGCGCGTTGCGACGCTGCCACCACGACATCGCCAGCCGCACCACAAACACCACCAGCAGGATCTGGAGGATCAGGCCGAGGATCGACGACAGACCGCCGAGGCCACCGAACAGGCCGCCACCGAACAGCATGCCCAAGAGGCCAGCGCCGAGGAAGCCGGCCGCGAGGCCGCCCAGGAAGCCGCCGCCGCGGCCGAACAAGCCGCCGCGCGCCGGCGCGGTTGTCGGCGAGTTCATGCCTGCGCCGGGCTGGGTGTAGGTCCGGTTGAACTGGGACGTCGAACCCGGTGCGGTCGTGGTCGACGGCGGCGCCGAGTAAGTGCGCGAGCCGCGCGAGCCCGACGAGAAGCCGCCGCCGACGCGGGCGTCGGCGGACGAGATCGCGAGCGCGGTCGGCAGCGCCAGCGCCAGCACGACGGCAATCGTCTTCACGAAACTGCGGCTACGTTGCGAGAAATTCATGTGTGTTTCCCAAATCCCCGCCATGGGGAGGTGCTCTTAAGATGGGCAGCCTTGTACAAAAGTGAAGCCGGTTTCGGAACCCCCGGCTGCGGCCCTCAGTCGCGGGGATGTGGCAAAAACTCGTATTTGGAGGAGGTTTGGAGGGCGCGGAGCGGAACCGTGGTCGCAGGTTACCGGCGCCTTTGCTGCTCAGGATGAACGTTTGGTTCGCGTCCCACCGTCATTACGAGCCGCGTCCCGACGTCGTCCTGGACAAGCGAGCGGAGCGAGCGCCGATCCAGGACGACACCGCGGATTTGGCGGCATCGCCACGATCCTCACCAATGCCCTACCCCGACTTCGTCATCGTCTCCTTCACCGCCGCCACAAGCTGGCTCAGCGTGAATGGCTTTGGCAGGAAGTCGAACTGCTGGCCCTCGGGCAGGCTCTTTTCGAAGGCGTCCTCGGCGTAGCCGGAGACGAAGATGAACTTGATGGCGGGATTCTTTTCTCTCATCGCCTTGAGCAAGGTCGGGCCGTCCATCTCCGGCATCACCACGTCGGAGACGACGAGGTCGATGGCACCGCCCTGCTCCTCCAGCACCTCCATCGCCTCGACGCCGTTCTCGGCCTCGACCACGGTGTAGCCGCGTGAGCGCAGGCCGCGCGCATTCAGCGCGCGCAGGCCCTCTTCATCCTCGACCAGCAGGATGGTGCCCTGCCCGGTGAGATCGGTGCGCGGCTTCGCCTCCGCGGGCGCAGTCTCCTTCGCGGCGCCATTGGTTGCAGTCGCCGCCGCCGGCTGCTCGACCTGCGCCTCCGGCTCGGCATGGTGGCGCGGCAGGAAGATGTGGAACGAGGTGCCCTGCCCCGGCTCGGAATCGACATAGATGAAGCCGCCGGTCTGCTTGACGATGCCGTAGACGGTGGAGAGGCCGAGGCCCGTGCCCTTGCCCACTTCCTTGGTGGAGAAGAACGGCTCGAAGATCTTGTCGCGGATGTCGGCAGGGATGCCGGTGCCGGTGTCGGCGACCTCGATCCGCACATACTCCGCCGCCGGCATGCCCTTGTAGGCGAGCTTGCCCGCGTCCTCGGCGCTGACGTTGGCGGTGCGGATGATCAGCTTGCCGCCGTCGGGCATCGCGTCGCGCGCGTTCACGGCGAGATTGACGATGACCTGCTCGAACTGGGAAACGTCGACCTTGACCGGCCAGAGGTCGCGGCCGTGGATCAGGTCGAGCTTGACCTTCTCGCCGATCAGCCGGCGCAGCAGCATGGTGAGATCGGACAGCGCATCGCCGAGGTCGAGCACCTGCGGGCGCAGCGTCTGGCGCCGCGAGAACGCCAGCAACTGCCGCACCAGCGTCGCAGCGCGCGTGGCGTTCTGCTTGATCTGCATGATGTCCTGGAACGACGGATCGGTCGGCTTGTGCGCGTTCAGCAGGAAGTCGTTCGCCATCATGATGGCGGAGAGCACGTTATTGAAGTCGTGGGCGATGCCGCCGGCGAGCTGGCCGACCGTCTCCATCTTCTGCGACTGGTTGATCTGGTTTTCCAGCGCGCGCCGCTCGGTGGTCTCGAGCATGTGCACGATCGCAGCTTCAGTGTCGTTCTCGGCCGCATCGACCGGCGTCACGAAGAACTGCCCCCAGCGCTCCTTCGACCCTTCCAGCGCCACCTCGACCGGCGCGATGTCGGCTTGGCCTTCGGCGGCCTGGTTGATCGCCGCGGTCAGCAGATGCCGGTCGCGCGAATTGATGGCACGGAAGATCGACTTAGAGGCGCTGTCGAGCCCGAGGCCCTGCGCGAGCTTGGCGTAGCGCGCGTTGGCGCGGACGACATTACCGCCGCGGTCGACGGTGGCGATCGCCATCGGCGTATGGTCGAAGAAGCGCATGAAGCGCACTTCGGCAGCGCGGTCAGGATCGCTGCGCTCGTCGCGGGCGCGGCTGATGACGAGCGTGCGCGAGGGCCCGGGCGTCCCGTCGGCGCCGAAAGCGAGCTTGTGGTAGAGCCGGACCGGCATGGTCCGGCCGGTGCGCATGCGCAGATCGATGTCGAAGACTTCGGTCTTCACCTCGCCTGGCACCGCCACGATCGAGGTGAGCAGCGAGGCGCCGTCGCCGGAGACGATGTCGGTGAGCTTCAATCCGCCGGAGCCGATCTCGGCGAGATCGTAATCGAGCCAGTTCGCAAGCGTCGCATTGACGTAAGCCAGTTCGCCTGCAGGGTTGACCGAGAAGAAGCCGCAAGGCGCATGGTCGAGATATTCGATGGCGTGCTGGAGCTCCTGAAACACGTCCTCCTGGCGCTCGCGGTCGCGGGTGATGTCGGCAATCGACCACACCGCGTATTTGGCCTCGCGTTTTCCGGCGCCGAGCGGACGCACGCGCATGCGCAGCCAGCGGCCCTGACTGCCGTCGTGGCCGGAGATACGCACTTCCTCCTGCTGCCGTTTTCCTTCACGCGCCGCTTTCAGCAGACGGAATACCGCTTCCGAGACATCGGGATTGCCGATGAAGACGCGCTCGACCGGCCGCACGTCCTGCGGGCCGGTGGCGCCGGTCAGCGTCAGATAAGCGGCGTTGGAATAGACCACGTGGCCGCGTGCATCGGTGACCGCGAGCCCGTCGAAAGCGTGATCGGAGATGCGGCCGATAATGGGATCATCGAGACTGCGGTCGGCGAAGCGGATGATGCCGGCCGCGAAGGCGAACAGGTTGAACAGGCCGACCATCGCCAGGACCGCGAGGATGCCGAGGATATAGGGCTGCGCCTGCACGCGCCCGAGCGTCATCAGGCCGACGGCAACCGCGACGAGCGCCGCGGCCACCAGCAGCACGAGCGCGATGCTGCCCGAACGCGGCGCCGGCTCCTGTGCCGCAACAGGCTCGCGTGTGAGGTCGTGGTCGGTCTCGGCGGTCATCTCAAGCGGGTGCAGCCTGTCGGCAGATTACGAACGCGCCACGGGGCACGCGGGGTCCTCCCTGCCTGAATCGGACCCGCGGGCGCAAGGGCGCCAACGGCGAAAGGTACGCTGATTCCCAGATTACGGCCATTTCCGGTGCCTTGCGGGGATTTTATCCCCGTCCGGCGCCAAATCCGCGCTTCAGCCGCATGACGTAGCCGATGACTTCGGCAACCGCATGGTAGTGCTCGACCGGGATTTCCTGGTCGACCTCGACGGTGGCGTAGAGCGAGCGCGCCAGCGGCACGTTCTCGACGATCGGGATGTCGTGCTCGCGGGCGATCTCCCGGATCTTGAAGGCGAGATTGTCGACGCCCTTGGCGACACAGACCGGCGCTTGCATGCCGCGCTCATAGGACAGCGCCACCGAATAGTGGGTCGGATTGGTGATGATCACGGAGGCCTTGGGAACCGCCGCCATCATGCGCTTCTTGGCGCGCTGCTGACGGAGCTGCCTGATCTTGCCCTTGATGTGCGGGTCACCCTCGGACTGCTTGAACTCCTCCTTGATCTCCTGGAGCGACATCTTCTGCCGCTGGAACCAGCTTCGATACTGGAAGAAGTAGTCCGCGATCGCGACGATCGCGAGGGCGGCGACCACCGCGCCCAGAAGGTGGATGGTCATGCTGGTGGTGGCGCCGAGCATGGCGGACGGATCGAGCTTGACCATCGCCTCCATGCGGTGCCGCTCCGGCCACAGGACCATGGTCATGACCGCGCCGAGCGCGATCAGCTTGCCGATGCCCTTCAAGAAGTTCGCCGCCGCCTGCTTGCCGAAGATGCGCTTGAAGCCGGCGGCGGGGGAAAGCTTGCTGAACTTGGGTTTCAGGGATTCGGCGGACCAGACCAGGCGATGCTGAAGCATGTTGCCGGCAATCGCCGCCAGCGCCAGCATCAGCAGGGGCACGCCGATCGCCGCGAGCACCACGAATTCGAGCTGCTGCATCAACGCGAGCAGGCTCCTGCCGTCGGTCTTGATCATCCAGGAATTGGCGAGCAGGTTGCGCATCGGCGTGACCAGGCCGCCGCCGATCGAGCCTGAGAAGGTCGAGACCACGAGCGTGCCGCCCGCGATCACGAACCAGGTGTTGATTTCCTGACTTTTGGCGACGTCGCCACGCTCGAGCGCGTCGTCCAGACGCTTTTGCGTCGGGTCTTCTGTCTGACTCTCGGGATCGTTGTCTTCCGCCATAGATCGATCCCTCTCACTTGAGCGGCATCATCTGGTGCATGACACCGATGAAATAGTCGAGGAACGTGCCCATCATCGCCGCGATCACCACGCCGAGCACCAGGAAGCCCGCGAAAATCGACAGCGGCATGCCGACGAAATAGACCTGCATCTGCGGCATCAGCCGCGCCAGCACGCCGAGCCCGATATTGAAGACGAGGCCGAATACCAGGAACGGTCCGGAGAGCTGCAAGCCGAGGCGGAACGCGGCGGCGAAGGCGCGCGTCGCCAGCGAAGCGACGTCGCCGCTCGACACCGTCTCGCCCGGCGAGAAGATCGCGTAGCTGTCGTTCAGCGCCGCGATCACCAGGTGATGGCTGTCGGTGGCGAACAGCAGCGTCACGCCGAGCATGGTCAGGAAATTGCCGACCAGGACGCCCTGCTGCCCCTGGGTCGGATCGACCGAGGTGACGAAGCCGAGCCCCATCTGCTGTGCGATCACGGAGCCTGCGACCTGCAAGGCCGCGAGCGTCACGCGCGCGGTCGCGCCGAGCACGATGCCGATCACGATCTCGTGCAGCATCATGACCAGGAGCGGCGCGATCGAGCCCATGTCGACGTGATAGGCGTTACGATGCAAGGGTAGGATGATCAGCGTGAGCAACAGTGCGATCGACAGCTTCACCCGCGTCGGGATATTGGTCTCGCCAAGGCCCGGCAGCAGCATCACCATCGCGCCGATCCGGGCGAAGGCAAGCATGAAGGCCGCGGCGAGCGCCGGCAGCAGCGAGACGTCGATGCGCATAGTTCACGCACCTTGCCTCAGCCGCCGATGATTCGCGACGATATCCGCAGCATGTGGGCGTGGAGCGAGTCGGCCATGAACGGCAGCGCCAACAGCATCGTGGCGAAGATCGCCAGGATCTTCGGTACATAGATCAGCGTCTGCTCCTGAATCTGGGTCAGCGCCTGGAACAGCGACACGATCACACCGACCACGAGGCCGACCACCATCAGCGGCGACGACACGATTACGATCGTCCAGATGGCGTCGCGCGCGACGTCGAGGGTCTCAGGTCCGGTCATTGCTACTTCCTGGTCTTCTTGTTTGGCGTCTCGAAGTGGCGAGTAGCGAATGGCGAATAGCGAATAGAAAGCACCTACTCGCTATTCGCTATTCGCTACTCGCCATCCCCTAATCAAATCGGCATCTTCATGATATCTTCATACGCCGCGATCACGCGGTCGCGGACCGAAACCAGCGTGGAGACCGCCACGTCGGTGTCGGCGACCGCGGTGACGACGTCCATCACGTTGGCCTTGCCGGCGGCCATCGCCACCGTCTGCGCGTCGGACTTGCGGCCCGATTCCATGACGCTGCCGACAGCGTCCTTCAGAAGCGAAGCAAAGGATTGTCCGCTCGCTTCACTGCCCTTGCCGGCGCCGCTGTTTTCCAACACGCGGGCAAGATTCGCATAGGCATTGGCGGCGATCGTCGGTGAGGCCATGGCTCAGATGTCCCGTTCAGGTCTTGAGGATGTCGAGCGTGCGCTGGATCATCCGGCGCGTCGCACTGATGATGTTGAGATTGGCCTCGTAGGACCGCTGCGCGTCGCGCATGTCGGTCATTTCGACCACCGAGTTCACGTTGGGATATTTGACGTTGCCGCTGGCATCGGCCGCCGGATTGTTCGGCTCGTACTTGACGCGGAAGCTGGACTGGTCCGGCCGGATCTTGCCGAGCGTCACGACCTGCGCGTCGAGCGTGCGGTCCAGAGCGGAGGAGAAGGTCGGCACCTTGCGCCGGTACGGGTCTCCGCCGGCGGTGTGCGAGGTCGAATCCGCGTTGGCAATGTTTTCCGAGATCACGCGCATGCGCCCGGCCTGCGCGCGCAAGCCGGAGGTCGCGATCGCCATCGAGCGGGCAAAGTCACTGCTGTCGTTCGCCATGGTCAGCCTCCGTCAGGCTCCTTGTTTGAGCATGATCTCCGCGCAAACGCGTTCCGCGTTTGTCGCGAGGGAAAACCGCTGCACACTTTGCGCTAACGCGGCCCTTCGGGTCCGGATCATGCCCTAACCTTTGCCGATCGCGGTCTTGAGCAGGTGCAGGCTCTTGGAATAGAGCGAGGTCGCCGCCGCGTAGTCCATCTGGTTGCTCGCCGCCTTCATCATCTCTTCCTCGAGATTGACGGCGTTGCCCGCGGGGCGGGTCTCGAAGCCCGCATTCCTGTTCTGGTCGAAGCCTGATACCGCGCCGGAGGGCGTCATGTGGGAGGCACTGGTGCGGGTGAGCGCCAGGGGCCCCATCGACCCGGCGACGGCCCCGGTCTTGTCGAATTTCGGTTCGATCAGGTCGCGCGGCCTGAAATTGGGCGTGTCGGAATTGGAGACGTTCTCGGACAGGACACGCTGGCGTTCCTGGTGCCATTGCATCTTGGTACGAAGCGCCGAAAGCACCGGGAGGTCGTTGATGGACATCGTTGCGGCTCCTTCCGCCATTCGGATCTGTGTCCGAAGCTAGGCAGAATTTGCCGCCTGTATGGTTAACGGGTGGTTAAAGCGGCCGAGCGGACGTATCCCCCGGAATGGAACATGCGTTGCGCCCCGTAATTCTACGCCTCCCAAAAGCCGCATTAACCCAACCTCTTGGCGGCCTGCGCCGAGCCCAAGAAGTCGTTTTGGATCGGGCGATTCATGGGTTATTAAGAGTTGGGGACGGCAAAGCTTGCCGTGGGATGTTAAGAGATCGCAGTTTTTGGGGCTCGCACGCCGCTGGTCGGTGGATTCTGACCGTGGCTGGCACGTGAAAAGCGCCATTTGCCGGGGACAAGTATGCAAGGTAGCCCGATAACCTTCATCGTCGCGTTCATCGTCGTTCTGGCGTTGATCGGCGTCGCTGCGTGGCTGGTTCGGCGATTCGCCACCAGCCGGCTCGGCGCCAACACCCAGCGCGGCAGGATGCCCCGGCTTGCCGTGATCGATGCGGCCGCGGTCGATGGTCGCCGCCGCCTGGTGCTGGTCCGGCGCGACAACGTCGAGCATCTCCTGATGATCGGCGGTCCCACCGACATCGTCGTGGAGCCGAACATCGTGCGCGCCGCCCCAAGCCGCGACCAGCTTCCGCAGCGCGCCAACGTCGCCGAACCGCCCCGGCTTGCCCCGATGCCCGACACCAGC
Source organism: Bradyrhizobium sp. ISRA442 (assembly GCF_038085055.1). Lineage (NCBI taxonomy): Bacteria > Pseudomonadati > Pseudomonadota > Alphaproteobacteria > Hyphomicrobiales > Nitrobacteraceae > Bradyrhizobium > Bradyrhizobium sp. ISRA442. The sequence continues at coordinate 110,074 of NZ_JALGCN010000022.1, forward strand.
GGCTGGGCCGACGAAGTGCCGCGGCCCGAGTTGCTCGATCTCCCCGAACCGCACATGCCGGAGCCGCCGCCGCGGCCCGTACGTCCCTCCTTCGCGGACGAGGTGCGCCGGCCCGCGCCCGCGCTGGCCGAGCGTCGTAACGATCCACTCGCCGGCTTTACGCCCGAGCCAATCGCGCCGCGCCCGGAGCGCGAGCCGCGTCCCGAACCGGTTCCGCCGCGCGTTGCGCGCAGCGAGCCGATGATGCCGCGCCCGCCACGCCAGAGCGAGCCGGCGAAGGTGCCGCCGGTGCGCGCCGAACGCGCGGCCGCACCCCCGCCGCCAGTCCCGCAGGCTCCGCCTGTGCCGCCGCCGGCTCCGGTGCCGTCGAGCGCCGAGCAGAATCTCGCCGAGATGGCTCAGCGGCTCGAAGCCGCCCTGCGCCGCCCTGCCGGCGAGACCGTCGCGCCTCCGGTGGCTCCCGAGCCGCCGGCAGCGCCTCCTCCGCGCGCGGCGCGCAGCGAGCCGCCGGCGCCACCGGCCCCGGCCGCGCCCGCCAAGCCGACTGTCGAAAAGACCAGCTTTGAAAATCTCGAAGACGAGATGGCCTCGCTGCTCGGCCGTCCGAAGCCCCCTTCGTGAGCCTGCCGGCCCTCCCGCGTAGAGTTCTTTTCCTTTCTGTCCTGATCGCCGCGGCGTCGCTCGCGTCCCTTGCGCATGCGCAGGACATCAGCATCAATCTCGGCGGTCAGGGTGGCGGCGGCGTCACCGAGCGCGCGATCCAGCTCATCGCGCTGCTCACGGTGCTCTCGATCGCACCGTCGATCCTGATCATGATGACCTCGTTCACGCGCATCGTGGTCGTGCTGTCATTGCTGCGCACCGCGATGGGCACGGCGACCGCGCCGCCCAACTCGGTGATCATCGCGCTCGCGATGTTCCTCACCTTCTTCGTGATGGGGCCCGTCTTGCAAAAATCCTACGACGAGGGCATCCGCCCTCTCGTCGCAAACCAGATCGGCGTCGAGGACGCGCTCCAGCGCGCCTCCGTCCCGTTGCGCGGCTTCATGCAGAAGAACGTGCGCGAGAAGGATTTGAAACTCTTCCTCGACCTCTCCGGCGAGCCGCCGCCGGCCACGCCCGACGAGCTCGCGCTGCGCATTCTCGTCCCCGCCTTCATGATCTCCGAACTGAAACGCGCCTTCGAGATCGGCTTCCTCCTGTTCCTCCCCTTCCTGATCATCGACCTCGTCGTCGCCTCCGTGCTGATGTCGATGGGCATGATGATGCTGCCGCCGGCGACGATCTCGCTGCCGTTCAAGCTGATCTTCTTCGTGCTGGTCGACGGCTGGTCACTGGTGGCCGGAAGCCTGGTGCAGAGCTACGGAGGGTGACGGGAACAGAGGCGCGCCCATCCCGCCCGTCCTGCGAGCGCAGCGAACCACCGCAAGATCCCGCCGCGCGTCGCGCCAAGTATCGAACTTCGGCTCCCTCCTCCCCGTCGTTGCGAGGAGCCCTTGCGACAAAGCAATCCAGAGTGCCTCCGCGGAAAACATTCTGGATTGCTTCGCTTCGCTCGCAATGACGAGGATGTGACGGTGCTTCGCGCAATTCCCGCGGCGCGTCGAAGCGCCATCACGGGACGCCAGCCCTCTCCACCGTCATTGCGAGGAGCCCTTGCGACGAAGCAATCCAGACTGCTTCCGCGGAAGCATGCTGGATTGCTTCGCTTCGCTCGCAATGACGGAGGATGTGGCGGTACCTCGCGCAATTCCTGCCGCGCGTCGAAGCACCGTCGTGGGACGCCAGCCCTCCCCACGTCATTGCGAGGAGCTCTTGCGACGAAGCATCCAGAGTGTCGCCCACGGAAGGACCTCGATTGCTTTCGCGGATGATCGAGCGCCTGACTGTCGAGAGGCCGAAGGTGGCAGGGACCCTACCGCGCCATCTTGATCTGCCGCACAACCGGGATCGTCGGCAGCGAGCCGGTGTGCTCGGTCTCGTCTTTGGCCTGCGGCGCGGCCGGCGCGCGCGCGGTGGCATCGGGGAAACGCTGCTTCATCTCGCGCAGGAAGCCGTCGAGCGTGTCGACGCTGGCGGCGAGCTTGGCGATCTCGGCGAATTCGGCGCTGGACGCCGCGGCGGGCTTGCTCGCGATGTCGAAGGCGACCCGATCGGCGCTCTCGCTCATCAACGGCGCATATTTCTCGCGGAAGCGCGCAAGGCCAATCGAGTCGTCGGCGAGCGCATAGCCCACCGCGGCGCGGATCACGTCGCTCTTCTCGACCGCGTTGAGCGGCTTGAAGTCGCGAAAGCGCTCACCGTAGTAGAGCTCGATCTGCTCGGCAGATTCGCGCCAGCGCCGCGCGGCCCAGAAGATGTCCGAGCGCAGCCGGATCACCTCGCGCCCGGTGACATTGGAGACGATGTCGAGCGCGAGATCATGGCGGCCGACATCGCTCTGCGCGCGCGCTTCCAGCAGCAGGCGCTGCTGACGCAGCTCGCCGGAGAGATCGCTGATACGGCTGGCGCGCAGCGCCGAGATCGCCATGTCCGGCTTGCGGTTGGCGAGATAGACCATGGCGAGGCGCGCGGCGACCTGCGCGCGCGCCGCCCCTTCGAGGCGGTGATCGACCTGGTATTGCAGGAGTTCAGCGGCCTGATCGAGCAGATCGATCGAGGCAAGGCGGTCCGCGAGGCGGCGGATCAGCTCATCGCCGCGCCGGCCGATCGGCGTCAGCTCGCGGAACTCGTAGAACATCCCAAGCGCCTCGATCGGCGGTAAATCGTCGCCCTTGGGCCCCAAGAATACCTGCGTGAACAGTTCGGATGCGAGGTCCTGCGCCTGCCGAGAGGCCTCGGCGTTCGGCTGCAGCTTGGTTGCGGTCCGCGCCGCAGCGAGCGCATCGCGGTAGCGCCCCATCTCGGCATACATCTGCGCCAGCATCTGGAGCGTCTTCACCTCGATGGCGTCACCCCGCCAGGTCATGGACAGGACCTCGAGCTCGCGCAGCGCGTCTTCCTTGGTGATCTCGTCGCGCTTCTGCCTGAGCGCGATCTCGAGCTGCTTGGCCTCGGCCGCCGCCTGCCGGTCATTCGAGGCGACCGCAAATTTGTAGTCGTCGAGCGCATCCTTGTCGTGGCCGAGCGCCTCGGCGAGCCGGCCGCGCAGCACGGCGAAGCCGGGCGCCGCATCGGGCGGAACGCCGACCACCTCGATCTCGCTGCGGCGCTTGGAGGCGCCGGCATAGTCCTTCACCTCGAGCGCGGCGCGCATGGCATCCATCGTCACGATGCGCTGGATGTCGAGCGGCAGCGAGGCGATCGCGAACTCGACATTCTTGAACTTCTCGCGAGCATCCGCCCACTTGCCCTGGCGCGCGAAGGCGAGCGCCTTCCAGAGTTGCGAATCGTGGCTGTTGCCGATCACGGGATTGGCGAGATCCTTCAGGCCCTGCGCCGGACGGCCGATCAGGATGCTCGCGATCGCGTGCATGATCAGCGCGCCGCTCTCCTCCTTGTTCAGGGGATCGCTCAGCATGACGTCGGTGATGGCCTTGGCCTCATGATACATGCCGCGCGACATGTAGAACTGCGCGAGCTCGAGCCGCGGCAGCGAGCGCTGCGCCGGTTCGACGGCCGAGACCGCCGTGATCAAGTCGCTCTGACGCGCAATGAAGCTTTCGGACTGGCCCCTGCGCCAGCCTTCCGGACTGAAGATCGGCCGCACCGCCGTCGGCGCCCGCTCGACCGAGACGTCGACGGGCGACAACGTCAGGCCGCCCTTCTTGCCCAAAATGACCTTGTCGGACCCGACCTCGACGCCAACCTCATCGGAATTCGGCCGGATGGCGATGCCGTGCGCGGATTCCAGCAGCGAGAGATCGACGAGATCCTGACGCTTGATGAAGCCGCGGACCGGCCGCTGCGCGGTGACGACGTAGAGCGTGTCACCGGCATCGGGATCGGTAAGCTTGTGCAGCAAGCCTGGCGCGGCGAAGGGGATCGCGATGTTGGCAAGCGCCGGATCGGTGATGTTGCGCGAGATCATCAGGGGCAGCGGCGTTGCTTGAATCTTGTCGGCGAGCGTCAGCAGCCAGTTCGTCTCCTTGCCGACCTCCTCGCTGGTCAGCGAGTAGACTAGCGGACGGGTGAGACGGATGCGGACCGCCTGTCCCTTGGCGAGCGGGAGGCGGCCGACCTCGCCGATCATCGCGCCGCCCTTGGCGCGGATCGCCTCGACGTCGATCGGCTTCGATGAGTCGAACACCAGCCACACGGTGTCGCCGCGGCGGAACGCCGCTGCGGGCGTTGCCACCTGAAGCGGGAACGTCACGCGCAGACCGTCACTGTCGCGGCGTACGTCGACGCTGGCCGCCGCACCGGGCTGCGGCGCCGGCGCCTCTGTGGGAGCGGTTTTATCAGCTTCTTTGGCCGGTGCCTTCGGCACTTCCTTGTTCGGTTCCTTCGCAGCCTCTTTCTCCGCTTCCCTGGGCAAGTCGGCGGCGGCGGGCTCCGCGGGCCTGGGCGGAAGGACCGGTGCAGCTAAGGCGGTTGGAGACGCAGGAGGCTTGGGCGCTTCCGCGGCGCGCGGCGCCTCCGTGACCGCCGCCTCCATCGTGGGCTTCCGCGCTTCGGCGGGCGCCGCGTCGGCGACGGCTTCCGGCTTGCCCTCAGGCCTGATCTCGATCTTGGCGTCGCGGGCGATCGCCTCCGACGTCGGCGGCGTGATCTCGCGATGGGTCTCCTTCGGCTTCTCGGCCGCAGGCTTGTCGGCGGCCGGATGCGGCCCATGCGCGCCGGCCGGCTTTGCCTGCGCGATCACCGCCTCGGCCGTCGCGGCAGCCCTGCCCTTGTCCGGCTGGAAGGCGACGTCAACGACGTAGTTCTTCTCGTCGCGGAACGAGTGCACGTCGGCATCGCCGATCAGCGCGATGTCGACGGTGGTCTGGTCGATGTCGGCTTTCTGCTTGATCGAAGCGACGTTCGGCGGCGCGGCGACGACCGCATCGGCCAGGTCGAAATTGAGGTTGGCGTTGAAGGCGAGCGTGAGCTTCTGCTCGTTGAGCACGGAGGAGACGCCGATACCGTCAGGCATCTCGAACACGAAGCGCACGAAGGTCGGCTGCACCGATGCGCGCACGCGGATCGGCGGACGCTTCTTGGTCTCGGCCGCAGCGCGCTGGGCCCGCAACGCGCGCTCGGCGACCCGCGCGCGCTCGGCCAGTTCCTTGACCACGTCCATCGGCAGAGGCGGCGGCGGTCCTTTCCAGCCCTCCGGCAGGAGGTCGATGAAGGTGCGCTCGCCGGCATTCATGGTGTTGACGGTGACGCGCCGCGCCAGCGACAGCCGGATCGCTCCGCCATCGGGGTCACGGCGGGCGGAGTTGACGTAGTCCGGTGCGCCTTCAGGGACGCGGTCGACGGGGACGTCAACCGGCCGGTCGAAGCGGATGATGAGGATCGAGCCGGCGGTCGACACCTCGGAGGGAATATCTTCGCCGAGCTTGATCACCAGACGGGCAAAGCCGCCCGCGGCCGAAAAGGTCGCCTCGCCCCGGATCGAATCGACGGCGCGGGCGGCCGGATTCAGGCCAATCAGAAAGCAAGCCGCAAGCGCAGGAGCCAAAAGGGCATGACGCAGCAGAGCTCGTGCCAGCGCGCGGGCTCGCGACACAAATCCGGCGGCAGCCTTCTGCGCCATTGGCAGCATTTCTTCCGGGTTCGACGGTCCTTGCCGGCACTGGTGCCGGCCGTGCCTTCGAATGTAGGTTTTGCCAATTAAGGACTTGTTAATGCTGTCTTGACGAACTGGCTTGGCGCAAGAATTCGCGGCGGTTGGCTTGCGAACTCTAGCGTTCGCGCGCCGAATTCGCGGAACAGGCGCTTAAAGGTCTATTAACACTCTGCCGTCGTCCCGCCGCAGGCGCTGCATTGCGACCGCCCGGCCGTCACGGCATCGCGGGGGCATTGCAAACTGCGGCAAAACTGCGAAACATCCACTAATTCTGCCTGCGGACGAATTCCGCCGCGGCGGAATTTTCCTGCGCAGAAACCTTGCCGTCGGCTTCGTCCGAGGGCAGCACTATGTGCTGATGGTTCAACGTGGCTGTCCAGGCGTACGTCATTGCAATGATAAGCAGACGGTTGACGGCCTCGATCGCGCGTTCCGCTGCGGACGAGCACGGATTCATTGCTCCCTCCCGCGACGCTGATTGCGGACATCCCAAGCTAGGACAATCCGTCCAAGGCAAGTGTATTTCAGTTCACACTTGCACGCGTCAACTCATCGCATCCTTACAAGATGAGGTTCGCATCCACTGCAGCCGCAGCGCGAGCGGCTGCACATGCGCGGCGCACGCTGCGCACTCGGCAAGCTTGATAGGTTGCCGCGCGCGTCCATACAACCGTCGAGCCGTTGCGGACGATGCGCGACTCAGACTGCATTGATGATGTCGCCGCGACGCAAATTCGGATTGGTCAGGTTGGGGGTCGATCGATGCGCGGAGAAGCAAACTGCACCGTGTGCAGTCGAGCGAGAGCACTGGTGGCCATTATTCCAGTGTCTCGCGGATATGCCATGAAGCTCTATGAATGTGCCGATTGCCACAGCACGCTCAATCTCGTGACCCGCGTCACGAAGGCGGCGGTTGTCAGGCAACAATTGAAGACGACGCTACCCAGCAAGTCTTGCTCCAATGAGACTTGGCCCAACAAGACGTGGCTCAACATGACGACTGCCAAGCTTGCCGCACAGAGCGGTCAGCCGCGGCGGGCGAAGTAGACGCGCCAGGGTCAGTTCGGCTTTTGCGTCGGCTTGCCGTCGATCTTGGGGAGATCGGCGGCGGACGCAGATTGATCGCCGCCGCCGGCACGGCGCGCCATTTCGACCGTCAGCCGCTCGGCGGCTTCGGGCGACATCAGGCCCATGATGTCCGACATCTTTCGCGGCGCGATCTGCGAGGCGATCTCGATCAGCACGCTCATCTCGAGCCGGTCGAACACCCGTGCGGCATCCTTCGGCTTCATGCCCTCATACATGGTGACGAGGCCCTTCATGCGCTGGGCTTCGGCAGCCTTCTGTTCGGCCGCAGTCGCGGAGATGCGGGATTCCACCGCCTTCATCTCCTCGACCTTGGATTCGATTCGCTTCTCGGCCGACTTCAGCAAGCTCTCGCGGATGTCGATCTCGCGCTGGCGCGACTCGATCTCCTGGCGGCGCGCCTGCAGGCGCTCGAGGATGGCGCGCTCCGAGGCCGAGACCGGTGCCTGGTTCTCCTCCAGCTTGACCGCAGTACCTTCCGGCTTGGTCTCGGGCGCGGCGGGCTTGGGAGCCTCTTTCGGCGCCCCATGCGTCGAGCCCGTGATATCAGGGTCCTCGCGCCCCGTCGGGAAATTCAGATTCTCCTCAGCCCAGGATTTCCTGGTGGGATTCGGCTGATAGTCGAACACATAGCCGCCGTTGAGCACGAGGCCCGCCACCTTCAGCATGGCGAGACCTGCGACCGCAACCAGCACGACGGGAATGACGCGGATGTTACGAAAGGACTTCATACCTTCACTTTATGCGGCGAGACCGTTGGACTTTCTGCGCTCGGAGAACGCTTCGGCCGCCGCGGCCACCGCCTTCGCCGATGACGGCTTGGCCGCCGGCGCGGCGATCGTCTCCGGATTGGTGACGGGTCGCGCGGCGATCGCGATCTTGGAGAGGCGGCGCACCACGTTGTCGGCCTCGCCGAGCTGCTTGTAGAGCTGGTCAGACATCTGCGTCGCGGCCGCGAGCTGGCTGCCGAGGTTCTCGTTGACGTCGCGCACGGCGAGCTTCAGCCCGCCGATCGCGCGCTCGGCAATTTCCGTCGCGGTGATCAGCTCGGCGATCACCGCCTTCAGCGAATGCTCATCCGCCTTCAGCCGCGTCAGCCGCTTGTTGAGCAGGATGCAGTAGCCGATCGTCAGCATCAGCAGGATAGCCACCAGCGTCTCGATCGCCATTCCCAGGGAGTGGTTCATGGGGCCTCCATCATCTTGTTCTGTTCGTCCACCTTCTCGAACATCGCAAGTGTCGTACCTGGCTTGCGCAGGGGTTTCGTCACGCGGATCGCAACGCGGTCGCCGACCCGCCCCATCCGCCCCTCGGTGAGCATGACGTTGCCGCAGCGCACGGTCACATTGGCGTCGGCGCGCATTTCGAGCGGCAGCGTGTCACCGACTTTCAGCCGCATGAGCTGCTTGAGCGGAATGTCCGCCTCGTAGAGCACGGCATCGACGGAGATCGCGGCCTGCACGATCTCGGTGGCGAAATGGCCTTCCCAAACCGGGTCGCGGCCGAACTTTTCGCCCATGAACATCTGGAGCAGGACGCCCCGGATCGGCTCGATGGTTGCGTAGGGCAGCAACAGCTCGATGTTGCCGCCGCGATCTTCCATGTCGATGCGCAGGCGCACCAGGATCGCGGCATTCGCAGGCCGGCTGATCGCGGCAAAGCGCGGATTGGTCTCCAGCCGGTCGATCGTGAAAGTCACCGGCGACAGCGGCCGGAACGCCTGCTCGGCGTCGGTCAGCACCACCTGAACCAGCCGTTTCACCAGCTCGGTCTCGATCGTGGTGTAGGGACGGCCCTCGATGCGGAGCTGGCTCGTGCCACGGCGGCCGCCGAGCAACACGTCGATCATCGAATAGATCAGGTTGGAATCGACCGTGGCCATTCCAAAATTTTCCCACTCCTCGGCCTTGAACACCGAGAGCACGGCAGGCAGCGGGATCGAGTTCATATAGTCGCCGAAGCGGACCGAGGTGATGCGGTCGAGCGAGACTTCGACGTTGTCGGAAGTGAAATTGCGCAAGCTTGTCGTCAACAGCCGCACCAGGCGGTCGAAGACGATTTCGAGCATCGGCAGGCGCTCGTAGGAGACCATCGCCGAATCGATGATCGCGCGGATGCCGGAATGGTCGTCGAGCGCAACGTCGCCGACGGTGAAGCCGAGGAGATTGTCGATCTCCTCCTGCGACAGCACGCGTTCGCCGCTGTTCTTGCCGTTGCCGAGATCGCGACTGCCGTCCTCGACCATGGCCGCCCATTGCAGGGCCATGGTTTCCGATAGTTCGTTCTCGGCAGCAGCCTTCGCGGCCTCCGCGGGATCCTCGGAATCAAGCGAGGCCTCCCACTGGGCGGCTATGGCATCCTGGTCGACTGGATCGTTGCCCGCCATGGCGCTAGCCCATCAGCCTCACTGCACCACGACTTCCTTGAACAGCACCGCGCTGACCTGGATCGGCGCGACCGCCGCATTGACGCGCTTGGTCAGCTCTTCCTTGAGGCGGAAGATACCGGCCGAGCCGTTGAGGTCGGAGGGGCGCAATTCCCGGACATAGGTCTGGAAGATGTCGGTGACGCGCGGCATCGTCGGCTTGATCGCCTCGATCTGCTTCTCTTCCTTCAACTCCAGCACGATCTTCAGCCGCAGATATTGCACGCGCTCGCCGGGAGCGCCGGCGAGATTGACCATCATGTCGGGGACGTCGACAAAGGCCGGCGGCTTCGGCGGCGGCGCCGCCTCGGCATGATGCTCGTCGTCACCATGGCGGAAGAAGAAGAACCAGCTCGCAGCGCCGGCGCCGAGGACGGCGAGCAAGCCGACGGCCATGATGATCAGCTTGAGCTTGTTCTTCGGTGCAGCGGCTTCCGCGCCCTCGGCGGCTGCGCCGCCTTCCGCTTCATTCTCTGCCATGGTCGCCGCGCCCGCTCATCTCTTAAAGGGTCGAAAGAGCGAAGCCTCCTGGCAGACAGTGACGCGATACAAATGCCCCAGCGCAACGCGCTCCTCTTACGCGCAAACGCTACGGTAATAATGGTTAACGGAACCTTTCAATTGGCCCGGCGCTAGGAAAAATCTGCCGGGTAAACATGGTCAACAGAACCTTTCTGCCGCCCCTCAGCGCCTCCGAAAAACTTACAAGCCATTGTAATCGCAAAATTTTATGAGTTGGCACGGCTTTCGCTGAGAGAGGACCGAGACCCGATGGTTTGGGAGAGCCCGACGGTCTCGTTCACGGGGTCCACCGAGGCGCTTGGGAGAGCGACGAGGCGGGCTTCACTCAGGGGAGATCTATCCGATGCAGAACGCGCTTCTGATCGGCCTGTCACGGCAGATGACGTTGGAACGGCAGATGGATGTCATCGCCAACAACGTCGCCAATGCCAACACCAACGGCTTCAAGGCCGATCATTCGCTGTTCGAGGAGTATCTCAACTCGAACGCGCGTGAGGACAATTTCCTCAGCTCCGACCGCCGCGTCTCCTATGTGCAGGATCGCGGCACCTTCCGCGACATCGCCCAGGGGCCGATGGAGCCGACCAACAACCCGCTCGATATGGCGGTGGACGGCAACGCCTATTTCGCCGTGCAGGCCAATGGCGCCGAGCGTTACACCCGCGACGGCAAATTCTCGCTCAACAGCACCGGCCAGCTCGTCACGTCCGACGGCAACCTCGTGCTCGGCACCAGCGGCCCGATCACCTTCCAGCCGACCGACCATGACATCAACGTCGCGCCCGACGGAACGATCACTGTGCTCGAGGGCACGGCCCGCACCGATTCGATCCGCGGCAAGATCCGCATGGTGTCATTCGACGACCCGACGAAGCTGACCAAGCTTGGCGCCAACCTCTATGACGCCGGCGGCGCCACCCAGCAGGCCGACACCAAGTCCGCCGTACGCCAGGGCTACATCGAGAAGTCGAACGTGAACGCGGTCGGCGAGATGGGCCGCATGGTCGAGGTGATGCGAAGCTACACCGCGATCGCCAACCTGCTGCAGCAGCAGAGCGACCTCCACAAATCGGCGATCGAGAAGCTCGCCGACGTTCCGGCCTGAATAGGGGAGTACTGACATGCAGGCGCTTCACACCGCAGCGACCGGAATGGCGGCACAGGAACTTAACGTTCAGGTGATCTCCAACAACATCGCCAACCTGCGCACCACCGGCTTCAAGAAGCAGACGGCGGCGTTCCAGGACCTGATCTACGAGCACATCCGCCGCGTCGGCGCACAGTCGTCGGACCAGGGCACCATCCTGCCCGTCGGCGTCGACATCGGCGGCGGCGTCAAGACCGTCGGCACGCCGCGCAGCATGACGCAAGGCACGCTGTCGCAGACCGGCAACGACCTAGACCTCGCGATCTCGGGCGAAGGCTTTTTCAAGATCCTGATGCCCGACGGTACCTACCAGTACACCCGCGACGGCACCTTCCAGATGGACAATCAGGGCCGCATCGTCACCGCGCAGGGCAACCCGGTGCAGCCGACGATCACGATCCCGAACAACGCGTCGGGCCTCACCGTCAACGTGCAGGGCCAGGTCTCGGTGACGCTGCCGGGCTCGTCGAGTTCGACCATTCTCGGCCAGATCGGCCTGACCCGCTTCATCAACAAGGCCGGCCTGCAGCCGGTCGGCAGCAACCAGTTCACCGAGACCCCCTCCTCCGGTCCGCCCCAGGACGGCACCGCGACCGCCGAGGGTTACGGCAACATCACGCAAGGCAGCCTCGAGCAGGCCAATGTCGACGTCGTCTCGGAGATGAGCGACCTGATCGCGGCCCAGCGCGCCTACGAGATGAACGCCAAGGTGATCAGCGCCGCCGACCAGATGATGCAATCGACCACGGCGCTGTTCCGCTGAGGTGATGACGATGATCCATAAGATGGCCGCCAAAATCACCGCTCGGCTCCCTTCCCCCTTGCGGGGAAGGGCTGGGGAAGGGGGTAGCCACAAGCTTCGCTCTCGCCTGAGGCTACCCCCCTCCCTGCCCCTCCCCCGCAAGGGGGGAGGGAACGGATATGGCCTGCCGTGCGGCTTGTTCGCCGTTGCGCTTTCCGCCCTGCTCGCGCTGGCGTTGCCGGCGCGGGCCGCCGACGACGCGATCGTCGCGCCGACGCTGCGCGCGAGCGTCACCGTCACCGCCGACGTGGTGCGGGTCGGCGACCTCATCGACAATGCCGGCTCGACCGCAATGATCCCGGTGTACCGCTCGCCCGATCTCGGCACCACCGGCGCATTGCCGGTCGCCCAGGTCTTGTCGGTGCTGCGCGCAAAACAGGTGATTGGGGTGATGACCGGCGAGATCAAGGAGGTCTCGGTCACGCGGCTCGCCCGCACCTTCGCCAACAAGGACCTCGAGAACGCGGTCGCCTCGGCGCTGGAGCGCCGCTTTGGCCTCGGCGATGCCGCCAACATCACCGTCACCTTCGACCGCGGCGTTTCTGAGCTGCGGCTCGATGCCTCCAACACCGGCGCGCTGCAGCCGGTCGCGACCCGCTACGACGCGCGCAGCGGCCGTTTCGACCTGACCTTCGAGATCAACAACGACAACAATCCGGCTCCGACCAAGCTGCGCTTCACCGGCACCGCGATCGAGACCGTCGAGGTCGCCGTGCTCACGCGAGACATCGACCGCGCCGAGCTGCTCAAATCCTCCGACATCGTGCTGGAGCGCCGGCCGAAGGCGGATGTCACCGGCGAGCCCGCCTTGCGCGACCGCACGATCGGCATGCAGCTCCGCCGGCCGATGCGGGCGGGCACGCCGATCCGCGTCGCCGACATCGTCAAGCCCGACTTCGTGCAGCGCGACCAGAACGTCACCATCATCTACCAGGTGCCCGGCCTCTATCTCACCACGCGCGGCAAGGCGATCGAGAGCGGCGCCGAAGGCGACACCGTCAGCGTCCTTAACGTGCAGTCCAAGCGCACGCTGACTGGCATCGTCACCGGCCGCGGCCAGGTCACGGTGCAGGGCGCAAGCCAGGCCGCACCGATGCCGCCGGCAGTCGAGCAGACCTCCTCGCTGCCCCGTGACCGGTCGGCGCCCGTCGCCCTTGCCCAAAGCCAGATTTCGCCAGCTCCAGCCAAGTCAGAGTAAGTCATGTCCACGTTCAGTTCCGCCGCCCGTCTTCGTCGCATCGCGATCTCCGGCCTGCTGCTGGCAACCTGCGCGCTCGCAAGCGGCTGCTCCTCGATCGACCGCCTGTCGCAGATCGGCGAGCAACCGAAACTGTCGGCGATCGACAACCCGACGACGCAGCCCGGCTACAAGCCGGTGCAGATGCCGATGCCGAAGCCGGAAGTCGCCTCCTACAACCCGAACTCGCTGTGGCGTAACGGCAGCCGCGCCTTCTTCAAGGACCAGCGCGCCCACCAGGTCGGCGATCTCCTGACGGTGACGGTGAACTTCACGGACAAGGCCAACATCGCCAACGAGACCCAGCGCAGCCGAACTGCCAAGGAAGATTCGGGAATCACCGACTTCATCGGCAGCCAGACGGTCACGCAGCCACTGAAGATCCTGCCTGGCCGAATTCTCACCACCGACTCGACGTCCTCCGCTGACGGCAAGGGCTCCGTCAATCGCCAGGAAGCGTTGCAGACAAACGTCGCAGCGGTCGTTACGCAGGTGCTGCCGAACGGCAACCTCGTGGTCGAGGGCAAGCAGGAGATCCGGGTCAACTTCGAGATTCGCGAACTGGTTGTCGCCGGTATCGTGCGCCCCGAGGACATCCAGAGCGACAACACCATCGACTCCAGCAAGATCGCGCAGGCCCGCATCGCCTATGGCGGCCGCGGCCAGATCACGGACGTGCAGCAGCCGCGCTACGGCCAGCAAGTCATGGACGTGCTGCTGCCCTTCTAACTTCCGTAAGAGCTCCCACATCGTGTTCGCGAACCTAGGCGCGAACGACGATGTACTACGCGGCCCTCGCTAGCTCCCCTGGCGAGGGCCGCATGTATTTTGTAGTGGTGGCTGCGCGCAGCGAGTGAGGGTCGCACAATTGTAGCCCGACGCCGCTGCCCCACACGCCGTCATTGCGAGCGCAGCGAAGCAATCCAGAATCTTGCCGCGGACAGACTCTGGATTGCTTCGTCGCAAGAGCTCCTCGCAATGACGACGGTGAGAGCTCAGGTGAACTCCGCCTCCACCATGCCCAGCCCGTCCAGCTCCATCCGCACCTTGTCGCCGGCTTTCAGCCACAGCGTCTTGACCAGGCTTCCCGTCAGCACGAGCTGACCGGCGTGCAGCCCCTTGCCTTCGGCAGCGAGGTGGTTGGCGAGCCAGGCGAGTGCGTTGTGGGGATGGCCGAGCACGTCGGCGCCGGTGCCTTGGCTGATTTCCTCGCCGTTGAGGATGGCGCGGCCTTTGAGCGCCGTCAGGTCCGGCACGGACGAGCGCTCCACCGCCGGCCCGAGCACGCAGCCGGCCGCGAAGAAATCGTCCGCGATCAGCGTCGGCGCCCCCATCGTTTCCCACTCCACGTAGCGGTCGTCGACGATCTCGATCGCGGGGTGGTAGACTTCGACCGCCTCGCCGACCCATTCGGCGGTGAACGGCGCTTCACCGGGCGCAAGGTCGCGCTTCAGCCGCACCGCGATTTCGCATTCGACACCGACGCGGACATAGTTGGATGCGGCAAGCTTCGCGCCGCTGTCGTGCACGCCCTTCTGGAACACGCCGCCGCCGCAAGGGTGCGGGATGCCGATATAGTCCTGCATCACCTGGCTGGTGCAGCCGATCTTGTAGCCGACGAGCGGCCCCACCTGCTTCAACAGGAGATCGTGCAGCGCGCGCTGGACCCGATAGCCCTCGGCCTCGTCGGCAAGGGGAACGTCCAATGCCGCAAGTGGCGCACGGTTTCGGCGCGCAGCCGCGATCGCTTTTGCGGCTTCGAGAATTTTGTCCATTGGCGCCGCCTCCCACGCTACGCGTTTGTGCGGCGCAGTTCAGCATCCCCGCCCCGGCCTGACAAGCAGGCGTCCGATCGGCGCTTAGGGAATTGTTGAGCTGGTCCGGGCTCTATGGAGGCGCGCGCCTCGCAGTCTCAGAGGTGGCGCTGGAGGCGTGATTGCAGTGCTACGTGAAGCCGCAGAGCCGCTGCCTCAACGGTCGAGCCGAACACATTGACCCGACTCGCGAAACGCACCTGATGTGAAGGCTGTTTCTCATGTGAGCTCACGTGAGCTCGCAGGAGTTGAGTCTAGCCCATTGATCGCGATTCATTTTTCGCGCTCCCCGACCGAGCGGTAATGCGCCTGGCTTCAACCGGCAGGCAAACGCGATTTGCGGCGCGAAGCTGCGCCCTTGCATCAAAAAACGAAAGAGCCGCACGCGGCGGCTCATCTTTCATTCGTCCCGATAGACCTTCTCGCGTTTCTCGTGGCGCTCCTGCGCCTCCACCGAGAGCGTCGCGATGGGCCGCGCCTCGAGCCGCTTCAACGAGATCGGCTCGCCGGTTTCCTCGCAATAGCCGTAGGTGTTGTCCTCGATGCGCTGGAGCGCGGCGTCGATCTTGGCGATCAACTTGCGCTGGCGATCGCGGGCGCGGAGTTCGATGGCACGGTCGGTTTCGGACGAAGCCCGATCGGCGAGATCGGGGTGGTTCACGTTCTCCTCCTGCAGGGCCTGCAGGGTGAGCTTGGACTCTTTCAGGATCTCATCCTTCCAGGCGAGGAGCTTCAAACGGAAGTACTCCTTCTGCCGGTCGTTCATGAAAGGCTCTTTTTCGGTCGGTCGGTAGTTTTTCAACTTTTCCAAGGGCGGCCTATCTTTTTAAGCAACGACTCGCAACAAAACGGGTCCGTTGAGCCGGGCCTTATATAGCGGCCTCCTGTGACAGACAATATTTCCCTGAGCACGCAGTTACCGCCCCCAAGCCCTTGCACAGGAACGTTTATCCGGAAGACCCCGGGGGCGGCCGCGTCGCTCAGTAGCCGACCGTGAAACGCTGTTTCAGATGAGCCGGACGTTCGATCTCATCGGCGAGCGCGATGGCGTAGTCGGCGAAGGTGATCCAGCTCTTGCCGTTCGCATCTGCGAGAAGCTGATCGCTCCCGAGACGGAACTTGGCTGTCCGTTCGCCCTCGATAAACAGCGCCGACGGCGAGAGAAAGGTCCAGTTCAGGTCCTTTTCCTGCCGCAACAGATCCAGGAAAGCGGAACCCTTCTCTGCCTCAGCCTTGTACTGCGCCGGAAAACCGGGAGTTGTGACCAGCTTCACGCCGGGCGCGACCTCAAGGCTGCCGGCACCGCCGACGACGAGATAGCGACCGACGCCGGATGCCTTGGCCGCGCCGATCAGCCTGTGCGGATCGCTGGCCAGGAAGTGCACGGAACTCACCGCAACATCGTGCCCGGCCCAGAGCTTGGTCAGGCCGGCCTGATCAAGCACATCGCCCTTGGTGGGCGTAACGTTCGCCAGTGCGGCAATCTTTTCGGGGTTTCGGGCAATGGCGGTCACTCTATGACCGCGGCGGGACAGTTCCTTGGTGATCTCCGATCCAGCCCGGCCCGAGGCACCAGCGACAGCAATTTTCAT
The DNA here is from genome assembly GCF_038085055.1 of Bradyrhizobium sp. ISRA442. NCBI lineage: Bacteria > Pseudomonadati > Pseudomonadota > Alphaproteobacteria > Hyphomicrobiales > Nitrobacteraceae > Bradyrhizobium > Bradyrhizobium sp. ISRA442. Next base: position 126,415 of record NZ_JALGCN010000022.1, read on the forward strand.
GGAAGGCTCCTTTGCTCCTATGGTAACTTGCAGTGACTAGATATCGCAAAGGATGCTGGTGTTAAGAGAGCACTTTGTGCTTACCTAATTACGCAAGGGTAACCCAGCAGCGTAAGCGGAACAGAGCGCGAGGAACGGAGATGAAACCCGACGTCTATGCAGCCAACTGCCCGACACGCCAGATCCTCGATCGCGTCGGCGACAAATGGGCGGTGCTGATCCTGCTGCTGCTGCGCGAGGAACCGATGCGTTTCAATCAGTTGCGTCGCACGATTGAAGGCATTTCGCAGAAGATGCTGAGCCAGGTTCTCAAATCACTCGAACGCGACGGACTGATCAAGCGCCACGCCATCGCAACCGTGCCGGTGACGGTGGAATATTCGATCACCCAGCTCGGCGTAACGCTGGCTGCGGCGGTCGATCCGCTGCGCGATTGGGCCGAGCAGAATCTGAAGGATGTGCTCGCCGCCCAGCGCCGCTACGACGCGCAGCAGAAGGAAGAGGCGGCGTAGAGCGCACGATCAAGCGAAGCAAAGCGCCGCCCAAAACTCCGCTGTCATGCCCGGCTTGACCGGGGCATCCAGTACGCCGCGGCCTCTCCGTATACGGAGCTATCTCTGGAGTACTGGGTCGCCCGGTTAAACCGGGCGACGACGTGCTGAGAGAGATTTCAAGACGACTACGAGCTAGATTGGCGGCTCAGCCCTGCCCCGCCTTGGCGAGTTCGACCTCGACGCGCAGCTCGATCTCGGAGAGCACAGCATCAAGGCCAGGATCGCCGGAGGACGACTTCAGGTTTGCCGCCGCATCGCGCAGCCGCATCACGGTCGAGGCGTTGAGGTTGCCGGACAGGAGGCCCATCTTGAGATCGTCGAGCACGTCGAGCGCAGTCTTGCCGCGCGCGACCGAGCGCTTGCGCCGCTCCACCGGATCCTCCTCGATGCCTTGCAGCGCGAGCAGCGCATCGATGTTGGCGGCGGCCTTCGGCGCGGACGCGGAACGCGTCTCCTGCGCCGACGAAGTGTCGGGCAGCACGAAGGTGCCGGAGCTGGTCCGCCTGGCCTGGCTGGCCGGCGTTCCAAGCGTGGTGCCGTTCGGTCCGTAGATGCGCATCGAAGCAATCCGGGTGATCGATGCGCCAGCTTCGCCGGATTATGGTTAATGGTGCGTAAACAGCCCGGCAAAATCTGCCGACAGGCGGCAGTTTCGCGCCTCACGGCGAACGCCGGCTGACGCCGGTCCGAACAGATTTACTCAACCTATTCAATCACCTAACCCCTCTGCTCCGAGCTGGCACAGCGCTCGCATGGAGAGGTTCGGACCAGCTCGTCATGGGAGTGTCGCAGACGGTCCTTCGATTTGAGGAGCCTCGGGGAGCAGAGGATGCCAGGCGTTCGTTGGGTGAGGATTCTGGGAGTGGCCTGCGCCGCGCTGTCGGCGCTGGCGTTGTCGGTCACCTCGGCGGCCGCGACCTCGCGCATCAAGGACCTCGCCAATATCGAAGGCGTGCGGCAGAACCAGCTCATCGGCTACGGCCTCGTCGTCGGCCTCAACGGCACCGGCGACACGCTGAACAACATCCCCTTCACCAAGCAGTCGCTGCAGGCGATGCTCGAGCGCATGGGCGTCAACATCCGCGGCGCCACCATCCGCACCGGCAACGTCGCCGCCGTGATGGTGACCGGCAACCTGCCAGCCTTCGCTACGCAAGGCACGCGCATGGACGTCACGGTCTCCGCCCTCGGTGACGCCAAGGATCTGCGCGGCGGCACCCTGCTCGTCACTCCCCTGCTCGGCGCCGACGGCAACGTCTACGCGGTCGCGCAGGGCACGCTCGCGATCTCCGGCTTCCAGGCGGAGGGTGAAGCGGCAAAGATCGTCCGCGGCGTGCCGACGGTGGGCCGCATCGCCAACGGCGCCATCATCGAGCGTGAGATCGAGTTCGCGCTCAATCGGCTGCCAAACGTGCGTCTGGCGCTGCGCAACGCCGACTTCACCACTGCCAAGCGCATCGCGGCCGCGGTCAACGATTATCTCGGCGTCAAGACCGCTGAGCCGCTCGATCCCTCCACGGTGCAGCTTTCGATCCCGCCGGAGTTTAAAGGCAACGTGGTCGCCTTCCTCACCGAGATCGAGCAGCTCCAGGTCGATCCTGACCTCGCCGCCAAGATCGTCATCGACGAGCGAAGCGGCATCATCGTGATGGGCCGCGACGTCCGCGTCGCCACCGTGGCGGTCGCGCAGGGCAACCTCACCGTCACGATCTCCGAGAGCCCGCAGGTTAGCCAGCCCAACCCGCTGTCGCGGGGCCGCACCGTGGTCACGCCGCGCAGCAGCGTCGGGGTCACCGAGGACGGCAAGAAGTTTGCCGTCGTCAAGGACGGCGTCTCGCTCCAGCAGCTCGTCGACGGCCTCAACGGCCTCGGCATCGGCCCGCGCGACCTCATCAGCATCCTCCAGGCGATCAAGGCCGCGGGCGCGATCGAGGCCGACATCGAGGTGATGTGATGCAGACGGGCATGATCAACACCGCACATGTCGTCAACTCGGCCTTCGCCGTACAGAGCCGCAACGGCCGCCCGGATTTCGAGCTCGCCGCCGCGCTGCAAAAGGTCTCGCCGCAACAGCAGGCCAAGGCGCAGAAGACCGCGACCGATTTCGAGGGCATGTTCCTCAACGCGATGTTCTCGCAGATGACCTCGGGCCTGAAGGGCGAAGGTCCGTTCGGCGACACGCCGGGCACCGGCGTCTGGCGCTCGATGCTGACCGAGCAGTATTCCAAGAATTTCGCCAATGCCGGCGGCGTCGGCGTGGCGAGCGAAGTCTATCGCACCCTCATCCTGCAGCAGGCGAAAACCGTCCGCACGGCATAAGGTCAAACGACATGAACCACCACTTCAACGCATCACGTCAGCCGCTGCCCGCTTCGCGCCCCGCCGCCACACCCGGCAATGCCGAGGCGCGCAAGCTCGCCGAGGATCTGATGGATGCGATGAATGCGCTGCTCGGATTGGTCGAGCGCGAGACCGAGCTCGTGCGGGCCGGCCGCTTACGCGAAGCGATGGAATTCGAGAGCAAGAAGCAAGAGCTGTCGCGACGCTATGTCGGGGCCGTCAGCCAGCTCAAGGCGAACCAGGCCCAGCTCGCGAAATCCGCGCCGGAGCTGCTCTCGACGCTGCATCGCCATCATGATGCATTCCGCGCGATGCTCCAGGTCAATCTCACCGTACTCGCCACCGCGCATGCCGTGAGCGAGAGCGTGGTGCGCGGCGTCAATGCCGAGATCCAGAAGCGCAACGTGCCGAACACCTATACGGCGGCGGGACGCCGCGCCGCTCCCGGCCCGCGCCACATCACTCCCCTCGCGGTCAGCCGGTCGCTCTGAGCGCACGCGAAAGCTACCTGCAATTTTACGAAAAACCGCGCGGCGATATCGCCGCGCGGTTAGGCACGTTTCGTAACCCGACCTTCAATCCTGATGTTTCATGGTTGCGCGATTAGAGGGGTTGGGATTTGACTCAGACCAGGCAACCAGGAGGCTGCCATGAGTACAGATTTCAGCATCAGGCCGGTGGGGATACCGGCCCCCGCGCCAATCGTAACGACGTCGAATGCGGCGGCGAACGACGCCGTGCAGACCGATTTGCCCGTCAGCCAGACGGTGGCCGCGAGCGATACCAGCGCGGCCGTGCGCAATGATTTGCAGAACAACGAGAACATCTCGCGCCAGGTCGTGTTCGACCAGGCGGCGGCGTCCTTTGTCTTCCAGGTCGTCAACGACAAGACCGACGCGGTGGTCAACCAGTTTCCCGACGAGGCGATGCTGCGCCGGCGCGCCTATTTCCACGCACTGGATCTGAAGTCCGAGCCCTCGCGTCCGCTCAATACCGATCTCAGCGCCTGACGCTCGGGCATCGAGCTTGGCCTGCGATGACGGCGGTCGACGGGATGCTCATGATGTTGACCATCACGGCCGGCCGGACAGACCGGCGGCGATATTCCTGTTGATCTCGATCAGCGGACGGAAGTGATCGAACTGCGGGCTCATCTGCAGCGCAGCGGTCTGGCTCAGCACGAACACGCTGATGTTGGCGATCTTCTGCCGGACGTCGAGCGGCTGCGGATTGGTGTCACGCATCGCTTCGCTCAGGAAGATCGTCCAGAGCTTGCGGTTGAACAGCAGTGCCTGCTTGGTCTGCTCGCTGAGCGGATCGGCGCTGTTGACGGCGTCCTGCAGCTTGTTCGCTGCCTTGAGCAGGGTCTGCGCCTCAATGTCGCGAGGAGATGCGGTGGTCGTTGCAACGCGCGCGTAAGCCGAGGCAGCAGAATTCGACATCAATCACACCTTGGAGGTTTCCTAGTCCGTTGAACAGACTTAAGGATTTCTTTCCCAACCCTAGGCAGCACCGCTTAAGATTTGCTTACGTGAGAGTGCGAACGGGCTCCGGACAATTACGGGTCGCGGAGTCTTCCTCACCTCAAGGCTAAACGCGCGTGCGTGCACTGTAAACGCTAGCGTCCATCATGCGCCGATTTCGACTAATCGAGCGTTATGAATCTCAATCAAAAGAACGGCGAGGCATCAGCCTCGCCGCCATTCTCTTCACTGCGGTCGCCAGCGTCGCGCTTAGCGGAGGAGCTGCAGTACGCTCTGCTGCGACTGGTTGGCGAGCGACAGCGCGGAGACCGCGATCGACTGGCGGGTCGACAGCGCCTGGCTGTTGGCCGCTTCCTCGTTTGTGTCGGCGAGCGTCAGGTTGGACGAGCCGGTCTGCAGCACGTTGATCAGGTTCTTGGAGAAGTCCTGGCGCACCTGCACGATCGAGAGGTTCGAACCGAGGGCGGAGCCTTCCGACCGCAGCGTGCTCGAAGCAGCGTTGAGGCTGGCGAGCACCCTGTTGGTCGCACCGTTGTCGATGAAGTCGACGCCGTTGACGAGATTGCTGAGGCCGAGTCCCGCCGCGTTGAACACCACGCCGTTGATGCTGAGCGTCGAGCTGCCGGTCTCGTTGAAGATAAGCTTCAGCGTATCGCCGTTGAGCAGGTTGACGCCGTTGAAGGAGGCGTCCTGCGACGTCGTATCGATCTGCGCCAGGATGTTGTTGAACTGGTTGACCAGATTCGAACGCGCCGTCTGCGCGACCGGATCCTGGATCGGCGGTTGCGCGGTGGTGAAGGAGACCACGCCCGTGATCGTGCCGCCGACCACGCCGCCGGCAGTCGACGAGCCGAGCGTTGAAGAGGCGTACTCGTTGACCGTGGTGATCGTGAGCACGCCATTGGCGTCGATCGTCGCCGTCAGATGGTTTGCCTGAAGCTGAGAGTTGAGCTGATCAAGCGTCTTGACCGTGCCGTTGGTTCCATCACCGAAGGTGACGTTGACCGGCGTGCCTCCGTTGAAGGCGGTGAAGGTCAAGGTCTTGCCTGAGATGCTGCCGGCCCCCGGCGAGCGACTCGCGGTGAAGGCGGTGCCGGTGCCGGTCGAACCGGTCAGCCCAAACGCGGACAGCGCGTTGCCCGTTCCGGTGATCGATAGATCCGCCGAGGTGCCGGTGCTGATCTTGAGAGCACCATTGACGACCGAGGAGAGCGACGAACCGCTCGCGGCCACCACGGCCCCCGCGCTGATGGTACCGGCACCCGTCGCGAGATCGATCGCGTTGAGCGTATCCTGAATGTTTGCGCCCTGGAGATAGACGACGGAGTTGCCGCTGCTGTCCGTCACTATGTTGCCCACCTTGGCGGAGCCCGACGGAGCGGCGGCAGGGACCGCCGCGTTCTTGAACGTGATCGTCTTGCCGTCCACGTTCAGCGTGGAGCCGTCGTTAACAAGCGTGCCCAGCGTCGCCGGGGTGGTCAGACGCGCCTTGGTAACAGTGACATTACCGGAGCCGGTCGCGGTCGTTAGACCGAGTGCCTTCAGGAAATCGGACTTGCCGGTGATGCTGAGGTCGGCACCCGTGCCGGTGGTGAGGGTGAGAGCACCGCCGGCGATGGAGGCGTTGGTGCCCGACGAGTTCGACAGGGTGGCAAGACCTGCCGAGATGGCTGCCTTCTGAACGCCGCTCGCGAGGTCGATCGCATTCATCACATCCTGAACGGTGGCGGTCGGGCTGGCGTTTGTCCCGAGGTAAACGGTCGAGTTGCCATTGCCGTCGGTGACGATATTGCCGCTCAAGCCAGAGCCCGCGGGGACGGTGGCCGCTGTCGGCGTGGCGCCAGCTCTGAACGTAATCGTCTTGCCGTCGACGACCAGCACGTCACCGTCCGACGGCGCACCGTTCGCCGCGATGGTGCTCGCGCTGGGCGTACCAAGCAGGGTGAGGCCCGTCGCAAGGCTGGCAGGAGTGCCGGCACCGTCCGGGGCAGCCGTGCCGACCAGGGACTGCGAAATGCCCCCCAGCGTGGTCGCGGTGGTGATCGGAGTCGTACCGCCAGCGGTACCGTTGGTGACGACATTGCCGGTCGCCGACGCATTCGTATAGCTCGTGGTGCCGCGCAGGTCAGCTGGCGTCGCGCCGGGGATCGTGGTCGAGATATTCGACTTGGTCGAGTAGCCAACGGTCGTCTGCAGCGCCTGGTTGGCGATCGACTTCGCGCTGTCGATCAGCTTCTGTAGCGAGGTGATGCCGGTGTTGGCTGCCTGCAGCACCTGCACGCCGTTGTTAATGCCGTCGAGCAGATTGCTGATGTCGCTCGCCCGATTGTCCAGCCCCTGCGCGGTGAAGAAGTTGGTCGGGTTGTCCAGCGCCGTATTGACCTTCTTGCCGGTTGCCAGGCGCTGCTGCGTCGTCGCCAGCAGGTCGGCCGTCGATTGCAGCGACAACAGGTTCTGACGAACTGACGCCGAGAGAACGATGTTGGACATTGGCGGGTCTTCCTTTTGAACCGGATACGAATCGGGCTCGCCGATCTGGAAAGCGGGCTTTGGTCCAGTTCTAGGGGCTGTCCTTTAAAGTATGGTTAACGGCGACTTAAGGGATAGGGTTAATGCCGGGTTAGCGCCCTTCCCCGCCGCAAGATGCGGATCTGCAAGGCTCTGACGGCAACAAAAAAGCGGCGGGGCCGAAGCCCCGCCGCTCTCTTTTGTCTTGTGATTTCCGCTGGTTACTAGCGCAGGAGCTGAAGCACGCTCTGCTGCGACTGGTTGGCCAGCGACAGCGCGGAGACCGCGATCGACTGGCGGGTCGACAGCGCCTGGCTGTTGGCCGCTTCCTCATTGGTATCCGCCAGCGTCAGGTTGGACGAACCAGTCTGTAGCACGTTGATCAGGTTCTTGTTGAAGTCCTGACGCACCTGCACGACCGACAGGTTCGAACCCAGCGTGGAGGCTTCCGAACGCAGCGTGCTCGACGCCGCATTCAGGTTGGCCAGCACCCTGTTCGTCGCGGAGTTGTCAATGAAATCGACACCCTGCACCAAGCCGGCCAGACCCAGCCCCTTCGAGTTGAAGGTCACGCCGGTGATGTTCAAGCTCGACTTGCCGGTCTCGTCGAACACCAGCTTGAGCTGATCACCGTTGAGCAGGTTGACGCCGTTGAAGGACGAGTCGACCGACGTCGTGTCGATCTGCGTCATGATGTTGTTGTACTGGGCAACCAGGTTGGAGCGGGTCGCCTGGGCAACTGGGTCAACAGTCGGCGTGGTCGCATTGGTCCAGGTCAGGGTGGACGTAATCGTGCCGCCGATTGCACCACCAGCGACGGCAGATCCGATCGTCGAAGACGCGTAGTCGTTGGTCGCCGAGACCGTGAGCAGGCCGTTGGCGTCGATCGTGGCGGTCAGGTTGTTGGCCTGCAGCGCCGTGTTGAGCTGATCGAGCGTCTTGACCGTGCCATTGGTGCCGTCGCCGAAGGTGACGTTGACCGCCGTGCCGCCGTTGAAGGAGGTGAAGGTCAAGGTCTTGCCCGAGATGCTGCCGGGGGCTGCGGCGCGGCTCGCCGTAAAGGCGGTGCCGGTGCCGGTCGAACCGGTCAGGCCGAGCGCGGACAACGCGTTGCCCGAGCCGGTGATCGACAGATCCGAGTTCGCACCGGTCGAGATGTGCAGCGCACCCGCAACCAGCGAGGATGCGGTCTGCCCCG
>NZ_JALGCN010000023.1:0-114020 GCF_038085055.1 Bradyrhizobium sp. ISRA442
CTCTTCATGCGACGCCCAGCCAATGCGGGGCGGCTGAGCGCGGCCTGTGGGTTTGTGCGCAGCAAGTAGTTTGCGATGCCTGCACAAATCTGCCGGACCGTGGCTGTGGATATGCTGCGGATATGCTGTTGAGGGACGGAATGCTGACGCATATTTGTCAAGGATCGAAATCATATCGCTCAGCGGTCGCACGAAATTGCGGCGCGGTTCGTCAGGATTCGGCACGAGGGAAAGGCTGGTGCGAAGTGGGCCGTGAGGACGCGGACCTGTACGTCCACGTTTTGAAGCGCACTCGCCGGGAAGACAAACGCCGCAGATTTATGAATGCCCGCTCATTGCTGCGGTGATTGCCGATCGATAAGAACAGGCGGTAGTTCGCCCGATGGCCGGGAGGAGGGGGCTGAAGGCTCCTTCAGGGCTTTCCTCGACGCGCTTGCGGAAGATGACGAATTCGTCCTTTGCAAGCGCAAGCGGCTTTGTTATACGCAGCCGCGCGCGAACGCCGGTTCGCCCTTTTCCTCGGTAGCTCAGCGGTAGAGCATCCGACTGTTAATCGGATGGTCGCTGGTTCGAATCCAGCCCGGGGAGCCAATTTTCCGCACAATCTCAATGGATTACGGTTACCTTCGGATCCGCTACGCGATCTCGCTGTAGTAGGCCCGCAAGCGTGCGCTGGTGCGCATCCGACGTAAACTCGTTTCAAGCCCTTGTGTGTGACGTCGCATCGTCGTGCCATGGCGAGGACGCCAAATCGGCCCAATTCAAACCGAGGTTCCAGAGGCCTGACCCTTGTGGAGCTGATTCCTATGCCAGACGCCCAGGTCGACCATACCCGTGTGGCCCCCTCGATTCTGCCGGCGGACGTTCCGGAGCTCAGTGACGATGAATGCCTGGCGCGGCTAGCGCGTGCCGTCAACGCGCCCGATTCGGTGCGGCTCGACGAGGTTGCGGCGCTGATTGCCCGGCTCGCGGTCGCAATCGAATAGACCTGCTTGGATCGTTTCGCGGTGACGGGCACCGGGATGCCACCGCGGCTGTTCCGGGCCAACGCCCGTGTTGCGTTTTCGCGGAGCTTGTTCCAAAGATGCCGCCAACTTTCGTCCGCGGCATCATCCGCATTTCAGGGTCCCAAATGTCCGGTTTTTCGACCGCGCGCCAAAAAATGGTCGATGGCCAGGTGCGCACCAATGACGTCACCGATCGCCGCATTCTCGATGCCATGCTCACGGTTCCCCGAGAGGTCTTCGTGCCGGCCGGCCGGCAGGCCTTGGCCTATCTCGACCTCGATCTCGATGTGAGCGAGGGGGCCGCCAAGCGGTTCCTGATCAAGCCGGCACTGACCGGCAAGCTGCTTCAGGCCGCCCAGATTGGGGAGGGCGACAACGTGCTCGTCGTCGGCTGTGCGAGCGGATATCTGGCCGCGCTGATCGCGAAGTTTGCACGACAGGTCACTGCGACGGAATGCGATTCGGCACTTGCTGCGAAGGCCAAGGACATCATTGCCAAGCTCGGGCTCGCCAATGTCACCTGCGAGGCTGCGGCCTGCACCGAGGGGGACGCGACGGCAGCCCCCTATGACGTGATCATCCTCAACGGTGCCACCGAGGTGACGCCGGAAGGGTTACTTGCCCAGCTCAAGGACGGCGGGCGCTTGGTCGGGGTCTCCGCCGAATCGAAGCCGCCTCGGGCCATGATCGTGACCCATTCTCACGGCGATTTCGGTCATCGGACGCTGTTCGATGCCTCCGCCCCGGTCCTTCCCGGGCTGGAACGGGCCGCCGCCTTCGTCTTCTGACCGCCGATAACCCGTTAAAATACCGTTCTGAATCAGAAGTGTGGCCGGGAAGCTGCACGTGAAGAGTTTCGGCTGAGAACTGCCTCGAGGTAGTTCCGTTGCGCTTAACCGCGTCCTATGTTGCCCAGGGGCAACGACTCCACTCGGATACGGTAACCAGGTTCGCGGGCACGAACCTGGCGTGAGATGAAACGGAATTTAAGGGATGCATGGGGTGAAGCTCTTCACCGGAGCTGCGGTTTCGGTCCTGCTGACGGCGCTTGCCGGGCCGACGCCTGCCTTGGCGGACACGATCGAGGCTGCGCTGGTTCGCGCCTATCAGAACAACCCGCAGCTCAACGCACAGCGTGCCCAGGTGCGCTCGACCGACGAAAACGTGCCGCAGGCGCTATCGGGCTATCGCCCCAAGGTCGCACTGACCGCAAGCGTCGGCGTTCAATACACGGATACGAATATTACCTCCGGGGGCTCACCGACGACGCTCGTGAGGACCGAAAACCACGGCGTGAATGCGCCGCGCAGCGCCGGCGTGACGGTGACGCAGAACCTGTTCAACGGCAACCAGACCGCCAACAGGACGCGTGCCGCCGAGAGCCAGGTCTCGGGCGCGCGCGAGGCGCTGCGTGTGATGGAGCAGAGCGTTCTACTCTCGGCCGCGACCACTTACATGGACTACCTGCGCGATTCGGCGACGCTGGAAGTCCAGCGCAGCAACGTGCGCGTGCTCGAGCAGACGCTCAAGCAGACGCGCGACCGCTTCAACGTCGGTGAGGTGACCCGCACCGACGTCGCGCAATCCGAGGCCCAGCTCGCCGCCGGCAAGACGCAGGCGCTGCAGGCCGAATCGAACCTGGTCACGACCCGCGCCAACTTCCGCCGCATCATCGGCAACGAGCCGGAAAACCTCGCGCCAGGCTCGCCGGTCGATCGCTTCCTGCCGGCAACGCTGGCTTCCTCTGTGAGTCTCAGCCTGGTCGAGAACCCCAACGTCACCGCCGCCATGTACGGCATCGACGTCAATTATCTCCAGGTGAAGATCAACGAAGGCGCGCTGCTGCCGACGATCAATTTCCAGGTCGCGGCGACGCAGTCATACGAGCAGACCTTGACGATCTTCCGCTCGTTCGGTGCCTCGGCGGTCGCGCAGGTTTCCGCACCCATCTATCAGGGCGGTGCTGAATATGCGCTGATCCGTCAATCCAAGGAAAACCTGGCGCAGCAGCGTCTCAATCTCGAAACGACCCGCGACCAGACCCGCGCCAACGTCGTGCAGTCGTGGGGACAGTTGCAGGCCGGCAAGGCGCAGGTCGCCTCGGCGCAAGCGCAGGTCACGGCCTCCGAGATCGCGCTGAACGGTGTGCGCGAGGAAGCCAAGGCCGGACAGCGCACCACGCTCGACGTGCTCAACGCGCAGCAGGCGCTCGTCAATGCCCGCGTCGCGCTGGTCACCGCGCAGCATGATCGCGTGGTTGCGTCCTACTCCGTGCTGAGCTCGGTCGGCCGCCTGTCGCCGCAGGTGCTCGGTCTCGCCACCACGACCTACGATCCCAGCGTGCACTACCATCAGGTCCGCGATAGCTGGGCCGGCGTGCGCACGCCCGACGGACGCTGATTGCCGCAATGAGATTGGCCTCGCAAAAGGGCGAGGCCAATCGGCGGTTTGCTTGCAATCATCAAAATCCCTGACATAGCCTTTGAAGGAAGCTGCGGAGCGATTCGCCCTGCATGCGATGTCGTTTGCGTAAAGCTTTGGTGCCGGGGGCAGGGGCGCACCGCCGCACGTTGAGCCGTGAACTGGGGACAAGTCAGGCCGTCACGACGAAAATGTCGGACTGCTTTTCGCGGAACCGGCCAATCCTGTCGTGCTTGGTGTAAAACAACGCATGCGAGGGCGTTGATGATGTGGAGTCGGAGATGACGCAGCCTGCAAAGGTCTCAGAACCCTCGATGGAGGAGATTCTGGCCTCGATCCGGCGCATCATTGCCGACGACGAGGCCAAGCCGCCGCCGACGGAAGCTGCCAAACCGGAGAAAGCTGCTGCGCCCGCCGCACCTGCGGCAAAGCCGCAGGTCGTGAACGACATTCCCCCCACCAAGATCGCGTCCGCAAAGCCCGCGGTCGAAAAAGCCGCGCCGCCGCCGGCCGCCAAACCGGCACCAACTCCCGCGCCTGCGCCCGCGGCATCCAACAGCCAAGACGACATCGACGCTCTCCTGGCCGGGTTGGACGAGGCGACACCTGCACCCGAGGTGCGGGAACCGGAGCCCGAGCCTGAAGCCGATGTGCTCGAACTAACCGACGAGATGGCCGTCGAGCCGACGCCGCCTGCGCCGCCGAGCTTCCGCAAGGTCGAGCCGCGCGACGACCTCGAGTTCGCCGAAGCGGTGCCACCCAGTCAGTCCGCGCCGCCGCCGTCATATGCACCCGTGGATTTCGACGCCCCGCCGCTACCGCCACAGCAGCCGATCCTGGCGCAATCGACGGTTTCCGCAGTCGAATCAGCCTTCAATTCCTTGGCTCACACGGTGCTTAGCAGCAATGCGCGGACGCTGGAGGATCTGGTCAAGGAAATGCTGCGGCCGATGCTGAAGTCCTGGCTCGACGACAATCTGCCGGGCCTCGTTGAACGCATCGTGAAGGCGGAAATCGAGAGGGTCTCGCGCGGCGGCCGGTGAGACCGAGCCGCCCGGCCCCGATAAAGCCCTGCTTTCGTGTCCTATCTGGTCTGTCTGGCGGGCCGGAAAGCTCTTTTGTCGCTGAGCTTTCCGTTGACTTGAACCCCGCGCGCGGCTTTCTAGCAGCCCCATGATCGAGAAAAACTACCAGCCCGCCGATATCGAAACCCGCATGTCCGTCGTCTGGGAGGACAGCCTTGCGTTCAAGGCCGGCCGCCCCGACCGTCGCAATGCGGCGCCCTTCACCATCGTGATCCCCCCACCGAACGTGACGGGATCGCTGCACATGGGCCACGCACTCAACAACACGCTCCAGGACATCCTGTGCCGTTTCGAGCGAATGCGCGGACGTGACGTGCTCTGGCAGCCTGGGACCGATCATGCCGGCATCGCGACCCAGATGGTGGTCGAGCGGCAGTTGATGGAGCGCCAGGAGCCCGGCCGCCGCGAGATGGGCCGCGAGAAATTCCTGGAGCGGGTCTGGGAGTGGAAGGCCGAGAGCGGCGACACCATCATCAATCAGCTCAAGCGGCTCGGCGCCTCCTGCGACTGGTCGCGCGAGCGCTTCACCATGGACGAGGGCCTGTCGAAAGCCGTCGTCAAGGTGTTCGTCGAGCTGCACCGCGATGGCCTGATCTACAAGGACAAGCGGCTGGTGAACTGGGACACCAAGCTGCTCACCGCGATCTCCGATCTCGAAGTGCAGCAGGTCGAGGTCAAGGGCAGCCTTTGGTATCTGCGCTATCCGATTGAAAGCAAGACATTCAGCCCGGACGATCCCTCGAGCTTCATCGTCGTCGCCACCACGCGTCCTGAAACCATGCTCGGCGATACCGGCGTCGCAGTGCATCCCGAGGACGAGCGCTACCGGAAGCTGGTCGGCAAGCACGTCATCCTGCCGCTGGTCGGTCGCAAGGTTCAAATCGTCGCCGACGAGTATTCCGATCCGGAAAAGGGCTCCGGCGCGGTGAAGGTGACGCCGGCGCATGACTTCAACGACTTCGAGGTCGGCAGGCGCCATGGGCTGCGCCAGATCAGCGTGCTCGACAAGGAAGGCTGCCTCGATCTTCTCGGCAACGAGGACTATCTGCGCGACCTGCCCGAAGGCGCATCACAGTTCGCCGAGGAGTTTCACAAGGTCGAACGCTTCGCCGCGCGCAAGCGCATCGTCGAGCGGCTGGAGACGTTCGGGTTCATCGAGCGCATCGAGCCGCACACCCACATGGTCCCGCATGGCGATCGCTCCGGCACCGTGATCGAGCCCTATCTGACCGACCAGTGGTACGTCGATGCGAAGACGCTCGCGAGCCCCGCGATCGCGGCGGTGCGTTCGGGCAAAACGACGTTTGTGCCGAAGAACTGGGAAAAGACCTATTTCGAATGGATGGAGAACATCCAGCCCTGGTGCATCTCGCGCCAGCTCTGGTGGGGTCACCAGATCCCGGCCTGGTACGGGCCAGACGGCAAGGTCTTCGTCGCCGAGACCGAGGAGGAGGCCGTCAGCCACGCACTCGGCTATTACGTCGAGCAGGAGGTGATTACGGCCGAGCAGGGCCGCGAGATGGCGCTCGACCGCAACAAGCGCGAGGGCTTCATCACCCGCGACGAGGACGTGCTCGACACTTGGTTCTCCTCGGCGCTGTGGCCGTTCTCGACGCTCGGCTGGCCCGAAGATGCGCCTGAGGTGAAGCGCTACTACCCGACCAACGCGCTGGTGACCGGTTTCGACATCATCTTCTTCTGGGTCGCTCGCATGATGATGATGGGCCTGCACTTCATGAAGGAGGTGCCGTTCTCGACGGTCTACATCCACGCTCTCGTCCGCGACGAGAGGGGCGCGAAGATGTCGAAGTCTAAGGGCAACGTTATCGATCCCCTGCACCTGATCGATGAGTACGGCGCGGATGCGCTCCGCTTCACGCTGGCCGCGATGGCAGCGCAGGGCCGCGACATCAAGCTCGCGACCAGCCGCGTCGAGGGCTACCGCAATTTCGCGACGAAGCTCTGGAACGCCTGCCGTTTCGCCGAGATGAATCACTGCACCGTGCCCGATGGCTTCGAGCCGGCGAAAGCGAAGGAAACGCTGAACCGCTGGATCGCGCATGAGACCGCGCACACCACGCGCGAAGTGACCGAAGCGATCGAGGCTTATCGCTTCAACGATGCCGCCGGCGCGATCTACCGCTTTGTCTGGAACGTCTATTGCGACTGGTATGTCGAGCTTGCAAAGCCCGTGCTGCTTGGCCCGGATGGCCCCGCCAAGGCCGAGACCCGCGCCATGGTCGCTTGGGCGCGCGACGAGATCCTGAAGCTGCTGCACCCCTTCATGCCCTTCATCACCGAGGAGCTGTGGGAGGTGACCGCCAAGCGCGAGGTCTTGCTGGCGCTCGCGCCGTGGCCGCTGAAACCGGCCGAACCGACCCCGGAGCAGCTTGCAATGCTCGCGGCGGCCGCCGGGCCGACCGATCCGCTCATCTCGCCGGCTCTCATTATGCCGATCTTCGATCATGCTGACTTCACCGATCCTGCGGCCGAGGCCGAGATCGGCTGGGTGATCGACCTCGTCACGCAGATCCGCTCGGTGCGCGCCGAGATGAACATCCCGCCGGCGACGCTGACGGCACTGCTGCTCGCCGGTGCATCCGCCGGGACGAAAGAGCGCGCGCCGCGCTGGACCGACGTGATCAAGCGTATGGCGCGGCTGTCGGACATCTCCTTCGCCGATCGTGCGCCCGACGGCGCCGTCCAGATCCTGGTGCGCGGCGAAGTCGCAGCCCTGCCGCTGAAGGGCGTGGTGGATCTCGCCGCAGAGCGCGCGCGTCTCGACAAGGAGATCGCGAAAGCGGACGCCGACATCAGGCGCGCCGAGTCCAAGCTGGCGAACGAGAAATTCGTCGCCAACGCGGCGGAAGAGGTCGTCGAGGAGGAGCGCGAAAAGCTCGAGACAGCGATCGCGCGCAAGGCGAAACTGCTCGAGGCGCTGGAGCGTTTGAAGCAGGTATCGTGAGGCTTCCGTCATTCCGGGGTCCATACTGTGCATCGCCCCGGAATGACGGTTTACTTCGGAAACGGCTTGCTCAGAAACTTCGACCCCTTGACGCCGTAACGCCAGGGCAGTTCGACCGCCTTGGTGATGCCGATGCGAATGCCGGCCGCGACCTCGACGTCCTCGGTCCGCGCATGCAGCGCGATCGGCGGCCGGTCCAGCGGCAGGGCGTTGTGGTCGATGGTGACGCCGAGCGCTTCCGTCAGTTTGCCCGGGCCCGAGCACAGCGCGTGCACGTCGTCGAGATGGCGGCGGCGGCGCATCGCGGCGATCCCGTGTGTCGGCTCTAGTGCGCGGATCAGGACCGCGCTGGCCGAGCCTTCCTCCTCGCAGACGAAATTCACGCACCAATGGATGCCGTAGGAGCGGTAGACATAGGCAAAGCCCGGCGGGCCGAACATCACCCTGTTCCGCGGCGTTGGCCCGCGATAGGAGTGCGCCGCCGGGTCGGTATGATGATAGGCCTCTACCTCGACGATTGTCCCGCCGACGCCCCCGACCAGCAGGGTCGCGCCGATCAGGTCGGGAGCGACCTCATGGACGCTGCGGCCGAAGAAGCCACGCTTCAGCGGCTTGCCGAGGCGGGGCGTGGATGCGTTCGATCTTGGTAGTCTTCTTGGAGCCATTCGAGGTGAGAATCGCTTGAGAACAGAGCAGGATATTCCCCATATCTGCCATGTTCCCTGAAGCAGGGCGAGCCGGGTTGCGATGCCATGCGATACCGACTAGGTAGGACCTGAACAGACCGGACATCCCATGGTCGTTATCGTCGATACCATCTCGAACCCGCTGCGCCCGCGCCATCCTGAAAAGGTGAACCGGCCCGATTCCGCTTCGCCGCCGAAGCCGGACTGGATTCGCGTGCGCGCGCCCAACACCCGCGGCTATGCCGACACCCGCAACATCGTGCGGGCGAATGGCCTGCACACGGTGTGCGAGGAGGCGGGTTGCCCGAACATCGGCGAGTGCTGGGACAAAAAGCACGCGACCTTCATGATCATGGGTGATACCTGCACCCGCGCCTGCGCCTTCTGCAACGTCAAGACCGGCCTGCCCAACGCGCTGGATGGAGCCGAGCCGCAGAACGTCGCCGAGGCAGTGGCCAAGCTGGGCCTCGCCCACGTCGTCATCACCTCTGTCGACCGCGACGATCTTGTCGATGGCGGCGCCGAGCATTTTGCCCAGACCATCCGCGCCATCCGCGCCGCCTGTCCGTCGACCACGATCGAGATCCTGACGCCCGACTTCCTGCGCAAGGAGGGGGCGCTCGAGGTTGTCGTGGCGGCCAAGCCCGATGTCTTCAACCACAATCTCGAGACCGTGCCGTCGCGCTACCTCACGGTGCGGCCCGGCGCGCGCTACTTCCATTCGATCCGGCTGTTGCAGCGGGTCAAGGAGATCGATCCGGCGATCTTCACCAAATCCGGCATCATGGTGGGCCTCGGCGAGGAGCGTCACGAGGTGCAGCAGGTGATGGACGATCTGCGCTCCGCGGACGTCGACTTCCTGACCATCGGCCAGTATCTGCAGCCGACCCGGAAGCATCACGCGGTGATGCGCTACGTGCCGCCGGACGAGTTTTCGTCCTACGAAAAGGTCGCCTACACCAAGGGCTTCTTGATGGTGTCGGCGAGCCCGCTCACCCGTTCGTCGCATCATGCCGGCGAGGATTTTGCAAGACTGAAGGCAGCCCGGGCCGCAACAGCCCGCTGACGTTCAATGCATCGAGTGTCGAGCAAGCACCGCGTCAACCACAGTGCGTCCGAGATGTTTGATCTGGTCGCCGATGTCGAGCGCTATCCGGAATTCGTGCCGCTGTGCAGCGCGCTGAAGGTGCGCCAGCGGATGGCCAAGCCCGACGGGACGGAGGTGCTGGTCGCCGACATGACGGTGTCGTTCAAGCTGGTCAAGGAATCCTTCACCAGCCGCGTGACGCTCGACCGCGCCAACCTGAAAATCCTCGTCGAATATCTGCGAGGGCCGTTCAGCAATCTCGAAAATCGCTGGACGTTCGAGCCGAAGGGTGATGGCGTCTGCGACGTCGGCTTTTTCCTGTCCTATCAGTTCAAGAGCCGCATGCTCGCGATGCTGATGGGCTCGATGTTCGATACCGCGTTCGCGCGCTTTTCCGCCGCGTTCGAAAAACGGGCCGATGCGATCTACGGTCGGCCCAAGCTCGCACCGTCCTAACCGAGACAACTCCACGTCAATTCGTCTTGTTGACGACAGCGGCGGTTACGAGGTTGATGCAGACGCGCGTTCGCGTTCCCGCACACATTGTGGCTTCCAAGGCGCCTCCCGCGCGCAACCCCACATTCAAACTGTGCGCCATGGGCGGCGACAAGTGCAGTTTGTGCCAAAGCGCGGCGTCCTGACGGAACACCCCTTGCCGCGAGCGGCACACCGGTGAAGCTGCATTTCATGGACTGTTCAACTAAAATACGAATCGGTGGATGGGGGAATGTATGGGCAGGACCAAGGGGACATGGGACGTTGGAAGCAGTCCTGGAGTGCGGAAGATCTGAGCAAGCTCAGGACACTCGCAGGCACTAAACCGGTCGCGATCATCGCCAAGGAGCTTGGCCGCACCACGGGCACGGTGCTTGCGAAGGCGATCGAGCAAAAGCTTCCCGTCCTGCATCGGATCAAACAGACGGGACAATGATCGCCGCCGCTGTGGGAGCGTGGAATCCGAGCCGGTTGCGTTCCGAGCCCGATACTGCTTCTCGCGGAATAGATGTCCGGCGTCTCTTCGTTCGATGCTTTGGCAGGCTGCCGGGGGGATCATTTCAGGGCGTTGCGAGTTCTCAACCGATTGTTCCGGATGGAGCCGCCATGACCATCAATTTCGACACGTTGAAGGCGTCGCTCGTCCTGTACGGGCTGAACGTGCTTTATGCGATCCTGCTGCTTGCGATCGGCTGGTATCTGTCCGGCGCATTGCAACGCTTCCTCACCCGGATGCTGAGCGTCACGCACCGGGTCGATCCGCTGGTGACGTTGTTCGTGGCCAGCGTCGCGCGCTACGGCGTGCTCGCGGTGGTCGGCATTGCCGTGCTTCAGCTCTTCGGCATCCAGACCGCGAGTCTCGTCGCCGTGCTGGGCGCGACATCACTCGCCATTGGCCTCGCCTTGCAGGGCACACTCTCCAATCTCGCCGCCGGCGTGATGCTGCTGCTGTTTCGTCCCTTTCGCATCGGCGATGACGTCGAGGTCGCCGGCAAGGCGGGGAAGGTGAGATCGCTGTCGCTGTTCATGACCGAGCTGGTCGCGCCAGACAACACGCAGATCCTGCTGCCGAACGGACAGGTCTGGGGCGCAGCCATCATAAACCACAGCGCCTATCCCGGCACAGGCGAGATCAAGGTGACCTTCCCGGTCAGGGCCGGGACGGCCAATACATTGGCCGGCCAGATCCTGAAGGCGTTGCGCGAAGATCCGCGCATCGACACGCGGGTCAATCCGGCAGTCCATGTGTCCAAGGTGATCGATGTCGCAAACTCCACCGCACCCGTCGTGGAGTTGACCGTCAGCGCGACGGTGAACCCGTCCGATACCGATGCCGTCAAGCAGCGCGTGCTCGATCACGCGAGCACGCTGCTGGCGGCTGCGTGAGCCGTGCCTTACCCGCGCGGCGGTCGCCGGCGCTTCACCGCATGCCGCCGTGGCGAGCGGGCGACGCGCGGGCGCAGCCGGCTTACGGCTTCGCGGCGCGGCTTGACCTGGGCCTGCGGGCCGCGCGCGAGATCCATCAGCATACGCAGTGCCTCGACCACCGAGCGCAGCCGCACGGCGCTGCGGCCGATGGCGCCGAAGCGGTGCTCGCGATGAATGATCCGGCCGTCCCGCGCGGCGGCAGCGAAATGCACGAGCCCGACCGGCTTCCCGGGCGTGGCGCCGCCGGGGCCGGCAATCCCGGTGATGGCGACCGCGAGATCGACGCCAGCGCGCTCCAGCGCACCGACTGCCATCGCAGTCGCGGTCTCCTTGCTGACCGCGCCGAAATTCGCCAGCGTGCCCGCCTCGACGCCGAGCATCGCGCGCTTGGCGTCGTTGGAATAGGTAACGAAGCCGCGGTCGATCACATCGGAAGAGCCGGGGATGTCGGTTAGGGCGCCGGCGACGAGGCCGCCGGTACAGGATTCCGCGGTCGCGATCGTCAGCTTGCGCATCCGGCACAGATCGAGCAGCGAGCGGGAGAGGGCGCGTGCGTCGCTGCCGCCCATGGCCTAGATGCTCCAGGGCAGGCGGATGGTGGCGCTCGCGGTCGCCGCGATGCCTTCCTCGCGGCCGGTGAAGCCGAGCCGCTCGCTGGTCGTCGCTTTCACGGCAATGCGGGAGATGTCGACGCCCGAGATCTCGGCGATGCGCGCCCGCATGGTGTCGCGCAACGGGCCGATCTTCGGCCGTTCGCAGATCAGCGTCACCTCGAGATTGGCGACGCGGCCGCCGCGCTGCGAGACGCGGTCGATGGCGTATTTCAGGAACTGGTCGGAGGAGGCGCCCTTCCACTTCGGATCGCTCGGCGGGAAGTGCGAGCCGATGTCGCCGTCGGCCAGTGCTCCGAGGATCGCGTCGACCAGCGCATGCAGGCCGACATCGCCGTCGGAATGGGCCAGAAACCCCCTGGTGTGCGGCACACGGACGCCGCAGATCATGACGTGGTCGCCTTCGCCAAAGGCATGCACGTCATAGCCCGTGCCCGTCCTGATATCGCCGAGCTGGGCGGCCAGGCGCGCTTCCTCGCGCACGAAGTCTTCGGGAGTGGTGAGCTTCATATTGGCAACATCGCCTTCAAAGGTTGCAACCGTCAATCCCGCCCATTCGGCAATCGCCGCATCGTCGGTGAAATCGCTGCGTCCTTCTCTTGCCGCGCGACGATGCGCCTCGAGGATGACGTCGAAACGAAAGGATTGAGGCGTCTGGGCGATTCTCAGGCGCGTACGGTCCGGCGTGCCTTCGACGTCGCCGGCCTCGCCGGTGAGCTTGATGGTATCGGTGACGGGAATTGCCGGGATCGCCGCACCGGTGCGGCTTGCCGCGTCGATTGCACGGGAGATCAGCGCCTGCGAGACGAAGGGCCGCGCCGCGTCGTGGATAAGGACGATATCCGGCTTGTGTCTGGCGAGTGCCTCAAGACCGGCGAGCACGGAAGCCTGCCTGGTCGCGCCGCCATTGGTCGGCGGCTCGTGCCGCAGCCCTGCGACTGCGGCCGTGAACATCGCGCTGTCGTCGGGATTGACCACCGGCTGCACCGCGAACACATCCGCATGGCGGCTGAAGGCTTCCATGGCTCGAAAGATCACGGGCTGGCCGCCGATCGTGCGGTATTGCTTCGGCCCGCCGGCGCCTGCGCGCAGTCCGCGACCGGCTGCGACGAGAACGACTCCAGTGCGCTCTGATTTCGCCATAGGGCTCGATTACTCAATTGCTGGTGAAGAGTCGGGGAGTGGGGTGATTGCCGGCATGCCTCTAGCACGGCAGGGCCGCAAAAAAAGAGGTTTCCCTGCGTTGTGGGAAATCGCATTTTGCTGCACTGCACTTGAAAGATTGGAAGAACTGTCTAAACTGTAGGCATGACGCTTGACTGCACAAGAATTGTGCGCAAGATAGATCATGACAGGTGCGATGAGGCCCCTGTCTTGTGAACGAGACCTTCGTGACCGGCTCGGAAGCATTCGGCGCTAAGCCGTTGAAGATAGGCGATATTGACGTCGCCACCCCGGTTTTCCTGGCGCCGATGTCGGGAGTGACCGACTCGCCGTTCCGGCGGCTGGCCGCCGAGCTTGGGGCCGGCCTTGTCGTGTCCGAAATGACCGCCAGCGACGATCTCGCCAATGGCCATACGATGTCGCGTTTGCGCTGCGAAGCGACCGGGATCGGCCCTCATGTCGTACAGCTTGCCGGCTGCGAGGCGCGCTGGATGGCCGAGGGCGCCCGGATCGCGGAGGCCGGCGGCGCCGACATCATCGACATCAACATGGGCTGTCCCGCCCGTCACGTCACCGGCGGCCAGTCCGGCTCGGCCTTGATGCGCGACCTCGACCACGCCGTCAGCCTGATCGAGGCAACAATCGCGGCGGTGAAGGTGCCGGTGACGCTGAAGATGCGACTTGGCTGGGACGAGCGCACCCGCAATGCGCCGGAGCTGGCGCGGCGCGCGGAGGCTGCCGGCGTGGAACTCGTGACCGTGCATGGCCGCACCCGCGCCCAATTCTACAAGGGCGAAGCCGACTGGGACGCAATTCGCGCGGTGCGCGAGGCGATCTCCATCCCGCTCGTCGTCAATGGCGACATTACATCTTACGACAAGGCGATCGCGGCGCTCGATGCCTCCGGCGCTGATGCGGTGATGATCGGACGCGGCGCGCAAGGCCAGCCCTGGCTGCCCGGCCAGATCGGCCGCCGCCTCAACGGCGGGGAAGCCGAGGCCGCACCGTCGCTCGAGCAGCAGCTCGACTATGTCCGCACGCTCTATGAGGGCGTCTGCGCGCTCTATGGCCTGCGCATCGGCCTGAAGCATGCACGAAAACATCTCGGCTGGGCCCTCGAGGTGGCCGCGCAAGCGAGCCGCGCGCCGGCCGAAAAGCTGAGAGCCTGGCGCCAGACGATCCTCACCTCGGAGGACCCGCGCCTTGTCCAGCGGTCGCTGCAGGACGCCTTCGACGACTTCGCATGGAGCGCTGCCGCATGAGCTCAGCCGCTGACCATCGTCGGCCGCTTTCGTCCGAGAGCGACGCCATCCTCGATGCCTTGCCCAATCCCGTGCTCACGATCGGGCCTGACGGCAAGATCGTCGCCGCCAACATCGCAACTGAAGCCTTCTTCGAGATCTCGACGCAATTCCTGAAGCGGCAGTCGCTGAAGGAGTTGGTGCCGTTCGGAAGCCCCTTGCTGGCGCTGATCGATCAGGTCCGCTCCTCCAATTCGCCTGTCAATGAATACAAGGTCGACCTCGGCACGCCGCGCATGGGCGGCGACCGTCAAGTCGACCTCCATGTCGCACCGCTGACGGAACGGCCCGGCCATATCGTGGTGATGCTCCAGGAGCGTACCATCGCCGACAAGATGGACCGCCAGCTCACCCATCGCAGTGCCGCGCGCTCGGTGATCGCGCTGGCCGCGATGCTTGCGCATGAGATCAAGAATCCGCTCTCCGGCATCCGCGGCGCGGCGCAGCTTCTCGAGCAGCAGGCCTCGTCCGAGGACCGCATGCTGACTCGGCTGATCTGCGACGAGGCCGACCGAATCGTGACGCTGGTGGACCGCATGGAGGTGTTCGGCGACGAACGGCCCGTGGTGCGTGGCCCGGTCAACATCCATTCCGTACTCGATCACGTGAAGCGACTGGCGCAGTCCGGCTTTGCCCGCAACATCCGCTTCATCGAGGACTACGATCCCTCGCTGCCGCCGGTTCTGGCCAACCAGGACCAGCTCATCCAGGTGTTCCTCAACCTGGTGAAGAATGCCGCCGAAGCCCTGATCGACGTCCCCGACGCCGAGATCCAGCTCACCACCGCGTTCCGTCCCGGCGTCCGCCTGTCAGTGCCCGGTCAAAAATCCCGGGTATCGCTGCCGCTTGAATTCTGCGTCAAGGACAATGGACCAGGCGTGCCGGACGATCTTCTGCCCAACCTGTTCGATCCCTTCGTGACCACCAAGCAGACCGGCTCGGGTCTGGGCCTCGCGCTGGTCGCGAAAATCATCGGTGATCACGGGGGCATCATCGAATGCGAGTCTCAGCCGCGCAAGACCACCTTCCGCGTGCTGATGCCGATGTACTCGACGTCTCTCAAACACGCCGATCAAAGCAGCCACGCCGACTCTGCCGGGAAGTCGTCGCCTGCGTCACAGGGGGCAAAATGAGGAATAACGATGCCCGCAGGTAGCATTCTCGTTGCTGATGACGACACCGCCATCCGCACGGTTCTCAATCAGGCACTTTCCCGCGCCGGCTATGAAGTGCGGCTGACCGGCAATGCCGCCACGCTGTGGCGGTGGGTCAGCCAGGGGGAGGGCGATCTCGTCATCACCGACGTGGTGATGCCGGACGAGAACGCCTTCGACCTGTTGCCGCGGATCAAGAAGATGCGGCCGAATCTGCCGGTCATCGTCATGAGCGCGCAAAACACCTTCATGACGGCGATCCGCGCCTCCGAGCGCGGAGCGTACGAGTACCTGCCGAAGCCTTTCGACCTGAAAGAGCTGATCGCCATCGTCGGCCGCGCGCTCGCCGAGCCGAAGGAGCGCACGCCCAGTCCCGACGAGGACGCCGAGATGGAGGCGATCCCGCTGGTCGGCCGCTCGCCGGCGATGCAGGAAATCTACCGCGTGCTCGCGCGCCTGATGCAGACCGATCTGACTGTGATGATCACGGGCGAATCTGGCACCGGCAAGGAGCTGGTGGCGCGCGCGCTGCACGACTACGGCAAGCGCCGCAACGGGCCGTTCGTTGCCGTCAACATGGCGGCGATCCCGCGCGACCTCATCGAATCGGAATTGTTCGGCCATGAGCGCGGTGCCTTCACCGGCGCCAACACCCGCGCCTCCGGCCGCTTCGAGCAGGCCGAGGGCGGCACGCTGTTCCTCGACGAGATCGGCGACATGCCGATGGAGGCGCAAACGCGTCTTCTGCGCGTGCTCCAGCAGGGCGAGTACACCACGGTCGGCGGTCGCACCCCGATCAAGACAGACGTGCGCATCGTCGCTGCCTCCAACAAGGATCTGCGCGTCCTGATCCAGCAGGGGCTGTTCCGGGAAGACCTGTTCTTCCGCCTCAATGTCGTGCCGCTGCGGCTGCCGCCGTTGCGCGAGCGCATCGAAGATCTGCCGGATCTCGTGCGTCACTTCTTCGCGCTCGCCGAGAAGGACGGCCTGCCGCCAAAGAAGCTGGATGCGCTGGCACTGGAGCGGCTGAAGCAGCACCGCTGGCCGGGCAATGTGCGCGAGCTCGAGAACCTCGCCCGGCGCCTTGCGGCGCTCTACCCTCAGGACGTGATCACGTCCTCGGTCATCGATGGCGAGCTGGCGCCGCCATCGGTCAGCCCGGGCACAGCGGTCCAGCAGGGCGTCGACAATCTCGGCGGGGCCGTGGAGGCCTATCTGTCCTCGCACTTCCAGGGGTTTCCGAACGGCATGCCGCCGCCGGGCCTCTATCACCGCATTCTCAAGGAAATCGAGGTGCCGCTGCTCACGGCCGCTCTGGCCGCTACCCGCGGCAACCAAATCCGCGCCGCGGACCTGCTCGGCCTCAACCGCAACACGCTGCGCAAGAAGATTCGGGATCTGGATATCCAGGTCTACCGCAGCGGAGGCTAGTTCCAACGACGAACAGTAGCTCAGCTCCCTACCAAAGCGGGAGCTGAGCCTGTCCGAATCGCGCTGACTGGGTGGCCCGCGGTGAACGGAAGTCGGACTATGACGGAAATGTTCCGCGTTCTCGCGTGAATTGGTCGCTCGGTGGCGGGGCGGGACGTCGCACCTATCTCACAAGCCGGGCTGGTGCCGCGGGCAGGATGTTGGCGACATTGGCCGGCTCCTGCATTCCGGGGCCGTTGACCAGGAGGTCCGTGGCCACGATCAGCAGCAGGACGGCTGAAACCATCATCGCGAGGAAGAAGCGATCCATCGCCTTCAAGCCCTGAAGCCGGCAATCCGTTCCGCGTGATGGCCGTCGGCCCGACATACCCGCTCCCTCGAGCGAGCCGCAGCCCTGTGGATGCACCGGTCCACAGCGGCGTAGGCGCCGCGGAATTGTCGCAATTCGGCAACATTGTGGTACGAATGCATCAGTATCCGCCGCCGCGGACCCGTTTTTCAGCATCGCCATTGCCGGAATGACCAGCGCAGATACCTCGGCCGCATCCTTTGACACGGCCCCACCCGAAGAGCCCAGGCGCTGGTCGTTGAGCCGGTGGCTGGCACCTTTTGCGGTCGGCCTGGCGCTGCTGTCGGCCTTCCTGACCTTCGTCGTCCTGACCGGCCTGACCAGCATCGAACCCACGCCCGAGGTCGTCAGATCCTTCCTGCTGATCAACGCTGGGACCATCCTGCTGCTGGTCGGCATCATCATCCGCGAGGTCTGGCAGATGATCCAGGCCCGCCGGCGGGGCAGGGCCGCGGCGCGGCTGCATGTCCAGATCGTCGGCCTGTTCTCGATCGTCGCGGTGCTGCCGGCGGTACTGGTTGCGGTCGTCGCCAACGTCACCATCGAGCGCGGCCTCGACCGCCTGTTCTCGGGACCGACCAAGGAGGTCATTCAGAACTCGCTGATTATCGCGCGCGCCTACATGCAGGAGCACGCGCAGCTCATTCGCGGCGACATCATCGGCATGGCCAACGACGTCTCGCGCGCCTCGCTGCTGTTCGACCGCGATCGGCAGTCCTTCCTGCAGCTCCTGACGGCGGGGGCGGCGGCCAGAAACCTGCCGGGCGCGATGATCATGGGCAAGGACGCCAATCCGATCCTGTCGGCGGAAACCGGCGGCATCCCGCTCGCCTTCGCGCCGCCAAATCCTGAATTCTTGAAGAACGTCAACGAGAACGAGCCCGAGATCGCGGTCCTGCCCGACCAGAATCTGGTCGCCGCCGTGATCAGGCTGAGGTCCTTCAACGACACCTTCTTCCTCTATGTCGCCCGCCAGCTCGACCCGCGCGTGGTGGACCAGCTCAAGCAGACCGAGCTCAGCGTCGCCGAATACGCCCAGATCGAGTCGCGCCGGCTCGGCATCCAGGTCGCGTTCGCGCTAATGTTCGCGGTGATCGCGCTCACCATCCTGATGGCGTCGGTGCTGATCGGGTTCAACTTCGCCAACTCGCTGGTGGCGCCGATCCGGCGGCTGATGAACGCGGCCCATACGGTTTCGACCGGTAACCTGCATGTCCAGGTGCCCGTGCACAAATCCGAAGGCGATCTCGCGCA
Source organism: Bradyrhizobium sp. ISRA442 (assembly GCF_038085055.1). Lineage (NCBI taxonomy): Bacteria > Pseudomonadati > Pseudomonadota > Alphaproteobacteria > Hyphomicrobiales > Nitrobacteraceae > Bradyrhizobium > Bradyrhizobium sp. ISRA442. The sequence goes on from NZ_JALGCN010000023.1 coordinate 18,439, forward strand.
GCTAGGCGAGACCTTCAACAAGATGACGCAGGAATTGCGCAGCCAGCGCGACGAGCTCGTTAACGCCAGCGATCTCATCGACAGCCGCCGCCGCTTCATCGAGGCGGTGCTGTCCTCGGCGAGTGCCGGCATCATCGGCGTCGATGCGTCCGGCAGCGTCGGCATCCTCAACCGCTCGGCCGAGAAGCTGATCGGGCACGCCGAATCCGAGACGCTCGGCCATCCGCTCTCCGACGTGCTGCCCGAGCTCGACGAGATGATGAAGACGGCGCGGGAAGGGACGCAGCGCCTGGTGCAGGGCCAGATCACCATCACGCGCGATGGGCAGGAGCGCAATTTGTCGGTCCGCGTCAGCGCCGAGAAGACCAGCCAGCCGCGCGACAGCTACATCATCACGCTCGACGACATCACCGAGCTCGTCTCGGCGCAGCGGACCTCGGCGTGGGGCGACGTGGCCCGCCGCATCGCCCACGAGATCAAGAACCCGCTGACGCCGATCCAGCTCTCCGCCGAGCGCATCCGGCGCAAGTTCGGCAAGACCATCACCGAGGACAAGGATAAGCAAATCTTCGACCAGTGCACCGACACCATCGTGCGCCAGGTCGACGACATCCGCCGCATGGTCGACGAGTTCTCGCGTTTCGCGCGCATGCCGAAGCCGGTGATGGAGGGCGAGGACGTCGCCGACACCGTGCGGCAGGCCGTGTTCCTGATGAAGGTGGCGCATCCCGAGCTCGACATCGAGACCGAGTTCAGGGAGGATCCGCTACGCGCGCAGTTCGACCGGCGACTGATCTCGCAGGCGGTCACCAACATCGTCAAGAACGCCACGGAAGCGATCGAGCAGGTCCCGCCCGAGGAGCTGGGCCGCGGCCGCATTGACGTCGTGGTATCGCGCGAAGGCGAGGACGTCCTGATCGACGTCGTCGACAACGGTATCGGCCTGCCCAAGGTCGCGCGCTCGCGGCTCTTGGAGCCCTATGTGACGACTCGCGCCAAGGGCACCGGCCTTGGGCTTGCGATCGTCGGCCGCGTGCTGGAGGACCATGGCGGGCGCATCGAATTGAAGGACGCCGCGGACTTCCGCGAGGGCCAGCGCGGTGCCTGGATGCGGATGCGCTTTGCGATCTCCGGCCATCCCAAGAAGATCGAGGTCGCGGAGACGGCACCAGCCGCGACGGCCCAGGACACAAAAGAACCGGCAGGCGGAACCAAAGAGCCGGCCGAAAAGACTAATGACTCAACGAAAATCGAAGCCTCAACAGGCAACTGACAACACAGGCGCGACCCATGGCTAGTGAAATTCTGATTGTCGATGATGAGGCCGATATTCGGGATCTCGTTGCGGGCATTCTCGAGGACGAGGGGTTCGTGACCCGGACCGCGCGCGACAGCGATACGGCGCTCGCCGAAATCGCCAACCGCAGACCGCATCTGGTGTTTCTCGACATCTGGCTGCAGGGCTCCAAGCTGGACGGATTGCAGCTCCTCGAGCAGGTCAAGAAGGACAATGCCGACCTGCCGGTCGTCATGATCTCGGGCCACGGCAACATCGAGACCGCGGTGGCCGCGATCAAGCGGGGCGCCTACGACTTCATCGAGAAGCCGTTCAAGGCAGACCGCCTGATCCTGGTGGCGACACGCGCGCTGGAAAACTCCCGGCTCAAGCGCGAGGTCAAGGAGCTGAAGCAACTCGCGCCGAGCGCAAGCCAGCTCGTCGGCCGCTCGCCCAGCATGAACCAACTCCGCCAGACCATCGAGCGTGCGGCCAAGGCTAATAGCCGCATCCTGATCGTCGGCCCCGCCGGCGCCGGCAAAGAGCTCACCGCGCGCACGCTGCACGCGGCCTCCGGCCGCGCCGATGGTCCGTTCGTGGTGATCAACGCGGCGGCGATCACGCCCGAGCGCATGGAGCACGAGCTGTTCGGCATCGAGCAGACCAACGGCGAGCAGCCGCGCAAATCGGGCGCGCTCGAAGAGGCCCATGGCGGCACGCTGTTCATCGACGAGATCGCGGACATGCCGCGCGAGACCCAGAACAAGATCCTGCGCGTGCTGGTCGAGCAGTCGTTCCAGCGCGTCGGTGGCACCGCCAAGGTGCAGGTCGACGTGCGCATCATCTCCTCAACCGCGCGCAACCTGGAGGAGGAGATCGCGGCCGGCCATTTCCGCGAGGACCTCTATCATCGCCTCTCGGTGGTGCCGATCCGCGTGCCTGCGCTGTCGGAGCGGCGCGAGGATATTCCGGAATTGATCGATTATTTCATGGAGCAGATCTCGGCCGGCAGCGGCCTGCCCAAGCGCCAGATCGGGCAGGACGCTATGGCGGTGCTGCAATCGCACGTCTGGCCCGGCAATGTGCGCCAGCTCCGCAACAACGTTGAGAGAGTCATGATTCTCGCCGCAGGCGGTCCGGAGGTGATCATCACCGCCGACATGCTGCCGCAGGACGTCGGCTCCATGGTGCCGGCGATGCCGACCAGCAACAATGGCGAGCACATCATGGGCCTGCCGCTGCGCGAGGCGCGGGAAGTGTTCGAACGCGACTATCTAATTGCGCAGATCAGCCGCTTTTCCGGCAATATCTCGCGCACGGCTGAGTTCGTCGGCATGGAGCGCTCGGCCCTACACCGGAAGTTGAAGGCCCTCGGCGTCGGTTGAGGGCCGCGACCTCACGGCCACACGTTCACAATATCCGAGGAAAACCATCGATTTCCGTAATTTTTCGGTCCAGTAGGACGGGCTGTGCCGCGTGAAGCGGCTTGCCTAATAAGTCCACCTGTCCTCTAATCGAACCGCTGGCCCTCCGAGGGGGATCTCATGAGGGCCGGCAACCGGACGAGGCCTCGAATTTCAAAAGAGGGCCGCAACCGGCGCAATAAAAAGAAACTCAAAGCGAGATAAAAACAATGGCGGCAGACCGCGCACAAAACCTACAGGACACCTTCCTTAATCACGTTCGCAAAACCAAGACGCCACTGACGATCTTTCTGGTCAACGGAGTGAAGCTCCAGGGCATCGTGACCTGGTTCGACAATTTCTGTTTGCTGCTCCGGCGCGACGGTCACTCGCAGCTTGTCTACAAGCATGCGATCTCGACCATCATGCCGGGAGCTCCGATCCAGTTGTTCGAAGGCGGCGAGGACCAGCCGGCTTGAGAGTGATCTGATTGGAACCCCGGAATTTCGACGGGGATGCCGACCGTCCGCGGTCGGCAGGGGCTAAACCGACGGGGCGGGTGCTGGTCATCGGCCCCTACACGCGGGTGCGCGCGGGCGGAGCCGACGCGCAATCGGACGGTCATGTCCTGCGCGATGCAGAAGCCCGGCTCGACGAAGCCGCGGGCCTTGCGCGCGCGATTGATCTCGTCATTGCGGATGCCATCATCGCGCCGATCAGCCAGATCCGGCCTGCGACCTATATCGGCAAGGGCAAGGTCGAAGAGATTACCGGGCTGATCAAGAGCCTGGAGGTCGACCTCGTCGTGATGGACTGTGCGCTGTCGCCCATCCAGCAGCGCAATCTCGAGAAGGCGTGGAACGCCAAGGTGCTCGACCGCACCGGGCTGATCCTCGAGATCTTCGGCCGCCGCGCCAAGACCAAGGAAGGCGCGCTCCAGGTCGAGCTCGCGCATCTGAACTATCAGCGCTCGCGCCTGGTGCGATCCTGGACCCATCTCGAACGCCAGCGCGGCGGCTTCGGCTTCATGGGCGGCCCCGGTGAGACCCAGATCGAGGCCGACCGCCGTCTGATCTCCGAGCGCATTTCCAGGCTCGAGAACGAATTGAGGAAAGTGCAGGCGACGCGCCGCCTGCACCGCGCCGGCCGCCAGCGCGTGCCGTATCGCGTCGTGGCGCTGGTCGGCTACACCAATGCCGGCAAGTCGACGCTGTTCAACCGCCTGACGCGCGCGGACGTGCAGGCCGCCGACATGCTGTTCGCCACGCTCGATCCGACCCTGCGCGCGCTCAACTTGCCGCATGGCGGCAAGGCGATGCTGTCCGACACCGTCGGTTTCATTTCAAATCTGCCGACGCAGCTCGTGGCCGCCTTCCGCGCGACGCTGGAGGAGGTGCTGGAAGCCGACGTCATCCTGCACGTCCGCGACATCTCGCATGAGGACGCCGAGGCGCAGCAGAGCGACGTCGATGCGGTGCTGCGCCAGCTCGGCATCAACCCCGACGACTCCGGCCGCATCATCGAGGTCTGGAACAAGGTCGATCGCTTCGATGCGGAGCAGCGCGAGGAGTTGCTCAACATCGCCGCGCGCCGGCCGGCCGATCATCCGGCGATGCTGGTCTCGGCCACCTCAGGCGAGGGGATCGACGCGCTGCTCGTCACGATCGAGGAGCGGCTCGCGACCAAGCGCACCACGCTCGACCTGTCGATCGACGCCGCCGACGGTGCCGGAATCTCCTGGTTGCACCGCAATTCGGAGGTGCTGGCGAAAGAGCTGCACGACGGCCGCTTCGACATGACCGTGCGCGTGGACGAGACCAAGCGTGACCTCGTGGTGTCGCGGTTCGATGCCGTGCCGCATCACGCGGCATAGTGTCTGTCGTCCTGGCGTTCGTCAGGACGATATCAGAGTTAGCGACGGGCTTGTTTGCTTTTCTCGACTGCTGGAGCCTTCTTCTCCTCGCCCTTCGCCGTATTCCACAGCGCGTCCATCTCCGCCAACGACGCCTGCTCCAGCGTTCGGCCCTGCGCTTGCAGGGCGCGCTCGATATAGGCAAAGCGGCGTTCGAATTTCGCGTTGGTGGTCCGTAGCGCGCTTTCCGGATCGGCGTCGATATGGCGGGCGAGGTTGACCAGCGCGAACAGGAGATCGCCGGTTTCTTCTGCCAGCTCCTGCTTGTCGTTGCGGTCCAGCGCCGCCTCGATCTCGTCGGCTTCCTCGCGGATCTTTTGCAGCACGGCGCGCGGATCGTTCCAGTCGAAGCCGACGGTTGAGGCCTTGCGCTGCAGCTCCATGGCGCGCGTCAGCGCCGGCTGGCCGGCCTTCACGCTCGACAAGAGCGACTTGTGCGAGGTCTCCTCCGGCGGCCGCCGCGCGGCGCGCTCGGCTTTCTCCTCGGCCTTGATGCGATCCCAGACTTCCGTGACGTGGGCGGGCGCGAGGTTGCCGTCCATGTCGGCGAACACATGAGGGTGGCGTCGGATCATCTTGCGGGTGATGGCCTCGACGACGTCACCGAACGCGAACGCATTCTGCTCCTCGGCCATCCGGGCATGGTACACGACCTGCAACAGGAGATCCCCAAGCTCCTCGCGCAGATCGTCGAGATCGCCTCGCGTGATCGCGTCGGCGACCTCATATGCCTCCTCGATCGTGTAGGGGGCGATCGTCGCAAAATTCTGCTCGAGGTCCCAGGGGCAGCCGGTCACCGGCGTGCGCAGCGCCGCCATGATCTCGATCAGGCGTGAAATGTCGCGGGAAGGGGTCATTGCAGGCCATTCTCCTAACTCTTAGGCCTTATGCCAAAACCAGCCCTCCGTTCCCAGCACAACGCGGCGGAACGGGCCGATTTCCACCGATTGGCGGGCCGCGCCCGCAGTGCTAAAGCGCGGGCCATGAGCGACGCATTTTCATCCGAAACCGCGCTGGTGCTGTTCTCGGGCGGCCAGGATTCCACAACCTGCCTTGCCTGGGCGCTGAGCCGCTTTGCGCGCGTGGAAACGCTGGGGTTCGAATACGGCCAGCGCCACGCGATCGAGCTCGCCTGCCGGGAACGGCTTATAGACGGCCTCAAGGCGGTGCGCGCGGAGTGGGCGGACAAGCTCGGCGAGAGCCACACGCTGTCGATTCCGACGCTCGCGGCCATGTCCGAGACCGCACTGACGCGCGACGTCGAAATCGCGATGGGGGCGGATGGCCTGCCGAACACTTTCGTGCCCGGCCGCAACCTGGTGTTCCTGACTTTTGCCGCAGCGCTGGCCTACCGTCGCGGCATCACTCACATAGTCGGTGGCATGTGCGAGACCGATTATTCCGGCTATCCCGATTGCCGCGACGAGACCATCCGTGCCATGCAGGCCGCGCTCTCGCTCGGCATGGCGAAAACGTTTGAGCTGCATACGCCGTTGATGTGGATCGACAAGGCCGCGACCTGGAAGCTGGCGCATGACCTCGGCGGCGACGCGCTCGTCGACCTCATCCGCGAGCAGTCCCACACCTGCTATCTCGGCGAACGCGGCGCGCAGCACGATTGGGGCTATGGCTGCGGGGAGTGCCCCGCGTGCAGCCTGCGGGCGAAGGGATGGGCGGAGTACGTGGCGGCACGCTGACGCCAAATACTTGGTGTCATCACCCGCGAAAGCGGGTGATCCAGTATTCCAGAGGCGCTTGTCAGATACGGAGAAGCCGCGGCGTACTGGATTCCCCGCTTGCGCGGGGAATGACAGTGCGGGTTAAGGCGAACAGCTCCCACGCTACGCGCAGAAAACTACCGCGCAAAATCCTCCGGCGTCAGCTCGATCGGCTTGCCGTGCGGGGTGCGGTCGGCGGCGTGGTCCCAGGCGTCGCGGTAACGATGCAAGGCCTCCGCGGAAGTGACGCCCTTGCTTGCGACGAGCTTTTCCAGCGTGGCGAGCCAGTGCAGATAGTAGGTCTCGCCGGTGTCGGGATCGCCCGCGGCTTGCGCCCGCTTGATCTCGTCGGCGAGCGCGGCGGCCCATTCGGGCCAGGTGAACAGGCCGCGGTCGTGCAGGGTGAGCGCCATCGCGAAGGCGTGCGCTTCCCATGGCGCGCGGAACACCGGGCCGTCGTCATCGCGCGGAATGCTCGGAATCGCCGCGGTCGCGGCGGCCGCAGCCGTGCTGCTCATCACGCCGGGTCCAGATAGGGCTCGAAGGCGTCGATCGAGACCTTCGAGGTCGGATCACCGTCGGTGCCCCAGAGATCGCGGCCCTCGAACACAACCGTGTAGAGCCACTGCGGATTCTCGCCGAGGTCCATCGCCGCAGAGTCCGGGAACACGTGACAGCCATGGTTCAGCTCAATCACGCCGACATGCCCGCGGACATAGCGCGGCAGCCTCGTATGCGTGGTCGGATGAATGTTCTTCGCGCGCACGCGGTCGCCGATGTTGAATTTGGCCGGCGCCGGGGCAGGGCGGGCGAACTTGCCGCGCACCATCACGCGCTCGATATCGTCGAGATCGAACTTACCGTGCTTGAGCGCCTTCGCCGGCTGCACCGCGTGACCGGCGGCGACATCCTCCCTGGTGAGATAGCCCTTCTCGATCAGCATCTCCTCGAGGCCGAGGAACCACTTCTTGTAGTAGGAGCTCGCGAGGTACACGTGTGGCGGCAGCGTCTCGCGATAGAAGCGCGAGGTGTCGATGTTGAAGGCGCCGGCGGCGCCCATCGCGCGCACCATCGCCAGCACGCGGGCTTCCCAATCTGCGTGGAACATCGGCTCGTTGGGCTCGGGCTCGACCTTGCCGAAGCCGTCCATGCCGCCCATGTCGTGTACGCCGTTCATGACGGAGCTCCGGGCTTCTTGGGAAAGCCGGTGCCGATCATGGAATCGCGGGTGACGAGCTCGGCGAGCTGCTCCTCGCTCCAGCCCTCCGTGCCTTCCGGGCGCATCGGAAGCACCAGAAAGCGCGTCTCGGCGGTCGAATCCCACACCCTGATTTCGACGTCCTTCGGCATCGTCACGCCGAAGTCGGCGAGCACGCCGCGGGGATCCTTCACCGCGCGGGAGCGGTAGGGCGCAGCCTTGTACCAGACGGGCGGCAAGCCCAGCATTTCCCAGGGGTAGCAGGAGCACAACGTGCACACGACCATGTTGTGACGCTGCGGCGTGTTCTCGACCACCACGAGATGATCGCCGACGCGGCTGACATGGCCGAGCGTGCCGACCGCCTTGCTGCCATCCTCCAGCAGCGCCTTCTTGAACGCAGGATCGGTCCAGGCCTTGGCGACGACGCGCGCACCGTTATGCGGACCGATCTTGGTCTCATAGGCCTGGATGATGGCGTCGAGAGCAGCCGGCTCGACATAGCCCTTTTCGGTCAGGATCGTCTCGAGCGCGCGCACGCGCAGCTCGGTCTCGGACAGTTCCGAATGGTCGTGATCGTGATGATGGTGGTGGTCATGATCGCTGCTCATGGGGCGGAAGATAGGCGCAATCTTCCCTGCCTGTCGAGCGTTCGTTGCAGTGCAATCCGGCCACGTATTCGTGACGCCGTTTGTGCGCTAGCATCGACCTAAATTGTGCTTTGGAGGCGCCTGGTGACCGACTTCGTGAAGATCGAGAAGGGCCACGGACCCGAAGGGCGAATCGCGATTGTGCGGTTCGACCGCGGCGATGGCATCAATGCGCTGTCGCCGGAGGCGCTGCGGCAGCTCACCGCGGCTGCGCGCAGCTTCGAGGATGATGCAGCGACCTCCGTCGTGGTGCTGACGGGAAGTGTGAACTGCTTCAGCGCCGGCTTCGACCTGAAGGATGCCGAGGGCCGATCGCGCAAAGACATGGACCTCGGCACGCTGCGTCGGCACTTGAAGCTCGGGCCGCGCCTGACCCAGGCTTGGCAGGGGATGGAGCAGATCACGATCGCGGCCATCGAGGGCTTTTGCGTCGGCGGCGGCGTGGCACTCGCAGTCGCGCTCGACTTCCGCGTGATGGGGCGCGATGCGCATCTACGCGTGCCTGAGATCGGGCTCGGCATGAACATGAGCTGGCAGAGCATCCCGCGCATGCTGCATCTGATCGGCCCGGCCCGCACCAAGCAGGCGGTGATCCTGGCCGACCAGCGCATCTCGGCGGACGAGGCCTACGAATGGCACCTGGTGGAGCAGGTGGTCGATCCTGGCAAGGCATTCGATGCCGCCATGGACCTTGGTCGCAAGGTGGCCGCTCAGCCGCCGCTCTCGGTCGCCATGACCAAACTCACCGTCAACAGGCTCGCGCATGCGCTGGACGATCTCGCCAGCCACATGGACGTCGACCAGTACGCGCTCGCGAGCCTCACCGAGGACCACAAGGAGGGCGTTGAAGCGTTCCTGAGCCGCCGCAAGCCGCGGTTCAAGGGACGGTAGAACGCTATGTCAGGCCATTGATCGGGCCGCGGACAGTTCGTATACGCCGCGATAGGGACAAGAGCGCGCCGGCCGACGAGCCGGCAAGATACGACGAAATCGACGGGGAGGGCCCATGAACGCCAGCTCGCAGGCGCCTGAGGCGAAAGGATTTCGCTGGAAACTGATCGCGCCGCTCGTCGTGTGGCTCGCGATCTATCTGTGGCCGGTTCCCGCGGGACTCAACGTCAACCAGTGGCACTATTTTGCAGTATTCGCGGCGGTCATCACCGGCCTGATCCTGGAATCGATGCCGGTCGGCGCGGTCGGCCTGATCGGGCTGACCGTCGCTGGCATCAGTGGCTATATCGATGCGGACCCGACCAAGTCGCTGCGCTGGATGCTGGCGGGATTTGCCGAAAGCACGGTGTGGCTGATCGTCGGCGCCTTCGTGTTCTCGATCGGCTATCGCAAGAGCGCGCTCGGCCGCCGCATCGCGCTCGTATTGGTGCAACGCCTCGGCCGCAATACGCTCGGCCTCGGTTATGCCGTGGCGATGTCGGATTTCCTGCTCGCGCCGGCGACACCGTCCAACACCGCGCGCAGCGGCGGCATCGTCTATCCCATCATCAGCAACATCCCGCGCATCTACGGCTCCGAGCCTGGACCGACCGCCGGCAAGATCGGCACCTATGTGATGTGGACCGCTTTTGCTGCGACCGCTGTCACGAGCTCGCTGTTCTTCACCGCGCTTGCGCCCAATGCGGCGGCACTCGCGATCGCCAAGAAGACGGTCGGGGTCGAGGTGAGCTGGGGCCAGTGGTTCATCGGCTTCGCGCCGCTCGGCATCGTCCTGATGCTGCTCGTCCCGTTGCTCAGCTATCTCGTGTGCCGGCCTGAGGTGAAGCGCAGCCCCGAAATCTCCGAATGGGCGGCGAAAGAGCTCGCAGGCATGGGCCCGATGTCGCGCAACGAATGGATCATGCTCTGCCTGATCGTGCTCGCGATGTTCCTGTGGATCGCGGGCTCGAGCCCGGACATCCACGTGCCACTGCTCGGCTCGAACTTCGTCAACGCCACCACCGTCGTGTTCATCGTGATCTCGCTGATGCTGGTCACCGGCGTGATCGAGTTTGCCGACATCGTGGCCGAGAAGAGCGCCTGGGAGGTGTTCTTCTACTTCACCTCGCTCTTGACGCTGGCCTCGGGCCTCAACGAGATCGGCTTCATCAAGTGGTTCGCCAACGAATACGCCAAGCCGCTTGCCGGCCTGTCGCCGGCCACCGCCATGCTCCTGCTGGTCGCGCTGTTCTTCTGGATCCACTATTTCTTCTCCAGCATCACCTCGCACGCGGCCGCAGTGCTGCCTGTGGTGCTCGCGGTCGGCTCGGGCATCGCCGACCTGCCGGTCGGAACGCTCGCCATGCTCTGCATGTATTCGCTCGGCCTGATGGGCGTGATCTCGCCCTACGCGACGGGACCTGCGCCGATGTATTTCGGCAGCGGCTATATCGGCAAAGGCCGGTTCTGGAGTTTTGGCCTGATCTTCGGGCTGATCTATTTCGCAGGGCTGCTGCTCATCGTGCTGCCCTGGTTGCAGATGGTCCGGTAAGGGGACTCGCCGGTCGCCCGCCGCGGATGAATTTTCTTCGGCGGGGAGGGATCTGGAAAATTTCTCCTCCGCGGAGAAAATATCTGAAATTGCCAGACGGCCATGAACGCGCGATGGTGTGTGCTGCAGTGCAGCGCTTCCGATGGAACCGTCTGCCACGCTGTTTCCCCGTCGCTTGAAGCGACTTGCCCTCGCACCCTGCATGGCGTTGCGAGCCGGCGATCCGTTGTGAAAAAGATGAACGCGCACCAATCCCTGGCCATCGGACGGCCGATCGATCCTCGTGAGGCGGTATCACAAGCCCCAGTCCCGGCGGATACGATGGTCCGCTTCGAGGGCATCTCGAAGCTCTATCCGGCCTATCGCGGCAAACCCGGCGTCAATGCGCTGCAAGGCATCGATTTCGCCATCGCGCGCGGATCGATCACCGGCGTGATCGGCCGCTCGGGCGCCGGCAAGTCGAGCCTGGTCCGCCTGATCAACGGGCTGGAAAAACCGACGACGGGCCGCGTCGTCGTCGACGGCCGCGACATCTCCGCACTCGCCGGCCATGAGCTGCGACTGGCGCAGCGTTCGATCGGGATGATTTTCTAGCACTTCAACCTGCTGTCATCGCGGACGGCGGCCGCCAACATCGCGCTGCCGCTGGAGATCGCGGGATGGCCGAAAGCAGAGATCAAGGCGCGCGTGGCCGAGTTGCTCGCGCTGGTCGGCATCGCCGACAAGCACGACCGCTATCCCTCGGAGCTGTCCGGCGGCCAGAAGCAGCGGGTCGGCATCGCGCGGGCGCTTGCGACCCGGCCGAGCGTGCTGTTGTCGGACGAGGCAACCTCGGCGCTCGATCCGCAGACCACGCGTGCGATCCTCGATCTGCTCGCGAGCATCAACCGCGAGCTCGGGGTGACCATCGTGCTGATCACGCACGAGATGTCAGTCGTCCGTCAGCTCGCGAACGAAGTCGTCGTGCTGGATAGCGGCCGCATCGTCGAAAAGGGCCATGTCGCCGACATCTTCACCCATCCACAACACCCGATCACGCAGTCCTTCCTGGCCGAGGTGATCGGCGACAGCCTGCCGGTGTCGTTGGCGAGCCGGCTTGTGTCTGAACCGCTTTCAGGCGGGCAGGTCGTCATCCGCGTCCAGGTGCGCGGCGCAGGGACCGGCGATACGCTGGTCGCGCGGCTCGCGCGCGAGCTCGGCCTTGACGTCTCGCTGCTGTCGGCCCGCATCGACGAGATCGGCGGCCAGCATGTCGGCTCACTGACGCTTGGCATTCCCCTTGGCATTCCCGGCGGCGAGGCCGCGGTGGGGCGGGCGCTCGCCTGGTTATCTCAATATCAATTCGCAGCGGAGCGGCTCGGCTATGTCGCCTGAACTCATCAACCTGATCATCCAGGCCACCGGCGAGAGCCTGTTCATGGTCGGGGTCGCGGCGTTGCTCGGCACCGCCTTCGGCCTGCCGATTGGCGTCTTCCTCGCGACCAGTCGGAAAGGCGAGCTGTTCGCGGCGCCCGTCATCAATGCCGTGCTCGGCATCATCGTCAATGCGACGCGCTCCACGCCCTTCATCATCCTCGTCGTGGCGATCATCCCGTTCACGCGGCTCGTCGCCGGAACCTCGATCGGATCGACGGCGGCGATCGTGCCGCTGACGATCGCCTCGACGCCGTTCATCGCGCGCCTGGTCGAAGCCGCAATCCGCGAGGTCGATGCAGGGCTGATCGAGACCGCGTCCTCGTTCGGCGCGTCGCCGCTCCAGATCGTGCTCAAGGTGCTGATCCCCGAGGCACTGCCGGGGCTGCTCCTGGCGCTGACGCTCGCGGTCGTCAGCCTGCTCGGCTACTCCGCCATGGTCGGCGCGGTCGGCGGCGGCGGGCTCGGCGATCTCGGCATTCGCTACGGCTACCAGCGCTTCATGCCGGAGATGATGCTGGCCGTCGTGGTGGTGCTGATCGCGCTGGTGCAGCTCGTCCAGAGCGCAGGCGACTATCTCGCGCGCCGGGTCAACCGCCGGCTGCGGCATCGCTGATACGGGTTAGGCCACAAGCCTGGCGCGCCGCAGGGTCTCCGAGGGCAGCTCGGAGAAGTGGCGCTTATAGTCGAGCGAAAACTGGCTGAAGTGCCAGAAGCCGTGCTGCACGGCGATGTCGTAGACGGACGTGTTGGCGCCATCGGCGCGCTTGAGATCGCGCCGCACGCGGTTCAGGCGCATCGCACGCCAATAGTGCATCGGGCTCGTGCCCAAGACCTCCTGGAAGCAATAGCCGAGCTTGCGTGGGCTCGCGCCAACCGCCTTGCACACCTCCAAGAGCGAGAGCGAGCGATCGCCGCTGCCGTGCATCAGTTCGCGGGCGCGATCGACGGTCCGCTTGCGGGCCGTGGCGCTGCGTCCGGGATCGCTTGGGCGTGCGGTCGGCAGCATGTCCATGATCTCGACGAGGAGGGCGTCCTCGAGCGCCAGTTGCGCCGCCGGATCGTTGAACGACTCTGGTGCGACCGTGATGATGTCGTGGATCACGGCGAGATGCCGGCGCAGTCGCGCCACCGGCGCCTCCGCCATCTCGATCACGGAGAGCTGGTGCCAGACGGCGCGTGGCAGCGCGATGTCGAGACGCGCGGCGAGCTCCTCGATCAGGCCAGCGCTGGTGACGACGCCGCGCAGCTCAAATGCCTTCGGCGTGCACATATCGACCTCGGCGTCGATGCAGGCGATGACCTTGGCACCTGCGACGCTGGCACCATTGCAATTGACCTCGTCCGTAGCGTGCCAGGGCAGGCCGATGCCAAAGCTACCAGCGCCGAGTTGGCCGTACTGGCGGACCTGTTGGCTGGTGATTTCGCGGAACGCCTCGAGGCGGGGCAGCGAGAGCTGCGTGAAACTGCCTGCGAAAGTGCCGGCGCTGATCTGGTCATAGCTCAGCCGCCAGCGGCCGAGCGTGGCGCAATGCTCATCGACATCCGTGCTGCTGGCCTGAAGCAGGCTGACGGCCGAACCTGGCGTCGGAAGAGTCGCGTCCAAGCCCATGACAACGCTCGAAATTTGCAAGGCCCTCCGACCAGCAAGAACCGCGCCAGACTGGCACGGCCGCGGGCGGTGTCCAGCGAAATATTGCCGGATCTCGATAACGCCCGGCCGCGCCCGGATGCAGACTTTCGTCCTGCCGTTCCCGCCATCGAGGTCGGGACGGCCTATCGGAGGATCGAGATGCGACCGACCGAGATCATGCGCGGCAGCCCGGCTGCGCCCGAGGCCCAAGTAACGCGTGCCAACTGGCGCAGCTTCCCCGCCATCCGTTGGGGGTTCACCCACGTCCGTGAGGTGCTGCCGACAGCGGAAATCCGCCGCTCAGCGCAGCCGACACCGATCGCAAGCGCGCCGCGTGAGCTGACCAAGCTAGGCTTCACGGCGCCTGACGGCAATCCCACCACCATCGAGGCCACGCTGCGCGAGACCTTCGCCGATGCGCTGCTCGTCATGCACCGGGGCTCGCTGATCCACGAATGGTATGACGACGGCATGAGCACGACCACGCCGCACCTGGTCTGCTCCATCAGCAAATCGATCGCCGGCACGCTCGGCGGCGTGCTCGCCGCACGCGGCCTGGTCGATCCGGAGGCGAGGGTGGTCCGCTATGTGCCGGAGCTCGAGAATTCGGCCTACGGCACCTGCACCGTCCGCAACGTCCTCGACATGGCGGTCGCGATCAAGTTCGAGGAGGACTACGAGGACCCTGCCGGCGACGTCGCGCGCTATCGCTTCTCCTCGGGCTGGGACGTGCCGCCGCCCGGTGTCGAGGCCGGTCACCAACGGGCCTATCTCACGACGCTGCGGGCCACAGGCAAACCACACGGCAAGGTGTTCCACTACGTCTCGCCGAACACGGAAGTGCTCGGCTGGGTCTATGAGCGCGCCTGCGCCCAGTCGTACCCGCGCATCCTCTCTGAATATCTCTGGCAACCGATGGGTGCGGAGGAGGATGCCTCGATGACTCTCGATAGCCACGGCATGGGCCGCATCGCGGGCGGGCTCTCGGTCACTCCACGCGACCTGATCCGGTTCGGCGAGATGATCCGCTGCCGCGGCACTGTTCAGGGGCGGCAGGTGGTGCCGGGCTGGTGGATCGACGACATCCACGAGAACGGCGATCACAAGGCGTGGGCGGACGGCGATCTCGCCGACATCTTCCCGGGCGCGCGCTACCGCAGCAAATGGTACACGATCGATCCCTCGCGCAACGATCTCGCCGCGATCGGCATCCATGGCCAGTGGCTCTATGTCGACGCGGCCTCCGATACCGTGATCGTCAAGCTCGCGACTCAGCCGAAGGCGATGGACGTTCCGCTCGATCATCGCTGGCTCGCCGCGTTTCGCGCCATCACCGCGCATCTCGCCTCGCGCTGACTCTCGGACATCATCATGCTCGATACCGTCACAGCCACATCGCCGGCGCAGGCCGCCACACCGCATCCGCTCGATCCGCTGACGACCGCGGAAATCTCCGCGGCGTGCGCGCTGGTGCGCGCAGCAGCCACATCGCCCGAGAGCTGCCGCTTCCCGGCCGTGCGCCTGGAAGAGCCGACCAAGCAGGAGCTGGCGGCAGGCGGGGCAGGGCTGCCGCGCCGCGCCTTCGTGCTGACGCTGGACATCGTGACCGGCGAGGCGATCGAGCACATCGTCGATCTCAGCCGCGGCGAGATCGTCGGCCGCAAGGTCGTGCCGAACCGCGAGGCCCCCTACGGGCAGCCCCCGCTGATGCTCGAGGAGTTCTTCAAATGCGAGGCCGTGGTCAAGGCCGATCCCGGTTGGCGCGCGGCGATGCACCGGCGCGGCCTCAGCGACAAGGATATCGAGCTGGTCCAGGTCGATCCGTTCTCCTCGGGCTTCTTCGACAAGGAGTTCGAGCGCGGCGCACGTATCGTGCGCGCCGTCAGCTATTTTCGCGAGCACCTCCAGGACAACGGCTACGCCCACCCGATCGAGGGCGTCGTCGCGGTCGTCGACCTGATCGGGGGCAGGGTCATCGACCTCACCGATGCGGATCCGATCGTGCCGATCCCGCGCAAGAAGCGGAACTACGGCGCACACGAAGTCAAGAACGCTCGCACCGACATCAAGCCGCTGCACATCGAGCAGCCGGAGGGCGCGAGCTTCCGCGTCGATGGCTGGCTGGTCGAATGGCAGAAATGGAGCTTTCGCGTCGGCTTCACGCCGCGCGAGGGGCTGGTGTTGCATCAGCTCGCCTACCAGGACGGCGGGCGCAAGCGTTCGCTGATCCATCGCGCCAGCGTCACCGAGATGGTGGTGCCTTATGCCGACCCGACCGCCAACCATTTCTGGAAGTCGGCGTTCGACGCCGGCGAATACGGGCTCGGCATGCTCGCCAATGCGCTCGAGCTCGGCTGCGACTGCCTCGGCAACATCCATTATTTCGACGTGCCGGCGGCCGACAGCAAGGGCGAGCCGTTCGTCATGCAGAACGCCATCTGCATGCATGAAGAAGACTACGGAATTGCCTGGAAACACTACGAATTCCGCAACGGCCTGTTCGAGGTCCGCCGCTCCCGGCGGCTCGTCATCTCGTTCTTCGCAACCGTCGGCAATTACGACTACGGCTTCTATTGGTACCTCTACCAGGACGGCACCATCCAACTCGAGACTAAGCTCACCGGCATCATCCAGACTGCGGCCGTCAAGCCCGGCGATAAATATCGCTGGGGCGGCATGGTCGACGACAATCTGGGCGGGCCGACGCACCAGCACTTCTTCAACGTGCGCCTGCACATGGATCTCGATGGCGGCGGTAACACCGTCACCGAGCATGAGTTCATGCCGCGGCCCTGGGGCGATGACAATCCGCATGGCAACGTGTTTGACACGACAACGCGCATTCTGTCGCGCGAGCGCGACGCGGCCTCGGTCGCCAATGGCGGGACCGGCCGGTTCTGGAAGATCAGCAATCCCAACGAGACCAATTCGGTCGGCGGCGCGCCGGCCTACAAGCTCGTGGTCAATCCGAGCCCGCTGATGCTGGCGCAGGAGGGCAGTTACGTGCGCAGACGAGGCGGCTTCGCCACCAAGCATGTCTGGGTCACGGCGTTCGATCCCGCCGAGAAATACGCCAGCGGGGACTATCCCAACGTCCATGCCGGCGGCGACGGCCTGCCGCGCTACGCCGCGCAGAACCGCAACATCGAGAATGCCGACCTCGTGGTGTGGCACTCCTTTGGCCACACTCATATCTGCAAGCCCGAGGATTTCCCGATCATGCCGGTCGAATATGCCGGCTTCATGCTGAAGCCGACCGGCTTCTTTGCGGCCAATGCCGCCGGCGACATCCCGCCGGACCGCAACAGCCGCAGCGTGCTCGCCGCCGACCAAAACGGCGCCGGCGGATCGTGCTGCCGAAGGAGCTAGATTAGCGGCTTGCCGGTGTTCACCGCCAGTTGAGCGTCGAAAGCCCGCTTGTAGGCGGGCCGCGCTTCACCGCGGGCAAGATAGGCGGCCAGGTTCGGATATTCGTCCAGAATGCCCGACGATTTCAGGCGGAGCAGCACCGATACCATCATCAGGTCGCCCGCGCTGAACGCACCATCGAGCCAATCGGTATCCCCGAGGCGTCGGGAAAGTTGGTTCAGCCGGTCGCGGATGCGACCTTCGACCAGAGGCAGGCGCTCCTTGTTCCAGGGCTTGTCGCCCTCTAACAGTCTGGCGGTTCCAAGCTCAAGGATCGGCGGCTCCACCGTGTTGAGCGCGGCAAACATCCAAGTGATCGCGCGCGCCCGGGCATTGGCGTCATCCGGCAGAAGACCGGCATGGCGCTGGGCGATGTGGAAGACGATCGCCCCCGTCTCGAACAGCACGAGATCGCCTTCTTCATAGGTCGGAATCTGACCGAAAGGATGAAGAGCCAGATGCGCAGGTTCCTTCATCGCATGAAACGAAACGAGGCGGACCTTGTAGGGTTGACCCACTTCCTCAAACGCCCAGCGAACGCGCGTATCACGCGCCAGTCCTATGCCGCCATCGGGTGACCGTTCAAAGGCGGTAATGGTGATGGTCATCGTGAGGCTCTCCTTAGCCAAAAGCTGTGGAGCCGGCGTCATTGGCCCGGCATTGGCACGACGAACGGGGCGTTCGGAGACCGACATCATTCTGCAGATTTTTTTGACGGCTGAGGGGCCGATGAACCTCCCGTCGAGCGCCGGCACAAAGACTGGAGATCACTTCGCCCCGCGGGAATCGCCATGAGACCGCTTGCCTTGCTCTGCCTGCTCGTGTTCGCCACCAACGCATATGCGGCCGCTCCCGAGCAGCCATACCTCGACCTACGCGATCGCTACATCGCAAAGTTCTCGAAGGCGGCGGAGAACGACGAGACTTACAAGCAGCACGATATGGCTCTTAAGGAGTTGGCAGAGGTGCTGCGTGGCCTGATGGGGCCGATCACGATCAAGGGGCTGCCGACGGAGGCAAAGTCGAACGTCGACACGCTCTATAAGGGCGACTCGGGCTTCGGCCATCTCGATGGGCTCGCTTTCGCCTCCGAAGGCGACAAGACGCAAGTCGTGGTGACGACCAGCACGCTGCTCAAGCACTGGCTTGCCGAGCATCGCGAGGACGGCATGCCGCAGGAGATCAGCGCCGCGTTCAGGTCAGACCGCTTCTACTACGCTGCGATCCAGGATTCCGCTTTCGCCAAATATGCAGAGCTGCCGATCGCAAAGCCCGCGACGGCGAGCGTAGCGGTCGCCGTGCTGGGCGTGCGCGGCAATGGCGATCTGAAAGGACCGCCTGACGAAATCGACGTCGTCGCGATCCAGGGCGAGAAGGTTTTCTTTGTCGCCACGTCGGACGCGGTAAAGACGGCGCCGATCCCGGCTTGCGAGAAGGTCTGGAAGCAGATGATGGCCAGACCCGTCGACAAGAAAGACCCGCGCGGCGACATGACCCGCGAAGACAATGCGATGACCGCATTCACGGCGTGCTTCGCCAAGCAGGCGCCGAGCCAGAGCTGGTTCGCCACCACCGTCAAGAAGGCGCAGAGTCAGCTCGACCAATTGCCGCTGCGCTAGAGCGCTTCAAGGGGACGTATATCGCGGCCTGGTGATGCAACGGGAGGGAACCAGCGGCTCTGTTGATCGTAAGCCAAGCGTCGGGCCAGCGAGGCGAGGGCGCCTCGGTCGGCGACGCCTGGCGACGGAGACATCACATGCGCATCGAGCCAATCTTTCTGTTTGACCTCGACGGCACGCTGGTCGACAGCGTCTATCAACATGTGCTGGCCTGGAAACACGCGCTCGAAGCCGAAGGCATCGAGCTGTCGGTCTGGCGCATTCATCGCAAGATCGGCATGAGCGGCGGGCTCTTCACCAACCAGCTCCTGCGCGAAATCGGCGTGGAGATAAGCGAAGAACGCATCGACCGGCTGCGGCGGGCGCACGCGGCGTCGTACCAGCAGCAGGCCAGCCAGATCCGGCCGCTGCCAGGCGCGCGCGAACTGCTGCGATGGTTGTCGGACGCGAAGATTCCCTGGGCGATTGCGACCAGCGGCCGGATGGAGACCGCGGCCGTCAACCTGGCCTCACTCGGCGTCGATCCCCAGCGCACGCCAGTGGTGACGCGCGACCAGGTCAAATACGCGAAGCCCGACCCCGATCTGTTTCTCGCCGCAGCGGCCCGGCTGAATGCACCGATCGAGACGGCGGTCGTGGTTGGCGACAGCGTCTGGGACATGATGGCGGCGGTGCGCTGCCGCGCGCTTGGCGTCGGCCTGCTGAGCGGCGGCTATGGACCGGACGAACTCAGGCAATCCGGCGCCTTCCGCGTCTATGACGATCCCGCGGACATGTTGCGCCGGATCGATGAAGTCGGCGGCCGGCGCTAAGGCAGGCGTCCAGCGGGCGCGATTACGATAACCGGAGGGCATTTAGGAACTAGGAATATTCCGGCACGGTTTGTGAGTTGCAGGGAAATCCGATTTTTCGAAGGCGGTACCGCCAGGAGGCGACCGATGAGTGACCAATCCAAGCCGGTAGGTGCAAGCTCTTCCTCCAGCAACAAGCCCGATAAAGGCCTCTCTCGCCGCGGCTTCTTCGAAACCTCGCTCGGCGGCGCAGCGCTCGCCGGCGCGACAGTGGCTCCGGCGTGGGCTCATGGCACGGCAGGATATGTCACGGGTGCCTATGCCCGCGCACGTAGGCCCATCCCGAAAGAGGTCGCGCATTATCAGTATCAACCGAACGGAGCCCAACACTGCGGCGTTTGTGCCCACTTCCGGCCACCCGGTAGCTGCGAGATCGTTGCCGGACCTATCAGCCCGGACGGGTGGTGCCGTTACTTCCGCGGTGCGCGAGGTTCGCGCGGCTCGTCTGGCCCGGGCCGAAGTTATTGATGGGATCGCGCTCACCGTTTGTCGTGCGCCAAAGGAACAGTCTCCCGTCGCGCCACAACTCACGATTTGCGCGTGGGCCTGCCGAGATGCTCAACGCTATCTCGCGGTAAGCCCGCTGCCGCCGCGATTCCAGCCGCGGCCACCCTCGCCGAAGATCTCGTAGCCGCTCGGCGTCACCGCGACCGTATCCTCGAGCTTGATGAAACCGCGCGTGGGATGCTTCATCGTGGTTTCGATCGACACCACCATGCCGGCTTCGAGCGGCTGGCGGGCATCGACGTCGTCATAGGGAACCGGACCGGTGGCGGTCAGGCGAGGGGCCTCGTGGCTGACGAGGCCCATGCCATGGGCCAGGAAATCGGTGCAGCCGCGCTGGCTGATCTGGGCAAGCTGCCGCTCGGCCGCGACGTAGATGTCGCCACCCAAGGCGCCGGGCCGGACCGCGGCGAAGGCGGCACGCTGCACCGCCTCAATCTCGGCCAGATAATCCCTGAGTTCGGCATCGGGATCGCCCAGCACGGCCATCCGTGCGAGGTCGCCGATATAGCCGTGATAATTGCCGCCGGAGTCCAGCGACAGCACGTCGCCTTGCTCCCAGCGCTGCGCCGACGGCGCCCGGTTGTGGCTTTTGCCGCAGGCCAGCAGGCAATACTCGAAGGTGAGGCCGCGATTGACTTCCGCAACGCGCAATCCGTCCGACAATTGCTGCTTGGTCGTGCCCGGGCCGTGCTGCGCAATCACCTCCAGCATCGACGCAATGACGAGCTCGGAGGCGGTCTTGAGTTTTGCCAACTCGTCCGCCGACTTGACCGCGCGCAGCCGCTCCAGCACCAACAGCACGTCCTTGAGCTCGGCGCCGGGCAGGGCCTCAGTAAGCGCCCGGCCCGCATCCATCGGCAGGAATGCCATCTCGACCCCGACCCGCTCCAGCGGCACGCCGGCGTCCCGGATCAGGCCCACGGCCCGCATCACCGCATCGACCGATCCGTTGGACTCGGTCCGGACCTGCGGTACCCATGGCGGCGCCACGGCGCGCTGATGGGTCTCGAGCCGATGGCCGACATAGACGGCCTTCTCCGGAGCGCCCTTGGGATAGACCAGCACCGGCAGATAGCGGCTGACGCCCATGGCATCCATGTAGTCGAAGAAGATCGCGCGCTCGGCACCGAGCAGGTACTGCACATTGTGCTTGGAGGTCGCGATCAGGACGTCGAGCCCGGAGGCCTCCATGAGACCGTCGAGCTTGGCGGCATCGAATGGAATCGCGCGAGAGCCGTTCGCGCGCGCAACGTTCTCCTGCATGACGAACCTCCCATGGCTGGCGCAGCTTGAATGCCGGCGTCGTGGGTCTGGGCTTTGCTGGAAGACGAGTGTGAGCCGGGAGCAGGGTTCTGGCTAGCTGCGGAAATGTCCGGCCTGATCTGCATGCTCAGCCGTAATTCGCATAAGGTATATTATGGAATATATTTATATCGAATTAGATCAGATATTTAGGCAGAAATCCTGCGATGCCGCCTTCGCTCCAGTACCGTTTCGCTCGCCACGACCCTGAGCGCCAATCCGCCGCAGCATGCGTCAACAGCATCGTCTGAAAGCCGATATTGCCGCGGCTCGATGTGGCTGCAATAAGCGAAGCCTCGCGAGATCGCAGATGACCTCATGGCCTTCCGTCCGTATAGGTTTGCGTCTCAGAACAACAACAAACCTTTTTTGGGAGCAAACCCCGATGAACTTTTCCCGACGCACGCTTCTCAAGGCCTCCGCCGCGACCGCGGTCCTGGGCGGCATTGGTGCGCCCCATGTGGCCCGCGCCCAGAGCGCCGAGTTCACCTACAAATACGCCAACAACCTGCCTGACTCACATCCGATGAACGCCCGCGCCAAGGAGATGGCCGCGGCGATCAAGAGCGAGACCAACGGCAAGTTCGACCTCCAGATCTTCCCGAACAACCAGCTCGGGTCCGACACCGACATGCTGAGCCAGATCCGGTCCGGCGGCGTCGAGTTCTTCACGCTGTCCGGCCTGATCCTGGCGACCCTGGTTCCGGCAGCTTCCATCAACGGCATCGGCTTCGCGTTCCCGGACTACGACACGGTCTGGAAGGCCATGGACGGCGACCTCGGCGCCTATGTCCGCGGCGAGATCAAGAAGGCCGGCCTCGAGGTCATGGACAAGATCTGGGACAACGGGTTCCGCCAGACCACGTCCTCGACCAAGCCGATCACGGGGCCGGACGATTTCAAGGGCTTCAAGATCCGCGTGCCGGTGTCGCCGCTGTGGACCTCGATGTTCAAGGCGTTCGATGCCGCGCCCGCTTCGATCAATTTCAGCGAGGTCTATTCGGCGCTCCAGACCAAGGTGGTCGAAGGCCAGGAGAACCCGCTGGCGATCATCTCGACCGCCAAGCTCTACGAGGTGCAGAAATACTGCTCGCTGACCAACCACATGTGGGACGGCTTCTGGTTCCTGGCCAACCGCCGCGCGTGGGAGAAGCTGCCGGCGGACGTGCGCACCATCGTCGCCAAGCACATCAACGCCGCTGCCGTGAACGAGCGCGCCGACACCGCCAAGCTGAACGCCAATCTCCAGCAGGAGCTCGCCGGCAAGGGCCTGACCTTCAACCAGCCCACTGTCGCGCCGTTCCGCGACAAGCTGCGGACCGCCGGCTTCTATGCCGAGTGGAAGGGCAAGTATGGTGAGCAGGCCTGGGACCTCTTGGAAAAAGCCGTCGGCAAGCTGTCGTAAGGCGTTGGAGCCGTCATGGCTCATATCGAGGCACCGGTGACCGAAATGGCGGGCGAGGTGGCTGTGCAGCCCCCTCGCCGATCTTCCGTGCTTGCCTCGCTGGAGCGCGCGCTGGGCCTCCTCGTCGAGATCCCGGCGGCGATCCTGGTCGTCGCCGAGATCGTCATCCTGTTTGCCGGCGTGGTCGCGCGCTACGGGCTGCACCGGCCGCTGATCTGGTCGGACGAGCTCGCCTCGATCCTGTTCCTGTGGCTGGCGATGCTGGGCGCGGCGGTCGCATTCCGCCGCTCCGAGCACATGCGCATGACTGCGATCGTCGCAAGCGCAGGACCTGCGATGCGAGCCTGGCTTGATCTCGTGGCGGTCTCTGCCGCGCTGGCGTTCCTCATGATGATCGTCTGGCCGTCCTACGACTACGCCTATGAGGAAAGCTTCATCACCACGCCGGCGCTGCAGATTTCGAACATGTGGCGCGCCGTGGCGCTGCCGGTCGGCATCTGCCTGATGGCAGCATTCGCGCTGCTGCGGCTGTTGCGGGCCGCGGATTACCGCATGGTGCTGGCGGCCGTGGCGTCCGTCGCCATCGTCGTCGGTTTGTTCTGGCTCGCCGAGCCTTATCTGCGGCCGCTCGGCAACCTCAACCTCGTCATCTTCTTTGTCGGCGTTGCCGGCTTCTGCGTCTTTGCCGGCGTTCCCATTGCGTTCGGCTTTGGCCTCGCGATCTTCGGCTATCTGGCGCTGACCACGCGTACGCCCGTGATGGTGCTCGTCGGCCGGATGGACGAGGGCATGAGCCATCTGATCCTGCTCGCGGTACCGCTGTTCGTGTTCTTAGGGTTGCTGATCGAGATGACCGGCATGGCGCGGGCCATGGTGGCGTTTCTGGCAAGCCTGCTCGGCCACGTCCGCGGCGGCCTGCATTACGTGCTGGTCGGCGCCATGTACCTGGTCTCCGGCATCTCCGGCGCCAAGGCCGCCGACATGGCCGCGGTCGCACCGGTGCTGTTCCCCGAGATGAAAGAGCGTGGCGCCCGCCCCGGCGATCTCGTCGCGCTGCTCGCGGCAACGGGCGCGCAGACCGAAACCATCCCGCCGAGCCTCGTGCTGATCACCATCGGCTCGGTCACCGGCGTGTCGATCGCGGCGCTGTTCACCGGCGGCCTCTTGCCAGGCGTGGTGCTGGCGCTGACGCTCTGCATGCTGGTCTGGTGGCGCTACCGCCACGAGGACATGAGCCACGTCCGCCGCGCCACCACTGGTGAGATCGGCAAGACCTTCATCATCGCCCTGCCCGCATTGGCGCTGCCTTTTGTGATCCGTTACGCCGTGGTCGAGGGCATCGCGACCGCCACGGAAGTCTCGACGATCGGCATCGTCTACGGCGTCCTGGTCGGCCTCCTGATCTACCGCCGCTTCGACTGGCGGCGGCTGTTTCCGATGCTGGTCGAGACCGCCTCGCTCTCCGGCGCCATCCTGCTGATCATCGGCAGCGCCACCGGCATGGCCTGGGGCCTGACGCAATCGGGCTTCTCGCGCTCGCTGGCTTCAGCCATGACCGGCCTGCCCGGCGGCTCGGCCTCGTTCATTGCGGTCTCGATCCTGGCTTTCACCATCCTCGGCAGCGTGCTGGAGGGAATTCCCGCCATCGTGCTGTTCGGGCCGCTGCTGTTTCCCATTGCCCGCGCCGTCGGCGTGCATGAGGTGCACTATGCCATGGTGATCATTTTGGCGATGGGTATCGGGCTATTCGCGCCGCCCTTCGGCGTCGGCTATTATGCTGCCTGCGCCATCGGACGCGTCGATCCGGCCGAAGGCATCCGGCCGATCTGGGGCTACCTGCTGGCGCTGCTCGTGGGATTGATCATCGTCGCGATCTTCCCCTGGATCTCGATCGGATTCCTTTGACGCGGCGTACAGGAGGGTGTCGATGAGTGAGCGGCAGAACCAGTACAATATCGGCCTCGACAAGACACCCGCCAACTACGTGCCCTTGAGCCCGCTGAGCTTCCTCGCGCGCAGCGCCGCCGTCTTTCCCGATCACGTCAGCACGGTCTATGAAGGCCGCAGCTTCACCTGGGCTGAGACTTACGAGCGCTGCCGGCGCTTTGCGTCCTGGCTGGCCGGCAAGGGCATCGGCGTCGGCGACACGGTCGCGGCCATGCTGCCGAACGTGCCGGCGATGAACGAGCTGCACTTTGCGGTGCCGATGGCCGGCGCAGTGCTCAATGCCCTCAACATCCGGCTCGATGCACCCTCGATCGCCTTCCAGCTCGATCATGGCGGGGCCAAGATCATCCTGGTCGATCCCGAATTTGCCGGCGTGATCACCGACGCGCTCGCGCAGATGAACGGGCCAAAGCCTCTTGTGGTCGACGTCGACGACGCCGCGTTCAAGGGCGGCAAGCGCATCGGCGAGATCGAGTACGAAACCGCCGTCGCCCAGGGCGACCCGAACTTCACCGCGATCCTGCCGGCGGACGAGTGGGACGCCATCGCGCTGAGCTACACCTCGGGCACCACGGGCAATCCCAAGGGCGTCGTCACCCATCATCGCGGCGCCTATCTGAACGCCGTCAGCAACATCCTCGCGGGCAATCTCGGCCAGCATCCGGTCTATCTCTGGACGTTGCCGATGTTTCATTGCAACGGCTGGTGCTTCCCGTGGACCATCGCGGCGGCCGCCGGCATCAACGTCTGCCTGCGCAAGGTCGAGCCGAGCAAGATCTTCGCGCTGATCAAGCAGCACGGCGTCACGCACATGTGCGGCGCGCCGATCGTCTACAACACGCTGATCAACGCGCCCGATGCGCCCAAAGGCAACGCGGCCCGCCGCGTCGTCGGCCTGATCGCCGGTGCCGCCCCGCCGGTCGCGGTGCTCGAAGGCGCCGAGAGCATCGGCATCAAGCTCACGCATGTCTACGGCCTGACCGAGGTCTATGGCCCCGCCTCCGTCTGCGCCGAGCAGCCCGGCTGGGATGAGCTTCCCGCGCCCGAACGCGCGCGCATGAAGCGCCGGCAAGGCGTGTCCTACCCGCTGGAAGAAGCTGTCACCGTCATCAATCCGCAGACCATGCAGGAGGTGCCGCGCGATGGCGAGACCATCGGCGAGGTCATGTTCCGCGGCAACATCGTGATGAAGGGCTACCTCAAGAACGAGAAAGCGACGACGGAAGCCTTCGAAGGCGGCTGGTTTCACACCGGCGATCTCGGCGTGCTCGACGAGCACGGCTACATCATCATCAAGGACCGTTCCAAGGACATCATCATCTCCGGCGGCGAGAACATCTCCTCCGTCGAGGTCGAGGACATCCTCTACAAGCATCCGGCCGTGCTGTTCGCGGCCGTGGTCGCAAAGCCCGATCCGAAATGGGGCGAGGTGCCCTGCGCCTTCATCGAATTGAAGGACGGCGCGAGCGCGAGCGAAGCCGACATCATCGCCTTCTGCCGCACCCACCTATCGGGCTTCAAGACGCCGAAGGCCGTCGTGTTCGGACCGATCCCGAAGACCTCGACCGGAAAGATTCAGAAATTCCTGCTGCGCAACGAGGTCGGATCGGCCAAGGCGATCTCGACCTGAGCCAGCCGGCGCCTATGCGGCCAATGGGCAAGATCCTGCTCGGGGCAAGATCCTGCTCGCGCGCGACGGCGAGGAGCAGGATCTAACCTCGTCCTTACATCTTCTTGTAGGCGTCAATCAGGGCCTGGCCATTGGCCCCGGCCTTCTTGAGCCAGTCGGCCGTCAACTGTTCGCCGATCTTCTGAAAGCCGGCCTTCAGCGCCGGGCTTGGCGGTTCCACCGTCATGCCCTTGGCCTTGAGCTGAGCAATGTACCAATTGCTCTTTTCTTCCCAGGCCTTCCAGCCGCGTGTCTCCGCCGTTGCGGCCGCCTTGAGGATTGCCTCCTGGGTCGGCTTGTCGAGCGCGTCGAACGCCGCCTTGTTGACGAAGGTGTAGTCCTTCGGAATCCAGGCCTGCACGTCGTAGAAGTACTTCAGCGATTCCCATGCCTTGGAATCATAGCCGGTACCGCCCGACGACATGAATGAATTCACCACGCCGGTAGCGAGTGCCTGCGGCAGCTCGGCGGCCTGGATCGTCACCGCCTGGGCACCGACCAGTTCGCCGATCCGCGCGGTTCCGACATTATAGGCGCGCCACTTCAGGCCCTTCATGTCCTCGATGGTCGCGAGCGGCTTGTTGACATAAACGCCCTGCGGCGCCCACGGCACGGCGAACAGCAGCTTCAGGCCTTGTGCGTCCAGCTTCTTTGCGATCGCTGGCTTGGAAGCCTGATACAGCTTCATCGCCTCCGGAAAGCTGGTCGCCAGGAACGGCACCACGTCGATGCCGAATACCGGATCCTCGTTTTCGTGGATCGATAGCAGCACTTCGCCCATCTGCGCCTGCCCGGTCGCCACGGCGCGCTTGATGTCCGGCGCCTTGAACAGCGACGCGCCCGGATGGACGGTGATTTGCAGCTTGCCTGAGGTCGCGGCTTCGACGTCCTTGGCAAAGGCGACGAGATTCTCCGAATGCGGATTGTCGGCTGGATATGCCGCAGGCAGATTCCACTTTGTCTGGGCGAGCACGGGTGTAGCGGCCAAAAGCACTCCGGCCATCAGGCCCAGGCGGAACAAGCGAAACTTCATCGAACGTCTCCTCACGGTCAATTTGGAAG
This sequence comes from Bradyrhizobium sp. ISRA442, assembly GCF_038085055.1. Lineage (NCBI taxonomy): Bacteria > Pseudomonadati > Pseudomonadota > Alphaproteobacteria > Hyphomicrobiales > Nitrobacteraceae > Bradyrhizobium > Bradyrhizobium sp. ISRA442. Next base: position 45,894 of record NZ_JALGCN010000023.1, read on the forward strand.
CCCGACGCGATCAATCGGGAAAAGCGAGCTTAGGCAAGAACAGCACGATCTGCGGATATTCGGTGATGATGAACACGGCGGCAAGCAACAGGACGAAGAACGGGAACGCCGCCCGCGCAACGGTCAGGGTATCGCGCCCGCTCATGTTCTGGAGCACGAACAGGTTGAAACCGACCGGCGGCGTGATCTGCGCCATCTCGACGTGAATGATGAGGTAGACCCCGAACCAGACGAGGTCGAGCCCGGCCTGCTTCACCATCGGCAGCACAATCACGGCGGTCAGCACAATCATCGAGATGCCGTCGATCAGGCAGCCGAGAATGATGTACATGACGCTCAGATACAGCGCGAGCATGCTGGGTGTCAGCTCCTGCCCCTTGACCCAGGTGGCGAGTGCCGCCGGAATGCCGGTATAGGCCATCGCGGCTGTGGTATAGGCCGCACCCGCCAGGATCAGCATGATCATGCAGGTCAGCCGCGTCGCGCTCATCACGCTCTCGAAGAAGTTCTTGCGCGTGAGCGTACCGCTCCACCACGCAAGCAGGAGCGCGCCTGCAACGCCCCATGCGGCGCATTCGGTCGCAGTGGCAAAGCCGAGTACGAGCGAAAAGAAGACTGCGAGGATCAGAATCAGACAGGGAAGCAGCTTGGCGGATTCCTGCAGCTTCCGGCGAAACGGCATCGGCGGATCACGCGGCGGTATCTTCTTCGGATTGAGCAGCGACCATAGAACGATGTAGCCGGAGTAGAGGGCCATGACGAGCGCCCCCGGCAGGAAGCCGCCGAGGAACACCTGCAGCACCGAGACGTTCGCCGTGACCGCGTACACCACCATCGGAATCGAAGGCGGAATCAGCAGTCCGAGCGTGCCGGAGCCTGCAAGCGAGCCGAGGCTGAGGCCCTTGTCGTAGCCGCGCTTGTCGAGTTCGGGTAGTGCGATCTTGCCGATGGTCGCGCAGGTCGCGGCCGAGGAGCCCGACACCGCCGCAAAGATGCCGCATCCGATCACGTTCACATGGGTCAGCCGTCCCGGGAGCCACTGAACCCAGGGCGACAGGCCGCGGAACATTTCCTCCGACAATTTGGTGCGAAAGAGGATTTCTCCCATCCAGATGAACAACGGCAGCGCCGCAAGCGTCCAGGAGGCGCTTGCACTCCAGGTCGTGGTCGCAAGCACCGTGCCGAGCGGCAGGCTCGTGGTCAGTGCCATCGCCACAAAGCCGACGAGGCCGAGCGCGACGGCGATCCAGACCCCGCTCGCCAGGAGCAGGATCATGACACCGAGCAGAATGAACGACAGTTCGATCATGCCGAGATTGGCCATGGTCAGCCCCCGCCGCCCTGCGATATGCGTTCGACGAACTCTTCCGGGCTCTCGTCTGGAGAACCCTTCTCGTAACTCGGCCGATTGCCACGGAGCACGTTGATCATCTCGTCGGCCACTGCGATCGACAGAATTGCAAGACCTGAGGCAAAACCAAGCTGCGGAATCCAGAGCGGAAGCGCGACGACGCCTTGTGCCACGTCGTTGAAGCGCCAGGAGTCGTAAGTCATCTGCACGGCGTGTCGGGTAAAGTAGAGAACGAAGGCAGCCGCAATGCCGAGCGCGACGATCTCAGCGAGCTGTTTCTTCCGCCCGTGCAAGCGCTCCAGCACGAGACCGACGCGTATCATCTCGCCGCGCTTGAAGGTGTGGGCGAGACCGAGAAATGCCATTGCCGCCATGCACCACGAGGCGAAGTCGTCGCCGGCCGGAATGTTGAGGGCAAATTGCCGTCCGACCGACATGACCATCATGATCGCGAAAATCGCAACCAGGAAGATTCCGGCCGCATAGCCTGCGCAAAGATAGAGAAGATCCAGAGTGCGTCGGATCAATCCCGCAGCCGCTACGTCGTCATGTCCCGCCAACGCGTTCCCCATTCTCAGATGACGCTAGTGTAAACGAACCCGACGATCGGGCGTCACGCGCCGCCGGCTCTTCTTGATTATCGTCCCTGTCCGACACCTGTCTTTGAGACGTTAGACCAACATGATGCGGCCCGCGAAAGCAAGGAATATGCCGGCTTGGGCCGCGATCTCAACTGGAGGTTCAGTGCGTCTCCAGCCGCAGCCCATCATAGGCTGGCACCACGCCCGCGGGCAGCGACTGCCGGATCACCTCGTAGTCGACATCGGCCGTCATGTTGGTGATGACGGCGCGCCTCGGCTTGAATCGCGCGATCCAGGACAGCGCGTCGTTGATGCTGAAGTGGCTGGAATGGCCGGTGTAGCGCAGCCCGTCGACGATCCACAGATCGAGATTTTCCAGCGCCTCCCAGCTCTCGCGCGGGATGTCGTTGAGGTCGGGCGTGTAGGCGGCATTGCCAATGCGATAGCCGAGCGCCGGGATCTTGCCGTGCTGCACCAAGAATGCCCGCAGTGTCACCGCGCCGCCCTTCCCCAGAATCGCCTGGCTCTCGCCCGCCTCGATCGAGTGTCGCGTCAGGATCGGCGGATAGTCACTGCCCTCCGGCGAGATGAAGCAATAGGAGAACCGCGCCATGATGTCCTTGGCGGTCGACTGGTTGAAATAGACCGGAATGCGCTTGCGCATGTGAAGGACGACCGAACGCAGATCGTCCATGCCGTGGGTCTGGTCGGCATGCTCGTGCGTCAAGAACACCGCGTCGATGTGATCGACATTGGCGTCGATGAGTTGCTCACGCAGGTCGGGCGAGGTGTCGATCACGATGCGCGTGGCGCCATGGTCGGCGACGTGCTCGACGAGCAGGGAACAGCGCCGCCGGCGGTTCTTGGGATTGTTCGGATCGCAGGCGCCCCAGCCGAGGGCCGGGCGCGGCACGCCGGCGGAGGAGCCGCAGCCCAGGATCGTCAGCGTGAGTGTCATGCGGCTCCTGGACTTAAGCTTTCACCTTGGAGAACAGGCGGAAGAAATTTTCGGTGGTCTGGTGTGAGATCTCATCAAGCGACACGCCGCGCGTTTCGGCGAGCACCTTTGCGACCTCGACCACATAGGCCGGTTCGTTGCGTTTGCCCCGAAACTTGCCGGGCGCAAGATAGGGAGAGTCCGTTTCAACCACAATACGATCGGACGGCAGTTCGGCTGCGAGCGCGCGCAAGGCTTCCGACTTTTTGAAGGTCAGGATGCCCGTGAAGCCGATATACAGCCCCAGCGAGACCGCCTTCATCGCAAGCTCGCGCCCGCCTGTGTAACAATGCAGCACGGCACGAAACGATCCCTTCGCCGCCTCCTCTTCCAGGATGCGGCCGCAATCCTCGTCTGCCTCGCGGGTATGGATCACGAGAGGCAGCCCGGTCGCGCGCGCTGCGGCGATATGGGCGCGAAAGCCCCTCGCCTGCGCCTCCGGCGAGCCGTTGTCGTAGAAATAGTCGAGCCCTGCCTCCCCGAGCGCGACGACCTTGGGATGCTGCGTCAGCGCGACAAGCTCATCCGGCGAGATGCCGTCCTCCTCATCTGCGTTGTGCGGATGGGTGCCGACCGAGCAGTAGACGTCGTCGTAGCGCCCGGCAATCGCAAGCAGGTCGTTCAGCCGCCGCACCCGCGTCGAGATCGTGACCATGCGCTTGATGCCGGCCGCACGCGCACGCGACACGATCCCGTCGAGGTCCTCTGAAAAGTCCGGAAAATCGAGGTGGCAGTGGCTGTCGACCAGCATTGCGAAAATTGCCCTTAGGCCGCCGGCTCGATGTAGCGCGGGAACGCCGGCGTCGGGGCCGGCAGCGTCGAGCCGGGCGCGATACGCTTTGCGCCGCCGAGCATGGCGAAGTTGCGCTCTGCTTGGGGGATACCGAGGCTGTCGAGCAGCTTGCCCGAGGCGGTCGGCATCGCCGGCTGGGCCAGGATCGCGATCTGGCGCACGACTTCCGCGGTCACATAGAGCACTGTCTTCTGCCGCGCCGGATCGGTCTTGGCCAGCGCCCAGGGCGCCTCGCCCGCGAAGTAGCGGTTGGCTTCCGCGACCACGGCCCACACGGCGTTCAGCCAATGATGGATCTGCTGGCTCGCCATCGCCTCGCGCGCGGCCGCGATCATGCCGTCGGCCTGGCTGAGGATCGCCTTGTCGTTGTCGCTGAACTCGCCGGGCTCGGGCAGCACGCCGCCGAGCTGCTTTGCGATCATCGACAGCGAGCGCTGCGCGAGATTGCCGAGATCGTTGGCGAGATCGGCATTGATGCGCGCGACGATGGCCTCGTGATTGTAGTTGCCGTCCTGGCCGAACGGCACCTCACGCAGGAAGAAATAGCGCATCTGGTCGACGCCATACTGGTCGGCGAGATTGAAGGGATCGACGACGTTGCCGACCGACTTCGACATCTTCTCGCCCCTGTTGAACAGGAAGCCGTGCGCATAGACGCGCTTCGGCACCGCAAGGCCGGCCGACATCAGGAACGCCGGCCAGTAGACTGCGTGGAAGCGGATGATGTCCTTGCCGATGATGTGCACATCCGCCGGCCAGTAGCGCCAGTTCGCATCCTTCTCGTCCGGGAAGCCGACGCCGGTGATGTAGTTGGTGAGAGCGTCGACCCAGACGTACATCACGTGCTCTTCGTCGTCAGGCACCTTCACGCCCCAGTCGAACGTGGTGCGCGAGATCGAAAGATCGCGCAGGCCGCTTCTGACGAAGCTCATCACCTCGTTGCGGCGCGCGTCCGGCCCGATGAACTCGGGATGCTCCTCGTAGAGCTTCAGCAGCTTGTCCTGGTAGGCCGACAGGCGGAAGAAATAGCTCTTCTCCTCGACCCATTCCACCGGCGTGCCCTGCGGTCCGAGGCGCACGCCGTCATCGTTCAGGCGCGTCTCGTCCTCGGCGTAATAGGCCTCATCCCGCACCGAGTACCAGCCGGAATAGGTGTCCGCGTAGATGTCGCCATTGGCGGCCATGCGCCGCCAGATCTCCTTGCTGGAGTCATGGTGCTGCGCTTCGGTGGTGCGGATGAAGCGATCGAACGACACGTTCAGGCGCTCGTCCATCTCCTTGAAGCGGCCGGCGTTGCGGGCGGCGAGCGCGGACGGCGTAAGACCCTCGTTCTGCGCGGTCTGGATCATCTTCAGGCCGTGCTCGTCGGTGCCGGTCAGGAAGAACACGTCCTTGCCGTCGAGCCGCGCAAAGCGCGCCAGCACGTCGGTGGCGATCGCCTCATAGGCGTGGCCGATGTGCGGTTGGCCGTTGGGATAGGCGATCGCGGTCGTGATGTAGAAGACGTTGTCGCGCGCAGGTGCCGCAACGGGCACCGCAGCTTGCGGCGCGGCAACGGCCTTCGGCGCGCGCGACGCCTTCGCTTTCACGACCTTCGGCGGAGCGACGGCAGCAGGCGCCACGGGCGGCGCCGCCACCCTCGCCTTCTTGACCGCTTTCTTCGCCGGAGCCTTTACAGAAGTCTTGGCCGGTGTCTTGGCCGCCTTTTTCTTCGCGGCCTTCTTGGCGACGACCTGCTTCTTCGCGGCCTTCGTCTTCGCTGCCTTTGCGCCCGCTGTCTTTTTCGCGCCCTTCTTGGCAGCAGCTTTCTTCGCCTTCTTGGCGGCCTTGCGCGCGCGAGCCCTCCCAAGAGTCGCGGCCGGCCGCTTGGCGGCTTTCTTCGCAGCCTTCTTGCCGCTCTTGCGTTTGACGGTCTTCTTAGCTCGCGTTGCCACCACGAATTCCTTTACCGGCTTCTCAAAATTTGGAAACGAACCTGCGCCTAGCGCGTTGCGTCCGCCAGCCAGCCGAACACCGAGAAAACCAAGGGCTTTCGCTCCAGATTGTAGGTTTCGGTGTCGCGCGCGGCGCGGACGATCTTTTCCCATACCTCCGCAAGGCGCGCAAGGCGCGGCAGGTTTTCGTTGGCGCTGGCGTCGTCCGCATGCAGGCGCTCGGCGATCCAGCGATCGATGCCGTCGATGAAGGCCGCAAGCGGGACGCGGTCGCTGGTGCCGAGGGAATCGCCGAGCGTATGCAATTCGCGCGGATCAACCTGCGGCAGCCGCGCCAGCAGCGCGGCCGTGCGCTGCTGAAGCTTGAGCGCATCGCCGCCGAGCAGCGTCAGCGCCCGCGCGACGCTGCCCTCGGAGGCTTCCGCCGCTTCGCCTAGCGCCGGATCGCTCGGCTCGATGTCGGCGGCTGCGGCCGCAGCGCCGATCACCTCGTCGGTTGCGAGCGGCCGCAGGCGCAGCTTACGGCAGCGCGACTGGATCGTGGCCAGCACCCGCGCAGGCGCGTGGCTCACCAGCAGGAATAGCGATTGCTGTGGCGGCTCCTCGAGGATCTTCAAAAGCGCATTCGCGGCGTTGGGATTGAGCTCGTCGACAGTGTCGACGATGCAGACGCGCCAGCCTTCTGCCGCCGCGGTCGAGCCGAAGAACGCGATGGTTTCGCGCGTCTCGTCCACGGTAATCACGGTGCGCATCACACCGCGATCGTTGGCGGTGCGCTCCAGCGTCAACAGGCCGCCATGCGAGCCGGCGGCTATCTGCCGCGCCACGGCGTCGTCCGGATCGATCGCAAGGCTGTCGGCGCGCTGCACGGCCGGCGCAAGCGGCTGACTGTAAGCGAGCACGAAGCGCGCCATCCTATAGGCCAGCGTCGCCTTGCCTATCCCTTGCGGGCCGCCGATCAGCCAGGCATGCGGGATGCGCCCGCTCCGATAGGCGGCGAGCAGCGCCATTTCGGCGTCGCGATGGCCGAACAGCCGAGAGGTCTCGCGTGGATGCGGAATGGCGGCTTCGCGCTCGGCCTGGCGCGGGCTCATATTGAAACCACCGATGCTGGCGTGGGGAGAAGGCGCTCGCGCAGCGCCGTCCAGATGCGTCCGGCCACCGTGTCGACATCGGCATTGGCGTCGATCAGCACACAGCGCGCGGGTTCCTCCGCCGCGATCCTGCGATAGGCGTCGCGCAGGCCCTGATGGAACCTGAGGTTCTCGCCTTCGAACCGGTCCGCCGTCCCGCTGCCGCGGCGCGCGGCGGCGCGCTGCAGGCCGATCTCGACCGGCAGGTCGAGGATGAAGGTGAGGTCCGGCTTGAGGTCGCCGATCGTGACCCGCTCCATCGCGTTGATCAAGCCGGCCGGCACGCTGCCAAGGCTGCCCTGATAGGCCCGCGTGGAATCGGCGAAGCGGTCGCACAGCACCCAGGTGCCCTGATTGAGCGCCGGCTCGATCACGGTGCGGACATGGTCGTCGCGGGCGGCGGCAAAGAGCAGCGTTTCGGCCTCGGGCCCGAGCAGCTTGCCCATGCCGGAGAGCACGAGATGGCGCATGATCTCAGCCCCCGGCGAGCCGCCCGGCTCGCGCGTGACGACGGTGCGGAGCTTGGCCGCACTCAAGCGATCGGCGAGCCTCTTGATCTGGGTCGACTTGCCCGTCCCCTCGCCGCCTTCAAAGGTGATGAAGCGTCCGCGTCCGGACGGGCGCTGTGCCGCGATCTCGGTCATGATCAGAGCTTCTCGGCGCCCGCGCGGAACGCTCCGATCACGAGCTCGCTGGCGCCATCGATCGCGCGGCGCATGGTCGAGCCGGTGCCGATCGCCTCGGCGGCGTAGACCGGCGTCTCCACCGCGATGTTGCCGCTGCGCCAGACCCGCACCACACCGACCTGCTGACCTTCCTGGATCGGCGCGCGCACCGGGCCGCTATAGACGATCCGCGCGATCAGCTTGTCGTTGCCGTTCTTGTGCACCATCACCTTCACAGGCGTCTTGGCGACAAGCTTCACCGAGCGGCTTTCGCCACCAAAAACCCTGGCGTAGCCGACCGGCTGGTCGGCCGCGATCAGCGTGCGGGTCTCGAAATTGCGATAACCCCACTCCAGCATCTTCTTGGCTTCGGTGGCGCGATCCTCGGAGTCTTCCAGCCCATTGACGACGACGATCAGCCGCGTGCCGTTTTGGACGGCCGAGCCGACCATGCCGTAGCCGCCCTCCTTGGTGTAGCCGGTCTTCAGACCGTCGGCGCCTTCGAGCGTGTTGAGCAGCGGATTGCGGTTGGGCTGGCGGATCTTGTTCCAGGTGAACTCCTTCTCGCCGAACAGTTTGTAGAATTCGGGATAGTCCAGGATAATGTGACGGGCGAGGATTCCGAGCTCGCGCACCGTCATCTTGTTGCCCGGATCGGGCAAGCCATTGGAGTTGGCGAAGGTCGATTTGGTCAGGCCCAGCTCACGCGCGCGCTTGGTCATGAAATCGGCGGCGAAAATGCGCTCGTTGCCCGCGATCCCTTCGGCGAGCGCAATGCAGGCATCATTGCCGCTCTGGATGATCGCGCCGTGCAGGAGATCATCCACCGACACCTTGCTGTTGATGGCGGCAAACATCGTCGAGCCGCCCGAGGGCGCGCCGCCCCTGCGCCAGGCATTCTCGCTGATGCGGTATTCGTCGGTCAGCTTGATGTCGCCCTTCTTGACGGCATTGAAGACGACCTCCGCGGTCATCAGCTTCATCATGCTGGAAGGCGCACGCAATTCGTCGGCATTCTTCTCGAACAGCACGCTGCCGCTGGAGGCCTCGATCAGAATCGCGGTCGGCGCGTCGCCGTCGAAGCCGACGTCTTCAGCCTTCTTGGCGCCCTGGACGCTCTGGTTGGCGGCGTAGAGCCCCCCACCCCAGCCGACGCTCACAACCAGAAGCGCCGCAATCAGGCCGCGCGCCAGCGTCCCGGCCGTGAGGCGGTTTGGACGAGGCAAAGAAATGCGAAATGCCATGGCGAAGCCCTGAGAGCGGCGTTCTAACAGTTGGAACCAGTGCGAACAACACGGGGTTGGGCGCAAAAGCCGGACATTGCACGATTCTTTCCGCGCCCCTATCGTAACGTCTCATGATTTCCGACCAAATCCCTGAAACAAGGCGGAAAAGCGATGTCTTCCACCCGCGTCATCACCGCCAACGGAATCGATCTCTTCATCCGTGAGCAAGGCCAGGGGCCGCTGGTGGTGCTGTGCCATGGCTGGCCGGAACTATCCTACTCCTGGCGTCACCAGATCCCGGCGCTGGCGGCCGCCGGCTTTCACGTCGTCGCACCCGACATGCGCGGCTATGGCCAGAGCGCAGCGCCGTCCGAGGTCTCCACCTATTCGATCTTCGACACGGTCGGCGACGTGGTCGGCCTGGTGCAGGCGCTCGGCGAGACCAAAGCCATGGTGGTCGGTCACGACTGGGGCGCGCCGGTCGCCTGGCACGCCGCGCTGTTCCGCCCCGACATCTTCACGGCGGTCGCCGGTCTGAGCGTACCGCCGCCGTTCCGCGGCCGCGGCAAGCCGCTCGACCTGTTGCGCCAAGGCGGCGTCACCAACTTCTATTGGCAGTATTTCCAGACGCCCGGCGTCGCCGAGGCCGAGCTCGAGCGGGACGTCGCCCGCACCATGCGCATCGTGCTCGGTGGACGCGGCCTCTCCGATCCCACCGCTGCCATGTTCGTCCAGGAGGACACGGGCTTTCTCGGCCATGCGAGCGGCGACGAGCCGCTGCCCACCTGGCTGACCGACACCGACCTCGCCTATTTCACCGAGACCTTCCGCAAGTCCGGCTTTCGTGGCGGGCTGAACTGGTATCGCAACATCGATCGCAATTGGGAGCTGACGGCGCCCTGGCAGGACGCGCAGATCCATCAGCCGTCCCTGTTCATTGCAGGCTCGAGGGACGCCGTCATCACCGGTCTGATCGGCGCCAAGCGCGTCAACGAGCTCGATCGGGTGCTGCCGAACCTCAAGCGCAAGCTGATCATCGAAGGCGCCGGCCACTGGGTCCAGCAGGAGCGGCCCGACGAGGTCAACGCTGCGCTGGTGAAATTCCTGAAGGAGAGCGCGGCTCAGTAGAGGCCGCGGCCGCTCAGGATGCTGCGGGCTTCCGCCGCGCCATCAGAGATGGCAGGACCGCTGTCGGTGGCGTAGCGGCCGTCGTCGTCATACGACACCTGACGGACGTTCTGGAGCGCTCGGCCACGGCTGCGGCTTGAGGCCGACATTTCCGAGGTCGCGTTGATCGAGGCGACATCGGCCGATGTGTTGCCGAGGCTGTAGGGGCGCCCCTCGGGCATCGGAACCTCGCCGCGGATAGCACCGCGGGTCGATGATGGCAGTTCCGGTACGAACGGTTTCGCCGAAGCGACCCGGACCATCGACGGCGACGGCGCCGGAATGCCGGTGCGCAAGGTGGCCATGAGCTGGCGGTCGTCGGAGCCTTCCAACGGTGCCCGGCCGACATATTCGACGCGGACCCTGGCGACACCATTGCCTTTGAATTCAAGGAGTTCGGCAGCCTTGTTCGAGACGTCGATGAGGCGATTGCCGTGGTAGGGGCCACGGTCATTGACGCGGACAATAAGCGACTTGCCGTTCGACATATTGGTCACCCGCGCATAGCACGGCATCGGCAAGGTCGGATGCGCCGCCGTCAGCGAGCCCATGTCGAATACCTCGCCATTGGCGGTCAGGCGGCCATGGAAATCATCGCCATACCAGGACGCCAGGCCCTCGGCGCGATAGTTGACGTCCTCCTCCGGCACGTAGGTCCGGCCTGCCACCACATAGGGTTTGCCGACGCGGTAGGTGCCGCCGCCCTTGGGGACCGGTTCGCCCCAGGCCACGACCCGGGGGCTCGAGGACACGCCGTATTTCGGATCGACGCGGCTGGCGAATTTGCCCGACGAGGCGCAATTTGCGAGCGCAAGGCATGCGGCAGCCGCAGCAACACCACGCGCGGCCCGCACCACCGAATCTGACCGTCGGATCCCCATTCGCCCCAATACCATTTGGCCGGACGCGTGCCCAACTCGCTTTTACCGCGAGCAGGCCTTCTGCCGGCCGTTGCCCGGCGCGGCCCACCACCGCGTCGGAAGTCGTGACGATATCGCAACCCGAACAAGGCGGAAATGGGGAGCGCGCGAGCGTCGCGCGAAGATGGTAAACCAGACGTTCGTCCCTCCCCGTTGAACCACGGTACGCGGACAGCGCCCGTAGCGCTGCGTCTGTGCCAGTCCCGCACAGGCTGTTGCGCCGAATCCTCACTCCATCCCGATTGTCGCCGTGCGCACGGAAATTCTTTTGACTGTGCAAGGCCGCACGCGTTCTCTCGGGTGCAGGGGCGGATTGGAAATTGACGATGATCGAGACGGTTTCGGCACTGATGGGTCTGGTAAGCGCAGGCATCTTCCTGGCCCATGCGTTTGAAGGTTACCGCACGCGCGCCTAACGGCGCTCGCGCGGCGACACGCATCACCTCTTCCACGACGATACGTTCGGACATTTTTAATCAATCCGGCGGAGCATCGAAGACGAGAGCGGCAGGTGTCCCATGCGCAACCATGACTTCGTATCCGATGGTTTCTTGGCATTGACCGCGGGCGGCCTGGTGCTGCTGTGCTCGAGCCTCGTGGCGTTGGCCTTCGGCTGACCTCACCCGTCCTTCCCCTGCTCGACCATAGCGTACGGCGTCGCAGCAGAGCGTGGTTGTCCCGGATTATCGGGCTCCCTTTTAGTTGATTGAATTTCCGCATCTGTCGCCTCGACTCAATTTCAAGAGGCCATCACCAACGAGGGTGACGCAGATGCTTGCCGAGAAATTCATACTGGTCCTGGAATCGCTGATCCGCGGCAGCCACACCTATCCCGACGGAAGTCCCCGGGTCGTCAGCAGCTCGCCGCACGTGCCGGTAAAGCTACCCAGCGAGAAATAGCCGGCCTCCCCGTCCCGCCCGGCGACGCGCCGCTCAGCGCAAGCCCAACAGCGAGCGGCGATAGGAGCTGCCCCGAACCTCGTTCAGGCAGACGAAGCTGCCGTCAAAGCCCTGGCCGTAACGCCTCTGGCCCTTGGCGTAGTAGATGCCCTTCCTGAAATCCAGCCACACCACCTTGTCGCCGGGGCAATGACGGTGCGCCTGCGCCTCGTAGCGAAAGGGCGTCAGCGGCGACGCCGAGCCGCCTGTCGTGCCGGCGCCAAGGACAAGGATGGCAACGACGACGATCCTGCCAGGAAGACTACTGCTCAACGACACACCTCCACAAACAGCCGTCTCACGACGACTCTTTGACAGACTAGCATGCGGAGCGCGCGATCCGCAGGGGAGCGGCCCGCAAGCGCGGCGTCTTCCGCCGGCCATCTTGCCGGGCTACATCGGATCGGATCACTTGGATTGCGTGGAGATCAAATGTCGGTTGAGCCTGAGACCATGACCGGACCCCGCCTGCCCTCGCCGCGCCTGCGCGCGCTGCCGATGGTCATCTTCGGCTCGCGTTGGCTGCAATTGCCACTCTATCTCGGGCTGATCGTCGCGCAATGCGTCTACATCGCGCTGTTCGTCAAGGAGCTCTGGCATCTCTCCTGGCATGCCCTCGATCTCACCGAGCAGCAGATCATGATGAGCGTGCTTGCGCTGATCGACGTGGTGATGATCTCCAATCTGCTCGTGATGGTGATCGTCGGCGGCTACGAGACCTTCGTGTCCCGGCTCGATCTCCAGGGCCATCCCGACGAGCCGGAATGGCTCGGCCACGTCAATGCGAGCGTGCTCAAGATCAAGCTCGCGATGGCCATCATCGGCATCTCCTCGATCGCGCTGCTGCGCACCTTCATCGAGGCCGGCAATCTCGGCTCCGACCGCGCCGGCTTCACCGAAAAAGGCGTGATGTGGCAGGTCCTGATCCACATCACCTTCATAGCCTCGGCGATCGGCATCGCCTTCGTCGACAGGCTGAGCGACAGCGGCGTGCGCAAGCACGCGGAGTAAGGCCGCGCCGGCAGGAGGCTGCCGGCGAGGCCTGGGCATTGATCGCTAGCGCTGATCGCTCGGCAAGGCCTCGAGCTGCGCCAGCGCCTGGTGCAGGCATTCCCTCAGCTTCTGCGCGACCTGTTCGGGTGACACGCCCTTGCCGGCAAGATCGTCCGACACCTTGCGCAAGGTCTCGTCGCCAGTCTTGTTCTCCAGGCTGGCCGTCACCAGTGCGGTCGCATAGCCTGCCGCCGCGTCGCCCGTGAGCCCGAGCTGCCCTGCGGCCCACAGCCCGAGCAGCTTGTTGGACCGGGCCGTGGCCTTGAACATCAATTCCTCGTCGTGGGCGAATTTGGCCTCAAAACCCTGCTCGCGCTTGTCGAACGTGGTCATTCTCAGCTCCATTGCGTTACGCCGATGATGGGACTGGAAGCGGATCGTCTCCGTGGTTCTCGTCGGTTCAGGATGTTTGAATCTTCCTCCCGGAAACGGAGCGCCGTCAAGCCTGCCTTGAGCGCACGACGAAAAGGCAGCCAACGCTCACTGCCGGCTGCCTTTGAGGAAGAGCTGAGAAGGGGCGAGACCTGCGCGGCCGGATGCGATAGGTCGATCAATCCTTGGATCAATCCTTGGCCGCGGCCGCCTCGCGGGCGAGCCGTTCGGCCTTCAGCCGTTCGCGATTGGCATGGAACGCCTTCTGCGCGGCCTCGTAATCGCGCATGGCCTTTTCCGCCTCTACACGCCGCGCGGCATCGCGTGCCTGACGCTGTTCGGGGGTCAAGGGTTTGCGTCGGAAAGAAACGTTCTCGCTCATGCCGAGACAACGCCGAGGCCGCGGCGAAGTTCCGCAAGCCGGCGCTTGGGCGAACCTGCGCGGCAGACCAAAGTCATTAGGATATCAGGTGTTTAGCTACGAAAGCACGATGTCTTGCGCCAAGCAGTTTTCAAGGCCGGTGTCCTCAACCGCTCGGCCCTTCCGGACCAGGAATTCGGGTCGCCTCACGCGGCATGAGCCGCCGTAAGATAAAATATCGAAAACAACCCCATGCATAGTAGCCAGACCCTTCGCCGGCCTGATGTTTCGAACCTCAAATCGTTTGACACGTCGGGCAAAACAGCGGCATCACGCTATCGTCGCAAAGTCCGTCGAGCTGGTGCGGCATCAGGTATCGCTCACGAGGAAAGTCTTGCCGCTGTCGGCAAGACGTTCCGCCCCTCAGCCGCTTCGAGAAAGATTGCCGGCTACTCAACTCAGCACGAAGATTTCGGCTTCTCCACAGACTTCGCCGCCTGAGGCGGGTTAAAGTCAGCGCGCCGCGACCCGGTCAGAAATTGATCGCCACATAGCGTCTTTCAGAGCAATGCGCGCGGGCGGTGGAATGGTTGCGGGGTCGGCGGGGCCAATCGCAGCTCCGGGCATCAAGACGGCAAGATGGACTTCGCCATCCGTGTAGTAGCGATCACCTCCACCATTCCTGCCGAGTAGCGTCGGGCCGATGCCCGAGATCTGAAAGAAACTGCTGACAACGCGCGCCTTGCGCAGATCGGCCATCAGAAGATCGCGCTCGGCATCGATGTCCGGAGCGATGTGATGGGTCACTTGTCCCGTATCGTGGCTCAGTCCGACGCCCCGGTCGAACGTCGCCGAACCGAGCCAGACTGGGCGCATGTCCTTCCCTTTGTCGAGCACCTTCCAAAACCGGACGTGATTGCGCCGGTCTGCGCTGTGCCCATCGGGCTTCTCGAATGCAAGCTGCTCCTTCTCCCCGTGGTAGTACAGGGGACTGACAGGTGCATCGCGGTATGGGCGATCCAGCACGACGCTGCCGATGATTTCGATGCTCGAACGCAATGTAACGGGATCGGCCGCATACCAACCTGCCGCATGCATGGCTCGGACGATGTCTTCCTTGTCGCCAACAAGCCCGACGTTCAACGGATCACCCGGGATGTCGTCCGACGTCCTGGTGACCATCGGCAGTAATGCGAGCCCCGGTTCATGTTCGTGGTGACTCCAGAGGGCCGGCAGGAAAAAATAGGCCAATGCCAGATAAGCCAAAACCAGAACTGCCAGCCAAGAAGCCCACCTCCGCTTCCTCTGGCCTTCGGCGGCACTGGCCTGCGCAGGATTGTTCAAACGAGGATGCCCCGTTGCTAGACCGCGTCATGGCGCGTCAACCGAAGATATCCGGCACAGGCGCAAATCGGAAGCCGTTGGCAGGAGCTCAAGTGCCGCATGAGCGGGTCCGGACAAAGTCGAAAGACGAGCCGGTGGTGGACGTCCCTCGCCCTTCCGCAGCGCACTTCTGCAGCCTGCGTCAATCCTGGACGGCCGCGGCGGCCGATACATCCGCCTCCTTGGATCTCGGTGAATCCAGGTCGCCCGGGAGCGGGACGGGGTCGATCTCAACTTGCTTGTTTCGGTTAAGCCCCAGGCCAATGAGCCCAGTGACCACCAACCCGCCGCCGGCAATCATCAACCAGTGCGGCAATTCCAAAGCCAGCATTGCAGCCTCCCACTGAAAGGAGCGTCTCGCGCAAGCCTGCCCGAGGCGGGAGTAGATTCCCTTTAACGGTGTGAATCAATGCGTCGGCAGCCGATCGACCATGGTGGCCACGATCCGCCGCGGCAGCCCGAGGCCCGATAGCTTCCAGCCCGTCCCCGCAAAATGCATGCTGACACTGCCGGCGTTTTCGCCTCGGCCGAGCCCAAGCGCAAATTCGACCGGCTTGACCGGACTGATCCGCCCGAGGAGGACGAACATGTTTGAAGCGTCCAGATCAGCTAACGATGACATCGTCCCAAAACTGATATTCTCTGCAGCATTGCGGACGATACCGCTGCTCAGCAGCACTGACAGATTCTCCGGCGTGACGAGCTTCGTGGCAAAATCGTCGGCAATCGTCGTGCCAAGCGAAGCGATCGCTGCCCGCTCGATCGGTCGCAGCGGACGTTTCTGCCCGAGCCGTTCGAGGTAGGCGGGCATGAGCTGATGGACGAGCGAATGGCGGACACGCGGCAAGTCGGTCTGCGTCATGACTTGAGAAACGTCACCGCTCCGAACGGCTGAAACGAGGCCCAATACGGAGAGTAAGGCCGATCCGGCATAGATCACGAGGACGGCCAGGACGACAGCAAGGGTGCCGACGATCCATTTCATGGAGGGGCAATCGAGCCCGCC
This sequence comes from Bradyrhizobium sp. ISRA442, assembly GCF_038085055.1. Lineage (NCBI taxonomy): Bacteria > Pseudomonadati > Pseudomonadota > Alphaproteobacteria > Hyphomicrobiales > Nitrobacteraceae > Bradyrhizobium > Bradyrhizobium sp. ISRA442. Next base: position 61,775 of record NZ_JALGCN010000023.1, read on the forward strand.
GAGCTTTGTTCCAAGCCCGGATTTCCAAAGCTCGGGACGGAATCGTTAGTAGTTGCCCAAAAGGCTTATGAGACCGATCGCAACGGGGATGACGGCGACGCAAACCCATAACGCGGGCGAACTGGAGCTGAGCCCGGCAACAAGGATGCCGACGCCGAAGACGACGATGAATACCGAGATCGCATAGGCAATCGTTCTGTCCATCGGTCGAAGCGCGGACTTGTCGCCATTCGACTCCGGACCGGGCTAAACGTTCCTGCGCGGCGATGCGGTACCGGCCGCCCCTTCGGCTGAGGGGCCTTTTGCTCGCTCGCCCGCCTTAGCAGTTATGGCCGATAACAATGTTGGCTTTGACCTAATCGGGCGATTAGGCTCCCGGTCCCTTTTGTAACGCGTTTGGGAGTCCCCAATGACTGCTTTCCTAGCCAAGCTGGAGCGTTTTGAAAGCCTCGCGGCCGAATGCGAATTGATCGCTCGTCGATCGGGTGGAGGTGAGCGCGAGCTATACCAGCGGCTGGCGAAGCGCTACCGGGATCTTGCAATAGATATGCGGACGCTAATCGCAACATTCGACGTGGCCGCGTAACCCCTTACGAGGGCTACTTGGCGGCAGTGAGCAACGCCACGCGCGGTCACTTCGGCCGCCGGGGTGAAGGCTGCGACATTTTCCGAACGGTTTGCACCGGCGCTCAAGCCCGTGTGCAGCGGCTAGCGCAGTCTAGTTCTCCCCTTTTTCCTATTGCGCCATGAGATGGCTCGCCAGATCAACCGCCGCCGAATCTGGACGGATCATTATAGGCAGGAGGGTCGTCGTGGTCGGTCCGCCAACCACCCGGAGCGGAGTTGTCGCCGCCCGGAGCGACTTCGCTCGGAGTCACAGCTTGGCTGGGACGAACGAGAACCTGCCGCGACCTGGTATGATGTGCCCTTGTGGCGGCATTCGCAGAAGCACTGATCGCGAGCAAAAGACTTAGTGCGAGGACGAGTCCGTTTTTCCAGCACATTGTCCCTCCGTGTAAGGAATGGACCAACGACAACTACGCGGCGACACACTGCGAAGAACAGCTATTCGGCGCAAACCACTGACCTTGCAGTGGATTTCGAACAGATGCAAACAGAGAAGAAGAAAAAACTGGCGGAAGGGGTATCCATCATATTCGCCAAAAATTTACTAGCGGTATCAGCCAACTCGTGAAAATTATTCGCGTAATCAGAACTCGATACCCGCCTACCCACGACAGCCAGTGGCGCTTAGGAGGCGGCTGCGTCCTCCAAACCCACGGTGCTTCCGGAAATTCCCAGGTTAGAATGCAGCGATGCGCGAAATGGTTTTGATAGTGGCGGTACTTGGGCTCGTCCCTGTCGGCGCGATCCTCGTGCTATTCGAGCTTTTGGCCGCGCGGCAGCGCAACAAGCTGCCATGAAGGAGATGAAGTCTCACCTAGAAATGCTCCGCGTCCAAATCGCTGAATGCGAGCGCCTTCAGAAGGCTGAAAAGAGCCCAATTAAGCGGGACGTATTCGCGAGGTTGCTCGTGCGATACAGGGCTATTGCTGCCGAGCTAGAACAAGCGATAGCAAAACTGCTACCGGCTCCCGACGCCTTACTAGGTCGCAGGTCGAAAGAGCCTTCCCCGGAAAAGGAACAAGAGTAAGGTCGCCTCGGTTGGTGGCCTTTTGACCTGCATGTGCAAGCTGTGGGCAGCACGGCAAAGCCGTACATCCGCTCGTTGCGTCCGGTATGCTGGCTACTTCGGCTAAAGCTGCGAGTGCAGGACTCGCAGTTGGTCCCCAATCACGTCCTCGACGAACGATTTATCGGTAGGCCATTCCCACTGCGTGCACCGACGCTGGAACTGGCGCCCTCAGAACGTCGCTTACGCTGCCTGAGCACAGTCAGCCGTTCGCCCAAGGCAACCAAGCCCGGGGCCGTGACAGGATTCGTACACTGAACGTTGAGATTTGCGGACAGCAGCCCTCGGTTAGTTGAGAGGTTCGCCTCGAATCTGCTTTTCGAAGGCAAGGTCGTCGTTGAGGCACCATTGCTCCACAACGCGTCCATCCTTGATTCGGAAGATCGACAGCTCATCGACCTGAACACGACGACCGCTGGCGGGCATACCCGCGAACGCACCGAGATGAGTGCCCGTGGAGTGATATCGAACGGCCACTCTGTCTTCATCTATGACGATGTCGTCAATGTGCTCGCGCCAGTCCGGAAAGCCGGAACGGAGCCGCTCGATTGCCCGTCGGATACCATCGTGTCCGTCCCGGGATGGGGCCGGCCCCCAACCCTTCGGCATATGGGCGACGAAGCTTTCGGCATATACCTCGTAGATCGACCGGGTATCGCCCGTGCTCCAGATGTCGTGCAAGCGCTCGATCAGCACCCGCTTCTCCTGCCTTGTCATTGTCAGGCTCCTTTTGGATGCCCCCGAGCTTACACCAGCCGCCGAGGATCCGACAAAACCGCAACTGTCGTCATCTGTGTCCCGCTAACTCGTAACCTGCCATTTCGCGGGCTCACATCTTCGCGCGCGAGACCTCACGCCAAGGGGCCTTCACCGTATGCGTACGACTAAATTGCGGACATCGTGCACTTCTCAGTTGGGCCATCAGCGACGTGATTGCTTGTGAACAATCTTGGAGCCCGGGCCTCGGAGCGGCCTGGTCGAGGTGCTTGGATCAATCCGGCCGCCGGAGCCGAACAACCACCCAGTCTCTAAGTGGAACGCAAACCTGCCCGGCGCCGGAAACTAGATTGCCGACACGCCTTCTCGACGAAACGAATGTGGGCCAGGACGTGTGCGTGGGGGCAGTCGCAAGCTGTTCTATTTTAAGCGTTCGGCCGCCGCAGTTAGCACTGGATAGCGGGCATAGAACGTGTCGACGCGGTCCCGCCACATCGCCACGAACGCGCCCGAGGTGAGGCTATCGACCGACTTCCATTCGCGTTTGACGGCCGGCAGCGTATTGCCCCAGATGGCGCGCTTGCACCATCGCTCGCCTTTTTCCGAGCCCTCCTGGGTTGCGCACATCGACTTCCAGGCAATCCGCTGCGGATGGCTGATGTGTTGTGCGGCTCCTTCCCAACCCTGCTGGTGGATCAGGTAGAGATCGGAAAAGGTCGGCTTCTTGTGCGTCATTATTTCGAATAGCGCGGCCTCGCTGAGGAACTTGTAGGCGGCACCCATGGCGTTGTCGCGAGGATTGAGGATGTCGCCCGATCCGTATTTGTTGAACTCAAACTTGCTAAGCTGGAATAGACCGATATAGGAGCCGGTGCGTTGCTTGGGATTGAAATCGGATTCGATTTTGGCGACCGCCTTCATGAAATTGACATCGACACCGAACGCTTCGGCCGCGCGTTCGATCTCCTGGACTGGCGTTCCGAGCGGAACGCCGCTCAACGCCAACAAGGCGATCTTCGCGGGTTTCTCCGGCGGCGGAATTTCCGAGTAGACGTAGTACTTCAGATACGACGGCTTGCCTTCGCCCGGATTGGGCGAGGCCGCGGGCGGACGGTCTTGCTGTGGCATTGCCTCGTTTTCTGGCGGCGCCGCCTCGAGGCTGGCGACCTGCAACATTGGCCCTTGCGAACTGGCTACATCGGACGGCAGCACCGAGTCCGGCGCCGCGGCGCTGAATCCCGCCGCGACGATCGCATTAGCCGATGATCTTGTATCGAATTTCGCGTCGATGACCGGGGTCTGAAACGCTGCGCGGGCATTTGTCAGGACCATCGTCACATTCAGCGGGATGGCGCCGAATGCATCAGCAACTCTCGCATTCGGCGTTGCGACGCTCGGGCGCGATACCGCGATCTGATGAATCGTGGCAATCGAAGTCGCGGTCAGCAGGCCGGCAACGCAGCTTGCTTGCCAAATCTTCAATGTCGCCAGCCGCGCGGCCGCGGTTCCCCCATTCATGTCCCCGACTTGGCACGCAGATTAAGGAGGCGGAGAGAAGACAATGGGGCGCACCTGTGGCGCAGGTGCGGTCAGTTTCGGCCGCGTCGCCAAGATCGCCCAAATTGGAAGTTGCAGTCTTGCTGCGCCTCCTGCCGACGAACAGGACGGGCTCTGCCTAGCCACCGCCAGCAAGCAGGTCCCCTCAAGTCCGGACTGGATCCACGAAGTAAAGCACGACGGCTACCGGATACTGGTCATCCGGGAGGACACCGTCAGCGTGTCGCGCGACGTTCAACGTGCTCAATACCCCTTTGACTTGGCCTTTGCACCGCCGGCGGCAGACAGAGCGCCAGCGGGACGGCCTATCGGCAGGGCAAAGCCGGTGATCACTTTCTTACGGCAGCGCCCCTCTCAGGTCTGCGACACCAAAATCCGAGGTGGCTCGACCAGCGTTCTCGGCAGGTCCGACATTTCGAGCAAGGATCGCGCCGAGCACCAGCAGGAGCATCGCAACCGTCAGTCCGTTCAAGATTGCAACTGAGTATCGATTGAACCAATTGCGCATCATACATCACCCGTGCGCACCGCCCCCGCTGGAGCTTGCTCGTCGAGTCGTCAGGCGATTTGGTGGCGCGGCGGTGGCATGCCCCGAATTGCGCGGCTTGCTCTCCCCGCTGCGCCGATTTGCCTAAAGCTCCGGCTTAACCGTACAGCTTTCGGCCTCCCGCGCGCTTGCGCCGACATGTTCGCTGTCCATAGATCAACGCCGCGAAGGCGATGATCCCAATTGCGTCGACGAGAAGCGTATACGTCTCCACAGCAGTTCCTTCGTATGGGCGCGAAGTGTGTCCGCAGGCTAATCGAGTCACTATCTCCCCTCGGTTCGCTTTGCGACACTGGGCGGCGCTTTGCCTTGCCGCCGGCCTTCGGGCGGATCGTTTTGCATTCCAGGACCGCGAGTGCGCGCCGTCTGTGCGTTAGCGTGCATCCAGTGACGGGAACTTTGGAGAGCGCGGGCAGTTGATCAGCAGTCCCCGACAAGCGGAGTTTTTCCCATGCGCGAGAAGCGCAGGCTGGCAGCGCCAGCAGCGTCCGCCCGCACCACCAAGGCATCGATTGAACCTCTGAGGACCGGTTATGCCTTAATCGTCGACGGTCATGTCAAGGCGACCTTCGCGGCGAAAGCGAGCGCCCTGGAAGCTGGCACACAGCTCAAGAACCGATTCCCTCGGCTTCAGGTCAAGATCTACGACGCCGAAAACAAGCTCAGCGAGGCAGTTGAGATCCCCCGCGCTTGACGCGCCGATCGGCGGCCCGTTTGGAGTTGGCACCATGAGCGCCTCGAGCACAGGCGACAAACGAGCCATGAACATCTTGCGCGAATTGCGCGAGGCCGAGAAAGAGTTAGTCGGCAAGGCCGTCGTCTTGACTGACGGCAAGGCTGGCACAATCGATGGCGTCTTCCTCGATGACGAGCATGGGCTCCGCATCTCGATCGCGGGGCATGAGGGTCGATGGCCGATCTCAACGGTGAAGCAAATCGAGAGCTGATCACCCACGGCCTTGCAGCCTCTATCGATGACGGGAGGGCGTCGGGCCGAATTAGGCGCGGTGCCGAGCGGGCTGGCGTTATCGATTTAATCGGCCCACCGGAAGGCCTCCGTACAAGCTCGCCTGGCCTGATCCGGAGATCAGCCTTTGCCGCCCATTCCGCTGATGTAGCCTGTCTTTGCGGCCACCGCGGCGAGCGGCAGGATCACCTACCCGGTGATATCAGCCATTCGACTATATCAGACGCAACTTTGGTCTGTCGGGACTTCCTAAGCAGACTGTCTCGTTTGTGTCCGGGTGGGAAAGTCTCAGCTTCGTCGCTCAACTGCCGGGCTTCTATAGCAAGCCGTACCTTCAGCGAGGACTTTGGTTTGAACCGGAGGCGCTTCATTGATCGGTCCCCATCCGTGAACCTGCCTCATCGATAAGAACTCGCAGCAGCGGAAAAAGGTTCATGAACGCCCTGTGAACGTTCATCGAACCTTAGCGATTTGACCGGCCCGCAAAATTCTTATCTTCGGCGCATGCGTATGGCGTACGAGCTCTGCCTGGCGACAGCCGGGAAACAGGTCCCATCTGGACCGGATTGGCTCCATGAAATCAAAGCGGATGGCTATCGCCTCGCCTGATCTCGCGCAATGGCAGCGACTGGACGAGGTGGATCGCCGCGGCCGCGCTAACGTCTTGGCTGTCGCAGCTTGGAGGAGCGGCGAGGAACTGCAAAGTACAGTTCGTCGGCGCAAATCATTGATTTTGCTGTGGAGTTCGAACGGCCACGAACAGCGGCGAACAATATACTGGCGGAAGGGGTGGGATTCGAACCCACGGTACCCTTGCGGGCACGCCGGTTTTCAAGACCGGTGCCTTAAACCACTCGGCCACCCTTCCAAGCCTGGAATTGCCGTCGCTTAACGCAGACGGTCGCGCAAGGCAACGCGAAGTTGGCGCCCTCGCCCGACGGCTGAGCCCTTCACCGGAATCGGGACCTGTCAGGCGAGCGTCAGCCTGATCCTCTAGCTTGGGCAGCATCGGTGACACCGCCCAGGGCGTTGCCGGTTGCGAGGCCCGGCTGGAGTCCCCTCCACGTCCGGGCCTTGTTTATATCGGCAAACGAAAACGCGGCACCCGGGATGAGCGCCGCGTGAAGCTTTGGTCGCTGCGCTGGCGTCAGTAACCGCAGGAGGCGCAGCCCATCGCCATCGGGGCGTAATAGGAATAGCCGGGCGAAACCATCTCGACGCGCTGGCGGGTGGCGTATTGCGGCGGGATGCGCTCGTACTGGACGCTCGGGGGCGCGACCATCACGGTCTGCGGCACCATCACGGTGCGGTACTGCGCCGGCGTGCGGTGCGCGACCACGGAGCCCGGCGAAACCATCACGGTCTCATCGACGGTGCGATACTGCGGCGGCACGTATTGCTGCTGATAGCAGGTCGTGCAGGGCGGCGGCGTGTAGCAATTGTAGCAGCCCGCGGAGGCGGCATTCGTCATGGAAATGGCGGCGACGGCAGTTGCGAAAACGACAGCGAGAGTACGAGACATTTTGGTGGCGCCCCAGTTGCCCGAAATGATTTGGATGCGAAGGTCGGCGCCCACCAATATACGCCGCTAAATCCAAAGCTGCCGAAGTTCGTCGAGGCATCCTTAACGCGACCGGCAGGGTCTTGCCGGTCGCTAACAACTCGTTGACCATCCGCATCCCACGGACGGAGCAGTGCTTACTTGCCGCGCCGCTTCACCTCGCGCACCGCGCCGCGCGCAGCGCTGGTGGTGAGTGCAGCATAAGCCTGCAGCGCGGTCGAGACGTTGCGCTTGCGGTTCTGCGGCTGCCAGGCGGCATCGCCCTTCGCCTCTTCCGCCGCGCGGCGCTTGGCAAGCTCCTCGTCGGAGACCTCGAGCTTGATGCTGCGATTCGGAATGTCGATCGCGATCTTATCGCCATCGCGCACGAGGCCGATGTTGCCGCCTTCGGCGGCTTCCGGCGACAGATGCCCGATCGACAGGCCGGACGAGCCGCCAGAGAAGCGGCCGTCGGTGACGAGCGCGCAGGCTTTGCCGAGGCCCATCGATTTCAGGTAGCTCGTCGGATAGAGCATCTCCTGCATGCCGGGGCCGCCGCGCGGCCCCTCATAGCGCACGACCACGACCTCGCCGGCCACGACCTTGCCACCCAAAATGCCTTCAACCGCAGCGTCCTGGCTCTCGAACACGCGCGCGGGGCCGGAGAATTTCAGGATCGAGGCGTCGACGCCTGCGGTCTTCACGATGCAGCCGTCCTGCGCGAGATTGCCGTAGAGCACGGCGAGGCCGCCGTCCTTGCTGAAGGCGTGCGCGAGATCACGCACCACGCCCTTCTCGCGATCTGTGTCGAGCTCGTCGTAGCGGCGCTCCTGGCTGAAGGCGACCTGGGTCGGGATACCGCCGGGCGAGGCGCGATAGAAGGTGCGCACCGCTTCGCTCTTCGAGCGCTTGACGTCCCAGCGCTCCAGCGCATCCGCCATCGTCGGCGCATGCACGGTCGACACCTTCGTGTCGATCAGGCCGGCGCGGTCGAGCTCGCCAAGAATGCCCATGATGCCGCCGGCACGGTGCACGTCCTCGACATGAACGTCGGCAACCGACGGTGCGACCTTGCAGAGCACGGGCACGCGGCGCGACAGGCGGTCGATGTCGCGCATGGTGAACTCGACCTGCCCTTCATGGGCAGCGGCGAGCAGATGCAGCACGGTGTTGGTCGAGCCGCCCATCGCGATGTCCAGCGTCATCGCGTTCTCGAACGCCTTGAAGTTTGCGATGTTGCGCGGCAGCACCGACGCATCATCCTGCTCGTAGTAGCGGCGGACGATATCGACGATGGTGTGGCCGGCCTCGACGAACAGCCGCTTGCGGTCGGCATGGGTTGCGACCACCGAGCCGTTGCCGGGCAGTGCGAGGCCGAGCGCCTCGGTCAGGCAGTTCATCGAGTTGGCGGTGAACATGCCCGAGCAGGAGCCGCAGGTCGGGCACGCCGAGCGCTCGATCACCTTGACGTCGTCGTCGCTGACCTTGGAGTCGGCCGCCGCAACCATGGCATCGATCAGGTCGACGGCCTTGGTCTTGCCCTGCAGCTTGACCTTGCCGGCCTCCATCGGCCCGCCCGAGACGAACACCGCGGGAATGTTGAGGCGGAGCGCCGCCATCAGCATGCCGGGCGTGATCTTGTCGCAGTTCGAGATGCAGACGAGGCCGTCGGCGCAATGCGCATTGGCCATGTACTCGACGCTGTCGGCAATCAGCTCGCGCGACGGCAGGCTGTAGAGCATGCCGTCGTGGCCCATCGCTATGCCGTCATCGACCGCGATGGTGTTGAACTCCTTGGCGATGCCGCCGGCCTGCTCGATCTCGCGCGCCACGAGCTGGCCGAGGTCCTTGAGGTGGACGTGGCCGGGGACGAACTGGGTGAAGGAGTTGACGACCGCGATGATCGGCTTGCCGAAGTCCGCATCCTTCATGCCCGTCGCGCGCCAGAGGCCGCGGGCGCCCGCCATGTTGCGGCCGTGGGTGGTGGTGCGGGAGCGATAGGCTGGCATGGCGGTTTCCGTCCTTGTTGGGTGGGCCGGGCGGGAAAATTTCCGAGCCGCCTCAGGCCTTTCCGGCCGGATAGCGCACGGGGCCACCGGGTGCAACGAGAACTTGCCCCGAATGAGGCTGGACCGGCCTTGCGCAGGCCTCCCCTGCTCCGTGCGCAGCCTCAAAGGCGAACGTCGCGAACGCATGATGAGGGGGAGCGTGCACGCCTGAGCGTCGGATCGCATCAGCAGCGCTGCACATGATGAGCCGCGAGCGCAACGGTATTTGCGTCCGTAGTGATCCGGATTGGAATCCCAGCCCGATCCCACGTACATCGCGCAGGTCGATCGGCGGCCACAAGGGCATCATCCTCTGATCGCGCACCAAGGGGCTTGGGGGCCATACGGGCGGGGATTTGAAGGCTGGGGCAAGGTTACGAGGTCCGGACTCCTAGGCACTCCGGACCTCGTGCTTTTCCCGATTGAACGCGACATCGCGCCGCCAGCTCGATGAGCCATGCGGCGCGAACTCGTTTTGGGCCGCGTTGCCAGCCGTCTTGCCCGTTTCAGTTCGGCACGTTCCGTGCGAGATCCTCGAGCCAAGCCGCAGCACTGGAATCCGATGGCGCACGCCAATCGCCGCGCGGCGACAACGAGCCGCCGGCCGAAACCTTCGGTCCGTTCGGCATGGCCGAGCGCTTGAACTGGCTGAAGGCAAAGAAGCGTCGCAGGAACACTTCCAACCAGCGTCGGATCTCCGCCAGATCATAGGCCCTGCGCCGATCGCTGGGGAAGGCCGGCGGCCATGCGCCCTCGGCGACGTCCTTCCACGCATGCAGCGCCAGGAAGGCGATCTTGGACGGCCGCATGCCGAAACGCAGTGTGTAGAACAGGTTGAAATCCTGCAGCTCGTAGGGGCCGACCGAAGCTTCCGTGCTCTGCGGTTTCTCGCCGGGCTTGACCGGAACCAGCTCGGGCGAGATCTCGGCCACGAGGATCGACGCAAGCGTCCGGTTCACGTCGGCGCTGAACTGCTTCGACGCGATCACCCAGCGGATCAGGTGCTGGATCAGCGTCTTCGGCACGCCGGAATTGACGTTGTAATGCGCCATCTGGTCGCCGACGCCGTAGGTGCACCAGCCGAGCGCGAGCTCGGAGAGATCGCCGGTGCCGATGACGATGCCGCCGTGATGGTTGGCGAGCCGGAACAGATAGTCCGTGCGCAGGCCCGCCTGCACGTTCTCGAAGGTGATGTCGTAGACCGCCTCGCCCTTGCCGAAGGGATGGCCGATATCCTTCAGCATCTGCGTGGCCGCGGGGCGGATGTCGAGCTCATGCGAGCTCGCCTGCAACGCCTTCATCAGCGCCAGCGCGTTGGTCTTGCTCTCGCTGCCGGTGGCAAAGCCCGGCAGGGTGTAGGCAAGGATGTTACTGCGTGGCAGGCCGAGCAGGTCGACGGCCTTGGCGGCGACGATCAACGCGTGGGTGGAATCGAGACCGCCCGAGACGCCGATCACGACGCGCTTGGTGCCGGTCGCACGCATGCGCTGCACGAGGCCGGCGACCTGGATGTTGTAGGCCTCGTAGCAGTCCTGCTCGAGCAGGCTCTCGTCGCTCGGCACGAATGGAAAGCGCTCGACCTTGCGCAGGAAGCCGATGTCGGCGGCCGGCGGCTTCAAGGCGAAGGCGACCTTGCGGAAGCTGCCCTCGCGCTGCCTGCGGTTGTCGTCGAACGTGCCCATCAGCGATCGCTCCTGCCGCAGCAGATCGAGATCGATGTCAGCCATCGTGATTTGCCCGTCCTGACGGAAACGCTCGCCCTCGGCCAGCAGCACGCCGTTCTCGTAGATCGAGGTCTGGCCGTCCCAGGCGAGATCTGTCGTCGACTCGCCCGCGCCCGCGGCGGCGTAGACATACGCCGCAAGGCAGCGTGCCGAGGTGGATTGACACAGCAGCGCACGTGAGCGCGCCCGGCCGATCGTGATCGGGCTGCCCGACAGATTGATCAGCACGCTGGCGCCGGCGAGCGCGAGTTCGGAGGCCGGCGTCACCGGGATCCACATGTCCTCGCAGATCTCGACGCCGATGCTGAGGCCGGGAACGTCCTCGGCCGCGAACACGAGATCGACGCCAAGGGGCGCACGGAGCTGTCCGATCTTGATCGTCTCGCCGACGATGCCGGCGCCGGAGGCGAAATGCCGTCCTTCATAGAATTCGCGATAGGTCGGCAGGTAAGTCTTGGGCACGACGCCGAGGACGCTGCCGCGATGGATGACGACGGCGCAATTGTAGATGCGGGCACCGAAGCGCAGCGGCGCGCCGACGATCAGGACAGGCATCAGGGCCGCCGCCCCCTCGACGATCGCGGCAAGCCCGCGCTCGACCGCGTCGAGCAGCGGATCTTGCATGACGAGGTCTTCGATCGCATAGCCGCACAGGCACAACTCCGGAAAGACAGCGACCGCCACCGACTGCTTATGGCAAGCAGTCGCCGCCGCCAGGATGGCCTTCGCATTGGCCGAGGGATCGGCCACCTGGGAGGTGGTGACGCAGGCCGCCACGCGGGCAAATCCGTGGGCATAGATCGAGTGGAAGCTCATCCTAACCGCAGTACCTTCTGTTCACTGGCAACCTCAAGCAGTTGCGAACTCATTCTTAGCTGATCGACGCATGCGGGGGCAGGCAATTCGCCGACATGCATAGTGAATATGCAAACCGGCTGGATCAGGCGCTGCGCGCCAGGACGTCGGTGAAATCGTCGCGCAACCAGTGTGCGATCCGAGGCCAGGCCTGAGCATGGGTCCGCGCCCCCATGAACAGGCCGAGGTGAGTGCTGGGCTCGGAGGCCGCCGCGACGAAGGCCGGCGGCGTTCCGAGAAGATGGGCAGTGGCCAGCGCCTGCCCGGCCGGTACGACGTCGTCGTCGAGCCCGGCCAGCAGGAAGGCCGGCGCCTTGACGTCCTTCAGGTGGATCTCGCGGCCGAGTGCGGTGAAGTTGCCGGCCGCGATCCGGTTCTCCCGGAAGACCCAGTTGACGATCTGAAGATAATAGGTGCCGGGCAGATTGAGTGTTTCGGCGTTCCAGTGGTCGAAGCGTTGAAGCAACGCCGCGCCTTCGTCGTCGGACAAGTCCATCTGCAACGCCGCCACGATATCGTCGCGGGTCGGCGCGTTCGACCAGACGCGGAGCATCTCCTCGCCGCTGACGTTGCCGCCGCCGCGCGCCACGATCTGGTCGTAGACCAGCTCCGGTGCGTTGCGGACGAGCCTGGACAGCGCCGAGTCGATCGAGAGGTCGACGGGCGCGCCGACCAGCACGAGCCGCCGCACCTTGGCGGGAAAGCGCGCCGCGTAGATCAGCGACAGCCAACCGCCCTGGCACAGGCCGATGAGATCGACCGGCCCGCCGATCTCATCGATGGCGACATTGAGATCGCCGAGATAGCTGTCGATCGAGAGATAGCGCATCTCAGGCGATGCCGAGCGCCAGTCCGTGAGATAGACCCGCTCGATGCCGCCGTTCTGAAGGGATTCCACGACACTGTGCCCCGGCGCGAAATCGGCGATCAGCGCCCGATGCAGCGCATAGGGCGCGCAGACCAGGGCCGGCTCACTGGATCGCGCCCCGCCGAAACGGCGCAGGTGCATGGTCGGAAGCTCCAGCGCGACGGTGTTTTGCGTCGTCCACGGCAGGTTGCTGTCGCCCTGCTCCACTGGTGTGCGCTCCAGCCACCAGAAGCAGGCGTCCATGGCGAGCCGTGCTGCCGCAAACGGCCAAAGCAGCGGATCGTCCGGGACATGCCCTGATCCGGTTGGCCGTTTGTCGGTCTTCTCCGCCACGACTATTTCACCATCGTCATAAGAACGCCTCGAGGCTGACGACGGAAATGCCGAGCTCGCGAAAACTCTGATGGGTCGCAGCCACCGAGCCGTCGAGATCGATGCCGCGGCAGGCATCCTCGATGACCGCAACCTGAAGGCCCGCCTTGCGGGCATCCTCCGCCGAAAAACGCACGCAGAAATCGAGCGCGAGACCGGCAATGAAGACCGTCTTCAGCTCGCGTTCTCGCAAATATCCGAGCAGACCGGTCGGCGTCCTGTGATCGTTCTCGAACAGCGCCGAATAGGAATCGATGCCGCGGCGAAATCCCTTGCGTACCACGAGGTTCGCCCGGGTGACGTCCAGATCGCGATGGAAAGCGGCGCCGGCCGTGCCCTGCACGCAATGGGAGGGCCACAGCACCTGTGTGCCATGGCCGAGCTCGATCGTCTGGAACGGCTGCCTGCCCGCATGGTTCGCCGCGAAGGATACGTGATCGTGCGGATGCCAGTCCTGGGTCAGCACGACATTGGCGAATTTTCGGGCGATGCGGTTGATCGCGGGGACGACCTTCTCGCCGCCGGGAACTGCGAGCGCCCCGCCGGTGCAGAAGTCGTTCTGCACGTCGATCACGAGCAGCACGTCGTGGTCGGAGATCTTCATCGGAGCCTCTCCCGTGCATCCGGCGCGCCAAGCACCGGCCCCTCCAATGTCGATCTTCCCTCGCCGGTTCGCAACCGCCTCCCCGGCCGCGCGGGGCGATGTCGCAGGATTTGTTCGTTCCTCTCGGGGTGCAACGGTTTGGCCTCGCCAGTGTTGACTACCCGCGCCCGGCGGCGGATTCTCAAACCGTTCGCCAATTGCGGATCGAAAGAGTGGAGGCAAAGGTTCCCGCAGCCGGCGAGGCCGCGGCAGCCGCATCGCCATGAGCATCGGCAAGACAGGACAGACGATTCTTCTCGCCGATATCGGCGGCACCAACGCGCGTTTCGCGCTGAGCCGGGGCGATCAGATCGGAGCAATAGACTATGTGAAGGTTGCCGACTTCCCGACGGTCCGGGAAGCGATCGGCGATGTTCTCGCGCGCTGGTCCGGCAGCGAGCAGCCCAAGAGGGCCGTGCTGGCCGTCGCAGGTCCCGTGACTAACAACCGCTGTGTCATGACCAACAGCCCGTGGGTCATCGACGGCAACGAGCTTCAGCCGGCACTCGGCTTCGACCGGGTGCATGTGCTCAACGATTTCGAGGTGGTGGCCTGGTCCCTGCCCGCCCTGCAACCCGCCGACCTGATCCCTCTTGGCGGCCAAGGTGGCCTCGCCGGAGAGCCGTTGCTGGTCATCGGGCCCGGGACCGGCTTTGGCGTCTCCTGCCTGATCGAACGCCATGGCGCCCGGCTGGCGGTCGTCACCGAGGCCGGACACGCGACCCTGCCGGCGGAAAATGAGCGCGAGGAGCGCGTGATCGCATGCATGCGCCAGCGCTTTGGCCATGTCTCCATCGAGCGCGGCGCGCTATCCGGCTCGGGTCTGCAGAGCCTCTACGAGGCCCTCGCCGAGGTCGACGGCGCCCAGGCGCCGAAGCGCAACGCGGCTGAGATCACACAGGCGGCGCTTGACGGCAGTTGCAGTATCAGCCGCGGGACGCTGGAGATGTTTTGCGCCATCCTGGGCTCCGTCGCCGGCAATCTGGCGGTGACGTTCGGGGCCCGCGGCGGCGTCTATGTCGCCGGCGGTATCGCGCCGCGCTTTCCGGAGTTCCTTGCGGCTTCCGCGTTCCGGGCACGCTTCGAGGCCAAAGGACGCTTCCAGGACTATCTGCACAACATCCCGAGCTGGCTCGTCATAAAGTCCGATGCGAGCTTCGTCGGGCTCAAGATGTTTGCCGATCACAGCGCCGATTGACTTGCGCCATCACAGATAGTCGGGCCGGCGCAGCGCGTTGCCGGCAGTAATTCACAGATCATTAGCTCGAACGCCGCATTCCGCGCAGGATCGCACTTGCCTGTCTGTTTCCACTGGGAAACAATTCAACCGTGCGTGGCGTGTCGGATGGGGCGTAGCATGCGTAAACCAGACATCGGCTTCGACTATCACCGCTATCACCGCTTGCTGAGCGAAGCGGACGACGAGGACAAGCAGCTCGCCCTGATCGAGCTGTTGATCGAGGAAAAGGCCAGGGATCGGCTGGCCGCGCAACGCGCCTCGGACCGCGCCGCGATGACCGCGCAAACGATCGCCAACGTGCTGAGAACGGGCCGCAACTAGTTCTTGATGAACCATCGCCGCTCGCGCGAGCAGGCGAATCGATTGCGATTTCGTTAAGGATCCCTCGCAATCCCCCATAAAACTTTTTGCCTTAGAAGTTCCCTCGCCTGATGCAATTCAGGGTCAATAAGGGGGGACTGAAGATGAGCATGATTTCACTGGCCGCGATGCCGGCTAGCGTCGAGACGCATTCCAGCGACCATCCTTTCAAGGCCATTATCCTGTTCTGCTGCGCCGGACTTCTGGCCTCCGTGAGCCTGATAGCGCACGGCATCGACATCGCCGCCGGCCTGATCTGACGAAACCTGAGAATTCGAGTGCAGCGGCCGCCCCTTTCGGGTGGCCGTTTTCACGCTATGGCAGAAGGACTGACCTATTCATCGCGCCCTCCGGAAGCCCGTTCACCTGCGGTTCCCGACAACGCCGCGAGACGGCCATGAGTTGGGCGTGAATCGGTCCGCTTTTCTTCAAGTTCCAATGAGGAATTCGGGGGGCCGCGCCGCTGCGGCAGGATAGTCGGGCGCCGCGCCTTTCACCTACCCCAGGGCAAGGCTGCCCGGCTATTCGTCGCCCGCGCAGCTCGCGCGTGGTCAGTGCGAAGCGTTTGTGGATGTCTCCGGAAACAGCGAGTCGATCATGGCCTTGAGCTGGTCGATGGCGATCGGCTTGCGCAGGATCGGTTTGCGGCGGAGCAATGACGGCAGCAATTCCGGCCCGTAGCCCGTCGCGAACAGAAACGGCTTGCCGCGCCGCTCAATCAAATCGGCGACCGGGTCGACGTAGACGCCGAAGAGATTGATGTCGAGGATGGCGAAATCGTATTGCGCGGTCATGGCGAAGGCGCTGGCGTCCCGGACATTGTCCGCCTCCGCGACGACATGGTGGCCAAGCTCCTCCACCATGTCGGCGATCATCATCCGGATCAACGCCTCGTCTTCAACCAGGAAAACGGAGAGTCCGCCAGCCATGTCAACTCCGCAGCCAACACACAAAGCTAATCATAACCGAGGCTGCGGGAGGATTCACGAATTCGTGGCGCGCGGCGTTAACTCTGGCGCGCCCAATCCGATTCAAGTTGATCAATCCAGCCCGCGCTCATGGCTCAAGTGCACCATCTCCTGGATGAAGACTTCCTTCTGCTTGTCGTCGAGACTCGAATAGAGCGGTTCCGCGGCATCGGCGACATTGCGCTGGTCGGCGGCGCGGTCGATCAGGAATTGCGCCTCGTTGCGCATCTGCTCGATGATGTCGTCGGGCGGGTCCCGCTTGGCGCGCGCTATCCGCAGGTTGAGCCGCTCTGCACCATTGTGTCCCAGGTAGTGCATGGCGCTGGAGAAGCCGTACCAATGCTTCTCCTGCTCGGGCGTGAGGTTCAATTCAGTCTTGATCCGCTCGATATAAGAGTCGCTGTTGGCAACGATCTGCTCGGCGGTGAGCTGCGGCGCGCCGTTCTGGGTCAGGACCGTGACGTCCTTGTTGTCCTGCTTGTTGTCTTGTTTGTTGTCTTGGGGCGCGTTCTTGGCTTCCTTGGACGCCTTGGCCCCTTTGCCCGCCTTGGCGCTGCTCTTATCCTTGGCATCCTTGTCCTTGCCCGCACCCTGCTTGGCAGCGTCCTTGGCGGCAGGCGCCTGGTTGCCGTTGTTGTTGCCAACCCCAAGCACCCCGGTGAAAACGCCGACGACGCCGCCGATCGCGCCGCCCAGCACGCCGCCGACGGGACCGGCCGCCTTGTTGCCGGCGGCGGCGCCGTCCTGAACGCCCTTGACCAAACCTTGTGCATTCGCGACCGCGGCCGCACCGAGCAGCAATGCGAGCACGGACCCGAGCGCAAACCATCCTCGCAGGCGATGCCGCGCTGGCGGCGCCGGGTTGATCATTCTGGTCTCCATCGTCGCTCTGATTGCCTATTGAGGTGGGAGCCACCTGCCGGTTGCAACTCTATCGTTTTCGCCGCTGCGAGGTCCAGTCGCAGGCAATTGCTGTCTACGCACCGAAAAGTGTTTCGCGCGAAGCGGTTATGCAGGCTTATTCGGAACTGCGGCGTAATTGCGCATGGACTACTATCGAACGCCGTCGTCTGCAGTGTGCGTCGCAAAATCGACAGACACTGCCGCCGTCCGGACACAACGTTAGTTCTAGACAACGACCCGTTCGGCTTTCTCGACAGACGCGAACAATCATGGTCTGATCGCGCTACCAACTTCCGCGCCTTGCGTGATGAACCGCCGGGCGACGGATCAAAAAAGATCCAAGATAAGAAACGCGAACAAGAAGACCGAAGAGGAAACTCCAACAATAAATACTCAAGCGAGGAAACGAGATGTCACGGAAGAAACTGACGCGACGCCAATTTGTGGCTGCAACTGCGATGTCCTCCGCGGCGCTAATCACAGCGCCCTATGTGCGCGGCGCCTACGCCGCTGGCAAGCTCTCGATCGGCTTCTGGGACCACTGGGTGCCCGGCGCTAACAAGGCCTCCACCGACCTCGTCAACGAATGGGCCGCGAAGGAGAAGGTCGAGGTTTCCATCGACTACATCACCAGCAACAACAAGAAGATCGAGCTGACCGCCGCGGCCGAAGCCCAGGCCAAGTCCGGTCATGACATTCTTCAGATGCCGAGCTGGTGGCCGCAGGCCTATTCCGAGAATCTCGAGCCGCTCAACGACGTCATGGAGCCGCTCATCAAGCAGAATGGCGAGGTGAACGGCACCGTCAATTATCTCGGACGGTCAGGCGGCAAATGGCTCGCGGTGCCCGCGACACCCGGCAGCCAAATCAAGGGCCCCTGCTCCCGCATCGATCTGATGAAGAAGCATGCCGGCATCGACGTGCAGGAGATGTATCCGGCCGGCAGCCCGCCCAAGGCGGACAACTGGACAATGGAGACCTTCCTGAAGGCGGCCGAGGCCTGCCAGAAGGCCGGCTTTGCGTTCGGCATCGGTCTCGGCGAGACCACCGACAGCGTCGATACCGCGGGCGCGATCTTTCAGTCGTTCGGCGCCGAGCTCGTCAACGCCAAGGGTGACATCACGGTGAAGGCCGATCAGGTTCGCCAGGCGATGGAATTCTACAAGAAGCTGATCGCGGTCCTGCCGCCGGACGCACCGTCCTGGGACGACGCCTCCAACAACAAGTGGCTGATCTCCGGCCGCGGCGCAATGATCCTGAATCCGCCGAGCGCCTGGGCGGTTGCCAAGCGCGATGCGCCGCAGGTCGCCGAGCAGTGCTGGACGCACGGCTTCCCGGCCGGTCCGAAGGGCCGGTTCGCGCCGTACCTGCCCTACTTCTGGGGCGTCTGGAGCTTCGGCAAGAACAAGGAGGCGGCCAAGAGCCTGCTCGTTCACCTGTCCTCGCCATCGTCGATCGAGAAGTTCGTTGCGGTGAGCGGCGGCTATGACCTGCCGGCCTACGCGAAGATGAGCACGTTGAAGACGTGGGCGGAAGAAGGGCCGCCGAAGGGAACGCTCTATCACTATCCGAATCCCTACAATCATCAGACGCTGTCGATCGCAGCGTCACCGGCGCCGCCCAAGATCGCGCAGCAGATCTACTTCCAGGCGACGCTGACCAAGATGGCGCTGCGTTTTGCGCGGGGCGAGACGTTGGAGCAGGCGCTCGCCTGGGCCGAGGGCGAGTGCGAAGGCTTCATGCGGAGCTGAGCCGGGATGTGCCAGGGCGGTTCACGCCACGCGCGTGAGCCGCCCTCATCCCGTCCTCCGATCCGCATGATCGCGAAGCTCGCCATACGGCTGGCCTCGCGGTTGGACAGTTTACGAGAAAGCTGACCAAAGGAAGCTGACATGGCCGATGTCGTCGTTGAGCGAGGTCGCGTTGCCCGTGCGAAGGGCGCGCGCAAGGGATCAAGCCTGCGCAATACGCTAGGGCGAAAATCGACGGTCGCGTTCTTCCTGACGCTGCCGCTGATCCTCCTGATCGCGCTGCTCGTGCTCTACCCCGCGCTCTACTCGGTTCACCTGGCGACGCTGAACAAGGCGATGACGAAGTTCGTCGGCCTCAGCAACTTCACCTTCCTGTTCAAACGCGATACGTTCTGGATGGTGGTGGAGCAGTCCTGCATCTTCGCGATCACCGCCGTCGTCTTCAAGGCGCTGATCGGGTTCATCGTCGCGCATTTCGTCCACAACATCCCGGCCAAGGGTCAGCGCAAATGGCGCGGCATGCTGCTGGTGCCGTGGGTGATCCCCCCGGCGATGAGCACGCTCGCCTGGCTGTGGCTGTTCGATCCCTCTTACAGCGCCTTCAACTACACGCTTTCCTTCTTCGGCGTCGGCCCGATCCCCTGGCTCGGCGATACCTTCTGGGCGCGCTTCTCAGTCATCCTCGTCAACGTCTGGTACGGGGCGCCGTTCTTCATGATCATGTATCTCGCCGCGTTGAAATCCGTGCCCGACCAGCTCTACGAGGCCGCGGCGATCGACGGCGCCAACTGGTGGCAGCGGATCTGGTACGTCACGCTGCCGATGATGCGCAACATCATCGCCATCACCACGTTGTTTTCGCTGATCGTGACGTTCGCCAATTTCGACATCGTGCGCATCCTGACCTCCGGCGGCCCGCTGGATACGACGCATCTGTTCGCCACCTGGGCGTTCCAGGTCGGCATCCAGAGCAACGACATTCCCCTCGGCGCCTGCGTCTCGTTGTTCATGGTGCCGATCCTTGCCGTCGCAGCGATCTTCATCCTGCGCGATGTCTCCAAACGCGGGAACGAAGCCTGATGAGCACGCTCGCAATCGACAAGGCCGGCCCTTCCCGCAAGGTCAAGTATGGCAGCATGAGCCGCGACCGCGCCTGGGCGCTGCGCTGGTCCTACTTCTTTCTCGTGCTGTTCGCGATCTTTTTCCTGACGCCGCCGGTCTACATGCTGATCACTTCGCTCAAGAGCAGTGCGGAAATATCGGCAGCGACCAACCCCTGGTGGGTGTTCCATCCGACGCTATCGAACTATGTCGAGCTCCTGACATCGAACCAGTTCTTGCGCTTCTTCTGGAATTCCTCGGTCGTGGCGATCGCGGTCGTGATCATCACGATGCTGATCAGCATCCCCGCGGCGTTCGCGCTGGCGCGGATGAAGTTCTGGGGCTCGGCGACGCTCGCCACGGGCGTCTTCCTCACCTACCTGATCCCGGACAGTCTCTTGTTCATTCCGCTGTTCAAGATGCTCGCGGTCTTTCAGGACTATACTGGCATCACGCTACTCAACAGATGGTACGTGCTGCTGTTCATCTATCCGACGCTGACGGTCCCGTTCTGCACCTGGATCATGATCGGCTATTTCGCATCGATCCCGAAGGAGCTGGATGAGGCCGCCCTCATCGACGGTGCCTCCTGGCTCCAGACCTTGACGCGGATCTTCATTCCCGTTGCCCTGCCCGGCCTGATCGCGGCGACCATCTTCGCCTTCACCGTCTCCTGGGCGCAGTTCCTCTATCCCCTGGTGTTCACGACCTCCGTAGACCAGTTCGTGTTGCCTGTTGGCATCACCACGACGTTGATCAAGGGCGACGTGTTCAACTGGGGGCAGATCATGACAGGCGCGCTGCTTGGCGCCGCGCCGCCATTGGTCATCTATGCCTTCCTGATGGACTACTACATTGCCGGCCTGACCGCCGGTGCGACAAAGGGTTGAAATCGAGAGGTTGAATTTTCATGGCTGACGTTTCTCTGCGTAAGGTCGTCAAGCGCTACGACGATGTTGAAGCCGTGCGCGGCATCGATCTCGAAATCACCGACCATGAGTTCATCGTGCTGGTGGGGCCATCGGGCTGCGGCAAGTCGACGACGTTGCGGATGATCGCAGGGCTGGAGGACATCAGCGACGGCGATATCCTGATCGGTGGCGACGTCGTCAACGACGTGCCGCCGAAGGATCGCGACATCGCCATGGTGTTCCAGAACTACGCGCTTTATCCGCACATGACGGTCGCCGAGAACATGTCGTTCGGGCTGCGCCTGAAGCACTATCCCAAGGCCGAGATCAAGGAGCGGGTGACGGAGGCCGCGCGCCTTCTGGACATCACCGACCTGATCGACCGCAAGCCGAAGCAGCTATCTGGCGGCCAACGCCAGCGCGTGGCGATGGGGCGAGCCATCGTGCGCAACCCCAAGGTCTTCCTGTTCGACGAGCCGCTGTCCAACCTTGACGCCAAGCTGCGCGTGCAGATGCGGATCGAGATCAAGAAGGTGCACCAGAAGGTGCGCACCACGACGGTCTACGTCACCCACGACCAGGTCGAGGCGATGACGCTCGCCGATCGCGTCGTCGTCATGAACAAGGGACGCATCGAGCAGATCGGCACGCCGAACGAACTCTATCACAAGCCGGCGACCCGTTTTGTCGCCGGTTTTATTGGTTCGCCCGCGATGAACTTCGTTCCCTGCCGGCTGGAGGACGTCGGTGGCACGCTTCAGATCCGCCTGACCGACCGCATCGCCTTTGCGCTGCCGCCGGCCCGTGCCGCCCGCTACAACGCGCTGCCGCGCACCGAGAAGCTGCTGCTCGGCATCCGGCCCGAGCACTTGACCGAGTCGCACGCGCATCTGGAGCCGGGCGTCGAGACCTTCGACACCGTGCTCGATGTCACCGAGCCGATGGGCATGGAGACGCTGGTCTATTTCGGGCTCGACGGCACGCCCATCTGCGGCCGCGTCAATCCCAATGCCGGCGCCAAGGACGGGGCTCCCATGCGTTTGGCGATGGACCTCAACAACATGCACCTGCTAAACGAGGCGACCGGCGTTGTGTTGTGACGGCCGGACAAGAAACTCGCGCAGGCAGGAGACGATGGCGACCAACAAGAAGAAGATTTTCGTTACGCAAACCATGTCGCCGGGCGCCCGCGCCCTTCTTACCCAGCGGGACGACATCGAGCTGGTCGAGTTTTCGAACCTGATCTCGGCCCGGGATTTCGAGGCGATGCTGAAGAGCCATGCGCCGGTCCACGGCGTGGCGCTCGGCGCCACCGCCTTCGGCGAGACCGAGCTCGAGGCCTCCAGGGACATGAAGGTGGTGACCCGTATCGGCGTCGGCTACGACGCGGTCGACGTGCCCGCCCTCTCCCGCCGCAAGGTGCCGCTGATGGTTGCGGGCACGGCGAACTCGCCGTCGGTTGCGGAAGCGGCGCTGTTCATGATGCTGACGCTCGCCAAGCGCGCGAACGAGCTGCACGCCTGCGTCAAGGACGGCAAATGGGCCGACCGGCTCGGCATGCTGCCGTTCGATCTCTACGGTAAGAACGTCCTGGTCGTCGGCTTCGGCCGTATCGGCTCCCGCACCGCCAAGCGTTGCCTGGCGATGGAGATGAACGTGCAGGTCTACGACCCCTATAAACCGGCCACCGAGATCGAGGCCGCCGGTTGCGAGCCGGTCGCAGACCTCGACGCGGCCCTGCCCCAAGCCGACTTCGTCACCATCCATTGTCCGAAGACGCCGGAAACCGTCGGCCTGTTCGATGCGACGCGGATCGGCCGGATGAATCCGAAGGCCTATCTGATCAACACCGCGCGTGGCGGCATCGTGAAGGAGAAGGCGCTGTACGATGCGCTCATCTCGGGCAAGCTCGCGGGCGCCGGTATCGACGTGTTCGAGCAGGAGCCGCCGCCGGTCGCCAATGCGCTGTTCGCGCTGCCCAACGTCATCATGGCCCCGCACGTGGCCGGCGTCACCGTCGAGGCGGTGAACCGCATGAGCGAGCAGACCGCGCGCAACATCCTGAGTGTGCTGGACGGCGATCCGATCCGCCAGAACATCATTAATCAGGACGTGCTGGGCTAAGCCAAAACGACAGGCGGGCGGCACATCGCCCGCCTTCGGAATGCCAGAATGCGTCCCATTTTGGTGCAGATCGAGCCCCAACTCAGCCTTAATCAAACGGGCGTAATATGTTCCACCGCGGCCGGCAGTGGGACAGATGAACCGGCGGCGTCGAGCTGGAGGATGGACCGTGTCAGAAATCGACCCGACCGATCATGCGCTGGCGACCATCGCCAGTATTCTGGAGGACTCCGAGCCCGCCCCCGCTCGCGAGGCCGAGCAGGCTGTCGATGGTGAACATCCCGTCGCCGATGAACATCCGGTGGTCGACGAACAGCCGCTGGCGCCTGAGCCCACTGATGCCGAGGGCTACAGCAAGGTCGGTCCCGGACCGATGGTCGCAATCCGTCTCAAATGGACGGTTCATCGCGGCGAGGACGGCCAGTTCTATGTGCACGAGACCATCGGCGAGCAGTCCGCGCCCGTGATCAGCGGTCCCATGACGAGCGAGGCCGCGGTGCGTTTCGTCGACGAGCACGAGGACGAGGCGCACCGGCGCTTCGAGGAGCTACGCAGCGAGATCGCCGGCCGCAGCTCGGTCGCCGAATTCGAACGCAAAGGCGAAGCTTAGGCGATTGGCAGGTAGTTGGTATCGCCGCTCGCCGGTACACCTCTCCCGTAGGGAGAGGTCGGAGCGCATCGATAGATGCGATCCGGGTGAGGGGTTGAGGTCCCATGGAGCGCTGTGGCCCCTCACCCGGATTGCTTCGCAATCCGACCTCTCCCCGTCGGGGAGAGGTGGACATTGAGCCTGCCCACTACCGCCGGCCAAGAAAATCCCTCTTCACGAGCTCGACGCCTGCGTGCCGCAACAGGTCGTAGGCCGTCGTCACGTGAAAGAAGAACTGCGGCACGCTGAACGTCAGCAGCAGCGTCCGCCCGGTGAAGGGCAGCTCGGTCCCGTTCTTCAGCCTGAAGGCGACGCCTCGTTCCGCCGCCGCGTCAATTTCCCCGCGCGGCAGACTCTCGATGAATTCGATCGATGTCGCGATGCGCGCCTGAAGCCCGGCCATGTCGTGCTCCAGCGCCGGCAGCGCAACCGGCTCGCGCTGCGCCAGCAGGGCCGCGGCGACCACCGCGTGGCGGCAGGCTTCCCCGACCTGCTGCGCCAGGTCGTACATGTTTGGCGACAGCCGCATGCCGAGCAGGATCGCGGAATCGAACTTGCGAGCCTCCGCATGGGCTGCGCCCTTGTCGAGCAGCCCGGACAGGCTGCGCAGATGGGGCACGAAGACGCCGACCGAGGCGTCATACATCGAGATCGTCACGTCCGGCTGCTCCTTGCCAATTCCATCTCGCCAGAGGTTGGCTTCTGGTCTAAATCCCACACTTCAAGAGCTGCACAATGACAGCTCGCGCAAGGGTAGAAAAGACATGCTCGTTCGAATCTTGGCGGCCTTGGCCGTGGTGGTGCTGGCGAATTTCTCGGCGCAGGCGCAGCAGGCGCCCTCGCGGCTAGACGAGATCCTCAAGCGCGGCACCTTGCGGGTCGGCATGACCGGCGACTACAAGCCCTTCACCTATCTGGACAAGACGACGCAGCAATTCCGCGGCTTCGACGTCGACATGGCCGAGGCGCTGGGCAAGGCGCTCGGCGTCAAGGTCGAATTCGTGCAGACGGCCTGGCCGAAACTGATGAAGGATTTCGAGGCCGACCAGTTCGACATCGCGATGGGCGGCGTCTCGGTGACACTCGACCGCCAGAAGAAGGGCTTCTTCTCCACGCCAATCATGCGCGAGGGCAAGACGCCGATCGCCCGCTGCGCCGATGTGGGCAAATACCAGACGCTTTCCGACATCGACAAGAAGGGCACCCGCGTGATCGTCAATCCCGGCGGCACCAATGAGCGCTTCGCGCGCGCCAACATCAAGGACGCCGAGATCAACGTCTTCCCCGACAACACCGTGATCTTCGACGAGATCGCCAAGGGCAATGCCGACCTGATGATGACCGATGCATCCGAGACCCGGTATCAGCAGAAGCAGCACTCCGGTGTGCTCTGCGCGGTGCATCCGGACAAGCCGTTCGACTTCTCCGAGAAGGCCTACTGGCTCCAGCGCGACGTGGCGCTGAAGGCCTTCGTCGACCAGTGGCTGCACATCGCCATGGAGGACGGCAGCTACAAGAAGATCTACGCCGCCTGGTTCGACTAGCAGGACCATCGATCTGACGAGCCCGCGACAACCAATGCCAGGCAAGGGATCATGCGACACGTGATGGCGCTCGCGACCGTGCTCGCAATGGCCGGTGCGGACAGCGCGTTCGGAGAGACGAAGTTCACGCCAGCAGCCGGCCCCGGTTGCAAGGACGAATCCAGTGACCAGTTCGGCCAGTGGACATGTCCCGGCCCGGCGGGCTACGCGATCCGCTTCGCCGACGAAGGCAACATCGTCTCGCTCACGATCGCGCCGAGGCGCTCACTCGAGAAGCGACAAGGGCCGTCGGCGCAGTGGCGCGGCGCCGGCAAGGCCTTCGGTGACAAGGTGCAGTGGATCATGCGGGCCGGAATTCCCAAGGCCGCCGTGATCCGGACTTGGCGCCGGCATGGCGACGATGAGAGCGAAATCCAGGAGCTCTCCATATTCGCGATCAATCCTGAGAGCGCCTGCCTCTATGCCGCGATCGATAGCCATACCGACAAGGCGAATGAGACCGCGCTCGCTCGCGCAGAGCAAGTGGCGGACTCACGCTGTCCAGAGAAGTAGCTCGGATCGGCTGAGCTTTTGCCCCTATCCGCTTGTGATGGCTCATCGTCTCGGTGTAGTGCCACCGTCCAAACTCCGGACCGACTTCGGTGGTATTGAACCGATATCCGCCGGAGGACGACTCATACGGAGACAGTGATCTAGATCACGTTTTAAGATCCAACCGAAGCGTAAGCATCGGTGCGGGGGACCACCTGCTCAGGAGACGGAAATGAGGAAGCTGTTGGCCACGGCCGCATTGCTTTTGGCGAGCACGGCTGCGCAGGCGCAGTACACCATCGAATATGGCGGCCGTACCATCCGCATCGATCCCGACCGCGGCACGGTGTCGATCCCCGGCGTCTACGATAACACCGGACAGGGCAAGGCGAAGAAGGCCAAGAAGAACGAGGCGAAGCCGGATCAGCAGACGCCGCAGCAGGCCAAGGTTGATCCGCAGCCGCCGGCCGCAGCTCCGGCTCCGGCACCAGCCGTCGCGCCGCCGCCGCCGGCGGCCGAGCCGGCTCCCGCCGCTGCCGCAGCGCCGCCGCCGACCACCGCCAACAATGCGCCGGGCGACACCGCCGTGCTGCCGCAGCCCACGCCGCCCCCGGCACCTGCCCGGGTCGAACAGCAGGCTGCAACGCCACCGGCGACCGTCGTACCGCCCGCGTCCCCGGCGGCGCCCCCTGCGCCCGCCCCCGCTCAGGCCGCCGCGACCACGGCGGCGCCCGCAGCCGCGCCGGCGCGCGATCCCAATTCACCCCTCGGCGTCTGGCTCACCGAGGAGAAGGAAGGCAAGGTTCGCATCGAGCAATGCGGCAGCAATCTCTGCGGCTATTCGGTCGACGCCAAATCGAACCAGAACGGCGAGCAGGTGCTGATCAACATGAAGCCCGGCAAGGACCAGAAATGGTCCGGCCGCATCCTCGATCCCAACTCCGGCTCGACCTACGACTCCACGATCGCCATGCGCGGCACCGATCGCCTCCACGTGCAAGGCTGCGCCTTCGGCGGCATGTTCTGCGGCGGCCAAACCTGGACGCGCGCGAACTGAACGACGACATGACGTAGCGTTTCGCTCGGCGGTATGGGATCAGAGTTGCCGCTGATAATGCCGAACCGACAGAACCGTCGTTGTGCTTGTCACGATGACCAGTGCGAGCATGATTTGAAACGTGCCTGCACTCAGCAGCGGCACCATTCCGAAGCACATCCAGTCCGATAGAACGTCCATTGAATAGCTAAGTGGAATAATGCTCGCCAGCCAGGATAGCACGACGTCCTTTTCGGAGATCTTGGCTATCAACCCTGAAAGCATGATCAAGAGGATCAGGTAGCCGGAACCAAGCAAATAGATGCGCGACTCCGTCCTTGCCAACATCACGCAGGTAACGCCGAACAATGCGGAAGCGACCCATCCGAATGCCTCGAAGATCGTTACCGTCAAGAATCCGTTCTTGAGATAAAAGCCCTGGGCCAAGAGCGCGAACGTCAACAGGACGAGATAGGTCAGCAATCCCCCAAGGACCGCAACCAAGACCTTCGGCACCACGATCTCGCGCCATCGTCCGTGACACGCAACGAGATAAGTCTCGAGAACGTTGCTTGAGACGTCCCGGAGCAGAGACCGACAGGCGAACGCAAAGGCCGCCATGAAGCTAAGTAAGGCTATCGTCTTCGGTACGAACACCCTTGCATGCGCCCCCGGATCTGCCGATGTGCCTGAAATCTGCACGGTTCTGGGCCAGCCAGTGTCGACGTCGTCATCGGGCCTTATCTGCAAAGCGCTATATGCAATAAGTGGCCAGGGACGCTGCTGGCTGAGACTGGCACCGAGAACCTGCGCCATCCGCACCAGCCGCTTATGCTCCAGCTCGGAGCGCGCCTTGACAAGGAATCGCCAGCCATCGTCGGTCCGGGTGATCGCAACGTCGGCATTGTCGGCAAGCAATTGGCTCGCCACGTCGCCGCTCAGAGTTTTCCGTTCGAGCACTCTGATGTTGGACATCTCTTGTACGATGGCCTCGGCGGCAATGATCGTAGACAGCCGCTCGGCGGTGTCCGCGTCAGTTTGATAGATCGCGACCCGAATGTCTTCTTCATCGATCGACAGATGGGCAACGACGTGCACGAGGAACACCCCGAACGCCATGACGCTCAGCCAAAGTTGCGGACGGTTAAAGAACTCCAACAGCTCTTGCTTCAACATTGCGCCCATGTTCGTGGGCCTCCAATCTAACTTCTTTATTCCAAAACGAGGACGTCGCCTTGGCATCGATATTGTTGACGTGCTCCGAAATCACGATGAGGGGAAACTCGTCAGAATACTTCGTCAAGGTCTCCTCGATGGAAAGTCGCTTCGTCGGGTCGATGGAAGCGAATGGTTCGTCAAGAAACAGATAGTTTGCCCCGGATGAGAACAGGCAGGCGAGCGCGGCCAAACGACGGTACCCGCCAGACAGGGTCGCAACGCGCTTGTCCAGCAATCCCGTCAATCCAAAGCGCTCGATCAACCACGACAACCGGTCGGAGTTCGGCGCCGTGCCCAGCAAGCAATGCACGGCCTGAAGGTTGTCGCGCACCGAAAGATCGAGATAGACTCCCCCCGTCTGCGGAAGAAAGCCAACGGAGGCGCTCTTCCAACGCTCGTCTCGAAATTCCTTCCCTCCCGTTCGCCTGACAAGTCCGGCAAGAATTCTGAGAAGGGTCGACTTACCCGATCCGTTGTCTCCGTATATCGCGACCCTGTCTCCCTCATCGAGTTGAATGCTTTCGACCGAAAGAACGCGATTGCGACCGTAGCCCTTGGTCAGCCGTTCCATGGTTACGATCGGGGTCTGAGTCACTGTTTGTCCATCCTCGAGAAAGATAACCGAGCGGCAATGCCAGTTCCGGTCTCCCGCCCGTTCAACACCAACTCCGCCCTGGCAAAGGGGAACTGGTCGAAGTACTTCGCGTCGTTGTCTGAAATGATCTTATTCCCGGACAGGAGCTTCGCGAGCTGGGGGGCTTCCAGACCCACGAGCAGCTTCCCGTCGGCGTCGCGTTTGGATGACGGCGGACTAAGGGCCGATATCGGCTGCGCATTGTCGACAACGAACAACACGTTAGCTTTGCCATCGTAGAACGCGAGGGGAGATTCCGGGAGCTTGCCGTCGGCCGCGCCGCACAATCGCTTGATCTCGACGGGCCCCAACAAGAAGTCGGAAGGCTTTTTAAGCAATCCCAGCAACTCAGCCGCTTTGGCCAACGCATCATCGAGGCTGACTGTCGCCCTGATCTCCTCTATCTTGCCGACGAGACCATTTTCACGAGCGAATTCTCGTCGCGACTCGAGAACCTTTGCCTGCTCCAACAGGTTCGGCCCCATTGCATCCAGCACGGCGCCAAGATCGTTGCCCTTATCCTTGAGGTTCGATCTGAACTCCTCCAAATATTCTGTGAACTCGTCCACCTTGGTGCGCACTTCCTCTTCGTCCGTCTGTGCCAGACCTTTGCCATTCAAGTAGGCATTTCCCCAAAGTGCGACATTCAGATCCTCCGGGGATAAAATGCGGCGAAACGGAATACCTGCCGCAACAACGGACCACTCGGGTCTCATGCTCTCCTTGAGAAATGCTTGTTCATCTATTGCAATCACCGGCTTGACCTTCACGGTCGACGGGCTATCCGCGTGCCTTACGACAAGCGACTTCAGTTGCCAAAGCGACGACGCGCAGTACAGTTCTCCAACTTTCTCTTTCAAATTCTGAGGCTCTACCCCGCGCTTCTGAGCGAGCTCACTCGCCTTTTCGACCACGAATTTTGCCTGCCGCTGAATGGATTGTCGTCGCGATCGGCCAACGATCGAGCTGGCGATTTCGGGGTCGATGTCGGGAACCGCGATCGCAAGACGCGCCACGTTTGAAGACGAATAGAACTCGTTCACCGCGACGACGATCGAACCCGCCCCCTGCTCCATGACGTCCATCGCCACCTGTGCAAGCGGCGAATGCGTCGCAATGTCGGTGTCGATATCGAAAAAGTAAGACCGAAGAAAATTGGCATAAAGCTTCAACGAGCTATCCGCCAGCTTTCCGCCAAGCCCCTTTCGCCAGTCGCCCCATCCTCGCCCGTCGGCTTCGGCTTTGCTCGCCGCAGCAACCGTTTGCACGATCGCCATGTCTTGAGGCTCAAGATTGGACAGGACTTCGACATCGATCTTGTTTTCATGAAAATGAAAGCCTATCGGGGTAAGCAAATACATTGGCAAACCGCTCGTTCCGATGACGCTCACGATGGAATCTGGACGAGTGCCAGCAAATATGGTCGCTCCAGATTGCGTGCTCGAAGCTGCAATCTCGCCAAATCGCGACAACAGCGAGTCGTCGCTCATGATCGAAACGAGCGGCGTCGATATCCTGTATCGTCCGCGTTTGCTTACCCCGCTGCGAAGACTGTCGATGATGTGATAGCCATCGACGAGGGCGACATACTGATTGCCAATCATCACGGTCTCGCCCCTGCCGAGATCGGCACTCCACGTCGAGAGATCATCCTTTCTGCTGGCGAAAGCATCCCGACCGCACTTCGTTCTTCGAGCGGGCCTACCTTGCGCATCTCCAATTCCTTGTTCAATAATCTCGCACCCGCAAGGCATCGCAGGCTCCAAATTCCTGGCGACGGTGCATTTGAAGTCCATAGTCGGTGACGATGCGGCGCTCACAACCGAGTTTCGAAAACGCATCGGCAGTACGATCTTGCTCGTCGAACTCTCGACGACCACCGAAGAGGCCCCCTGCTTTGGCTGCCACTCCTGCTTCAGACAGACATCAACGTCCTTGCTCTGGGTGGTGAACTCAAACCTGTACTTGGTGCCGTCGTTGCTCGCATCCGTGGCGTCGGACTGGTAGCTGAGCTGTGCATAAGAGGGAAAGAGAAGATCGGCCAGGAACAGGAGTCCGGACCCATCGTCTCTCAATTGAACCGCCGTTCTGAGCCCAGCGTCGAGCCATGCGAGCGAAAAGCTGCTGTGGGGAACGATGCCATTCGAGGAGAGGTCGCTTGACTTGCCTAGCGTTAGACATTGACCGGGCAGGCTCGTCGGCGAAGGGATCGCGAATTTGACAAGATCGAAATCCGCGCCACCGACGGCCTTGGCTATCTCGCTGATGTCCGGAAATCCGTGATCAAAGAAGCCAGAAAGGTCCGGGACTGCGACGAAGCCGACCGCTTCGACCGGAACGAACCGCATGGCGCTTGCCTTGAATTCGTTGACCCTTCGTGCCTGCGACGCGACGACGGCGACCAGCAAAATCACGGCACCAATGGAAATTCCGAGCTTAACGCGCCTTTTCACGACTGGCCCTCACTGCGACAGGTAGCTCTGAACGGCGACCAGGCTCTGCTGCACATCATCAAAACAGTTCCGGTATTCCGACATCGCTCGTCCGTCGAGATATCCGGCGTATTGTCGCCGATAGGCAGAGCGGCCGATTCCCAGGATGAGTTGATCCATTGCCTTCCGACTGCCTGCGGTCAGGAGCCAACCAAGCGGTGGTGAAGGTCTCATGTGCGGACATAGTCGGAACTGAGCGAACTCGCCATGGCTCCTGGTCACGGCAAAGTCGGATAGCATCTTGGACGCCAGGATTCCCCGCGCGGTTCTCGTGGCATAGAGCCCCGTAACGGCGCTGAAGAGCTGATTTGCAAATTCAGTTTCTTCATAGGGCTGCGAGGTCATCCGGATCGGCTCGTCGGGCTGCCTCGGAAAGAGGGTATTTCTGCTGCGAGCCAAATCAGCTTCCTGTTCGTCGGCGTCGTTGACGATCTCAATCACCAGAGGCTTCCATTGATAATCCCGATATTCGGATTCGAGATGGCCCAGCGTGGCGACGACGACCTCCTGGAGAGTCACTGCGCCGTTGTTCTCGAAGAACCCGCCATCGATGATGTGTCCATTGTGCTTGAGACTGGAGTTGATGAGCGCTCCGGCCGGAGAAATGATCGGGAAACGCGCGGAGTTCATCACGCTCGTGGAAAGACTGACGTCCCGACCGATCAGATCGAAGAAATCGAACGCATCGAAGAAGCGTCCCTGGTCGATCCTGACACGCGATGTGATGATCCGCTTTCCGGTTTCTTCGTGGGTTCCGTTCAGAAACAGTATCGGTGTCCAACCCTCTTGGCTCTTTACGTCGAAGAAGGACTGGCTGAACTGTTTGGGATTGGCGCATTCGGCGCCGAGTGGCCGAAGCGCACACGATTCCGACCAGGCTTGGTCAAAGGCATTTGCAAGAATGGCCGCACGGTCCGGAATGAATTGGATCGGAATCAGCGCTTGTGGCAGGTCTCTGAAAAGCAGGCTCGCCGTCACAGGGGCAAGAAAGTCCTTTTCAAGAAAGTCTGACAGTCGGGCTTGCATGCCCGTCTTGACGGCGGGGGGATCAAGGATCGTGATCGGGCGATCCGAACACCGGGTCGCTTCCCCCTCCTCGTTCGCTTTTCTGTCGCGAAGCAGCGCGGCATAAAGCGCACCGCCAAGGCTCCCGCCGGAGACACCACTGACGGCGAACAGCCGATTCCTGAAGTCCGGAACGCAATCGGTTAGCCGGGCGAGAATCGAAGCCGTCCAATACGCGGCGCGCAATCCGCCGCCTGCCGCAGCAACGAAAACCACGTAGTTGGTCTTGCCGGGCTGGGCTCCCGACGTGGCAAACCACCTGTTGATTTCGTCAGGCAGGGCGGTGACGCAGCCTGTGGTCACGCCGTCCTTGCATCGCGTCACCGGTCGGTCTGGTGTCAGTGTTGCAATTTCATGGGGAACACTCAGTCGCGCTCCGAAGTCGCGATAGGCGAGAAAAGCAAGAGACCCACCGATGACGAATGTCATCAATGCGGCCACGAACCGGCGACGAAAGGCATAGAATCCGGCTGCGAAGATCAGGGCAATGCTTACGACACTCGCGGTCCAGCCGGTGTGGAGCACCCGGCTGTAGAGCGTTGGCAACAGAAACGGTGCAAGCAGCACGCCCCAAAGGATCGGAAAATCAGTCCTTCGGGCGCTGATCGCGCCGATGGAAATGATCGGCAGCAAGATGGTCGATGCAAAGAAGACAGTGCCTAACGTTCCCAACTGCCTGCCCAGCTCGAGTGCAAAGATTGCGCCGAATAGCAGGCCACTCAACGACCACGCCAACGAGAACAAGATCGCGCGGCGCCGCATCTCGAAGTGGGCGCGATCTTCTGACCGCACGTCCATGATGAACCGAATGACGCTTGATAGCGGGTCGCACCGCCAACCAACCGGCGAAGCGGGTGATTTCGGCTTCGACAGACCGGCATCGTCAGGTCGACGGACCCACATCGCTGCGCCGAAAAACAGGCACACGACGGAAATGCCTATGAGAGACATTTCTCCGGTCCGCTCCGCCCACACGAACGGCTCCAGAGCGACCAGAAAGACGCTCATCGCCAACAGGAACGGCAACAACTCCTCTGGAAAAGGCTCGCGAAAGGTTCTCGAGTCCTTCGTATCGAGCGCAATGGCCACTCGCGCCCAAAGCCAGCATTGGGCCGCCCAAATCGCAATTAGGATGAACAGCAGCCAGCTTCGCGAGGAAGGAACCAGCACGAGCGATGCTGTAAGTTCCTCTCCCTGCCCCGAATGCAGCAGATAGGCGACGACGATGATGGAGAAAATGACGACACGGGACGCATAGACGTCGCGCCATATCTGGCCGAAAACCGACCACGCGCGTCGGTGACGCAATCGCTTCAGCGCAAAATTGCTTGGCCAATGAAACATGGTGGCCTGTGAAGAACCAATGAATGAAATCTCCCGAAATGCTCTCCTATGTTGTCTAAGCTGTCAAATACAATCGTGCCGCCGTCCTAATGAGCCTGCCCCCGGACTGGGCAGCCTCATCAGGCTTGGACCCGTGAACTATCCAACGTTGCCGTTGTACTCGGCGTCAGTTACCGGCTCGAGCCAGGTCGAGTAGACGCCGTCGAGTGCTTCCTGCATGGCGATATGGGTCATGCCGTTGGTCGGCGAAGCGCCGTGCCAGTGCACCTCGCCCGGCGGAATCCAGATGGTGTCGCCCGGACGAATCTCGCGGATCGGGCCGCCCTTGGCCTGGATGCGGCCGACGCCCGAAATCACGTAGAGCGTCTGCCCGAGCGGATGGTGGTGCCAGTTGGTGCGCGCACCGGGCTCGAACGAGACGCGCGAGCAGTTCAGCCGTGCCGGCGCGGGCGCCATGATCACGGGGTCCTGCAGCACGGTGCCGGTGAAGTGTTCCTTGGGCGCGCGGCGGGTCGGCCGCGTGCCTGCGACGTGGATCTCCATGGGATGACCTCGTTTGGTTTGTCGTTACTTCTTGCTGGCCGCGTAGCGCGCCTTGGTCTCGGCGTTCATGGGATAGAGGCCGGGCAGCACGGCGCCGTTGTTCACCTCGTTGACAATCCAGGCCTC
This sequence comes from Bradyrhizobium sp. ISRA442, assembly GCF_038085055.1. Taxonomy (NCBI): domain Bacteria; kingdom Pseudomonadati; phylum Pseudomonadota; class Alphaproteobacteria; order Hyphomicrobiales; family Nitrobacteraceae; genus Bradyrhizobium; species Bradyrhizobium sp. ISRA442. Next base: position 95,846 of record NZ_JALGCN010000023.1, read on the forward strand.
CATGCGTTCCTGCTCGACGCCCTCGGCGAGCACGTGATCGAGCATCGCCTGCGGGATCAGCACGCAGCCATCCTGGTCCGCAACCACGATATCGTTCGGGAACACCGCGACGCCGCCGCAACCGATCGGCTCGCCCCAGCCGACGAAGGTCAGGCCGGCGACGGACGGGGGCGCCGCGTAGCCGTCGCACCACACCGGCAGGTTGGTGCCAAGCACGCCCTCGACGTCGCGCACGACGCCGTCGGTGACGAGCGCCGTGACGCCGCGCTTGACCATACGGGCGCAGAGGATGTCGCCGAAGATGCCGGCGTCGGTGATACCCATGGCGTCGACCACGGCGATGCAGCCTTCCGGCATCGCCTCGATCGCGGTGCGGGTCGAGATCGGCGACGACCAGGACTCGGGCGTCGCCAGATCCTCGCGCGCGGGTACGAAGCGCAGCGTGAACGCCGGTCCCACCAGGCGCGGCAAACCGGGGCGCAGCGGCCGTGCACCGCGCATCCACACGTTGCGCAAGCCCTTCTTGAGCAGGACCGTGGTAATGGTGGCGGTGGTGATGCCGGCGAGGGTTTTGCGGGCTTCGGGGGATAGCGACATGGAAACAGACGAGCTCCGGATGGGCGGGAAAGGACGCCGCGCATCTTGCGAGGCGCGAGGCTCCCGTCAAGGGCCACGAACGGCGCCCGCAGGGCTGTTATGCGACGCGATAACAAGGCTTTATCGGTTGCCCTTGCATTAATTTATTGGACTTGCGGGCGCATTTACGCAAAGCAGGGGTGACGCGGAACTCAAGGCTGAGACCGCGCATTTCCGGAAGCCGATTTCGACAGCGCGAATTCGACAGCTCATGGCCGCGACGCCTCCCCCGCCCCGCCTCCTGCCCAGTGGCGACAGCGCCGTCACGGTCGAGTTCAGCCGGACCATCGACGACGACGCCAACCAGCGCGTGCTGGCGCTCGACCGGGCGCTTGCCGCAGCAGGCATCGATGGCATCACCGAGTCGGTGCCAACCTATCGCTCTCTGCTGGTGCATTACGATCCCGGCAGGATCGGGTTCGACGCGCTGGGCGAAAAGTTGCTCGCGCTCGCCAGCCAGCCGCTGCCGCCGAGCGCGAAGACGCGCCGCTGGCGCATTCCGGTGGCCTATGGCGGCGAGCATGGCATCGATCTCGAAGATGTCGCAAAAGCGCTCAACACCACCCCCGATGACATCGTCGCCCGCCATGTCGCCGGCGACTACCGCGTCGCCATGATCGGTTTCACGCCGGGGTGGTCCTATCTCAGCGGCCTCGAGAAATCGCTGCACATGTCGCGGCGGCAGAATCCGCGGCTGCTCACGCCAGCCGGCACGATCTCGATCGGTGGCATCCAGACCGGCATCCAGTGCCTGGCCGGTCCCAGCGGCTGGCACCTTCTCGGCCGCACGCCGGTGCGCACCTATCAGCTCCACCGGAATCCAACCTTTCTCACCGAACCCGGTGATCGCGTGACGTTTTTTGCCATCGACCACAAGACCTTCGCGGAGCAGGACCGGGCCGCGGAAGCCGGCGAGCTGATTGCCGAGCAGGTGGCCTCATGAGCCGGCTCGTCGTCGCCAGCATCGGCCCTGCAAGCTCCGTCCAGGATGGCGGCCGCCCCGGCTCGCAGCGCTATGGCCTGACGCCGAGCGGCGCGATGGACCGGCTGGCGCTCGCTGCGGCCAATTGCCTGGTCGGCAACGAGCCGCTCGCGGCCGGTGTCGAGATCGGCCCGTTCGGCGCATCCTTCACGGCGCGTGACGGCGCCGTTCGCGTGGGCATCACCGGGGCACCGCGCAACGCCGACATCGCCGGGCAGGCCGTGGCGCTCGACAGTTCCGTGACGCTGAAGGACGGCGAGACGCTGACGCTCGGCTTCGCCCGCGGCGGCGCCTTCAGCTATCTCGCGATCGAAGGCGGTATCAAGGGCGAGCCGGTGTTCGGCAGCCTGGCGGTGAACGCGCGCGCGGGTCTCGGCAGCCCCTACCCGCGCCCGCTCCAGGCCGGCGACGAGTTCACGGTCGACGCCGCAAGTGGTGCGCCGGAACTCCGGATCGAGCTGCCGAAGCCGGCCGAGGGCCCGATCCGTGTCGTGCTAGGTCCGCAGGACGACGAGTTCGACGAGGCCAACAAGGCGCTGTTCCTTGCGAGCGAGTGGAAGATATCGGCGACCTCCGACCGCATGGGCTACCGGCTCGAAGGCCCCGCGATCGAGCACCTGCACGGCCACAACATCGTCTCCGACGGCACCGTCAACGGCAGCATCCAAGTGCCCGGCAATGGCGCGCCGATCGCGCTGATGATGGACCGCGGCACCTCTGGCGGTTATCCGAAGATCGCAACCGTGATCACGGCCGATTTCGGTCGGCTGGCGCAGACCTCGGCGGGAACCGCGTTCCGCTTCAAGCAGGTCAGCATGGCCGAGGCGCAGGACGAGGCGCGCAAATTCGCGCAGCTCATTCGCAGCCTGCCCGACCGGCTACGCTCGGCGGACACGGTCGCGCTCAACATCGAGGCGCTCAGGGATGCTAACGTTGCCGGCTACGCGGTGAGCGCGGTCGATGCAGGGACGTGGCAGGTATCGGCGGAGCCGTAATCGACAAGAAGACCAAAAGGCGGAGAGCACCATGAAGACGATCGATCTCAATTGCGACCTCGGCGAAGGATTTGGCGCGTGGGAGATGGGCAACGACGCCGCCATGATCGAGCTTGCGAGCTCCGTGAACGTCGCCTGCGGCTTCCATGCCGGCGATCCCGACATCATGCGCAGGACGGTCGAGCTTGCGAAGGCGCGCGGCGTGTCGGTCGGCGCCCATCCCGGCTATCGCGACCTGCACGGTTTCGGCCGGCACCCGATCGCCGGCCTGAAGCCATCCGAGATTGAGAACCTCGTCGCCTACCAGATCGGCGCACTGCAGGCGATCGCCACTGCCGCCGGTCACAAGGTGACGCATGTGAAGGCGCATGGCGCGCTCTCGAACGTCGCCTGCGAGGACGACATGACGGCGAAGGCGATCGCCGCCGGCATCAAGGCGGTCGATCCCAGCCTGATCTTCGTCGTGCTCGCCAATTCGAAGCTGGTGAAGGCGGGCGAAGACGCCAACCTGCCGATGGTGCACGAAGTGTTCGCCGACCGCGCCTATGAGGACGACGGCAATCTGGTCTCGCGCAAGAAGCCCGGCGCGGTGCTGCACGACGCCAAGGCGATCGCCGATCGCGTGGTGCGCATGGTGCAGGACGGCGCGGTGGTCTCGGTGACCGGCAAGGTCATCAAGATGCGCACCGACACGGTCTGCATCCACGGCGATACGCCCGGCGCGGTCGAGATCGCGCGCGGCCTGCGTCAGGCCTTGAAGGCTGCGGGGATCGAGGTGGCGCCGTTCAAGCGGGCATCGTGAGGCAAGATTGTAGCGTGGGTTAGGAACCCACCACCTTGTTTCCGCGGGTATGGAGTTTGGTGGGTTACGCCTTCCGCCTTCGCTTGTGGAGCTACGGCGGACGTGGTCGGCTAACCCACCCTGCAGATCCGGCTCAGAACGGGTGCACCGAGAGCGTGCCAAAGACGATCGCAGCAATGACCGCAAAGGCGCTGTAGAGCGCAATGTGATGAACGCTCGCACCGGTCCGCCGCGAGAGCGAGCGCGCGTAGAAGTGCAGCCTGGCTTCCGCCGACAGTTCGCGCATGGTCGATCTCCAACGCCCCATTTCCGCGATTATGAGGGATCACCCCTGCCCACACGCAAGACGAGCGCGGAAATAGCGATAAGACTTCTCTTCAAGGCGCCTTTGGCAGGATGAAATTCTCCTGGAGCGTGGGTTCCAAGGATGGCATTCGTTCAAGTCCGAACCAAATTGGAGCCAGTTTCAGCTCCTAGTAGACATCCGCCTGGAACCTCCCCTTCTTCTTGAGCTCCGCGACGAAACTCACCGCTTCGTCAGTGGAGCGCGCACCGAACTGCGCGACTATGTCGACGAGTGCGCGTTCGACGTCCTTCGCCATGCGCTTGGCATCGCCGCAGATGTAGAGATGCGCGCCTTCGGCGAGCCACGTCCACACTTCGCGGCCGAGTTCGCGCATGCGGTCCTGCACGTAGAATTTCTTCTCGCCGTCGCGCGACCAGGCGAGAGACAGGCGGGTCAAAAGACCCGAGGTCTTCAAGGCGTTGAGCTCCTCCCTGTAGAAGAAATCGCAATCGCTGCGCTGATGGCCGAAGAACAGCCAGTTCTTGCCGGGCGCGCCGGTCGCCTTGCGGTCGAGCAGGAAGGCGCGGAACGGCGCGACGCCGGTGCCGGGACCGATCATGATCACCGGCGTCTTCGGATCCTGCGGCAGGCCGAAGCCATGCGCCTTCTGCACATAGACCTTGAGCTTCTCGCCTTCGTTGATGCGTTCGCCAAGGAAGGTCGAGGCGACGCCGAGGCGCTTGCGCTTGCCGATGACGTAGCGGACGGAATCGACCGTGAGCGACAGTTTTCCCGGCGTCGCGTTGTGCGAGGACGAGATCGAATAGAGCCGCGGCTGCAGCGGCTCCAGCGCTTCGACGAAGGCCTCCGGGTGCGGTCGCGTGCCGGAAAATTTCTGCAGCGCCGCCATGACGTCGAGGGTGGCGGCATCGCCGTCGGGATCCTCGCCCTGCGCCAGCGCCCGCGCCTTCTCACGCTGCGCGCCGCCGGTGATGAAGGAGATCAGCTCGAACAGCTTGTCGGGTGCCGGCGAGAGCGAGACGTCTTCGATCAGCGCCTCGCGCAGCGTCTTGCCGTTGACCTTGGTGGTATGGGACGCGCCGAGCAGCGCGATGATCTGGTCGACGAGACCGACATCGTTGCGCGCAAACACGCCAAAGCTGTCGCCGACGACATAGTCGAGGCCGCTCTCTGAGAGATCGAACTCGATGTGATAGGTCTCCTTCTCGGAGCCCTGCTTGTTGAGCAGCCGCCGCGACAGGAACGTCGCTTCGGCCGGATTTTCGCGGGCGCGGCCAAGTTCAGCCTTCACCTCCGGCGCAGCCGGCGCGCTCGCGGCCGGAGCCGCCGCACCCGCGGCAGGCTTGACCGCCGGCGCCTTGTCGAGTTCCTCATAGAGCTGCTTCAACATCCGCGCCGTCTCCTTGCCGCCTGGGGCGCAGAGATTGAGGCGCGCTTCGCTCTTGTTCGCGATCGCATCGGAATAGTCGGCGCAGTTGTAGCCGCACTGGCCGCAATCCTGCTGCGCCATCGCCGCCATCATGCGGCGGCGAAGCGGCCTGCCCTCCGCGAGCTTCATGCGATCGGCGATCGCCATCGCCGGATCATGCCAGGGCGCCTCGCCGTCATCGCCATCGCCTTGCGGGGCGAGCACGGCCCCGTTCTCCGCGGGGGACAGCGGCGTCGAGCCGTCGAGCCCGAACATGCCCACGAGAAAGCCGTTCAGCCACAGCCGCTGGCCTTCACTGAAAGGCGCGTTGGGCGGGATGATCTCGAGTTTCGGTGGGACAGGCATCTGGGTCATGCTGTGACTTCCGCTTCAGCGAGTTTGCGCAGGGCTTCGCCGTCGTGGCGACGGGAGAAGGTCAGGAAGGTCTCGTCGGGCGAGGCACGGTTGACGAGGTAGGCCTTCAGCAGGCCCTCGACGATTTTCGGGGCATCCTCGGCCTTCACGTCGCGAAACACCTCCTGTCCGATATCGGCGTCGGGGCCGAAGCCGCCGCCGGTGAAGAGGTGATAGCCCTCGACCGTATCCTCCTCCGTCGCGCCAGGCACCTTGGCCGCAATCAGGCCGATGTCGGAGATGTAGTGCTGGGCGCAGGAGTGATGGCAGCCGGTGAGATGGATGTTCAGCGGCGTGTCGAGGCTGATGCGCGCATCGCACCAGTCGCCGATCGCGGCCGCGTGACGCTTGGTGTCGGAAGCCGCGAACTTGCAGCCGGCATTGCCGGTGCAGGCGATCAGGCCGGCGCGGACGTTCGACACTTGCGTGGCGAGGCCGAGCTTCTCGACGGCCGCCGTCACCAGCGCGACGCTTTCGTCGCGCACGCCGGAGATCAGAAGATTCTGCCAGACGGTCAGGCGGATGTCGCCGTCGCCGAGGTCCTGGGCGATCTTGGCTAGCCCACGCATCTGCTCGCAGGCGAGCTTGCCGACCGGCAGCGCCACGCCGACCCAGTTCAGGCCAGCCTGCTTCTGCTTGTGCACGCCGATATGGGCCATGCGGTCGGTTGCAGGCCGCGGCGCAACCGCTTCCGCCGGCACGCGCGCGAACGGCCTCTTGAGCTGCTCCTCGACCAGCTTGAGAAACGCGTCATGACCCATCGCATCCAGCACGTATTTCAGCCGCGCCTTGGTGCGGTTGGTGCGGTCACCATGCTCGATGAAGATGCGCACGATGGCGTCGGCAACTGCGGTCGCGTCCTCGGGACGAACGACGATGCCCGAATATTTGGCAAAGTCCTTGTGCCCGGTGATCCCACCGAGGCCGAGGCGAAACCAGACGCCAGGCGCGACGCCGAACCCGTCCTTGACCTCGACCGCTGTGAACGCGATGTCATTGGTCTCCTCGAGTGCGGCGATCTTGCCGGCACCGTCGAAGGCGACATTGAACTTGCGCGGCAGGCCGTAGAGCGAGCGGTCGTTGAGGATGTGGTAGTGCCACTCGCGCGCATAGGGACGCGTGTCGAGCAGCTCCTGCGGATCGATGCCGGCGGTCGGCGTGCCCGTGACGTTGCGGATGTTGTCCGCGCCGGAGCCGCGCGAGCACAGGCCGATGTCCTGGATGCCCTCGATCAGGGCAACGGCGTTCTTCGGCTCGATCTCGCGGATCTGGAAGTTCGCGCGCGTCGTGACATGGGTGTAGCCGCCGCCATAGGCCTCGGCCAGATCCGCAAGTCCCGACATCTGCCAGTGCTTCAAGATCCCGTTGGGGATGCGCAGACGCGCCATGTAGGAGGTCTGAGCCGGCGCGACCCAGAAGATGCCGTAATAACGCCAGCGGAAATTGTCCGCCGGCGTTGGGTTTGTGTTGTTGCGCGCCTGATCCTTCAGCCGTTCATAACCGTCGAACGGATGCAGCTCGCGCTTGAACTTCTCCTGGTCGGTGAGCTTCTTGCCCGCCGCCGTGAGCTTGTCCTGTGCCTTGATCGCCGCGGCATCGGGACCGGTCGGCTCCGACGACGCGCCAGTTGCTGCGGCAGGCGCACCGCCGGCGGCGAAGGCGCGCCCGACACGTCCGACCTGGAGGCCGGACATGAAGCCTTCGAGATAGCGCTTCTGCTCGTCGGAAAAGTCGGCCGTGGGTGCTGTGTCGAGTTTCATGGGATGATTGAACCTACTCTGCTGCCTGGACTGCGACCTGCGCCACGTCGGCAGCCGGCTTTGCGGGCTTGTACGTTGCGTAGAGCGCAAGACCGGTGAAGACGAAGCCGCCGACGAGATTGCCGAGCGTCACGGGAATCTGATTCCACAGCCACCAGTCCGAGAGGCTGACCTTGGCGCCGAGCAGCATGCCGGTCGGGATGACGAACATGTTGACGACGGCATGCTCGAAGCCGAGCGCGAAGAACAGGAAGATCGGCAGCCACGTCGCCGCGATCTTGCCGACCGTCGAGGTCGAGGTCATCGCCATCACGACGCCGAGGCAAACCAGCCAGTTGCAGAGGATGGCCTTGACGAACACGGAGACCATGCCGGCCGTGCCGATCGCGGCATTGCCGATCGTCTTCGCCTCGGCCACCGCAACGATGCGCGCCGCGACGCCGGCCACTTCGACCTTGCCCATGTTGGTGAGCGAGATCGCGATCAAGACTCCGAAGGCGAGACTGCCGAGCAGATTGGCGACGAAGACCCAGGACCAGTTGGCGATCACCGCGTTCCAGGTCGCCTTGCCCTCGAGGCGCGCGAGCGGAACGATGGCGAAGCTGCCGGTGACGAGCTCGAGCCCGAGCAGGACGATCATCACGAGGCTGACCGGAAAGATCAGCGCGCCGACGAGGGGCTGACCGGTCGTGAGGGCGCCGGTAAAGGCGAGCGTGGTGGCGGCCCCCAACAGTGCCCCCGAGATCGCGCCCCGGATCATGATGTCGCGCGGGGCGAGTGCCAGCTTCTTCAGGCTGGCATCGACCATCGAGGCCACGACGTCGGAGGGTTTTGCGTAATCCATATCGAAGCTCCAGCTTGCCGCGCACGGCGGCCGACAACGGGTTGAAACGGCGTTGATCGCTGGGAGCACGATTGCAGGCGCACGCGGCCTAACCGGAACCCTGGGCGATCCGATCAGCCTCGTTGCTGCGGAAATCCATCATGGATTTGGGGCCGCCGGCGCCCACGCCGGGCGGCTCACGTCCTCCTATTCAAGGAGTGTGCCAACGCAGCAAGTATCCAAAACTCGCGCGGATTCAGCTATTTAGATTTGTGTGCAGCGCATGAAGTGGATCAACATTCATGCTGCTTCAGGCAGCATTAGCTCAAAAAATAAGCTTCGAATCGTAATGCTTAATATTTGAGCAACCCCTAGCGGGCGCGCCGGGCGACGTCGAACGAGGCGAGATAGCCGGCAACATCCCGGGGGTCGAAGGCGGGACCGGCAAACGCGCCGATCGCCCCGTCCGGCTCCTCCGCGGTACCCCTGTGCCCTACGGCGGCGTCATAGAGATCGGGCCTGAACACACTCATGGCCGCCACGAGCGCCTCCGGGCTCAGCGCAGCCTGGCCCCAACGCACCATCTGGGCATAGAGCCAGGCAGCCTGAGCCGGATCGGGCCGCCCTGCCCCTTCGCGCCCGACCAGGAGGTAGCGACCGCTTTCGCGCAGCGAACCGTCAGCGGATATCTTGAGCCGCCCATCGAGGGTGCGCTGGATCACTTCGGCATCGACGCCGATACGCTCCGGCTGCGCCAGGATCCGCGCGGCCTCGATCCGGTTCTCCGAATGCTCGATGAACGCGGCTGCCTTGACGGCGGCGCGCACCAGAGCGGCAACCGTTTCGGTGTTCTTCTCGGCCCAGGCCTGGCGGACCGCCAGCACCTTCTCCGCGGCGCGCACGAGGATGTCGGAGACGAAATGCAGGATATGGCCGATGCCGAGATCGACGGCGACCGAGTTCCAGGGCGCCCCAACGCAGAATGCATCGACATGGCCGTTGGCAAGGCTGTCGACCATGTAGGGCGGCGGCAGCACCACCAGGCGCACATCCTCGTCGGGATCGACGCCGGCCGCCGCCATCCAGAACCGTAGCTGGTAATTGTGGGTCGAGAACGGAAAGGTCATGCCGAAGGTCAAGGGCTCGGCGCCCGCCTTGCGGCGCTTGGCGACCACCCGCGCCAGCGCCTTCGCCGTGGCAAGCGGATCGAAGCGGTCGCCGTCGATCTCCGCCATCAGCGCGGCGTGGAGCGCCGGCGAGACCGTGATCGCATTGCCGTTGATGCCGAGGTTGAAGGGGGCTGCGATCGGCACCTTGACGTGGCCGAGCCCGAGCGAGGACGCGATCGCGACCGGCGCGAGCAGATGCGCGGCGTCGAACAGGCCGATGTTGAGCTTGTCGCGGACGTTGGACCAGGAGACCTCGCGCACCAGCTCGACCTCGAGCCCTTCGGCGGCGGCGAACCCCTTGTCGACGGCGACGATCAGCGCTGCGGCATCGACCAGCGGGATGAAGCCTATGCGGAGGGTAGCGGTCATTTCAGCATCTCCGACGCGGTGATGATCGACTGGGCGATCTCGCCGATCTTCTTCTTCTCGCGCATGGCGGTGGAGCGCAGCAGCACATAGGCCTCGTCCTCGGTGAGGCCCTTGACCTTCATCAGGATCCCCTTGGCGCGCTCGATGATCTTGCGGTCCTCGAGCTGCGACTTGGTTCGCTCCAGCTCCTCCTGAAGTTTCGCAAACGCGTTGAAGCGGGACACGCAGAGATCGAGGATCGGCTTGATCCTCTCCTTCTTCAACCCATCGACGATGTAGGCGGACACGCCCGCCTCGACGGAGGCCTGGATCGAGGCCGAATCGCTCTGGTCAACGAACATGGCGATCGGCCGCCGCACGGCGCGGCTGACCTGGAACATCTGTTCCAGAACGTCGCGGCTGGGGTTTTCCAGATCGATCAGGATGATATCGGGATCGACGGCGTAGATGCGCGCGAGCAGGCTCTGCATCTCGCGGATATGGACGACCTCAGTGAAGCCCGCCTCCCGCAAGCCTTCCTCGAGGATCGCGGCCCGGATCGGGCTTTCGTCGACAATGACAATTTTTGGCGACTGTTCGGCGCTCATCGCTCAACTCACCCACCCCGCGACGCATCCATAGCACGCCGGAGCCTCATGCAAAGGGTTGAAATTGTGGGCAATTAGGACTAGCTGCAAGCGGTCAATCAGGCAGATTTAGGTATGGATCAGACGGCTGCGCCCAAGGTCAGCTTCGTGTCGCTCGGGTGCCCCAAGGCATTGGTGGATTCCGAGCGCATCATCACGCGGCTGCGCGCCGAGGGCTACGAGCTCGCGCGCAAGCACGACGGGGCAGACCTCGTCATCGTTAACACCTGTGGCTTCCTCGACAGCGCCAAGCAGGAATCGCTCTCGGCGATCGGCGAGGCCATGGCCGAGAACGGCAAGGTGATCGTGACCGGCTGCATGGGCGCAGAACCTGAGCAGATCGAGCAGGCCTATCCCGGCGTGCTGTCGATATCCGGCCCGCAGCAGTATGAGAGCGTGCTCGATGCCGTGCATCGCGCGCTGCCGCCGGCGCACAACCCGCATCTCGACCTGGTGCCTCCGCAGGGCATCAAGCTGACGCCGCGCCACTACGCCTACTTGAAGATCTCCGAAGGCTGCAACAACCGCTGCACCTTCTGCATCATTCCGAAGCTGCGTGGCGATCTCGTCTCGCGGCCGGCCAATGACGTGCTGCGCGAGGCCGGGCGGCTGGTCGGCGCCGGCGTCAAGGAGCTCCTGGTCATCTCGCAGGATACTTCGGCCTACGGCGTCGATCTGAAATATGCCGAGAGCCCGTGGAAGGATCGCGCGGTGCGCGCCAGATTCCTCGACCTTGCGCGCGAGCTCGGCGAGCTCGGCGCCTGGGTCCGGCTGCAATATGTCTACCCCTACCCGCATGTCGACGAGGTCATCGCGCTGATGACCGAGGGCAAGGTGCTGCCCTATCTCGACATCCCCTTCCAGCATGCGAGCCCGGAGGTGCTGAAGGCGATGAAGCGGCCGGCGGCGCAGGACAAGACGCTGGCGCGGATCAAGCGCTGGCGCGAGGAATGCCCTGATCTCGCACTACGCTCGACCTTCATCGTCGGCTTCCCCGGCGAGACCGATTCCGATTTCGCTTATCTGCTCGACTGGCTCGATGAGGCCGAGATCGATCGCGTCGGCTGCTTCAAATACGAGCCGGTCGCGGGCGCGACCTCGAATGCGCTTCCCGGCACTGTTCCGGATGAGGTGAAGCAGGAGCGCTACAACGCGCTGATGGCGCGGCAGCAGAAGATCTCCGCGCGCCGGCTGAAGCGCAAGGTCGGCACCCGCCAGCAGGTGATTATCGACGAGGTTGGCCCGACCGTTGCTAAGGGCCGCTCGAAGTCGGATGCACCGGAGATCGACGGTGCGGTCTATCTCTCGAGCCGCCGCCCCCTGCGCGTCGGCGAGATCGTCACCGCCAAGATCGAGCGTGCGGACGCATACGATCTGCACGGAAGCGTCGCGGGATTCTGATCTCGCTGCGTCAGATCAGCCATTTCGGCACCCAGCGTTGCGGCCGCGGTGCCCGGGCGAGATCCGCCTTGGCTCCAGACAGCTCCGCCGGCTCGCCATCGATGGTCGGCCGCACATCGTATTCGAAGCTCGGCATGACGCGGCCGTCGGCATAGAGCTCGAAGCTCATCGCATACCACAACCCCAGCTCGGGCTGCTTCCGCCGCATCTCCTCGCGCAAGTCGCGCAGGAGAGATTCGATCGATGCAGCCTCCTCGAACGGCTGCGGGCCGCGCGACAGAACGCGCGCCTGATATTGCGCGCCGACGATCGCGATCTCGAACCGTGTCCTGTCGCAGGCGTTCTTGCTCTTCGGCAGGTGCGCCGCAAGCCGCCAGCCGAGCTCGGCCATCATCCGGTGATTGGCCCAATAGTCCTCGCGATCGCGGCTCCATTTCTCGACGAAGCCGCGGAAATCTGGCAGCTCCGAGGACGGCTCCGCAGGCGGGGCCGGCTGCTCGCCAGGCGAGCGTCCCGCCAGCCACCGCGCGAGCTCGATCGTCTGGCATTCGACTTCCTCGTCCGGCATCAGATCGTGCCAGGCGTTTTCAAACGCATGCGACGTCAGCCGCCCCAGCAGGCCGTCGAGTGTCGGCGCGAGAACTGCATAGTCGCCCTCCGAACCGAGTCCGACGATGGGCGGATTGTCCCGGTCGAGACCGGCGCCGTACCAGCCGCCGACGGCGGAGCCGTCCGGCAAGCGCATGAACAATGCGAACCTGTCGCGCAGCGGACTGCCATCGAAGATCGGTGCCTGATCGGAGAACTGACCTTGCAGCGAGAAGCAGCCGACGCTGCCCCAGGGGCGCCCCTTGAGCCAATTGGCGAAATCGAGCAGCAGTGGCGGCGCCTCGATGCCCGGCGGAAACGCGCCGCGAATGCTGTCGAGGTCGATCGGGTAAGGCGTATTGGGCAAAGCTAAAACTGTCTGGTTGGTCCCGCGCCCCTTTTGGTCTGATTCGTCGCGCCTCCGGTTCGAACCAAACGGAGTCTGTCGATCACAAACGCGCTAGGGGCCCGATGGTTTCTATGCGGGATGAGTGATCGATATCCGGCGCGGCCTGTGCGAAGCCGCGACCGGGCGGTCGCTTTTGCCGTTGGTCGCGCCGGTGCTCGGAACGGCACCGCCTTGACAAACCCTGCCATTCGGCTGTATGGCCGCGCCCCATGATCAATTCTCGGACCAACCGCCGCGCAGCTTTCCGTCGTCGCACCCGCGACGATGATGGGTTGCGCCATGTCCGACGACGCCGCTGAAGCACTGACATCAGCCGAGTTTTCGAGAAGGCCGCACCCGCAAAGTGCGGCCTTCTTGCTTTTCGCGCGCCTTTTTCACCCGCCTCCAGAGGAGTTCGACATGACCAACGCCACCCATCCGTATGACGCGCTGATGGACATCACCGCACGGCCCAAGGCCGTGTTCGTCCGCGGCGCGGGCTCTTACCTCTGGGACGACAGCCGCAAGCGCTATCTCGATTTCGTGCAGGGCTGGGCCGTCAACAGCCTCGGTCACTCGCCGCCCGTGATTGCCGAGGCGCTTGCCGCGCAGGCCAAGCGGCTCTTGACGCCGAGCCCGGCGTTCTACAACGAGCCGAGCCTCAAGCTCGCGCAGGCGCTGGTCGAAAACAGCGTCTTCGACCAGGTGTTCTTCGCCAATTCCGGCGCGGAGGCCAATGAGGGTGCGATCAAGCTCGCGCGCAAATATGGCAGCCTACACAAGGGCGGCGCCTTCGAGATCATCAGCTTCGAAGGCGGCTTTCACGGCCGCACGCTGGCGACGATGTCGGCATCGGGCAAGAAGGCTTTCGAGCCGCTGTTCGAACCGAAGGTCGCCGGTTTCAAGAAAGCGAGGCTGAACGACATCGCCTCCGTCGAGAGGCTGATCAACGACAACACCGTCGCCGTGATGCTGGAGCCGATCCAGGGCGAATCCGGCGTGTGGCCGGCGACCGATCAATTCCTGCAAGAGCTGCGCGCGCTCACCGCCGCGCATGGCCTGTTGCTGATCTTCGACGAGATCCAGACCGGCATGGGCCGGACCGGAAAGCTCTTCCACTACGAGCACGCCGCGATCGCGCCCGACATCATGACGCTCGGCAAGGGTATCGGCGGCGGCGTGCCGCTCGCGGCGCTGCTCGCGACCGAACGCGCGTCCTGTTTCGAGCATGGTGACCAGGGCGGCACGTTCAACGGCAACCCGATCATGTGCGCAGCCGGGCTCGCCGTGCTGGAGCAGGTCAGCAAGCCCGCCTTCCTGAAGTCGGTCGCGGACACTGGCCTCCTGCTCGAGAGCGAGTTGCAGAAGATCTCGGCCCGGCACGGCCTTGGCGGCGTGCGTGGCCGCGGCCTCCTGCTGGCGCTCGACCTCAAGCTGCCGATCGCGCCCGCGATCGTGGCACAGGCGTTCGAAGCAGGTGTGCTCCTGAATGCACCGCAGCTCGACGCACTGCGCTTCATGCCGGCGCTCAACGTCACGCGGCAGGAGATCGCCGAGATGATCGATTGCCTGGACGGGATCCTCACCAAGGCCGGCGCGGCACGGCGGGTGGCGTAGCTCTGCACACTCACGTCATTCCGGGGCGGTCTGCAGGACCGAACCCGGAATGACGGTTACCTACGGCTTCAAGATCGACGCGCCGGTCGTGGCCCGGCTTTCCAGATCGATATGCGCCTTCGCTGCATCCTTCAGCGCATAGGCATGGTTGATCGGCACGTGCAGCTTGCCGCTGATGACAGCGGCAAACAGGGTGTCGGCGCCTTCCAGCAGCTCCGAGCGCTTGCCGATGTAGTCGTTGAGCTTCGGCCGGGTCGCAAACAGCGAGCCGTGACTGTTGAGTTCGGCGATCGCGAAGGGAGGCACCGGGCCCGAAGCATTGCCGAACGAGACGAACATGCCGCGCGGCTTCAGGCAGGCGAGCGAGCCCGGGAATGTCGCCTTGCCGACGCCGTCATAGACGACGTCGCAGCCTTCGTTGCGGCTGATCTGCTTCACACGCGCGACGAAATCTTCTTCGTTGTAGAGGATGACGTGGTCGCAGCCATTCGCCGCCGCGAGCTCGGCCTTGGCGCGCGAGCCGACCGTGCCGATGACATGCGCCCCCATCGCCCGCGCCCATTGGCAGGCGAGCAGGCCGATGCCGCCGGCCGCGGCATGGATCAGCACGCGATGATGCTGCTCGACCTTGAAGGTCTTGTGCAGGAGATACCAGACCGTCAACCCCTTCAGCATCAGCACGGCGCCCTGCTCGTAGGTGATGTGATCGGGCAGCTTGACCAGCCGCTCCCAAGGCATATTCCGTTCGCCAGTATAGGCGCCGAGATTGTGGTAGTAGGCGACGCGATCGCCGGGATGGAAATGCGTCACGCCGGGTCCGACCGCGACGACCTCGCCTGCAGCCTCGTTGCCGGCGACGAAGGGAAGCTCCGGCGCCTTGTAGAGCCCGGTGCGATAATAGACGTCGATGAAGTTCAGCCCGACCGCGTGCTGGCGGATGCGCACCTCGCCGCGGTCCGGCGCCGGCACGTCGACGCTCTCATAGACCAGGGCCTCGGGACCTCCGACCTTGTGCACCCGGACGGCTTTGGTCATCACATGGCCTCCCTCGCTCCCTGCCCCGCTTCGCTCTACAAGCGAAAGGCATCGCGCCTGCGTTGTCAACTCGACGCCGGATAGAACGCCTACAGCGGCGATTGGCGGGCCTTCTTGCGGTTGCGCTTCGCCAGAACGTTGAAGAACTCCACCGCCGCCGAGAACGCAATTGCGAAATAGATGTAGCCGCGCGGAATGTGAAACTTGAATCCATCCGCCACCAGCGCGACGCCGATCAGCACCAGGAACGCAAGCGCCAGCATCTTGGTGGTCGGATGCTCTGCGACGAATCGCGCCACCGGCCCCGACGAGATGTACATGATCAGGCAGGCGATCACGACGGCCGCGATCATGATCTCGATATCCTGCGCCATGCCGATCGCGGTGATGATCGAGTCCAGCGAGAACACCATGTCGATGACGATGATCTGAGCGATCACCAAGAAGAAGGCGCTGCGGCCGGATCCATTCCCGTCGCCCGCCTCGTCGGCCTCGACCTCGCCGTGAATCTCGTGCGTGGCCTTGGCGATCAGGAACAGGCCGCCGCCGATCAGGATGATGTCGCGCCAGGAAAACGCACTGCCCTTCACGGTAAAAACCGGCTCGGTCAACCCGATCAACCAGACCAGCGCGCTCAGCAGGATGATGCGGAACACCAGCGCCAGCCCCAGACCGATCTGACGCGCGCGGTTGGCCTGCTTTTCCGGAATGCGCGAGACGATGACGGAGATGAAGATGACGTTGTCGATGCCGAGCACGATCTCGAGCGAGGTCAGCGTCAAGAGCGCGGCCCAGGCTTCGGGGCTGGTCAACAGATGCATCATGCGAATGATTTTACGAGCCGGATCAGTGCGTCGCTGAAGGTGATCCAGAGCGCGATCGCGCACAGCGCGACGGTGACGACGGGACCGACGCGGAAATCCATCTCCAGGGTGTAAAGCCCGAGCAGCGCCCAGAGCACGATCAGCGACATCGTCAGCCAGCGCAGCCGCACGACGCGGACCGGATGCAGCACGTGGAAGGGAATGAATGTCAGCACGACCAGCGCCGCGACCAACAGCGTCGACGCTACCGGCGGCCAGTGCAGCAGGAACAGGTAGAACGCCGCCGCGTTCCACAGCGCCGGGAAGCCGCGGAAATGATTGTCGTCGGCCTTCATGCGCAGATCGGCAAAATAAAGCGCGCTGGTGACGATGATGGCGATCCCCAGCAGTGGCGCTGCGACCGGCAGCAATAGACCGCTGGCGACGATCGCGTAGGCCGGCACGAACACATAGGTCACGAAGTCGCACACGAGATCGAGCACGTCGCCCGACCAGTTCGGCTGCACGTTCTTGACGTCGAGCCTGCGCGCGATCGGGCCGTCGATCGCGTCGACGATCAGCGCGGCGCCCAGCCACTGAAACATCGCCGCCCAGTGCTCGCGCACCGCCTCCAGCATCGCCAGCAGCGCCAGCGCGGCGCCGCATGCGGTGAAGATGTGCACCGAGAAGGCCGCGGCGCGGATCACCGGCGTGGGCTTCAGGGAATCCTCCTGGCTGTCCATGGCTTCTGCTATCAGAATGAGACCGGTTTGCACATCCGCCATTGCGGCGTTCGGCCGCGCAATTCGGCACAAAATCAGGGAAAATTTGCGGGCTTGAATTTGCCGCGGGGCATGTCATTTCTCCTTCATGATAGATGCATCGGTCTCTTTTGACGCGGCCGTTATCGGCGGCGGACCGGCCGGATTGGCGGCGGCGATCGCGCTGGCGGAGGCCGGTGTGCGAACCGCGCTGGTGGCGCGGCGCGCGCCCTATGCCGACAACCGTACCACCGCGCTGCTCGGCGCCTCCGTCGATCTGCTGGAGAGCCTCAGCGTCTGGCCGCGCTGCAAGGACAAGGCCGCCTCGCTCGAGGTCATGCGTCTCATCGATGACACTGGCCGGTTGATCCGCGCGCCGGAGGTACGGTTCTCCTGTCACGAAATCGGGCTCGAGGCCTTCGGCTACAACATCGACAACCGCTCGCTGATGCTGGCGCTGGAAGAACGCGCGGCCGAGCTGCCCCAGCTCGTCCGTTTCGACGATGAAGCCGAGAGCGTGGTCATCGAGGCCGACGATGTCGCAATCCGCACGGCGTCCGCACGGTTTTTGACGGCACGGTTCGTGGTGGGCGCCGACGGCCGACATTCGCTGTGCCGCGAGGCCGCCGGCATTGCAGTCACGCGGCGCGACCTGACCCAGACCGCGCTGACCTTCAACGTCGCCCATGCCCGGCCGCACCGGAGCGTCTCGACCGAGTTCCACACCCCGCACGGCCCTTGCGTGTTCGTGCCCCTGCCCGGCAACCGTTCCAGCATCGTCTGGGTTGCGGCTCCCGCCGAGGCCGAGCGGCTTCGCGCGCTGACTGACGAGGAGCTGTCCGTAGCGATCGAGAAGCAGTCGCATTCCATTCTGGGACGCATGACGGTCGAGCCCGGCCGCAACCTATTCCCGCTGGCGATCGAGCGGCCGAAATCATTCGCCCGCGACCGCATCGCGCTGGTCGGCGAGGCCGCGCATGTGGTCCCCCCGATCGGCGCCCAGGGCCTCAACCTTGGCCTCAGAGATGCCGCCGACATCGCCAAGGTCACGGGTGAAGCGGTTGCGGCCGGCCGCGACCCCGGCGCGCCCGAGGCGCTGGCGCGCTACGACTGGGCGCGGCGGCCGGACATCCTGAGCCGGACCTTCATGATCGACATTGCGAACCGCTCCCTGCTCAACGATTTCCTGCCGCTCCAGCCGGTCCGCGCCATGGGCATGCACCTGCTCGGCGCCATCGGCCCGCTGCGGCGTTTCGCCATGCGCGAGGGACTGACCCCGACCTGGTGGCGC
>NZ_JALGCN010000024.1:0-113984 GCF_038085055.1 Bradyrhizobium sp. ISRA442
TCAGCGATCGAGCGGCAGAAAGCATCCCCCGATATTCGGCGTTAGTTACTGATCCGAACGAACACTCATCCTGCTCATGATGCAATGGTATGACTGAAGAGAAGATGATGGTAATCAGTCCGGCAATTGGAAGCGCGAGCAGAATTGAAAGGACGATATTCTTGCGTGACCAGTTCATTATTCAACCTTCGCGGGAGGCTGTTAATTCATTCCTAAATCCGGAATATAGTGCGCATCAGTTGGCTTACTCGATAGCTCAATCGCCTATTTTTGGCCGCATGATCATGCTGTGCGGACAGACATAACGAGAACGCTGGTGGACCTCTCCTCATTTAAGGGAGCGCTCACTCCTTGAGTAATTTCCAAAAATCACGGTGTGCAAAACGTGTGCAGTCGTCGCCCGATCATCAAAATAGCCTATTACTATAGGCCGTTTTGAATACGCCTCCACCTTCACACGGAAGGGTCCATGGTTCGATCCCATGTGCGCCCATCATTCAGCTTAGATTTCAAGAGTCGTTGAAGGCTCCCTGCCGAGGCGTGCCGACGTCCGCTTTACCCCCGCGGGCAGAAATCAAGCAGCCGACCGACATAGTCAGCTAAGGGCCCAAGAGTCGACACCAGGGATTTGCGATCGACCCACAACCGGGGGGCTGGTCGCCTGGAACTTCCGCGACCGGAGGCTGTTGTAGCGCACAGAGGGTCTCGTGCATGGACGTGGTCGCGCACGTTCGCGGTTTGGATGCCGCTCCATCGGGCCGAATTTCTCCCGTGAACTCACACAACGAGTGGGACACGCTGGAGGAAGTGATCGTCGGAAGGCTTGAGGGTGCGGTCATCCCATCCGATCATCCGGTCGTCACCTGCAACATTCCGGGCATGGCAGCGCGTGCTCAGTCGCTGCTCGCAGGCTTTCGTTACCCAAGGATCATGATCGAACCGGCGCAGCGTGAACTTGATGGCTTTGTTGCGCTGCTACAGTCGCTGGGCATCGTCGTAAGACGGCCGGACGCTGTCGACCACAGGAAGCGCTTCAGCACACCGGGATGGTCCTCGCGCGGCTTCTGCAATTCCTGCCCGCGCGACAGCATGCTCGTGATCGGCGACGAGATCATCGAAACCCCAATGGTTTGGCCCTGTCGCTACTTCGAGACGCAGTCTTATCGTCCGATCCTGAAAGACTATTTCCAACGTGGCGCGCGGTGGACGAGTGCGCCCAGGCCGCAACTGTCGGACGAACTGTTCGACCCTGACTTTCGCGTTCCGAAGAAAGGCGAGCCGATCTCATACATTCTCACCGAATTCGAACCGGTCTTTGACGCTGCCGACTTCTTTCGCTGCGGGCGCGACTTGTTCGTGACCCGCAGCAACGTCACCAATGCGTCCGGCATTGAATGGCTGCGTCGTCACCTTGGCGACGGTTATCGCATCCATGAGATTGAGAGCCGCTGTCCGAATCCAATGCACATCGACACCACCATATTGCCGCTTGGGCCCGGCAAGATTCTGATCAATCCCGAGTACATAGACGTCGACCATCTTCCGGCTGTCTTGAAAGGGTGGGACATCCTCGTAGCTCCCGAGTCCGACCCAATCACCGATCCTGTACTCAGGATCACTTCACTATGCGGGAAATGGCTCAACATGAACGTATTGATGGTCGATGAGAAGCGCGTCATCGTAGATCCGCATCATACCGCAACGATGCGTGCGTTTGAAAATTGGGGATTCGAACCGATTCCCTGCAACTTCTTACACTATGCGGCGTTTGGTGGTGCCTTCCACTGCGCTGCTCTCGACGTCCGACGGCGTGGCACGTTGGAAAGCTACTTCTGAGCCGACTTCCAACAGGCCTCATCGCAGCATCTTCAGTCCGATGATGCCCAAAAGAATAAAGCCGATGCAGGCTAACCTAAGCAACGTCAGGGGCTCATTAAATAGATAGATGCCGAGCGCCGTGGTGCCAACAGCGCCAATGCCCGTCCACACCGCATAGGCCGTACCGACCGGCAGCGACTTAAGGGCGAGTCCGAGGAACCCAAGGCTGGCCGCCATAGCGACGACCGTGCCGATTGTTGGCAAAAGGCGCGCGAAGCCTTCCGTGAATTTGAGGCCGATCGCCCAGGCGATTTCGCACAGGCCAGCAATGAGCAGAAAGAGCCAGGCCATGGGAATACCTAAAATGCTTGAACCACGAGCAATCTCTCTCTTTCGATATGCTCCAAATCAATGCTTTGAAAATCTGCAGTAGGCATCGGGGCAAGCTGTCCCAAAGAGATCGAGCATTGCTCCCAATGCCGTCTTGGTCGCCCTGCGTAATTTCAACGCCGCATGCTAACGGCCTTACTGACGGGCTTGATGGGCGCCGGATTCATGTTCCACTGTTTGCTGAGGCTCGGTCGATCGCGTCAAACTCGGTCTCACTCAAGCGCCAGGCGAGTGCATCGAGATTGGCCCTGGCGTGATGAGGTTTGGTCGCGCCGGGGATGGGGATCACGCGACTGTCGCGCGCCAACAGCCAGTTCAGCGCGACCTGACTGATGCTGGCGTCGTGCGCGCGGGCAATTTCGGCGAGACACGTCAGCAGCGCTTTCGTGCCCCTGCTGTCCGACGGCCGCGTGAGGCGGCCAGACGCAAGGGGAAAATACGCGACCAGTGCCACATCGAGCTCACGGCAGGCTTCGAGCACGCCATTTGTTTCCGCTCCTCGTCGGAGCAGGCTGTAGTTGACCTGATTGGCGGCGAGCGGAACGCCTGCCCTTGCGAGGTGATCGGCGATGCGGCGCATCTGGTCCGCATTGAAGTTTGCCACGCCGACCGCGCGTGCCTTGCCGGACTTCACCGCTTCGACGAGCCCTTCGGCGAACCCTCCCACGTCGATCAGGGGCAACGGATAATGGACATAGTACAGATCGATTGTCTTGAGGCCCAGGCGCGCAAGCGAACCGTCCAGCGCGCTCATCAGGCGGCGCGGCGAGGTTCGGCCCGGAAAGGGAAGGAATTTCGATGCTATCACCGCGCGTGTGGGACCTGCGCGCAAGCAGTCGCCCACGACGCGCTCCGAGAAATAGATCTCAGCGGTGTCGATCATGCACGGGCCAGCG
This sequence comes from Bradyrhizobium sp. ISRA442, assembly GCF_038085055.1. Lineage (NCBI taxonomy): Bacteria > Pseudomonadati > Pseudomonadota > Alphaproteobacteria > Hyphomicrobiales > Nitrobacteraceae > Bradyrhizobium > Bradyrhizobium sp. ISRA442. The sequence goes on from NZ_JALGCN010000024.1 coordinate 3,105, forward strand.
TCGTGAATGGTCCTGTATGTTTCCAACACGGCCCCACGATCGGCACGCCGCCACTTGTTCGTGCCGATGCCCAAGGGCAGCACATGGATGCCGGTTCGACCCAAGGGCCGCGTATCATGATCTGCGGGCATCGCTGGACCTCACACAAGGAGAAAGCGCCGTTGGCTGGTTGGCGTAATGGCGCTGGCGTTTCAAGGTTACGCCGTAGCGACTCTGGCCGCATCATCTTCTGCGGCTACGTCCTGCCGGCGCGCACGTCAAAAAGGCGGCCGCTCGGGCCGCCTTTTTCCTCGTCTTCGCGTCGAAAGGGATTACTGGCAGGGATGTAGCCGGCCGTCCGGACCCTTGAACATGGTGCCGGGCGTGCAGGCAAGGCTGTTGTGGGCGGCGTAGGTCTTCCAGTCGCGACCGCCATAGCCGTAGCCATAGTAGTTGTAGTTGCTATTGTCGAAGGCTCGGAAGGGGGCAGTTGCGATCGCCCCCGCGGTCGCGACGGCGCCGCCCACGACATTGCCGGCTACCGCAGCGGGCCCGGCAGGCCTGCGATACACTGTCCCGCTCGGCAAGGCAGCGTTGGCGTTACGGATCCGCTGGCTGCGGTAGGTCGCGTGACGCTGAACGTGGCGCTGGCCTTTAGCGAGAGTTTGGGATCCCGTGGTCTGGGCCTGAGTATGCCTCGCACCCTTGGCCATTGTACCCTCGGCCATCGCCGGGCTCGCGAGCGCGGAGACGACAATGGCCGCGGTGCCGAGGATGGCAAGACTTGCAGTCTTCAGTCCTGTCATTTGGACGCTCCCTTTTCTGTGATTTGTGACCGAGGCAAGCACCGAGGACCGACGGATGTTCCGCGCCGCTTCTCAAACCGATGTGATCGAGCACTTCAGTTTCCGGGAACTTGGGGAAGTCCGCTCAGGCGGCACAAGCTGACAAAATGTTCAGTAGGTTCTCTGGAGGAGGATGGCGGCTTCGGGGGTCAAAGGCGCATCGAGGAACCCAGCGGGTTGGATCCCCTTCACCCGCAACAGCGGACCTCAACGAGCCTCACTCTCAACGAGCCTCACTGCGGCCAATCCTTGTAGAGCGTGATGCCGATCATGATCAGCGAGCCGATTGCGACCGCCACCGGACAGATAAACGGCAGCTCTTCCAGCACGCCAATAACGACCGCCCGGACGCGGAGAGTTCTCTTCATATGCGCAAAGCGCCAGCCTGCCGCACCCATCGGACATCTCCGGTTGGCCCCCAGCAGTGGTGGTCTCACTCTTCAGCGCGAAGCGATCTTCGGCTATTGCCCATTCGGATGTATCTCTAGATCAAGGTGAAGGAACCCTTGCACGTCTCGCGTCGGCGTTGCTCTCAGACGGCGACGTTGAAGCCGACTTGGCTGCATCCCGGCCTTGGGCCAACTATGTACAGGAGACGAGACTGTCGGCATCGGGTAATGGCGCCAGCTTTGCTCCCTTGTGCGCCCACCATTCCTGACCAGCTCTTTAACGCCGGCGTCGTCATCGTCCGCGCAAGGCAATCACCGCAAGCGCATCGCTACGCAATCGACAGAATCTCGACCTCCTGATTGCCCGAACCGGCGACGTCGCCGACGGCTTTGCCGATCAGGGATTTTGCGACCGGAGAGACGAAGGAGATCGACCCGGCCTTTGGGTCCGCTTCATCCTCGCCGACGATGCGATACGTCTGCACGCGGCCGTCAGCCCGGCTGAACGTCACCGTGCTTCCGAAGGCAACGGTATCGGTCGACGCTGGATGGGGAATCACCTGGGCGGTGCGGAGCCTCTCGACGAAATAGCGCACGTCACGCAAGGGGACCGCCGACTGCCGGCGTTTTTCATTGACGTCTTCGATCTGCTGCGCGGCCTCATAGGCCTCGCGTGCTTGGCGAAGCTGCAGCTCCAAGGCCTGCAATCCCGATTGCGTCACCAGGTTGGGATGAGGCGAAATCGGGCGATCCGGCAACAGCGTCTCGGACGCGGTTTCGGCACTCTCTTCTTTGGTAAAGGCGACGCTCAATTCCAAGACCCCATCGACTGCTTTTGGGGATTGTAGCGAACCTAGATCTCGAGGTCGACGTATCGGCGCAGCTTGAAGACGATATCGGGCAGCGCTTGACGGAACCGTGTCGCGTCCCGGAACGTGGTCGAGAACGGCGCGAACGTGATCATGGCGTTCCAGTTCCGGTAGCCGTAGACCGTGATGGAGACACCGGACGCCGGAAAACCTTCTATCTTGCGCAACTCGCCGAGCACGAGATCGGCAATCGCTTCCGCAGGCAGCCGCCGCTTGCCGCCCGGTTGCGTCACGATTTGAGCCGGCGGCTCGATCAGTTTCGCGGGCGCAACTGCGCCATTGGACGCATCCTCGCGCCTCGGTGGCACCGCGTCAGCGATTTGCGCCGCCACCGCTTCCAGGCCATTCGTCGGCGCTGTTGGCGGGGCTTCGTCGAGAGGAGGCGGTTCGACGTTGTCCGCGCGCTTGCCGCCCCCCAGGATGCTGCTGATCATCGCCACAAGGCCAGCATCCTTCGCATCATCACTCATAACCGTCCCCTGGGCTTTGGCCTACTTTAGCACCGCGAGCGTAGACCGCCGCAAGGTATGCAGATCTGCATCTGACAAAGCTCTCCAAACCCGCGCTCTGACGCTCGATCGCGCCGGCGCCGTTGCACGATCCGCTACCGCTTATCGAACGGAATGTAGTGCTGGTACTGCCTCGGTACCGAGCTGCGATAGCGCGCCGGAACGGTGCCAGTGTCGATCGAATGATCGATCTCCTGCCGCAGCGTCATCTTCTTCTTCGCCGGCTTCTTCTCGGCGCTTTTCTTCGCACCGGTCGAAGGGCTTGAAGAGTCAGTGGTTGCGCTCGGCGGCGTCGCTGCCGCCGGCGCGGAGGTCGCCGCCGGTGCCGTGGTGGCCGCATCTGCCGGTGCAGTACCGCCCGCGGCAGGTGCGCTCTGAGCCAGCGCGATCGGGGCTTGCAGAACGAGGGCCAGCGCTGCCGTCGCGGCGAACAAATATGATTTTTGCATCAGAGCCTCCAAATGCCTGATCCGAGTGAGGGAAGCGTAGTCCCGCGGGATCAGCAAGTGCAAGCCGGGTCAGGATGGGCCGGAACCCGCACGCGAACTGTGCCCGAGATCACATAGCCGGGCCCCGCCTGCGTCATGATGGGCGTCACATCTGAACGCACCGGGCTCCGCGCGCAACAAAGAAGGTAAGACCGTGCATCGGGCGAGCCCCGGAAACGCTGACATGGCCCGCCAACCCGTACCCGAAGGAGATTGAAATGCGTCGTACCGTCCTGACCCTCGCGTCATTCGCTACGCTGCTTGCCGCGACATTCTCGGCGCCGGCACAAGCCGCAAACGACAGATACTGCCTGCAGGGCCGTAGCTGGGGCTATCCCGGTAACTGCCAGTTTGTCAGCTATCAGCAGTGTCTCGCCGCAGCCTCCGGTACGTCTTCCTATTGCGGCATCAATCCGCACTACGCGTTCGCGCAGCGCTACTCCTACTGATGATGCAGCGGCGTGCGCTCGCGAGCCTTCGCGCGCGCCACACGTCTTGCCGCCTTAGTCACTCCCACTCAGGCCGACCTCCTCCAGCCGCGCGGCGAGCCAGAGCGAGAGTGGCGGATCGATGACGCCGCCCACATAGACCTCCGACATCGTCACGTTGCGCTTTGCCAGCACGAGCAAGACGCCGGCCCAGTATGCGAACCAGATAAGCGGATCGGTCATCGCCTTCAGCTTCTGCTGATCGTGCTCCATTGACGTGTGATTGCTCGCCTTACGCACCTCGATGGCGAGCAGGTTGTTCGGGATCTCGCGCTGATGCACGACGATGTCGGGATAGATCGACTTGCCGAGATGGTCGTCGGTCGAGATGATCGTGCCGTGCGGCAGAAGCAGCGTGCGTTCGCCGAGCCGGTCATAATTGCAGTCGACCGCCCAGCCCCGAAATTGCTTCTCCAGATGCATGGCGAAGCGGTGGGTGATGGTGCGCTCGCCGACGTCCTTGTCGAGCAGAAAGGTCTCTTGCGCGTAGAAGTCCCGAAGCGCCGCCACCATCTTGTTCAGCTCGGTCTGCATCGCGCTCCTCGACCCCGGCGCTCTCCTCTAGCTGTCCCTACATCTGCACTTCGATCAGCCGCGGTCCGGGTTCGGCGACGGCTTCGGCCAGCGCCTTGTTGAACTCGTCGACATTGGTCACGGCGCGGCCGGGCACGCCCATGCCCTTCGCCATCGCTACGAAATCGAGGGTCGGCCGGTCGAGCCGCAGCATGTCGTTCGCGCGCTGGCCGGGCTCGCCCGCACCGACATTGTCGAACTCGCCGCGCAGGATCTGGTAGATGCGGTTGGCGAACACGATGGTGACGATGTTCAGGTTCTCGCGCGCCTGGGTCCAGAGCGACTGGATCGTGTACATCGCACTGCCGTCGCCGACCATGCAGATCACCTTGCGGTCCGGACAGGCGATCGCAGCGCCGATCGACAGCGGCGTGGAGAAGCCGATCGAGCCGCCCATGTTCTGCAGCCAGTCATGGGGAGCCGCGGCCGCCGTCGGCGGGAAGAAGCCGCGACCGGTGGTCAGGGATTCGTCGACCAGGATGGCATTCTCGGGGATCGCGCATGCGATCGCCTGCGCGATCGAGGCGAAGGTCAGCGCGCCCGTCGGCTTGACCAGTTCCTGCAAGGGCTGCGGCTTGACGTCCTTGGTGCTCGCATGCAGTGCGCCGGCGAGCGCTTCCAGTGCCACGACCGAGTTCTCGCCCCAGGAGGTCATGCGATGAACCTCGCAGCCCTCGGGCTTCAGCATGCTCGGCTTGTTCGGATAGGCGAAGAACGCCACGGGATCGTCCGCCTCGACCAGCACGATGTGACGGAACTTCTCCAGCATCGGCAGCGCCTGCTCGATCACATAGTGGATGCGATCGATCGAGAAGCGGCCGCGGCCACGCGCCATCTTCGGACGGAAGGTCGGGCCCATCACGGAGCAGCCGGTCTTGCCGGCGATGCGCTGGGCCAGCGCCAGCCCGTGCTCGGTCAGCGCGCTGCCGGTCATCAGCAACAGCGTGCCCTCGCCGTCACCGTGCAGGATCCTGGCGGCCTTCTCGACCGCCTGCGGCGAGTAGCTCGCCCGCTGCTTCTCGGCCGGCACCTCGGCGACTGCATCCGCCTCGTTCCAGGCAGTGTCAGCGGGCAGGATCAGGGTCGCGATCTGCGGCGGCGCGCTTTTCGCGGCGGCGATCGCCGCGGCGCCGTCGGCGGCAACCGATTTGGAGTCCGGCGAGGTGCGGACCCAGGACGACATCGGCCGCGCCAGGCCCTCGATGTCGGAGGTCAGCGGCGCATTGTAGCCGATGTGGTAGGTGGCATGCTGGCCGACGATGTTGACGATGCCGGAATTCGCCTTCTTGGCGTTGTGCAGGTTGGCAAGGCCGTTGGCGAGGCCGGGGCCGAGATGCAGCAGCGTCGAGGCCGGCATGCCCTTCATGCGGAAATAGCCGTCGGCGGCCCCCGTCACCACGCCTTCGAACAGGCCGAGCACGCAACGCATGCCCGGCACGCGGTCCAGCGCCGCGACAAAATGCATCTCGGACGTGCCGGGATTGGTGAAGCAGATGTCGACCCCGCCCTTGACCAGCGTCCGTACTAGACTTTCCGCACCGTTCATCATTCAGCTCCAGCAGCCGGTAATTTCCAGCGTTACGCCCCGATCAATCATTGTTTGCGCGTCTCGTCAAAGCAATAGCGGGGATGGCGGCCCTGCCCCGCGCGACGATGCGCCGTCTTGGCTAATGCTTTTCGGCAAATTGGCGCGGGTTGCGATTTGGTAACGCCAATCGTCAAGGGCGGCACCGCTCACGGGGCCGTGGCTTGCGGAACGGGCGCAAATATGGCCTCTGGTTGTATTGGAACGATTTTCATTTTGCTGGGGGGATACCATGAACCGGTTGTTTGCCGCGCCGATTGCAGCCGTCGCATTCCTGACGGCCGGAATGAGCGGCGCGCTCGCGGAAGAGTTCGATTCCCGCGACATCATGGGCGGCGGCCCGAACTTCTTCCGCGCCGGCGTGAGTGCAATCCCGCGCACCACCGTGGTCTATACCGGGACTTACGCACCCGGCACGATCGTGGTGAACACTGCGGAGCGGCGGCTTTACCTGGTGCTGCCGAACGGCCAGGCGCTACGCTACGGTATCGGTGTCGGCCGCGATGGCTTCCGCTGGGGCGGAGTGCACAGGATCACCGCCAAGAAGGAGTGGCCGGCTTGGACGCCGCCGGCGCAGATGCTGGCGCGCCGGCCCGACCTGCCGCGCCACATGAAGGGCGGTATCGAAAATCCGCTCGGCGCGCGCGCCATGTATCTCGGCTCGACGCTCTACCGCATCCACGGCTCCAACGAGCCGGAGACGATCGGTCAGGCCGTCTCCTCCGGCTGCTTCCGCATGACCAATGAGGACGTCACCGATCTCTACGGCCGCGTCTCGGTGGGCACCACCGTCGTGGTGCTGAATAACTAGGCGCAAGCGCGCGGCGGGAACCCGCTCGCCGCGTGGATTTGCGGTCTTGTGTGCGGCTTGCGAATACGGCAGCGTCGGATAACGATGAGCGCCCCTCTCCCGCCTTCGCCTGTCACACGCATCGCCCTCGTGGCGCTCGCAGCCCTAGCGCTCGCCGGTGACATCGCTACCATCGCGAGCGCGGGCGAATTGCCCGCGATCGCCTCGCGCCAGCGCACCGAGAAGAAGAGCTTTACCGACGGCGAGATCGTCGAGGGCTTTTTCAAGACCGCCTTCGGCGCCGAATACCATCTCGCCGGCCGCGTCGACCGCATCCGCAAGTTCGACGGGCCGGTGCGCGTCTATGCCGAGAGCGACCGCACCGACCGCAAGGCGCAGCTCGCCAGAATCGTGGCCGATATCGGCGCCCGCGTGCAGCATCTCGACATCGCCATGACCGACGCCAGCGAGGCTGCGAATGTGCGCGTCAAGCTCGTGCGCGACCGCGACCTCTATCGGACCATTTCAAGCTTCTACGGTGCGGAGAAGGCGCGCGAGATCCGCTCCTCGCTCGATCCGCAATGCTTGTCCGGTTTCCGCAAGAACGACAATTTCGAGATCGAGCATTCCGACGTCATCCTGACCGTCGACAACGGCGACTTCGTCTTTCTCGACTGCGCCTATGAGGAGCTCTTGCAGTCGCTCGGTCCGATCAACGACACCACGAGCGTGCCCTGGACCATGTTCAACGACAACGTCTCGATGGGCTATTTCGACGTCTACGACCAATACATCCTCAACCTGCTCTACGACCCCCGCATCAGGCCCGGCATGACCGTGCAGGAGGTCAGGGCGCTGCTGCCCGACGTGCTCGCCGATGTCAGGGCCTGGGTGAAGCGGGTGAACGAACTGAAGGAGTGAAGAGAAGGTGGCGCGAAGCGCCGGATGAGGGGATCTCTCCGCGAGCACTTCGTCGCGAGATGAGGTCGTGGAGAGAGACCCCTCACACCTTCCTCGCCTTCGTCATCAAGAACTGCTGGCGCATCACGTTGTTGCTGCGGTCAAAATACTCCGAGGTCAGCGCGTCGAACTCGGCGCGGAAGCTCCGCAGCTTGTCCGGTTCGTCCTTGTATTGGGCGACGAGCTTGATCACGGGGCCGATGGTTGCTTCCATCAGGCGGCGGAAATGTTGCGGGCTGAGCGCGGAGGGCGTCATCATGTCCATCTCGAAGCAAACATCCTTCACCTTGCCGGCAAGACGCTCGGCGACGATCTTCGGATCGCCCCACAGCACCGGCGAGGCCACGCCCTCGGGCGGCGGCACATGGCGCGCGATCAGCGCGAACATCCGACCGACATAGAGATGCGGCGGCCAGGTGGAGAAGGCGATGGTGCCGCCAGGCTTCAGCACGCGCAGCATCTCGGCGATGGCCACGTCGGGGCGCGGCGCGAACATGTGGCCGAACTGGCTGAGAACCACGTCGAACTCGGCGTCGCCATAGGGCAGGCTTTCGGCGTCGCCCTCCTTGAAGTCGACATCGAGGTTCACGAGCTGCGCATGTTCGCGGGCGCGCTCGATCAGGACCGGCGACAGGTCGAGCCCTCTCACCTTCGCGCCGCGGCGCGCCGCCGTGATCGCGACGACCCCGGTGCCGCATCCGACGTCGAGCAGCCTTTGACCGGCGGCAACGCCGGCAAAACTGACGAGCTTGGCCGCGGTCGGCGTCGTGAACACCTCAATCGGCGTGAACAGCGACCAGGCTTCTTTCTGGATCGCCTTGAAACCTGCAAACGGGTCGGACATGGAACTCTCCCTTCGCTTGACTCCCTCCTCCATGAGGCAAGCGACGGATACCGAAGGTTCAATGCGTGCCTGCGACACCCACGGCAGCTCACGTCATCTCGCGTCCGCGTACACTGTGGCGCGCGACACGCCGAGATGGGCCGCGATGATGTCCGAGGAGCGGCGGACCTGCATACAGCCGGCCTGACGCAATTCGCGCAGCAGAGTGCGGCGATCCTCCGTCGTCAATGCACGCGGCGTGGTGGCGCGGCGGGCGGCGAACCGGTCGATATGCGCGCGGATCGCCTCCGCGCCGACGGGGCTCAGCGACTCGCGCGGGCTGTTTTTCGCACCGACGCTGACGAACTGGCCGATGGCACTCTGCAAGCCCTGGAACAGCGTCAGGTCGACATTCAGACAGAGCGCGGCGACGTAGGCACCGTCCGCGTCCTTGATGCCGATCGAGGTGCTCTTGGCCTGCCTGCCGTCGGCAAAAGCGTTGGCGTAATTCGCGATCACCTGCGCGTAGTCGGGATCGGCGATGCGAGCCAGCCCAAGCTCGGTGGCGGGCTGGCCGACCTTGCGTCCCGACAGGTTGTTGTGAATGGCGAGGATCGCATTCTTGGGATGGGTGAGGTCGTGCAGCACGACTTCGCAGAACGGCGCGAAGGTGTCACCGAGCCCCTTCGCGATCTGCTCCAACTGCTCGAACAGCGCCTTGCGGTCTGCAGCGGCGCTACGCGACGTGGCGGGCTTGCGGCGGCTCATCGCCGTGCTCCTACTGCACCAGCTCGGCAACTGTCGTTGCGGCCTTCAACCCGGTGCCGGTGAGGACCGCCACGGTGGTCTCGCTCGCCTTGATGGCTCCGGCGCTCGACAGCTTGTCCAGCGCGGCCGCGGCGCTCGCGCTGGTGGGCTCGGCGAACAGTCCCTGCCGCGCCAGCCGGCGCAGCGCGGCGACGATGTCCTCCTCGCTGAGCGCAACGGTGCCGCCGGCGCTTTCACGCAGTGCGCCGATGATCTCGCGCAGGCGCAGGGGATGCTTGATGGCGGTGCCTTCGGCGATGGTCTTGTGCACCTCGCGCGGGACGGGCGTATCGACGCCGGCCTGAAAACTCGCATCGATCGGCGAGCAGTTCAACGGCTGGGCCGCGAACAGGCGCGGCAATTTTGCGATCTGCCCGGCCTTGAGCAGCTCGCGGAAACCGAAGGCGCAGCCGAGCAGGCTGCTGCCGGCGCCGACGGGGACGATGACGTTGTCGGGCGCGCGAAAGCCGAGATCCTCCCAGATCTCATAGGCGAGCGACTTGGTGCCTTCGAGGAAGAAAGGCTGCCAGTTGTGGCTGGCGTAGAAGGTCTGGCTCGACTGGCGGATGGCTTCGGCCTCCGACTCCTCGCGCGGGCCCTCGACGAGCTGCACTTCGGCCCCATAGGCGCGCACCTGCGCGATCTTCGCCGGCGACGTGGATGCAGGCGCAAGAATCTTCACGCGCATCCTGCCTGCGGCGCCGAGCCCGGCCATGGACGAGCCGCCATTGCCGGAACTGTCTTCCAGAATGGCGTCGACACCTATCTGCCGCAGGAAAGACAGCATCACCGCCGAGCCCCTGTCCTTGAAGCTGCCGGTCGGATTGAACCATTCGAGCTTGAAGAACGGGCGCAGCTCGCCCCACGCCTGCTGCACCAGCGGCGTGCAGCCTTCGCCGAGCGTGATCGGCTTTGCGATCTCGACCGGCAGCGCCGCCCGGTAGCGCCACAGCGATCGCGTGCGGCCGTCAATCTCATCGCGCGACAGCCCTGCCCCCGGCGTGACCAGCAGCGGCGTACGCTCGTCCGAGCACCAGCGCGGCTGATCCAGCGGATAGAGCTTGCCGTTGCGGGGGTCGATGTAGCTGGCGGACATGGCGTTCTCCCGAGAATCTGAACGATATGTCTGAATATAGACGTTTTGTCCAGATTGCCGGCGAGCTGGTCAGGATGACAACGCAGGATTCATCTTTTTAGAAAATGCTAATTATTTCAATAACTTGCACTGAACGCATCCGAGCGTCACGCGGCTGATCGGCGTCGGATGGGGCATTCAGGACACGCCCAACAATACCTATATGTCTAATGTCGAAAATGAACGGGCTCGTCACACGGTACGATTAACTTGTCCGTCGTGGCTCGCCGCTACAATATGAAAGATTAGGGCGCGTCGCCGGTGGACCCGGCAATGCGACTGAGCCAGGCCCGTCGGACAGGCGGGCCGTTGGCTTTTTGGGAGTTTGGTTATGAGCCGAGCGAACCGTACCGATCACATCCGCCTCACCTCCCATCCGGAGCCGGGCAGAAAGGCGGCTTTTCCGATTCACTGGGGTGCCCCGGAAGCACGCGAGCGCGGGCCGATCATCGGCACGGTGTCGCGGTCGCTGGATCGCAACGTGATCGGCAGCCATGGCGGCTCCTATGCGGTGTACCGGGCGCTCGCTGTCTCCGCAGGCGCGCTCGATCCGATCCGGCGTCCCGATCTCACCAACACATTTCCAGCGGCGACGATCGGGCCGTTCCCGCAATGGACCGACCCGACCAAGATCGTCGCGCTCGATCCCTGGGGGCATCTCGTCGCCGAGAATTTCCGCCAAGAAATCGCCGAGGGCGCCGACATCCGTCCGAGCATCGCGGTGACGCGTGCGCGGCTGGACCTGCCTGAGATCCGCGATGCGCTCGCCGCAAAGCGGCTGCGCGCCGACGGTGAGGTCGTGCACGCCAACGGCAGCGTGTCGGTGGTGAAGATTGCGATCGATCCGGTCTGGTATCTACCCGGCCTTGCGGCCCGCTTCGGCACCGGAGAGACCGAGCTGCGGCGGACGCTGTTCGAGCAAACCGCCGGCATGTTCCCCGAGCTCGTGACGCGGCCGGACATGAAGGTATTCCTGCCGCCGATCGGCGGCACCACCGTCTATTTGTTCGGTGACGTCAGCAAGCTGCCCGACCATCGCACCAAGATCACCTGCCGCGTGCACGACGAGTGCAACGGCTCCGACGTGTTCGGCTCCGACATCTGCACCTGCCGGCCCTACCTGATCCACGGCATCGAGGAATCCGCGCGCGGCGCGCAGGAGGGCGGGCTCGGGCTCGTTGTCTACAACCGCAAGGAAGGGCGCGCGCTCGGCGAGGTCACGAAATTCCTGGTCTACAACGCGCGCAAGCGCCAGGAGGACGGCGATGCGGCCGCCGCCTATTTCGAGCGCACCGAATGCGTCGCCGGCGTCCAGGACGCGCGCTTCCAGCAGCTTATGCCGGACACGATCCACTGGCTGGGCTTAAAGCGCATCGACCGCTTCCTGTCGATGAGCGACATGAAGTACGACGCGCTCACCTCGCAAGGCATCGACATCGTCGAGCGCGTGCCGATCCCGCCGGAGCTGATTCCGGCCGACGCCTATGTCGAAATCGCCGCGAAGAAGGCCGCCGGATATTACTCGACCGACGTTGCGCCCGAACAGGACGTGAATGGCGTAGTCGGGCGTTCGCTGGAGAAGTACTGACAACGTGATGGCGGACGCCACGGCGACAGAACGAGAGGCCCGTTCGCTGCTGACCGCAGAAGCGGTTCGCGCGCGGGCCGCTCAGATGCTCGAGCTCGGCCTCGGTGGCGGGCTCATGCATTTCACGATCGATCTCGATCGCATGGACAGCGTTGCCGAGGCCGTGGTTGCGGTCACGCGCAAGGCTTATCCGACACTCGATATTCCCTTTCATGCACGATGGCGGCATTTCGTGCTCGGCGGTGTCGACCGCTGGACGCGCCTTGCGGACGCCGCGGCGTGGCCGGATCGCGCCGCGCGTGGGCGCGCCGAGTTCGACCTTGCGATCATCAGCGTTCTGCTCGATGCCGGCGCCGGTGCCACCTGGCGCTACCGCGACGCTGTAACTGGACAAGACATCGGCCGCTCCGAAGGGCTTGCGATCGCGAGCCTCGACATGTTCGCAAGCGGCGCCTTCTCCGGCGATGCGCGTGCGCCGTACAGGGTCGATGCGGACGTGATCGCAAAACTGCCGCTCGGCTCGCTTCAGTCCGGCTTTCAGGTCACGGATGCAAATCCACTGCTTGGTGTCGAGGGACGCGCCGATCTGCTGCGGCGGCTCGGCAGGCTGGTGGCGCAGCGCGCGGAGATTTTCGGCTTGCGCGACACGCCGCGGCCCGGAGGGCTGTTCGATCGTCTGGCGGCACAGGCGACCAATGGCGCGATCGCTGCGCCCGTGATCCTGTCCGAAGTTTTGAATCAGTTCGGGCCGATCTGGCCGTCGCGGCTCGAGCTTGCGGGCCTTCCGCTCGGCGATTGCTGGCGCCATCCGGCGATCACGTCCGATGATGCGACCGCGGGCCTCGTTCCCCTGCACAAGCTGTCGCAATGGCTGAGCTATTCGCTGATCGAGCCGCTACAGCGTGCCGGCCTTGAGGTGACCGACATCGACGGCCTGACCGGGCTTGCCGAATACCGCAATGGCGGCCTGTTCGTTGATCACGGGGTGCTGCGCCTGCGCGATGCCGCTGATGCCGACCGCGCGCATGCGGTGGATTCGCTGCTCGTCGTGGAGTGGCGGGCGCTCACGGTCGCGCTGCTGGATCGTCTGGCAGGTAGCGTCCGCGCGAAGCTCGGCCGCAGTCCGGAATCGCTACCGCTTGCCAGCATCCTCGAAGGCGGCACGTGGGCCGCGGGCCGCGCCATTGCCTTCGCGCGCCGCGCCGACGGCGCGCCGCCGCTCAAGGTGATCAGCGATGGCACTGTTTTTTAACGCGTGGGTTCGAACGTATCGCATTGCGCATCGAGCAATTTCAGGAGCATCCCCTCATGGAAGGCGTCACGATCGTCGATCATCCCCTGGTCCAGCACAAGCTGACTTTGGTGCGGGACAAATCCATCTCGACCAAGTCGTTCCGGGAGCTGGTCAAAGAGATCGGCATGCTCCTGTGCTACGAGGTGACGCGCGACCTGCCGCTCGCCGACGTCGTCGTCGACACGCCGCTTGCGCGCATGCACTCGGCGAAGATCGCCGGCAAGAAGCTGGTCTTCGTTCCGGTGCTGCGCGCCGGCACGACCTTCGTCGACGGCATGATGGACCTGGTGCCGACCGCGCGCGTCGCGCATATCGGGCTCTACCGCGAGCCAAACACCTTCGCCGCGGTCGAGTATTTCTTCAAATCGCCGTCCGACCTCAGCGAGCGGCTTGCGATCGTGGTGACGCCGGTGGTTGCAACCGCCAACACCGCCGTTGCCGCGGTTGATCGGCTGAAGGAGCGCGGCGCCAAGGACATCCGCCTCGCCTGCCTGATCGCCGCGCCCGAGGGCCTCGAGCGCGTTCGCGGACTGCACCCTGACGTCCGGATCTGGACCGCCGCGATCGACGAAGGTCTCGACGAGAACGGATTTATCCTGCCGGGCCTTGGCGATGCCGGCGACCGCGCTTACGGAACGAGATAGCAGCCTCGGGAAGATCAGATCTTACCGCTGCCGCCGCAAATCCCTTTCAGCGCCTTCCACTCCGCGTCGGTCAACAGCGGTGGGCCGCTGGCGGGGCGGTCTTCCCTGGTCATGCGCGCGAGGCGGTCATCGGTCAATGGATGGCTCGACAGGATGGTGAAGCCGGAGCCGCCTTCCTTCCCGGTGATGCGGAACATCAGTTCGGCCGCGGGCTTGGGCGAGCGGCCGAGCGCGTGCATGGTCTCGATGGCGAAGGTGTCGGCGGCGGTTTCGGCCTCGCGCGAATAGGAGGCCTCGACCACGCTGCGCGAGGCAAAGATCACGGCGGAGGAGCCGGTGACGTCGCCGAACAACAGGCCGATCAGGAACGACGTGCCGCCGTTGTAGATCAGGCCGCGCATGTTGTCGTGATGCTTGAGATGGCCGAGCTCGTGGGCGAGGATGCCAGCGACCTCGTCCGGGCTATCGGCCTTGTCGAGCAGGCCCTTCAGCATGAAGACCTTGCCGCCCGGCAACGCGAAGGCATTCGGCACCGCGGTCGGCAGCACCGCAGCCGTCATGGACTCATCGAGACCGGCGACGTCGCGCAGGCGATTGACGAGCTTTGCGAAGGCCGCCTGCCCGGCCGCATCGTTGCAGGCGCCGCGGCCGAAGATCGTCTTCATCTGGACCTCGGCGGCGTCGCCGATGCGCCGCTCGATCGGCTTCGGCACCAGTGGTGCGAGGCGATCGGCGGCAAGCGGTACACCGAATAGCACGACGCAGACGATGGAGACGGCGGCGGCGAGCGACCAGCCGACAATCCTGGCCGTGCCGCGGCGTGTGGTCTGGTGCTCATCCAGCCGCGAACAGCGCGCGGTCAGCTCCGTCGCGAGCGACGCGTCGCGGATCTCGAGGCGTGCCAGGGGCGAGGCCGAGGTACAGGCGAGACGCAGGACTCCGGCCGGACTGTCGGCGCGGCGGATGTCGGCATAGGCCCAGCGCGCGATCGTTTGTTGGTCCTGCGCTTCGCCCTCTTCAAGGATCTCGAGCACGTCACTGAGCGTCAGCGTGACCCGCCGCCTGCGGCTCGAGACGCCGTCGAAGAAGATCGTCGGCTTTCCGGGCTGGGCCTCGGCAGACACGTCACTCACGACCTAGAATCCCGCGACATCGAGGCTATCGGCAAAGCCTTCACCGAGCGCGCTGGCGAGCTCGCCGCTGCCGCGCACGTCAGCCGCCGCGCCGATGTCATGCATCTCGACGGTCTCTAACACTTTCACCCAGAGATCGCGCTGGAGATAGACGCGCATCACGATATTGACGGCGAGCGCCAGGGCGAAGTAGCCGATCACCATCGTCACGAGCAACGGGATGTTCTTGGCAGGCCCGTCGGGTCCCAGCGCCTGCTCGACCGGCAGACCGCTGAGCTTGACGATGAGCGCGGTGGCCGCGGCAAGATAGAAGCCGAACAGGGTCGAGAGCAGCAGCCACCAGCCGATCACCTTCCAGTACAGGCCGTAGAACGCATCGTGCGGCAAATCCGAGGAGAGACTTACGCCGCCGATGCGGAGACCCGCGAGCCACCAGCGCCACTCTCGCGCCTTGAACTCGGAATAGAGAAACGGTGCCAGCGGGAAAATCACGAGCGCGATCGGCGTGAGCAGCCACAGCCACCAGCCGCGCTTGAAGAACTCCCAGCCGTCGCCTTCGAAATCGCCGGTGAGATCGCCATAGTGCGTGTGCCGCATCTTGTAGCGTTCCAGCGACGCTTCACGCCAGGGCAGCGCCAGACCAAGGGTCAAGAACACAAGCAAGCCCCACAGCATGGCACGGAGCGAATAGGCCCAGCCCGATCCGTCCATCCAGAACCGCACGCCGCGCCAGACCGTGCGGGTCAGGCGATAGCACCGGGCGCGGTAGATCGCGAATTGCCCGAAGGCGTAGAAGCTGATGAACAGCGGTGTCGAAGCAAAGCCCTGCCAACGCTCTGCCTCGATCGTGATCAGGAAATAGCCGAGATAGATCGGCACGAGAATCGCGAGCGCGAACAGGAAGCCGATCAGCAGCTCCTTGCCGCGCCCGGTATACTCGGCGGCATCGCCGTCGATCGACGTGTTCGACCACAGATGCCGCCGGATGTCGGTAACGAGCCAGAACCGGTAGAAGCCGAAGGTGACGAGTTCGAGCGCGGCGCCCTTCGTCGCCATCTTGCGGAACTCGGTGCGGTCGCCGGTGAAGTCGACCCGCGTCGGCGGCAGCGGCGGCGGTACCGGTTGGGGCGGGCCAATGGGGCTCCATTGCAGCTCGTTCACGACGGCAACCTCGGGATGCGGATCTGGTCGGCTCAAACTATAGATCAGAGGTTAGTCGATACCCAAGGCGACAGGGTTCGATTTAGCTCGATTTCAAGCGATTTCTTCCGCGATTCCACCCGACAAGGTGTGGGAGATCACGTTCGCCTGAAAGCGTGACCACCGTCCGACGTTCTCGCGAAGGTTGGATGTGGCAAAACTCTCCCTTGCCCCGACGCAGACAACGGGCTGTAATTGCAGGGGCAAATACCGCAGCGCAGAATTCAAGAAAAAGTCGCGCGGAGCAACGTCAGGGAGAGACGGCCATGCACGGGACCATCGAGAGCATCGCTAGTCACGATGCATTGCGCGCACGCGCCTTATCATTGCCGCTGGAGCAGTTCGATCCCGGCGACCCGGAATTGTTCAGGACCGATACGTTCTGGCCGTATTTCGACCGGCTGCGCAAGGAAGAGCCCGTGCACTACTGCAAGGACTCGATGTTCGGGCCGTACTGGTCGGTGACCAAATACAACGACATCATGGAGATCGAGACCAACCACGCGGCGTTCTCGTCGGCCGCGATGCTCGGCGGCATCACCATCCGCGACGTCGATCCGGAGCTGCGCCGGGAAAGCTTCATCTCGATGGACCCGCCGCGCCACAGCGCTCAGCGCAAGACCGTGGCGCCGATGTTCACGCCGACGCATCTCGACGAGCTCGCCCTCAACATCCGCAAGCGTTCGGCGGAATGCCTGGACAATCTTCCCAAAGGCGAGGTGTTCGACTGGGTCGATCGTGTCTCGATCGAGCTCACCACGCAGATGCTGGCGGTGCTGTTCGATTTTCCCTGGGAGGAACGCCGCAAGCTGACGCACTGGTCCGACGTTGCCATGACGATCCCGGGCCCGGATGGGCTCGTGCCCACCGAGGACGACCGGCAGGCGGTCTTGCTCGAATGCGCGCAGTATTTCTCCGCGCTCTGGAAAGAACGCAGCCAACAGCCGCCGAAGAGCGATCTGCTCTCGATGATGGCGCATAGCGATGCCACGCGTCACATGGATGCCAAGAATTTCCTCGGCAACCTCATCCTGCTCATCGTCGGCGGCAACGACACCACCCGCAACACCATGTCCGGCTCGATCTACGCGCTGAGCCAGCATCCCGAGCAATATCGCAAGCTGCGCGAGAACCCCGCACTGATCGACAGTTTCGTGCCCGAGGTGATCCGCTGGCAGACACCGCTTGCGCATATGCGCCGCACCGCGCTTGTCGATTTCGAGTTCCGCGGGAAGCAGATCAAGAAAGGTGACAAGGTCGTGATGTGGTACGTCTCGGGCAACCGCGACGAGGAGGCGATCGAAAAGCCCTACGAATTCATCATTGACCGCGCGCGGCCGCGGACGCATCTCTCCTTCGGCTTCGGCATCCATCGCTGCGTGGGCCTCAGGCTTGCCGAATTGCAGTTGAAGATCATCTGGGAGGAGATCCTGAAGCGCTTCGATCACATCGACGTGGTCGGCGAACCCAAGCGGGTCTATTCGAGCTTCATCAAGGGCTACGAGACGCTGCCGGTGAAGATTGCGGCGTGAGAACATCTCCCTCGCCCCGCTTGCGGTGAGAGGGTTGGGGTGAGGGGCTCCATCCGCGAACACGGTGACAGCCGATTCGTGGAGCCCCCCTCACCCGCCGCGCTTCGCGCGTCGGCCTCTTCCCGCAAGCGGGGAGAGGCGAAGAAGAAACGAGCTGGAGCAACCGTCCATGAACATCCAAACCCCGGTCAATGTGGACAAGGCCAAACGCATGCGCCGGGCACGCGAGGAGGCCTATGCGACGCCGCTGGCGCAATTCCACCCGGGCGCGCCGCGGCTGTTCCAGGACGACACGCTGTGGCCGTGGTTCGAACGGCTGCGCAAGGAAGAGCCGGTGCACTACTGCACCAACGCGCCGATCGAACCCTACTGGTCGGTGGTGAAATACAACGACATCATGCATGTCGACACCAATCACGGCATCTTCTCCTCCGACTCCACGCTCGGCGGCATCTCGATCCGCGACGTACCCCCCGGCTATGACTGGCCGAGCTTCATCGCCATGGATCAGCCGCAGCATTCGGCCCAGCGCAAGACCGTGTCGCCGATGTTCACGCCGACGCATCTGGACGAATTGGCAAAACTGATCCGCCAGCGCTCGCAGACCGTGCTCGACAATCTGCCGCGCAACGAGACCTTCAACTTCGTCGAGCGCGTCTCGATCGAGCTGACGACGCAGATGCTCGCGACCCTGTTCGACTTCCCCTGGGAGGAGCGGCGCAAGCTGACGCGCTGGTCGGACGTCTCGACCGCGCTGCCCAAGAGCGGCATCGTCGCGTCCGCCGAAGAGCGTCGCCGCGAGATGGACGAGTGCTACGCCTACATGTCGAAGCTGTGGAACGAGCGCGTCAACTCCGCGCCGCGCAACGATTTATTGTCACTGATGGCCCACAACGATGCGACGCGCTACATGGACCCCGACAACCTCATGGGCAACATCATCCTGCTCATCGTCGGCGGCAACGACACTACGCGCAACACCATGACCGGCTCGGTGTTGGCGCTGAACGAGAACCCCGAGCAGTATGACAAACTCCGCGCCGACCCGGCGCTGATCGATTCCATGGTGCCGGAGGTGATCCGCTGGCAGACCCCGCTTGCGCATATGCGGCGCACCGCGCTGGTCGACACCGAGATCGGCGGCAAGCAGATCAAGAAGGGCGACCGCGTAGTAATGTGGTACGTCTCGGGCAACCGCGACGAGGAGATGTTCGAGAAGCCGAACGAGTTCATCATCGACCGGCCACGGCCGCGCACGCACCTGTCCTTCGGCTTCGGCATCCACCGCTGCGTCGGCATGCGCCTCGCCGAGCTCCAGCTCCGGATCGTCTGGGAGGAGATGCTGAAGCGCTTCGACCGCATCGAGGTGGTCGGCGAGCCCAAGCGGATCTATTCGAGCTTCATCAAGGGATATGAGTCGCTGCCGGTAAGGATTCCGGGCTGACGTGCGCGAGGAGTGGCGAGCATTTGCCTGAATCTCCGCTGTCATGCCCCGCGACCCGGCTACGCCAAGGCTTCGCCGGGCTTGCGGTCTTGGGCCGCCGAAGCCTTAGCGAAGGCGGCAAGCGGGGCATCCAGCGCGCCGCAGCTTCTCCATAGCCCTCACCGCCTCTGGAATACTGGATCACCCGCCTTCGCGGGTGATGACAGCGGAGAGTGAGGCAATGAGCGCGTCGCTCCTGCCCCTCATTGCCCGGCTATAAAATTTCGGCATGACAGGTCGCACAAGATGCGAAGTGAGGACGGCGCGCTTCCGTTCTAAATCCCGCGTGAATTCGTTGACGGAGCGATCGGTGCGCCCCCTCGTCCCGCAAGCGGGGCGAGGCGAAGAAGGCATCGACCTTCAAGCGAGCCTGATGTCCCACAGGCCTTCCTTGCGGCAGGCCGCGACCTCGTCGCGCAGGAGCGCGGTGATGGCGAGGGATGCCGTCGAGGCGGGACGGTCGATCGGAGAAGCGAATATGAGCTCGCGCGTCATCGGCTTGGATACGGCCGCGGTTTCCAGCCGCCCGTCCGCGACCTCGTCATGCACCGACGAGGGCGGCAGCAGCGCGAAGCCCAGTCCCTCCTCGACGAGGCTGGTGAGCACGCGGAAGGAATCCGCCTCGAGCTGGACATTGAGCTTGATCTTGCGCTGGGCGGCCGCATGCTCGATCAGCGCGCGGAGGCCGTGCGAATGACTGGGCAGGACCAGCCGCTGTCGCAGCAGCCAACCCATGTCGACGCTCTTCTTGCGCGACAGGCCGCAGCCGCGCGGGCCGACAGCGACGATGTTGTCACGGCCGAGGCTCTGCACATTGAGATGCAGGTCGGCCGAGCGGCCATAGAGGATCGCAAGATCCATCTCGCCCCGATGCAACCATTCGACGAGATGGCCGCTATAGCTCTCGACGATACGCAGCGAGATTCCGGGAAAGGATTCGACGCAGCGCCGCGCGAAGCGCGCCGACAGCACGCAACTCACGGTCGGAACCAGACCGAGCACGACGTGGCCGGACGGCGGTCCCTTCGCCGACTGGATATCGTCGCGGATCTGGTCGATCTGGCGCACGATGCCGGAGGTGCGCGCCAGCAAGAGGCGCCCGGCCTCGGTCAGCACCATGCCGCGGCCGTTGCGGGTGAACAGCTCGGTGCGCAGCTCGTGTTCCAAAAGCTTGATCTGGCGGCTCAGCGCCGGCTGCGCCACGCGCAAGGTGTCGGAGGCCTTGCTCAGGCTGCCGAGCTCCGCGACGCAACTGAAGGTCCTGAGCTGCCGGAAATCCATGCTTGCCAATCTTGGAACGCTACTCCATACGCTATAGCAAATGAGCATAGGGGGCTGGCGTTGTTTTCACAACGCCGGAGGATTGGCCGGCGCTATTCTCTCAGCCAAAGCCCACGGGAAACGCCATGAGCCGAGAAAAACAGGACGAACACCACATCGAAGATCACGCCGATATCCGCGAAGCCGTGGCAAAGCTCTGCGCGCAGTTTCCCGGCGAATACTGGCGCAAGCTCGATCGCGAGATGGCCTATCCGAAGGCCTTCGTCGATGCGCTGACCGAGGCCGGCTATCTCTCGGTGCTGATCCCCGAAGAATATGGCGGCGCGGGTCTGAAGCTTTCGGCGGCCGCGGCGATCCTCGAGGAGATCCAGCGCGCGGGGTGCAATGGCGGCGGCTGCCATGCCCAGATGTACACGATGGGCACCGTGCTCCGGCACGGCAATGATGCGCAGAAGGCGAAGTATCTGCCGAAGGTCGCGACCGGCGAATTGCGTCTGCAAGCCTTCGGCGTCACCGAGCCGACCAGCGGCACTGACACCTCGTCCCTCAAGACGTTCGCCCGCCGCGAGGGCGACCACTACGTCGTGAACGGCCAGAAAATCTGGACCAGCCGCGCTGAGCATTCCGATCTGATGATCCTGCTCGCGCGCACCACTCCGAAGGAGAAAGCCAAGAAGCGCACCGATGGCCTGTCCGTGTTCATCGTCGACATGCGCGAGGCCCGCGGCAAGGGCCTCGAGATCCGCCCGATCCGCACCATGATGAACCACGCCACCACCGAAGTGTTTTTTACGGACATGAAGGTGCCCGCGGAAAATCTGATCGGTGAGGAAGGCAAGGGCTTTCGTTACATCCTCTCCGGCATGAATGCCGAACGCATCCTGATAGCCGCCGAATGCATCGGCGATGCCAAATGGTTCATCGCCAAGGCCTCGAACTACGCCAAGGAGCGCGCAGTGTTCGGCCGGCCGATCGGCCAAAATCAAGGCATCCAGTTCCCGATCGCCAAGGCCTATGCGTCGATGCGTGCGGCCGAGCTGATGGTGAAGGAAGCGACGCGCAAATACGAGGCCGGGCTCGACTGCGGCGCAGAGGCCAACATGGCCAAGATGCTGGCGGCGGACGCGTCCTGGGAAGCGGCCAACGCGGCCATCCAGACCCATGGTGGCTTCGGCTTCGCCGAGGAATACGACGTCGAGCGCAAGTTCCGCGAGACGCGGCTCTACCAGGTGGCGCCGATCTCGACCAACCTCGTGCTGTCCTTCATCGCCGAGCACGTGCTCGGCATGCCCCGCTCATATTGAGGTCGCATCATGGGAGCACTTGACGGGATCAGGGTGATTGCGGTCGAGCAGGCGGTCGCGGCGCCGTTCTGCTCGTCGCGACTGGCGGACGCTGGCGCGGAAGTCATCAAGATCGAGCGGCCCGAGGGTGACTTCGCCCGCGGCTATGACGCGGCGGCCAAGGGCCAGAGCAGCTATTTCGTCTGGCTCAACCGCGGCAAGCAGTCGGCGGTGGTCGATCTCGCCACCAAGGACGGCCGCGCCGAGCTGGAAAAGCTGATCGCGAGCGCCGACGTGCTGGTGCAGAACCTCAAGCCCGGCTCGATGGACAAGCTCGGCTTCTCCCGCGAGCGGCTTCTGAAGGACTATCCGAAGCTGATCTCCTGCACCATCACCGGCTATGGCGACGAGGGTCCCTACGCGCATCGCAAGGCCTATGATCTCCTGATCCAGGCCGAGAGCGGGCTTGCCTCGATCACCGGCAATCCCGACGGCGCCTCGCGCGTCGGCATGTCCATCGTCGACGTCGCGACCGGCGCCACGGCGCATGCCGCGATCCTGGAGGCGCTGATCGCGCGCGGCCGCACCGGCAAGGGCGCCGACATCCGCATTTCGATGTTCGACGTGATGGCCGACTGGTGCACCGTGCCGTTGCTCAATTCCGAGGCCGGCAATCCACCGAAGCGCATGGGCCTGCGCCATCCCTCGATCGCGCCCTATGGCGTGTTCACGTCCAGGGACGGCAAGGACATCCTGATCTCGATCCAGAGCGAGCGCGAGTGGAAGACGCTCTGCGCCGAGGTGCTCGACCAGCCTGCGCTGCCCAGCGATCCCCGCGTCGCCAACATGGTCGAGCGCGTGCGCAATCGTGACTTCACCGACAAGACGGTTGCCGATGCCTTCGCCAAGATGACGCGCGACGAGCTCTTGAAGCGGCTGTCCGACGCCGACATCGCGTTTGCCGAGGTCAATACCATGGCCGACCTCACCAACCATCCGCATCTGCGCCGCATCGAGGTCGACACGCCGAACGGCCGCGTCAGCTATCCCGCGCCCGCGCCGATCATCGTCGGCGAGACGCGGCGCTATGGTGCCGTTCCCGGCATCGGCGAACGTCACGAATCGAAGAAGTAAGTCGAAGAAGCAAGAGAGCGAGGCGTCATGACCGAGAAGCTCGACATCGATCACTTGCGGCAGTGGATCGGCCGCACCCAGGAGGCCACCGACACCGTCACCGCGCAGCTCGTCAAGGGCCTGCGCGCGACGCTGTTCCAGGAGGTCGGCGAGCCCAAAAAAGGTGACGCTGCGCCGTTTACGGTGCACTGGTGCCTGGCGCAGCCGGTATTTCCGATGTCGATGCTCGGGCCCGACGGCCACCCGACCCGCGGCGGCTTCCTGCCGCCGGTGCCTCTGCCGCGCCGGATGTGGGCCGGCGGCCAGATCGAGTTCCTGGAGCCGCTGCGCGTCGGTGACGAATCGACGCGCAGCTCGCGCATTGCCGATGTGCAGGTGAAATCCGGCTCGACCGGCACGCTGTGCTTCGTCTCGGTCGAGCACAGCGTGAGTTCGCCGCGCGGTGTTGCCATCCGCGAACGGCAGGACATCGTCTATCGCGAGATGACGAGCACGCAGGCCGCATCTGCGAAAGCCCCGCCCCCACCGCCGAAGGCTCAGCACCGCGAGGCGTACGTGTCGGATCCCGTGCTCTTGTTCCGCTACTCCGCGCTGACCTTCAACGGCCATCGCATTCACTACGATCGCGACTACGTCACCAAGGTCGAAGGCTATCCGGGCTTGATCTTCCACGGCCCGTTGCAGGCGGCGTTCATCGTCGAGATGGCCGCCAAACTGCGCGACGGCAAGGCGCCGAAGAAATTCACCTATCGCGGCGTGCAACCGCTGTTCGAGGGCTCGGAGTTCTCCATCAATGCCAATGACAGCGGCGAGAGCATGGAGCTGTGGACCGCGAACGCCGAAGGGCAGCCGACGATGAAGGGCACGGCGGTGTGGTGACGAATCCGGCGCCGCCTCCTCGTCATTGCGAGCGAAGCGAAGTATAGATCTGGACCCTCACCCTGAGGAGCGCGCGCTTCGCAAGGGCGAGGCCGAGAGCCGGGCCGCCAGCATCAACAAACAACAGGGGACGGAAACGATGTCCAAAAACGGCAAAGCGGCGAGCAAATCCGTCACCGTCAAGCAGGCCACCCTCGACCTGCTGCGATCCTTCGGCATCAACAAGGTGTTCGGTAATCCCGGCTCGACCGAGCTGCCGTTCCTCAGCGACTGGCCCGACGACATCGACTACGTGCTGGCGCTCCAGGAAGCGAGTGCGGTCGGCATGGCCGACGGCTACGCGCAAGCGACGCGCAATGCCGGCTTCGTCAACCTGCATTCGGCGGCCGGCGTCGGCAATGCGCTCGGCAACATCTACACCGCGCACCGCAACCAGACCCCGCTGGTCATCACCGCGGGCCAGCAGGCCCGTTCGATCCTCCCCTTGCAGGCGTTTCTCTATGCCGAGCGCGCGTCGGAGTTTCCGCGGCCCTATGTGAAGTACAGCGTCGAGCCGGCGCGGCCCGAGGACGTGCCGGCCGCGATCGCGCGCGCCTATTACACGGCGATGCAGCCGCCCTGCGGGCCGACCTTCGTGTCGATTCCGATCGACGACTGGGCGCATGCGACCGCGCCGGTCGAGGCGCGCAAGGTCAGCCGAGAAGTGGGCCCCGAGCCAGAGGCGATGAAAGCGCTGGTCACCGCGCTCAGTTCGAGCAAGCACCCTGCCCTCGTCGTCGGCCCCGGCGTCGATCGCGCCGGCGCGGTCGAGCTGATGGTACGCGTTGCCGAGAAAACCAAGGCGAGCGTCTGGGTCAGCCCGTTCTCGGCGCGCTGCTCGTTCCCCGAACGTCATCCGCAATTTTCGGGCTTCCTGCACGCTTCGCCGGCGCAATTGTCCGACGCGCTGCGCGAATATGATCTCATCGTCGTGATCGGCGCGCCGGTCTTCACCTTCCATGTCGAGGGCCACGCATCGATCTTCGATGGCAGCGCCACAATCTTCCAGATCACCGACGATCCGGATACGGCCGCGGTGACGCCAGTCGGCAGCAGCATCATCGCCACCATGAAGCCCGCGCTCACCATGCTGCTCGACCTCCTGCCGCAGAGCAAACGCACCGCGCCGAAGGGCCGCACGCTGCCGCCGGCGCCACAAGCCGCCGATCCGCTGCCGGTGGAATTCCTGCTGCATTCGCTATCGCAGGCAATGCCGGATGGCGCGTCGCTGGTCGAGGAAGTGCCCTCGCACCGGCCGGCGATGCAGAAATTCATGCCGATGCGCGGCCAGGACAGCTTTTATACGATGGCGAGCGGCGGCCTCGGCTACTCGCTGCCCGCCGCGGTCGGCATGGCGCTCGGGAAACCTGCGCAGCGCACCGTCTGCCTGATCGGCGACGGCTCGGCGATGTATTCGATCCAGGCGCTGTGGACCGCGGCGCAGCGCAAGCTGCCGCTCACTGTCGTCGTCATCAACAATTCGGGCTACGGCGCGATGCGCTCGTTCAGCCAGGTGATGCAGGTGCGCAACGTGCCGGGGCTGGAGCTGCCGGGGATCGACTTCGTCAAACTCGCCGCAGGCATGGGCTGCGATGCGGTGCGAGTGACGAAGGCTGCGGAGCTCGAAGGCGCACTCAAGCGCGGCATGGCGTTCGAGGGCACGAGCCTCGTCGAGGTCGTGGTGGATTCGGCCGTGCCGCTGCTCTATGCGCAGAAGCATTAGGGGCGCAAACTTGCGCCACACGCTCAGCCGTCATCGCCCGACTTGATCGGGCGATCCAGTATTCCAGCGGCGGTGACTCGATACGGAGGCGCCGCGGCGTACTGGATGCCCCGGTCAAGCCGGGGCATGACAGCGTCAATCTGGCGACAGCAACGCCTATTTGGTTCCAAACTCTTCCCGCATCTTCGCCTGGATCTTGGCCATGCCGCCGATCCAGCGGTCGTAATTCTCGGTCTTCTTGCGCATGTAACCGAGCACTTGCGGATGCGGCAGGATCAGGAACGTCTCCTGCTCGATGCCGGCGAGCGCATCTTTGGCGACCTGCTCGGGCGTGAGGTCGCCGTCGCCGGATTGCGGGCCCTTCGGGATCGAGCGCAGCATGTTGGTGTCGACGCCCTGCGGGCAGAGGATCGAGACGCGGATGTTGTGCGCCTTGTGCGAGATCGCGAGATTTTCCGCAAAGCCCACGGCGGCGTGCTTGGTCGTCGAATAAGCCGGGCTGCCAACCTGCGACAGCAGGCCCGCAGCCGAGATCGTGTTGAGGAAATAGCCGCCGCCGCGCGCTTTCATCCGCGGCACGAGGTGCCGCGCCGCATAGACATGGGCCATGACATGGATCGCCCAGCTCCGCTGCCACGGCTCGTCCGAGGTGCCGCCGGCATTCGTCGATAGGGGATCGAAGCCGCCACCGATGCCGGCATTGGAGCAGAACAGGTCGATCGGGCCGAATTGTCGCTCGGTCTCCTCGATGACGTGGGCGATGTCCTTTTCCTGGGCGACGTCGCACTTGAAGGCGGCGCCGTTCACGGTCGCCGCCACCGCCCGCGCGCCGGCCGCCTCCATGTCCGCGACCACCACCTTGGCCGCGCCTGCGTGATGAAAGGCCTCGCACAGCGCCTTGCCGATGCCATTGGCGCCGCCCGTGACGACCACGACCTTGCCGGCCACCTGCATGCGACGTCTCCTCTTATTCTTATACCGCTTTTGGTCTTGCTCAGCTCAACACGAGGTCGAGCACCGCGGTATAATGGCACGCCGCGCCGGCCAAGACAAAGCCGTGCCAGATCGCATTCTGGAAGCGCAGACGCCGCCAGGCGTGGAAGATCACACCGAGTGAATAGAGCGCACCGCCCGCGAGGACGAAGCCCAGCGCCATCGCAGGCAGCGCCTTGACCACGGCGTCGTAGAGCATCAGGCCGCTCCAGCCCATGGCGAGATAGATGCCGATCGAGACGCGGTCGAAGCGGCCGGGCCAGGCGAGCTTCAGCACGATGCCCAGGATCGCCACGCACCAGACGCAGACGAGCAGCGCCAGCGCGAACACGCTGTCCTTCAGCTCCAGGATGAACGGCGTATAGGTCGCGGCAATCAGAAGATAGATCGCGGAATGGTCGAAGCGCCGCAGCACCCATTTCGCCGGCGACACCGGCCACAGGTTATAGGTCGCCGACAGCACCAGCATCGAGAGCAGGCCGGCGACGTAGATCGACACACCGACGATATCGACCGCGCTAGCATAGACCGCCGCGAGCACCACCAGGACGGTTGCGGCAATGATGCCGGCAAGCACGCCGATGGCGTGGATGACGCCGTCGGCGATCAGCTCGGCGCGATCGTAGTTCCAGCCGATCGCATCGGCTGCGGCATGAACCGAGCTGGACGCGAGTAGCTTCAATCTGAAGACAGTCATGGCAATCCGAAGGCGACGCTATAGCACTCTTATATGGGTCTTGCGGGCTCGGCGGGGAGTTCAAGCGCTGCTTCGCCGACAAACGCGGTGGAAGTATGAAGCTTGATTTTCGTCAGGCAGTTGCCACTTTTGTGACTAATCCATTTTGCGTACCCCGCCCGAGATCCCTCGTTCATATGGCATTCAGTTTTCAGGATATGGTCGAGGAGGCGCGCCTGTCGGCCCGGGCGCTGATGGACTATGGCGAGCACTTCTTCAATCCGACGGTGCGGCTCGGCGTCACCGGCCTGTCGCGCGCCGGGAAGACGGTGTTCATCACCGCCCTGATCCATGGCCTCACCCGCGGCGGGCGGTTTCCGGTGTTCGAGGCCTACGCGTCGGGCCGGATCGCGCGGGCGCATCTGGCGCCGCAGCCCGACGATGCGGTGCCGCGCTTCGCCTATGAAAACCATCTGCGCGCGCTGATCGAGGAGCGGCGCTGGCCGAACTCGACCGTCGACATCAGCGAGCTGCGCCTCGTCATCGACTACCAGCGCCAGAACGGTGCGGACCGGACCCTGACGCTCGACATCGTCGATTATCCCGGCGAATGGCTGCTCGACCTACCGCTGCTCCAGAAGAGCTACGAGCAATGGTCGGCGGAGAGTCTCGCGCTCTCGCGCGAGGCGCCGCGTGCGCATCTCGCCGCCGAATGGCATGCACATCTTTCGACCTTGAAGCCGGAGGCGCGCGAGGACGAGCAGGCGACGCTGACGGCCGCCAAGCTCTTCACCGGCTATTTGCGCGCCTGTCGCGACGAGCGCTTTGCCATGAGCCTGCTGCCGCCCGGCCGCTTCCTGATGCCCGGCAATCTCGCCGACACGCCGGCGCTGACCTTTGCACCGCTCGACGTGCCAGCCGGCCGGCAGGCGCCGGACGGCTCGCTGTGGGCGATGATGGTCCGCCGATTCGAAGCCTACAAGGACGTCGTGGTGCGGCCGTTCTTCCGCGATCATTTTGCCCGGCTCGACCGCCAGATCGTGCTGGCCGATGCGCTCGCCGCATTCAACGCCGGACCCGAGGCGCTGCACGATCTCGAAGCCGCGCTCGCCGGCATCCTCGACTGCTTCCGCATCGGGCGCAGCACTTTCCTCTCCAGCCTGTTCCGGCCGCGCATCGACCGCATCCTGTTTGCGGCGACGAAAGCAGACCATCTGCATCATTCCAGTCACGACCGGCTCGAGGCCGTGCTGCGCCGCGCGGTCATGCGCGCCGTGGCGCGCGCCGAAACCACCGGCGCGGAGATCGACGTGGTGGCACTCGCCGCCGTGCGCGCCACCCGCGAGGCGCAGGTCGCGCGTGGCCGCGACAGGCTGCCGTCGATCCTGGGGACGCCGGCGGCGGGCGAAAGCGCGGGTGGCGAGTTCTTCGACGGCAACACGGAAGTGGCAACTTTTCCGGGCGACCTGCCCGCCGATCCCGAGGCGCTGTTCAACGGCACCGATGCGTTTCGCGGCCTCTCGACGGCCGCCGCCGGAACGAGTGACTTCCGCTTCCTGCGCTTCCGCCCGCCCAAGCTCGAACGCGAGGGAACGGAAGAGCCGGCGCGGCCTCACATCCGCCTCGACCGTGCCTTGCAGTTCCTGATCGGAGACAAGCTGCTATGAACGACCGACCCCAGCAGCGGCGGCCGGCGACGTTCCGGCTGGACGATCCCGGCGTCGTCGTCACCGAAGCTGACGAGACGGGACGGATCAGTCGCGGCACGATCCAGATCACGCCGGAGCCCGATCCGTCGACAATGCCGGTGCAGATCGAAACCGCGCTTCCTGCGCGGCGCGGCTTGCCCTGGGGCGCGCTGTTCTGGTCCGGCGTCGCTGGCCTGACGCTGCTCGGGGTCGGGCTCGGCGTCGTCCATCTGATTGAGGATCTCTTTGCGCGCAGCGAGAGTCTCGGGATCATCGCCCTTGCCCTTGCTTTCGTCACCGCGCTTGCGCTCGCTGCCGTCATCGGCCGCGAGGCGTTCGGCCTGGCGCGGCTCGCCGCGATCGAGAAGTTGCATCAGCGCGCGGCGGCAGTGCTTGCCAGCGACGATCGCAGCGAGAGCCGCGCCATCGTGCAGGACCTGCTCGAGATCGCGCACCAGAACCCGCAACTCGCGCGCGCCCGCGCCGCCCTCCAAAGTCACGCCGGCGAGATCATCGACGGCGCCGACATGATCCGGCTCGCCGAGCGCGAGTTGATGTCGCCGCTGGATGCGGAGGCGCGGCGGCTGGTGTCGTCAGCCGCACAGCGGGTCTCGATCGTGACCGCCGTGAGCCCACGCGCGCTGATCGACGTGCTGTTCGTGTTCGTGGCCTCGCTCCGGCTGATCCGGCAACTTGCCCGGCTCTATGGCGGGCGGCCCGGCGCGCTCGGCATGATCCGCCTCATACGTCACGTCATCGCCCATCTCGCCATCACGGGCGGCATGGCCGCGAGCGACAGCCTGGTGCAGCAGATGCTCGGGCACGGCATCGCGGCAAAACTGTCGCAGCGGCTCGGTGAGGGCGTGCTCAACGGCTTGCTGACCGCGCGGCTGGGATTGGCCGCGATCGACGTCACGCGGCCGCTGCCCTTCGCGGCGCTGCCGCAGCCCAAACTGTCCGACCTCGCCACGGATTTGTTGCGGAAGAAAGAGGATGAGGAGTAACGCGCGGCTCTCGCCGCGCTGCCGCTGCCCCCTCTCCCCTTGTGGCGCCGTGGGTGGATCGCGAACAACAGGCGCAAAAGCTGTTGCCGGAAGGCAATATTCCGCCATTGTAGCCTGTGTTGCAACTACAGATTGGATGGGGTCGGATGGCAGATACCAATTGCGTAACGCCCGAGGGACAATGACGGACTGCTTCGAGGGCACCACGTGAAGCAGGAGGTTCGCGTAGATCTTAGTCGCAAGTGCCGGCGTGAACGATCTTGTGCTCGCAATAGTGCAAGCATGGCTCCCTAGAGCCTAGGTAAAGCATATTCCTTGATTGAGGACATGGGGGCATCCGCTTTGAGACTCGGTCTCGACGCGCAACTTCACCTTGAGAGATCAGCGCCTTTCACCTAAGACTATTGTATTTCCGTTCTGGTTGTAGGAGGGGGGCCTACATATGAAGCAACTCGCAGCCTTACTTATGTTGGCAGTCACACTCCAGGTCGTGTCGCCGAGTACGGCAGTAGCCGATACCCAGAGCATCGAGGTACTAGAGGCATTCATCCAACGTTTTTCCCAAACGTTCTATGCTGATCTCGCACGCGCTCGCGTGCGAGAACTGAAAGAAAGCCCGAAGAGAAGTCCGGTCATTGCTTCTCTGCCGTCGCAGAACGAAGCGGCAAGGCCGAGCACGTATTTTCGGCAAAGAGCAATCTTATACGATGAGGATCCAGCCGATCCCAAGGGGC
Organism: Bradyrhizobium sp. ISRA442; assembly: GCF_038085055.1. Classification (NCBI taxonomy): domain Bacteria; kingdom Pseudomonadati; phylum Pseudomonadota; class Alphaproteobacteria; order Hyphomicrobiales; family Nitrobacteraceae; genus Bradyrhizobium; species Bradyrhizobium sp. ISRA442. The sequence continues at coordinate 33,653 of NZ_JALGCN010000024.1, forward strand.
GCCAATACATTGGCTCAGTCACTTGGCGAACCCAAAATGTAGGCTCCGCACAAACTGAAACGGCGGTGCGAGGCGATGTCAGTATCCCCGAGCGCAAGTTGTCAGCGGCAATTGTGCTAAAGCGCAACATCGATCCGACGCTCCCTGCAAGTCACACCATTGACGTAACCTTTTTCCTCCCGTCTGACTTTGCCGGGGGCGGTATCAAGAATTTGCCCGGCATATTGCTCAAATCAAACGAGCAAGCGCGAGGTGAGCCCCTCTCTGGATTAGCTGTTAAAGTTCGTGATGGCTATTTTTTGGTAGGCTTGTCCAATGTTGCGAAGGACCGCGCACGTAACTTACAGCTCCTAAATGAGAGGCAATGGTTCGATATCCCATTGGTGTATGAAAATCAGCGGCGAGGAATTCTAGCCATTGAGAAAGGGGCCTCGGGAAACCAAGCCTTCGATGCAGCCCTCTCGGGTTGGAATCAATCCACAAACTCCAGTTCCAGGGCTAATGCGCCGTCGCCACCAAAGACGAACCGAGGCCCTTCACCTCCTGTATTCCCTTCACTTGTTTCACCGACCTATTCCACGGAGGAGCCGGGCAAAGCTCGTATGCTTACTTGTCGAGACCAACTCGCAAACAAAGCAACTGACTCGAACGGCGGCTTGCTCTGGGTACAGCAGGGAGGTGGCTACTATCCCGAGTGCAATAAGCGCCTAAAAGGGTGAGATACTGGCATCGATCGGTTTGGACTGCATCGCTACAAGGTGATGCACGCCTCAGGAACCACGCTTTCGTCCACGCGGCTGGACTGCGGTTTGATCGTCATCCGTAACGGATCCAATAGGGACATCAATTAACTAACTATCTGAATATAATTGTGTTTCTTCATGGCACCTTCTCCACAAGGGGAGAAGGGAAGAGGTCGGAGCTTGCCTCGCTAGGCGAGCGCACGCTTCTCGAATTCCGCCGCCAGCACCCGCCACTGGAACAGCGGCGAGTCCTTTTTCGGCGCGAGGTCCGGGGTCCAGCCGGTGAGCTTTTCCAGGGCGTAGGTGTCCATCACGCGGCCGCGCCAGCGGCGCTCGACCTCTGCCAGCGGCTCACGCTTGGCGGGGATCGATTGCCATACTGCCGCATGATTGTCGGGCTCGCGGCCGACATAGATTCCGGCATGGCCTCTGATCCTGTCCATTCCCGGATCGCGAAAGTCCTGGAAACGGCCGCGCTCGTTGATCTCGATCACCGGCACGCGCCCCCTGAACAGCCAGCGCATCATGGCGTAGGTGCGGTAATCCGTGGTTGCGATCCAGGTCGCGCCGGTCTCGTCCAGCGCAGCCTGCGCCCGCGCCGCAACCTGCTCGTAGCCGGCCTCGGCGCCGATCGGATCGATCTTTCCGAGGAAATTCCAGGGCGCGGCGACATAGTAGAGGAACACCAGGACGACGAACGCGATCCCTGAAACGACTGCTGTATTGGCCCAGAACACCGACGACTTGAGCATCTGCGCCGACCAGCGCTCGCGCAACAGCATCGAGAGGTTGATCGCGGCGGCAGCGAAGCCGACCGGCCACATGAACATAGGCCAGGTGTCGCCGACCCTAAGCGTGAACGATTTCACGAGAAAATAGAGGAACGGCACCAGCACCGCGGTCGACAGCAGGATCGCGACCGGCTCGCGCGTGCGATAGCCGCGCCATGCTGCCAGCACCAGGCCCGACAGCACCACCGGCAGCATCACGAAACCGACGAGGCCGAATTGCAGCCCGACATAATCGCCGACGGTGCGCAAGGAGATGCCGTAACTGGCCGTGGCGCGCACGCCCTGGAAGCGGAACGAGGCCCAATCGTGCCCGGCGTTCCAGATCAGCACCGGCGAGAACACGGCGATCGCGATCACCACGGCGAGATAAGGATAAGGGCTGCGCAGCCAGCGCCACCGCCAATCCGGCACCAGCAGAAAGGCGGCGACGGCGGGCGCGAACATGATCGCGGTGAATTTCGACAGCAGCGATAGCCCGGCGAACAGGCCGGCCGCGAGCCACCAGCGGCCGTCACCGCTCTGCGCGAGTCGGACCAGCGACCACATCATCGCCATCGCAAACGGGATCATGGCGACATCGGGCGCAACCTTGGACATCAAGAGCCCGTAATAGAGCGCTGCCTCCGGCATCAGCACCGCGAGCACGATCGCACGCACGTCGTGGGTGACGCGGCGGACGACGTCGAAGAGCAGGAGCTGCGTGACCGCCATCGCGACGATGCCGCCGAAGCGGACGCCGAGCGTGGTGTCGCCGAAGATCGCGGTGCCGAAGCGGATGAACCAGGCGATCATCGGGGGGTGATCGAGGAAGCTCAGCGCGGCTTCCTTCGACCAGGTCCAGTAATAGGCCTCGTCAGTACGCAGCTCGATTGCAGAGGCGTAGACGATGCGCAGCAGCGTCATTGCCGCGATCACGAGCGCGGCCGTGACAAGGGCTCGGCGCGCGGCACCGTCGGGCTTTCCTGTCATGTCGGCGGCCGTCGTCACGGCCGCGCTTTTCCCCGACTTGAGAGGGGGAGTCAATGCGCCGAAGTGGTGCCCTGGATTTCTCGCGCCGGGACGCCGGTTTGTCGGGTGGGCAAAGCGAAGCGCGCCCACCATCACGGAAGCGCCGGAAGGGTGGGCACGGCGCAGGAGCGCCTTTGCCCACCTACGATTCCTGCGCGACGCTTGCCCGGGACGATGGAGTGTGTGGCGGCTTGCCGCGGATGTGATCGGAGAAGCCGTCCCTCGCCGGAATTAAACTCTCCGCTGGCTGTTCTCCTTCATGAACTGATACAACCGCATCATGGCCACCGCTTCCGCACGAATGTCCGAAATGGTCCGCGGCACCAGCCTGCGGCAGGTGCGGCTGGTCTGCGGATTCATCCTTTTCTCTTACGTGGTCAGCCATTTCCTCAACCATGCGCTCGGCAACATCTCGGTCGATGCGATGGAGGCCGGGGTCTACTACCACACGGCCTTCTGGCAGTTCCTGCCGGTCGCCGTCGTGTTCTACACGGCGGCGCTGACGCATATGGGGCTCGGCGTCTACGCGCTGTACCAACGCCGGCAGTTCCGCTGGAAGACCATCGAGCCGCTCCAGCTCGTGCTGGGGTTAAGCATCCCCGCCCTCGTCATGGCGCATGTCATCGGCGTGCGACTCGGGCAGACCCTCTACGGACACCAGAAGCTCTATCCGCAGGAGCTCTATCTGTTCTTCGTCGGGTCATCCAACCGGATCTGGCTGATGACGATCCTGCTCGTGATCGCCTGGGTGCATGGCTGCATCGGAATCTATTTCTGGCTTCGGCTCAAATCGTTCTTCACGCGCGCCGCGCCCTATCTGCTCGCAGCCGCCGTGCTGATCCCGACGCTGGCGCTGCTCGGCGTCTACCAGGGCGGCCGCAGCGTTGCGGCCGATAGCGACGACGGCGAATGGCGCGCGCACAATCTGACCCGGCGCCAGCTCGGCACCGCCGCGGAGGCCGATACGCTCGACCGCATCACCGGCGGCCTTACCGTCAGCTATCTCGGCCTGCTCGGGCTGGTGCTGCTCGGACGCGGGGTGCGCGCCTTGCGCGAGCGACGCGGCGGCATGATCGCGTTGTCCTACGGCAACGGCAAGACGGTGCGCGTGCCCAAGGGGCTCTCCGTGCTGGAAGCAAGCCTGCGCCACAACGTGCCACATGCCAGCGTCTGCGGCGGCCGCGCGCGCTGCTCGACCTGCCGCATCCGCGTCATCGGCGATCATGGCGCCCTGCCCGAGCCGTCGCAGCGCGAGGCGTTCGTGCTCACCCGCGTCGGCACCACCGATCCCTCGATCAGGCTGGCCTGCCAGTTGCGCCCGACGTGCGATCTTTCCTTCTTCCAGCTCTTCACGCCGCACACGCTGGCGGCCAATGCGCAGGCCTCAACGCCGGCACGGATCGGCCAGGAGCGCTATCTCGTCAGCCTGTTCGTCGACATGCGCGGCTCGACGCAGCTCGCCGAGAAGCGGCTGCCGTTCGACACCGTCTTCATCGTCAACCGTTTCCTCGGCGCGGTGTCGCAGGCCGTGATCGAGAACGGCGGCCAGCCGAACCAGTTCGTCGGCGACGGCATGCTGGCTCTGTTCGGGCTCACAGCGGATCCGCAGACCGCCTGCCGCCAGGCGCTGAAGGCCGCCGCCGGAATCGCCGTCCATGTCGACGAGCTCAACGAACTCCTGGGCCACGATCTGCGCCAGCCGATCCGCTTCGGCATCGGCATTCACGGCGGCGAGGTCATCATCGGCGACATCGGCTACCGCGATCACATCGTCTTCACCGCGCTCGGCGACGCCGTCAACGTCGCCGCCCGCCTCCAGGACATGACCAAGACGCTGGCCTGCGAGGCCATCGTCTCGGAGGAGGTCCGCCGCACCGCCGGCCTGCGCGACGATGCGCTGCCGCAGCAGGAGGCGACGATCCGCGGCCGCGACGAGCCGATGACCGTGCGCGTCATCGCGGATGTCAGGCTGTTGGCGGCCCTGGTCGCGGGCGGCGAGCGCATCGCGGCGTAACACCGCGTTGTTGCAGCGCAGCGGCATGGCCCTGCTGCGAAAGCACGAATTGACTTCGCCGCCATCGGTGCAACAGATGATCGCGAGCTTGCGGTGATGACCGCGACCTAAGCGCAAAAATCTCCGGGGGGAGACACATGATCGACAGACGCGATCTGCTCAAAGGAGCAGGCCTTGCCGCGTTGGCGGCAGGCTTCGGCGCAAGCGCTACAAAGGCGCTCGCCGTGGACACCGTCACCCTGCCCTTCGCCAATGGCGAACGGCCGCTGGTGAAATATCCGCAGAAGCGGCCGATGATCGGCCTGACCAGCCGGCCGCCGCAGCTCGAGACGCCGTTCGCAGTCTTCAACGACGGCCCGATCACGCCGAACAACGCGTTCTTCGTCCGCTATCACCTGTCGGAGCTGCCCTACAATCTCGATCCCGACAAGTTCACGCTCGAGGTCAAGGGCAAAGTCGACAAGCCGCTCAAGCTGTCACTGAAGGACATAAGGAAGATGAAGGCGACCGAGGTCGTCGCCGTCAACCAGTGCTCGGGCAACAGCCGCGGCTTCTTCGATCCGCGCGTCGCCGGCGGTCAGCTCGCCAACGGCGCCATGGGCAATGCGCGCTGGCGCGGCGTGCCGCTGAAGACCGTGCTCGAGATGGCGGGCGTGCAGGCCGGCGCCAAGCAGGTCACCTTCAACGGCATGGACGGCCCGACCAGCGACAAGACGCCGGATTTCGTTAAGGCGCTCGATCTCGATCATGCCACTGACGGCGAGGTGATGCTGGCCTACGGCATGAACGGCGAAGACCTACCGTTCCTCAACGGCTTTCCGCTGCGCCTGATCGTGCCCGGCTATTACGGCACCTACTGGGTCAAGCACCTCAACGAGATCACCGTCATCGACAATGTCTATGACGGCTTCTGGATGAAGTCGGCCTATCGCATTCCGGACACGCCGAACAACGCGGTCGAGCCCGGCACCACGCCCAAGGCGACGATCCCGATCAACCGCTTCACCATCCGCTCTTTCATCACCAGCGTGCCCAATGGCGGCAAGCTGAAGGCGGGACGCACGATGCTGCGCGGCATCGCTTTCGACGGCGGCAAGGGCATCAAGGAGGTCGCGGTCTCCACGGACGGCGGCAAGACCTGGACCAACGCGCAGCTCGGCAAGGATCTCGGCAAATATTCCTTCCGCGAATGGAAGCTGCCGGTGAAGCTCGCGGCCGGCTCCTACGACCTCAAGGTTCGCGCAACCGGCAATGGTGGTGAGACGCAGCCGGACACGCCGCGCTGGAACCCGGCAGGCTATTTGCGCAACGTCGTCGAAACCGTTCGCGTGACCGTGGCCTGAAGGAGAATAACCATGCAACGAACTGTTCTCCCCGCCATCGCGCTTGCCGCCGGCCTCGGCTGGCTTGCGACCAGCCCCGCCACGGTGACCGCCGCGCCTGTCAACTACAAAACCCCGGACGAGGTCGCTGCCTTCAAGCCCGGCCCCAATCTCGAGGTCGTCCAGGGCAATTGCACGGCTTGCCACTCGGCCGATTACGTCAACACACAGCCGCCCATGAAGGACAAGAAAGCCTTCTGGCAGGCCGAGGTGACCAAGATGATCAAGGTCTACGGCGCGCCGATCGACGATGCCGACATCGGCAAGATCGTCGACTATCTGGCCGCGACGTATTGACCGGGTCGCGGCACGTGCGGGCCAAATGATCGCTAAACGGGCAAAACCGGCAGAAACGCCGCGAAGTTGAGCGGATTTCGGCAAAATGCTCGTGCGGTTTGAGCTATCAAGCCCGCAACATTCCGCGTATCCTGTTAGGACCGAACCGGCCGGTTGGCGGGGACTGGCGGTTCGTGATCTCGGAGGAAGACCCGCGGAGAAGACGTGATGCCCAAAGGTACGGTCAAGTGGTTCAACCCGACGAAGGGTTATGGATTTATCCAGCCTGCGTCGGGCGGCAAGGATGTGTTCGTGCATATCTCGGCAGTGCAGAAGGCCGGTTTGTCCACGCTCAACGAGGGACAGACGGTGGAATATGAAGAGATCGCAAACCGGGGCAAGACCTCCGCAGAGAACCTCAAAGTATAAGCCCGCCAGCCTTTGCTGCCTCCCGGATGTCTTTCGGGAGTGAGGCCAAGAAAATTTTAGAAGACGGTCAGTGCATTCGACGACAGGCGTTGCGATTGCGCACGGATAGCTATTTTGCCTGCGAAGACCGGTTATTCAACGCCACAGCAATGACAATCGCGACGCCACATGTCAGCCCACCGGCAACGGTGCGTCGCGCTTGATCTCCTCCATCACCGCATAAGTGCGCGTCTCGCGCACACCCGGCATCGACAGCAAGGTCTCGCCGAGGAAGCGCCGATACGCGGTCATGTCGGCAAGGCGAGCCTTCAAGAGATAGTCGAAGCCGCCCGCAACCATGTGACACTCCAAAACCTCGGGTGCGAGCTTCACTGCGCGCGCGAAGCGCTCGAAATTCTCCGGCGTGGTCTTGTCGAGCAACACCTCGACGAACACCAGGAATCCGAGACCGAGCCGATGCGGGTTGAGTCTCGCGCCATAGCCTTCGACAAAGCCCTCGCGCTGCAGCCGCTTCAGCCTCTCGCCGATCGAGGTCGGCGACAGGCCGATGCGTTCGGCGAGCTCGACATTGGCGATGCGACCATCCTCCTGCAAAATCGAGAGAATTTTCCGGTCGATTCGGTCCAGTTCCATATTTTTTACGGCCTGCCGGGCATCAATCTTTATTTCCTAAGGCAAAATGACGTATTTGTCTATCGAACTACGGCAATGAGCGGACTAGCTTGGCTTTCGATCACAGGACCCTGCCATGCCAAACATCCCTCCCCCTTTCGCCGCATCTTATGCGCCCGATGACGCCGATATCGCCGCGCGCCTGCTGCCAGCCGGGCATCTCAGCTCGTCGCAGGAGGCGCGGATCGATCGCACCGCCACCCGGCTGATCGAGGCGATCCGCAAGCGCGACGACCGCCTCGGCGGGGTCGAGGATATGCTGCGCGAGTTCGCGCTCTCGACCAAGGAGGGGCTGGCGCTGATGGTGCTGGCCGAGGCGCTCCTGCGCGTGCCGGACGCGCGCACTGCCGACCAGTTCATCGAGGACAAGCTCGGCGAGGGCGACTTCATCCATCACGAGACCAAGTCCACGGCCTTCCTGGTCAACGCGTCGGCCTGGGCGCTCGGCCTGTCGGCGCGGGTGATCCAGCCCGGCGAGACGCCCGAGGGTACCATCGGCCGACTGGTGAAGCGGCTCGGAGCGCCGGCAGTGCGCGCCGCCACGCGTCAGGCGATGCGGCTGATGGGCAATCATTTCGTACTCGGTGAGACCATCGAACAGGCACTGGAGCGGAGCGGGCCGCGCTCCGGCCACCAGCCGCGCTATTCCTTCGACATGCTTGGCGAGGGCGCGCGCACGGCGGCCGATGCGAAGCGCTATTTCGACGCCTATGCCAGCGCGATCGAAACCATCGGCAAGGCAGCGGGCAACCACTCCCTGCCCGACCGGCCCGGCATCTCCGTCAAGCTCTCGGCGCTGCATCCCCGCTTCGAGGCGATCAGCCGCGACCGCGTGATGCACGAGCTGGTGCCGCTGCTGCTCGATCTCGCGCAGCGCGCCAAGACGTACGACCTCAACTTCACCGTCGACGCCGAGGAAGCCGACCGGCTGGAGCTGTCGCTCGACGTGATCGCGGCAACGCTTGCCGATGCCTCGCTCGCCGGCTGGGACGGCTTCGGGCTCGCCATCCAGGCCTATCAGAAACGCGCGAGCGCGGTGATCGACTACGTCGACGAGCTTGCGCATGCACATGATCGCAAGCTGATGGTGCGGCTGGTCAAGGGCGCTTATTGGGACACCGAGATCAAGCGCGCGCAGGAGCGCGGGCTCGACGGTTATCCCGTGTTCACGCGCAAGGCGATGACGGACTTGAATTTCGTCGCCTGCGCGCGGAAGCTTCTCGCCTTGCGACCGCGCATCTTCCCGCAATTCGCCACCCACAACGCACTGACGGTTGCGACCGTGCTGGCGCTCGCGGGCAAGAGCGGCGGCTTCGAGTTCCAGCGCCTGCACGGCATGGGCGAAGCGCTCTACGAGCAGCTTGCGAAGGATCATCCCGATATCGCCCACCGCACCTATGCGCCGGTCGGCAGCCATCGCGACCTGCTCGCCTATCTGGTGCGGCGATTGCTCGAGAACGGTGCCAACTCCTCCTTCGTGGCGCAAGCCGCTGATTATCGCGTGCCGGTCGCGGCGCTGCTGCAACGTCCGGCCGATGCCATCGCTCGGCCGCAACAGGCTTCGCACCCCAGAATCCCGCTGCCGTGCGACCTGTTCGCGCCGGACCGGCGCAATTCGCGCGGTATCGAGTTCGGCGAGCGCGCCGCACTGGAACGGCTGCTGGCCGACATCAAGGCCGAGACGTTCGACCTTAAGCCGGTCGCCGATGCGACACCCGATCAGGCCAACGCCGCGGTGGCCGCAGCGCGCGCGGGCTTTGCGGCCTGGAGCCGGACGCCTGCGGCTGCCCGCGCGGCCATGCTGGAGCAGGCCGCGCATCTGCTGGAGAGCCGCGGCGCGCATTTCATCGCCCTGCTACAGCGCGAGGGCGGCAAGACCCTCGACGACGCGCTCTCGGAGGTGCGCGAGGCCGCGGACTTCTGCCGCTACTATGCCGCGCAGGGCCGACGACTGTTCGGCGGCGAGACCGCGATGCCGGGCCCGACCGGCGAAAGCAATATGCTGGGCTTGCGCGGCCGCGGCGTGTTCGTGGCGATCTCGCCCTGGAATTTTCCGCTCGCGATCTTCCTCGGCCAGGTCACGGCGGCGCTGATGGCCGGCAACTGCGTGGTGGCCAAGCCGGCCGAGCAGACGCCGCGCATCGCGGTCGAAGCCGTGCGGCTGCTGCACGAGGCCGGTGTCCCCACGAGCGCGCTGCGCCTCGTCACCGGCGACGGCCGCATCGGCGCTGCTTTGACCGCGCATCCCAATATCGCCGGCGTCGTCTTCACCGGTTCGACCGAGGTCGCGCGCGCGATCAACCGGACGCTTGCTGCCAAGGAGGGACCGATCGTGCCGCTGATCGCGGAGACCGGCGGCATCAACGCGATGATCGCGGACGCGACGGCGCTGCCCGAGCAGGTCGCCGACGATGTCGTGACCTCGGCCTTCCGTTCCGCCGGCCAGCGCTGCTCGGCGCTGCGACTGCTGTTCGTGCAGGAGGATGTCGCCGACCGCATGATCGAGATGATCGCCGGCGCGGCGCGCGAGTTGAAGATCGGTGATGCCGACGATGCCGCAACCCATGTCGGGCCGGTGATCGATCGTGAGGCCAAGCAGCGGCTGGATGCACACATCGCGCGGATGAAGAAGGAAGCGCGGCTGCACTTTGCCGGCACGGCACCGGACGGCTGCTTCGTCGCGCCGCACATCTTCGAGCTCAAAGACGCCGGCCAGCTCGCCGAGGAGGTGTTCGGGCCAATCCTGCACGTCGTACGCTATCCGGCGGAGAAGCTTGGACAGGTGTTGGCTGCGATCGATCGCACCGGCTATGGGCTCACTCTCGGCGTCCATTCGCGCATCGACGATACGGTCGAGGCGATCATCGACCGGGCCCAGGTCGGCAACATCTACGTCAACCGCAACATGATCGGCGCCGTGGTCGGCGTGCAGCCGTTCGGCGGCAACGGGCTGTCAGGAACCGGCCCGAAGGCCGGCGGCCCGCACTACCTCGCGCGCTTCGCGACCGAGCAGACCGTGACCATCAACACCGCCGCGGCCGGCGGCAATGCTGCGTTGCTGGCGGGGGAGGAGTGAGGCTCGCGAGGAGCGTTGCATCCCGCCAGAACATCGGTCTAATGCTTCGCATGATGTGGCCGCGCTAATTCCAGCGCGCGGGAAACAACAAGCGCGAGGGAGCAACGCCGCGATGGAAAAGGGCATTTTTGCGGGCCTGAAGGTTCTGGACTGCGCGAGCTTCATCGCGGCGCCCGCTGCCGCGACCGTGCTGTCGGATTTCGGCGCCGACGTCATCAAGATCGAGCCGCCCGGCGCCGGCGATCCCTACCGCAATCTGCCGAACCTGCCGGGCTATCCCACCGGCGAGCACAATTTCGCCTGGCTGCTGGAGGCCCGCAACAAGAAGAGCATCGCGCTCGACCTCTCCAAACCGGAGGCGCAGGCCGTGCTCTACAAGCTCGTGGAAGAGGCCGACGTCTTCATCACCAACATGCCGCCGCCGGTGCGCACCAAGCTCGGCATCACCTACGATCACCTCGCTCATCTCAACGACCGGCTGATCTACGCCTCCTTCACCGGCTACGGCGAAAAGGGCGAGGAGGCCAACAAGCCGGGCTTCGACAGCAACGCCTATTGGGCGCGCTCCGGCCTGATGGATCTCGTGCGCGCCGACCCCCACACGACGCCGGCCCGCTCGATCGCCGGCATGGGCGATCATCCCTGCGCCATGGCGTTCTACGGCGCCATCGTCACCGCGCTGTATCAGCGCGAGAAGACCGGCAAGGGCTCGCACGTCGCCTCCAACCTGATGGCGAACGGTGTGTGGGCGGCGAGCGTGCTGGCGCAGGCAAAGCTCTGCGGCGCCAAGTTCGGCGAGCGACGGCCGCGCGAACGCGCGCTCAACGCGGTGACCAACCACTATCAGTGCAAGGACGGCCGCTGGATCATCCTGTCGCTTCTGAACGAAGACCGGCAATGGCCGACGCTGGCGCGCTGCATGGGACGCGAGGATCTCATCGACGACCCGCGCTTCGCCACCAGGCCTGATCGCCACGCCCGCTCGGTCGAGCTGATCAAGATTTTCGACGAGGTGTTCGCGACCAGGGATCTTGCGGAATGGCGCAAGATCCTCGATGGCAACGGGCTGGTGTTCGGCGTCGTCGGCATCCTCGACGACATCCCGAACGACAAGCAGATGCTCGACAACGAGGTGCTGGTGCCGTTCGAGAACGACACCATGCTCACCATCAACAGCCCGATCTGGATCGATGGCGCCAAGAAGGTGCAGCCCCGCAAGCCCCCCGCCGTCGGCGAGCACAGTGACGAGATTTTGCGCGGAGCGGGATATGACGAGGCGCAGATCAAGCAGCTAAGATCGTCGGGGGCGGTGGGGTAAGGGCCGGCACGCTGGTGCCCGACGGTAGGAGATAGCGCGCTTCCGCGGACGCATTGCTGGATTGCTTCGCTACGCTCGCAATGACGATGCGGGACGATCTCGATATAATCTCACGACAACATTTTTGGCTCGCGAGGTCCCATGCCCAGCTACCGCCTGCACTACTTCCCCGAGTCCGGCAATAGCTACAAGCTGGCGCTGATGCTGACGCTGTGCGGGGAGACGTTCGAGCCGGTCTGGACCGATTTCGGCGGCGGCGTCACGCGCACGCCGGAATGGCGCAAAACCGTGAACGAGATGGGCGAAATTCCCGTGCTCGAGGTCGACGGTGTGAAGATGACGCAGACTGCGCCTATCCTGCTCGAGCTCGCCGAGCAGCATGGCCGCTTCGGCGGCGAGACCGCGGAGGAGAAGTTCGAGCTGCTCCGCTGGCTGTTCTGGGACAACCACAAGCTCACCGGCTACATGGCGACCTACCGCTTCATGCGGACGTTCATCCCGGACGGCAACCCGCAAGTGCTGAAGCATTTTCAGCGTCGGCTCGACGATTTCCTCGGCATCCTGGAAGGACATCTTCAGCACAACGCCTTCGCGATTGGCGCCAAGCCGACGGTCGCGGATTTTTCGATGATGGCTTATCTGCACTATCCGAGCGACGAGCACGGCTACGATTTCGCCAAGAGCCATCCGGCCATCCACGCCTGGCTCCGCCGCCTCGCTGCACTGCCCGGCTGGAAATCGGCTTACGATTTGCTGCCGGGAAAGCGACTGACGCACTACGCGAAGTGACGACCTCGACTATCGCAGCGCCAGCCAGCCTGCTGGTGTCCGTCATGGAATCGGTTTTCGCCGAATCTCATCTTGCGCATGATCTTCTCGCAAGACCGCTACGCACTCTTCCGGCGGATGCTTCAACGCGGCTTGATGAAACACATGCCGATGCGGCTCGATGCCGAAGCAGCCTGACAGGTGAGACCTTTGGCGCAGGTCCATGACGTAAAACTCTTGTCAGCCGGTCCCGATCCCGCATTTTGCAGGGAACAATGCGCGCCCCAGCCATCCTCATATTCGGTGCCGGCCAACTCACGGCTGCCGCGGGTCTGCGGCCGGCCGGCAAATCCGCGTGAAAAATCGGGACGTTTGTCCTCTGCAAACGCAGTCAGGATGTCGCGGCGGCGGACTTGGTCGCCGACAAAGTGCGGCGAGGCCGGCACGATGCTGGAATTGGATGGCTTGTTCGCGAGCCAATCCACGCCCGGGAAATGGAAGCCGCCGATGCCGCGGGTCTGGTGGCAGCCGGCGCAGGTGACGTCGTTGAGGCGGCGCTGAAAGCCCGCGATCGAGCGGATGTTCTCCATGGCAATGCCGCGCGCGGCTGCCTGCTTCAGCGCGCCGACCACGTCACTGTCAGTGAAGACCGGTTCGCCCTTGTCGTTGCCTTTGCCTTCCCCTTGCATCATGCCGAACTCCGGCTGCAACGCAGAAGCGTCAAGGCCGGCGGGCGTCGGCGCCACCGCGGCCTTGGCCAGGAACTTCTCCGGGATCAGGATCATGCCGCGATCGAATTCGCGAAAGTGATCGGGTTCGAGCAGCCAAGCCTTGAAGTCGCGCCGGAGCGCATCGTCGGCGAGGATCCGGTCGCGGTCGATCTGATTCTCCAGCACCGATTCCTCGAACGATTTCGTCTCGTGATTGTACTTGAAGACCTTCAGGAGATAGTCGGCGCGGAAATCGTGCAGCGTCGATTTGGGCGCGACTGCGATCTGGATGTTGGTCTCGATCCGGTCGAGCATGGCGTCGTAGGGATAGAAGCGACTACCAATCAGTTCCTGCCAGTCGCCATTGCCGAGCCAGCGCCGCGCCACCTCGGCGCAGGTGATGGACTTGCCGTTTGAATCGGTCTGGCGCGCATCCCTCGCCTTCATCACCAGGTTGAGCGTCATCGGCAGGCGCGTCGCCGTCTTAGCCCCATCGGGAATGCTGTCGAAGCGCGCCAGCCGGTAGATCAGGCGGATCTCGCCGCAGGACTCTTGCGACACATAGGCGCGGTCCATGCGGTTGACGATGCCGACCAGCACGAACCGCGTGTCACGGGATTTCAGGACGGCGCGATCGAACAAGTGGACGTCAAAGCCTTCGCCGACGCCGATGGTCTCGGTCGGCGATGCCGCCTTGTGCTGCGCTATATAGCGATCGAATTCCGCATCGATCGCCGGCGGAATGTCCTTGAGCTGCGGCAGCGACGAGAACAGCAGGTCGGTGGTGAGTGGAAAATCCGCGTTCCGCTCCGGCGACAACAGGCGCGAGATCGTCAGCGTGTCGCTCTGATCGAGTTTGCGCAGAACATCAGGATCTGTGATCGCGGTGCCGCGTTCAAGCGGCGCGTTCTCCGCGGCCGAGAGCGAAATGACGCCGGCGAATAAGACGACGGCAGCAACGAGAATTCGCAACGCGCGGCTCATGTCTCCACTAACACCGCGCAAGGACACCTATTCAAGCAAAAAGGCGCTTCACATCGCGGTGAAGCGCCTCTTCGAAAGTCGGATACCGGCGGCTCAGCGCGCGACGATCAGCCCTTTGCTGGTGACGACCACCCAGCGGCCGTCCTGGCGGCGGATCGCATCGACACGGCCGACACCCGGCACGGGATCGCCGGCATACACCTCGTAGAGACCTCCCCGGCCTTCGATCAATGCGCCGCCATTGGCGACGTGGCGCAGCACCCAGCCTTCGACAGTCGGCAGCCTGCCGACCTCAACCTTGGGCGCGGCAGCCGGCGCGGCTGCAGCGGTGGCAACCTGGGTCGACGCGATCGAACCAGTGATATCCTTCGCGGGCGCGGCGGCGGCCTGCGCTGGCGCGGCAGGCGGCGTGGCGCGGAGCTTATCGACGGCCTCGGACAGCTTGGCGAGCTTGGCCATCGGCTCGGCCTGCGCCTTCTCGAGCTTATCGAGGCGGTCGTTGGTCCGGTTGAACTGGCTGACACCCGTTTTCGAGGTGTGCTCGACACTCGCCTTGAGCGCGACGAGATCGGCATCGATCCGGGCGACCGAGCTTTCCAGCGCGCTGGTATCGGCCACCTGTACCTGTGCAGGCGCCGGCGCCGGGGTGGCGGCGAAGTGCATGACGCCGGCAGTCGCCAGCGCGCCGCTGATCGCACCGACGCAGGCAGCGAGCGCGACAATCGCGGCCATCGCCGACAGGCGCCGCTTGCCGCCGGTCTCGCGCGGCTCGTCCGCCTTCACATGCGGAGCGAAATCCTCGCGCTCCCAGGGGCGGTCCGAGGGCGCCATCACGATAAGCTTGCCAGGCTTCGGCCCGGGATTGGTCTCGGCCTTCATCTCGGGCTTTACTTCGGACTTGGGTTCGACCTCCAGTCCGGCGCCGAGCTTCGGCACCACGATCCGGGACGCCTCGACGTTGTCGACAGCAGGCTTTTCCAGATCAGGCTTTTCCCGATCAGGCTTGGGCGGCGCCTCGTGGTCCGGGGCGATCGAGGGGGCCTCGATGCCGGCGGCAGCCTCAACGGCCAGCGGCGCGGCAGCGACATCAAGGACGCCAGCGGATTCGCCCGTGTTCTGGCCGGCCTGTTCGGGCATTGGTTCGCTCACGGCTCAAATACTCCAGTCAAGATTGACCTTTTGGTAACTTTCATTGCTTGCGAAATCCTTACCTTCGGACCCGCTTACCGAAATTTTAGGAACTCATCCGGGGCCGAATTTGGCCCGGAAAGTGGAACCGGCGTGGCAGGCGTCAAACAAATTGTCAGCCGATGCTGCCCTGCGGCAGGCGGGTCGTCCTCCGCCGAACGGCCTGTTTGCCGTACCTTGCTCCCCGGCTAACATGGGATATCCCGCAGCCAGAAGGCCGGGGTGCCGAGGGGAGGCACAATGACGATCGAGAAGTGCATCAACGAGTTTGGTGTCGGTGACGTCATCTTCGAGGAGGGCTCGACGGGCCGCGAGCTGTTCGTCGTCCTCGACGGCCAGGTCGAGATTGCCAAGGTCGCCGGCGCAAGCAAGACCACTATCGTCACTCTCGGCAAGGGCGAGTTCTTCGGCGAGATGGCCGTGATCGACGGCTCGGCGCGCTCGGCGACCGCCATCGCGGCGGCACCGCACACGCGGGTGATGAAGATCAACCATGCCCGCTTCGTCTATCTCGTCAGCCAGCAGCCGGCCTTCGCGCTGATGGTGATGGACGCGCTCTCCAAGCGCCTGCGCGCTTCCAACGCCGTCACCTATCGGACAGCACAATCATGAGCGACCGCAAGCCGATGGCCTTTCCGATCCTGATGAAGAACGACACCTGCTCGCTGATCCAGGCAGCGGAGGACGTGTACCAGATCCGCTTCGCCAACCGGGCCGCCAACGCCTATCTGGTGCGCGGCTCGGCGCGCACCATCCTGATCGACGTCGGGCTCTCCACCAACTATCCGGCGATGGTGGAGTGCCTCGACTTCGTCGGCTGTCCGCCGGAGAAGATCGACATGGTGGTGCTGAGCCACGAGCATCTCGACCATATCGGCGCCGCCTGGCACTTCAACAAGCGCCGCACCTTCATCGCCGCCCACCGCCTCGCCGCCAACAAGATCATGCTGCGCGACGATTTCTCGATGCTGCGCAAGATGTTCAATGAGCCGAACGTACCGATCAACATCGACATCTGGCTCGAGGAAGGCAATCTGATCGACCTCGGCAAGTTCCGCCTCAACGTGATGCACACGCCGGGCCACACCTCGGCCTGCATCACGCTGTTCGATCAGGACAAGGGCCTCTTGTTCGCCGCCGACACCTTGATGCCCGGCGGCGTCATGGGCGGCGTGTTCGGCTCCGGCAGCATCGCCGACTACATCCAGTCGCTGGAACGCCTCAAGGGGCTGGATTCGAAGATCCTGCTCTCGGGCCACGGCAGGCTGTCGGATACGCCGCAGGAGGACGTGCGGATTGCGATCGCAAGGTCGCATGGCTTGCTGGAGGACACCGCGCAATTGTTCGACGCGCTCGATGCACGCTCGAATTTCGAGCCGATCATGCAGTCGGTCAGGGATTTGAACAAGCTTGATGATTGACAGCGCGCCGCTGGCACTCCTCAGGAAGAGAACACCCAGACGCTTCCACAATGTCGTCCTGGCGAAAGCCAGGACGACATTGGGTAGAGGTGATCGCGCTGCTTCCCCTCGTCATTGCGGGCGCAGCGAAGCAATCCAGAATCCCGCCGCGGTGACAGTCTGGATTGCTTCGCTGCGCTCGCAATGACGGAACCGACGGTGCGCATCCGTCCACATCACCTCCCATCAGATCACCACCGGCTTGTCCGGCAGCTCGTTCGGATGCGGACCCTGCGGCGGGAAATGCTTCGTCAGCTCCCGCGACACCGCCTCGATGCCGCCGATCGCGCCGCGCTCGAACTGGCCGGATCTGAACTCGGTCTCCATCGCACGGCAGATCTTTTCCCAGCCTTCAGCCCCGACCTTCGCATCGATGCCGCGGTCGGCGACGATCTCGACGTCACGGTCGGCGAGCAGGAGATAGATCAGGACGCCGTTGTTGTGCGCGGTGTCCCAGATCCGCAAATGCGAGAAGACGTCGAGCGCACGCTCGCGTGCCGGCTGGTTGCGGAATAGCGCCGCGCCGTCGAGTGCGCCTTCGACGACGAAACGGACTTGACCGGCGTGACTGGCCTCGCAGCGTTTGATCGCTTGCTCGATGCGCGCGAGCACGTCCGGCGTAAATACCTGCTTCGCACGCCAATGGTGCTGAAGGAGATGCCTGGAGATGCGCCTGATGCTCATGACTACCAGCTCCCCGACGCGCCGCCGCCACCGAAACCGCCGCCCCCGCCGCTGAAGCTGCCGCTGTCGCTGGACGACGAGCCGCTGCTCCAGCCGCCGCCCGAGCCGCTCGACCAGGAGCCGCCGCGCGAAGCACCTGTCCCCGGCCCCGTCGCCATCGGAACGAGATCGGCAATGAAGGCCAGGATGAAGGCAATGGCGCCGACCGCCAGCGCAAGACCGACCGAGCCGACCATGAACCAGGCCAACGCTGCGAGCACGCCGCCGGTCGCGACCGAGCCGAGCAATCTCCCGAGCATCGTGCGCAGGATACCACCGACGAACAGCGAGGCGAACAGGGCGAAGGGAATGACGGGGCCGAAATCGCTGATGTCGCTGCTGAAGCTCGTGTTGCGCGCAGGCGCCGGCAACGGCTCGCCGTCGATCACGCGGAGGATGCGGTCGACGCCGTCGGAGATGCCGCCGGCGAAGTCCCCCGTCCTGAACCTTGGCGTGATGACCTCGTCGATGATCCGCCGCGAGGTAACGTCGGTGAGCGCGCCTTCGAGGCCATAGCCGACCTCGATGCGCAAGTGCCGATCGTTCTTGGCGATGAGCAGGATCGCGCCGTCGTCGACCTTCTTCCGCCCGATCTTCCAGGCGTCCGCAACGCGGATCGAGAACTGCTCGATTGTCTCGGGTTGCGTCGTCGGCACGATCAGGACGGCGATCTGGCTACCTTTCCTTGCCTCGAAATCCCGAAGCTTCCGGTCGAGCGAGGCGATGTCGCCGCTCGACAGCGTGCCGGTCTGGTCGACCACCCGGCCCGTGAGCTGCGGCACGGCAACATCGGCTGCGGCGGTGAAGGCGAAGGTGAGGAAGACGAAAAAGAGCGCAAGAAGGAGGATGCCGTGCGATGAGAGGGCTGAACGAGCGCGCAGCAACCTCGCTGTCATCGCCCGCGAAGGCGGGCGATCCAGTATTCCAGAGACGGTTGTGCTTGAACCGGGAAGCCGCGGCGTACTGGATTCCCCGCTTTCGCGGGGAATGACGGCGGAGGATGTGGCGCGCATCGGAGCCCGAACGCGCTACTTCGACGGCGCAGGTGCTGGGTTAAAGTCCACCTTCGGTGCGGTCGAGATCTCCTTCTCGTTCTCGACCGAGAAGTTCGGCTTGTCCTTGTAGCCGAATGCCATCGCGGTGAGATTGGTCGGGAACGAGCGGATGGTGACGTTGTAGTCCTGCACGGATTTGATGTAGCGGTTGCGCGCCACCGTGATGCGGTTCTCGGTGCCTTCGAGTTGCGACATCAGGTCCTTGAACAAGGCATCCGATTTGAGCTGCGGGTAATTCTCCGTGACCACCAGAAGGCGCGACAACGCGCTGGAGAGCTCGCCCTGGGCCGCTTGGAATTTCTGGAAGGCTGCGGGGTCGTTGAGCACCTCGGGCGTCGCCTGGACGCTGCCGACCTTGGCGCGCGCGTTGGTAACCCCGAGCAGGACGTCCTTCTCCTGCTGGGCAAAGCCCTTCACCGAGTTGACGAGATTGGGCACGAGATCGGAGCGGCGTTGATACTGGTTCACGACCTCCGACCAGTTGGCCTTGATCTGCTCATCCTGGCTCTGGATCGCGTTGTAGCCGCAATTGGTCAGGCTGAGCGAAGCCAGCGCCGCCAGCACTGTCAGGATCTTGCGCATCAAATTTCTCCCGATGGAAACCGGGACAAACTATCAGATGAAGCGCGCGAGGCGCCAGATGTCTTGCGCCAGAGGCGCAAAAGGCAGCCGACTGACGCAAGCCTCTTGCCTATCACCGGCTGGTGCGCGACGCGCTGGAGATGACCGAGCTGCGCGTACTCTCGGCACTCCAGACTGGACAAAATCCCGGCGCAGTATCGTCGCCCTGCGTTCTCCACCGTCGTCCCGGACAAGCGCAGCGAAGTCCGGGACGACGAGTTGATAATGACGAGCTAACCCGCCTTCGCGTCCCTGATCGCCTGCCAGATCTTCTGCGGCGTAAGCGGGGTGTTGAGCTGGGTGATGCCAAGCTCGGCGAGCGCGTCCATCACGCCGTTGGTGACGCAGGGCGGGCCGCCGATGGCGCCGGATTCGCCGCAGCCCTTGGCGCCGAGCGGATTGGTGCGGCAGGGCGCTGAATCGTCCAGCGTCACGACGATCGGCGGAACGTCGTCGGCGCGCGGGATGCAGTAGTCCTGGTAGCTCGCGGTGAGGAGCTGGCCATCCGCATCATAGGACACGCCTTCATAGAGCGCCTGGCCGATGCCCTGCGCGACGCCGCCGTGGATCTGGCCCGTCACCAGCATCGGGTTCACGGCCACGCCGACGTCGTCGACCGTGGTGTAGCGCACGACGCGCGACACGCCGGTCTCGGGGTCGATCTCGACCTCGCAGATATGCGTGCCGTTCGGCCAGCTCGGCCCGTCGACCTCACCTTCCGAATCGACGCTGAGCTTGGCGCCGCCTTCTTTCTCGGCGAGCTCGAACAGGCCGATGCGGCGGTCGGTGCCGACCACGGTGAGCATGCCGCCCTGATATTCGATGTCCTCGACCGACGTCTCGAGCACGTTGGCCGCCTTCTCGCGCGCTTTCTGGATCAGGTCGTTGGAGGAGACGGCGACCGCGGTGCCGCCGACGAACAGAGAACGCGAGCCGACGCTGCCGAAGCCCATCGCAAGATCGGTGTCGCCCTGGACGACGTCGATCTTGTCCATGGGGATGCCGAGCGTGTCGGAGATCATCTGGGTGTAGGTGGTCTGCAGGCCCTGCCCCATTGCCTGGGTGCCGGAATGAAGGATGACGCGGCCCTGCGAGGTCGCATGCAGGCTGACTTTCTCGGTATGCGCGCGACCGCCGGTCCATTCGATGTAGGAGGTGAGTCCGCGACCGTAGAGCAGGCCCTTCTTCTTCGCGGCCCTCTTGCGCGCGGCAAAGCCGTCCCAGTCGGCAAGCTTGGTGGCGCGGTCGAGCATGTGCGCGAAGGCGCCGGAATCATAGACCTGGCCGGCCGCGTTGGTGTAGGGGAGCTGGGCCGGCTTGATGTAGTTCACTTTGCGGATCGCACGCGGATCCATGCCGATCTTTCGGGCGGCAGCGTCAAACAGGCGTTCGACGATGAAGACGGCCTCGGGCCGACCTGCGCCGCGATAGGCGCCGACCGGTGCGGTGTGGGTCATCACCGTCTTCACTTCGAAATGCACCAGCGGCAGGTCGTAGACGCCGGTCTGCACGAAGGGACCGAGCACCAGCGGGATGATGTTGGCCGCCCCCGAGGAATAGGCGCCGGTGCAGCCGATGGACTTGACGCGATAGGCCAGCACCTTGCCCTTCTCATCCAGCGCGAACGACGCGGTCGAGGTGAGGTCGCGGCCATGGGTGCCGCTGACGAACTCGTCGGTGCGGTCGCCGCGCCAGCGGATCTTCTTGTTCAGCTTGGTCGCGGCATAGGCGACGATGCCGTCCTCGGGATAGAGGTTGGTCTTCTGGCCAAAACCGCCGCCGATGTCGCCGACAAGCACGCGCACGCTGTCCTTGGGACGCTTGAGCACGGCTTCCGCCAGCACGTCGCGGGTCGAAGCCGGCGTCTGCGACTGCACGTGCAGCAGGAGGCGTCCGGACGTCTTGTCGATCTCGGCAATGGTCGAGCGCGGCTCCATCGCCGAGGGCACGAGACGCTGGCTGACGATGTCGAGCTCGACCGTGTGCGCGGCCTTCGCGAAGGCCTCGTCGACCTTGGCGGCGTCGCCATAGCTCATTGCGCCGACGATGTTGTCGGGCGCCTCCGGCCACACCACGGGCGCGCCCGGTTTTACGGCTTCGACGGGATCGACCACAGCCGGCTGCACGTCGTACTCGACCACGATCGCTTCGGCCGCGGTCTGGGCCAGTACGCGGGACGACGCAACGACCGCCGCCACCGCCTCGCCGCCGTAGCGCACGACCTCATGGGCGAGCAGGCGACGCGGCGGCACAGTCATCGGCTTGCCGTCGGGGCGCTTGAAGATATTCAGGGTCGGGATGCTGCCGATGTCGTCCTTGATGAGGTCGGCGCCAGTATAAACGGCTGTGACGCCCGGCATTGCCGCCGCGGCGCTGGTGTCGATCGAGACGATCTTGGCGTGAGCATGCGGCGAGCGCAGCACGTGCAGCCACAGCGCGCCATCCTCCGGCTTGTCGTCGATGAACTGTCCCTTCCCGGTAAGCAGTCGCTGGTCTTCCAAACGCTTGACGGGCTGCCCTGCTCCGAAACGCAAATTGCCGGGAAGAATGTTCATTCCGTTGTATTCCTCAAGTCAGATTTGACGGGCGGGTTTTAGCGGATTTCCCCGGCGAGACAACTCGATGAGCCCGATGGGCGCGCGGTGCATGGGCGCCATGCACGGGCGAACATACGATTGGACGGCTAGGATCGGCTGACGTCGACAATGTCAACATTGACGTCGCGCGTTTCGGAGCCGTGCTTGACGGTCAATCGCACCGAGCGTCCCGTCCCGAGCTGCTCGAGCTGGTCCGTAAGATCGGACATCCGGCGCACCGGCTTGCCATCGGCTTCCGTGATGACGTCACCGAGCGCCCCCGTCGTGAAATTCACCCCGCGTATGCCTGCGCGTTCGGCTGGGCTGCCGGGCGACGTGCGAACCACAATCAGCCCCTCGACACCGATGCGTGTGGCGACATCCTCATTCGCCGTGACGATACCAATGCCAGGAGTCGGTACCCGCCCATTCTTGATGAGCTGGGGGACCACCCGATTCACCACATCGATCGGAATGGCAAAGCCAATGCCGGCGTTTGACCCCGACGGGGAGATGATGGCCGAGGTGACGCCGATCAGCCGGCCCGCCGAATCGAGCAATGGTCCGCCCGAATTACCGGGATTGATCGCGGCATCGGTCTGGATCACGTTGGAGATCTCGCGCCCTGCACTAGTTGGCAACCGGCGCTTCAACGCGCTGATGATCCCGCTCGTCATCGATTCATCGAGGCCAAAGGGATTGCCGATGGCAAAGGCCGATTGGCCCACCCTCAGATCGCTCGAGCTGCCGAGTGCCACGGGCGGGGGCAGTTGGCGCACGCTCCTGATGCGGAGCACGGCAAGATCGTAGTTCGGCGCTGTCCCGATCAGGTCGACCTTCGTGACCTCGCCCGATGCGAAGCGAACCGCGACTTCGTTGGCATTCTCGACCACATGATTATTGGTGACGATGTGACCATCATTGTCCCAGACAAATCCAGTGCCGGAGGCGGCGCGCCCTTCCTCTTCCATCAGCGGGCTGGCCGCAGATCTCGCTGCGACCTGAACGACCGATGGAGATACGCGGTCGAAGATTTCGATGCTCGCTCTCTCGGCATCCGAGAGTGGACCGCGTGGCTCAACCGCGCGGGCGACAGGGCTCGTCCATGGCGCAAAATGGATTTTCGTGGCGGTCGCCAGGAGCAACACGATTGCCAATATTGACGCAGCGATTCCGAGGCGACGGTCCATGCCGGCTACCGGAAACAAAATTGAAGATCGTTGAACTCGAGGTGCATCTGAGCCCGCCCAAACGTGGCTCTCGCAGCAACGCTGCAGACGCGCAGAGGTTTCAAGTCCGACCAGGAATTGGGATGGAGCAGTGACCTTTTGTCTCGGGCCCAGTCGTCAGCAATGAATAACTCGGTCGGGTAGCGTAGACGTGTCGCCAGATCACGACCTACGCCAGCTCCCGCAATGCCGTTTCCACAAGCTTGCGCTGCTCGGCATTAAGCGCGGCCTGCGGCGGGATGGGGTCGCCGACGTCGTAGCCCTGGATCGAAAGGCCCGCCTTGATGCAGGCTGCGAGATTGAACCGGGCGAAGGCTTCGTTGATGCGCCACAGCCTGCGCTGGAGCGCCATGGCCTCGTCCCAACGGCCGGCCCTGCAGAGATCGTAGAGCGCGACGCTCTGGCGCGGGATGATGCAGGCCGGGCCCGCCATCCAGCCGACACCACCGATCAGCATCACGGCCGCCGGGATGTGGGCCGAGGCCGAGAACACGCGCAAGCGATTGCCGCAGCGATTCATGATCGATAGCAGCCGGCCGGTGTTGGTCGAGGCATCCTTGATGTAGCCGATGCGCGGGTGCTCGGCGAGGCGCGCGATGACGTCGAGCGTCAGGTCGGAGCGTTGGAATTGCGGATTGGTGTAGATGACGACGGGAATGTCGACGGCATCCGCGATGCTGCGGAAGTAGGATTCGACCTGCGCGTCGGCGAGCGGGAAATAGGCTTCCAGAATCGCGAGGATGCCATCGGCGCCGAGCATCTGATACGCCTTTGCCTGTGCCACCGCATCTGCAGTCGAGGTCGAGGCGACACCGGCCACGACAGGCACGCGGCCCTTCGCGGCCTCGACGGTGGTCTGCACCACAGCGGTACGCTGTGCCGCATTGAGATACGCGAACTCGCCGGTCGATCCCAACGGCGTCAGTCCGTGCACCCCGGTACCGATCAAATCGTCGCAGAGCCTGCCGAGGACATTCGTGCGAACTGTGCCGTCGGCATTAACGGGCGAGACGAGATAGGGAAAGACGCCGTGGAAATCGGGCATGTCAGGGAATGATCCGGCAGATCGGGCATCGCTCGCGCGACACCGGCGGTGCTAACATGACGCCGAAGGGCCGGCAAGCGAACGCCAGCAGCCGTTCGCGCGCGAGCCGGCTATACCTTGATGAGCCGCACCCGTGTGCCCCAGGGATCGATCGCCTCCACGCCATTCGCAAGCGCCGTGACTTGCGCACCACCCTTGCGCAGACGCTCCTCCTGCGCGGCGAGCAGTTCCTGCTTCTCCGTCACCAGCGAGAACCATGCGAGGCCTGTCGCGCTGTCGTCGCGTCGACCGGCGCCCTGGCTCTGCCAGACGTTCATGCCGAGGTGATGGTGATAGCGGCCCGATGACAGGAACGATGCACCGTTGCGGCGGCGGGTCGGGTCGAGCCCGACCGTGCCGTGATAGAAGCTCTCGGCTTTTGCGAGATCGCCGACACGCAAATGCATGTGGCCGATGCGCAGGCCGTCCGGCGCCTTGGCATAGTCGCTGACGCGCGGATTGGTCAGCGACAGCAGATCGGGGATGTTGAGCTCGTCGGTCGCCATCTTCACGCTGCCCTCGCTCCAGTGCCATTGCGAGGGATCGCGGTCGGCATAGACCTCGATGCCGTTGCCTTCGGGATCGTCGAGATAGACGGATTCGCTGACAAGATGATCGGCGAAGCCGGACAGCGGCACGCGACGCGAGGCGGCATGGACCAGCCAGCGCGCCAGATCCTTGCGCGTCGGCATCAGGAAGGCGGTGTGGTAGAGGCCGGCCGAGTTGCGCGGCTCGATCGCGGCGTCGGGACGGGCCTCCAGCACGAGCAGCGGGATTCCGGCGGTGCCGAGTTGAGCCGAGCTCGCCGCGCGCTCCATCACGGTGAGCCCGAGCACGTCGCGGTAGTAATCCGCAACCACATCCAGATTTTTGACCCGCAACGTCACCATGCCGACCCGCATCGGCGTGCGGCTGGCATAGGTCGGTCCGGCGCCCACCGGATTGCCCTCGGCGCGCGCTGCGCCCGCAGCGGCGGCTGCAAGCGACGTCGCACCGGCGAGGTAAAGCAGGGTGCGGCGGGTGAGATCGATGGTCATGGGTTAAGGCTCTCCCTGAAGATCCGTGAGGCCGTCGGCCACAATGTCGGACGGATTGCTACACGGTCCCGTGAACGGGTCCCAATCACAACTGCGTCGACCGGGGCAATACGGGAGACGGCAACGAAGGCCAGTCCTGACCATCCGGCCAGTTTCCGGATCGCCCGCGGCATCCCAGATTGAGGACAACAGACAGGAGTTGTCCATGACCGACGTCACCCCCCTCTCCGCGCTATCGTGCGCGCTCGCGGATGTCGTGGCGCGCTGCACCCCTTCCATCGTCTCCGTGCATTCGCATCGCGCTCGCGCGTCCGGCTTCGTCTGGAAGCCCGGCCTCATCATCACCGCCGACGAGGCGCTGGCGGACGAGGGCGAGGTCGAGATCAGGCTGGCCGACGGCACCGCGGTGGCCGCAACCATCGCCGGCCGCGACCATACGACCGATATCGCCGTGCTCCGCGCCAGCACAGACATTGCCCCGGTCAAGCTCGCCGCCACGGTCCCGGCGCTTGGCGCGCTCTCGATCGTGGTCGCAACCGACCGCGGTGCGCCGTCAGCCAGCCTCGGCCTGGTGTCGGCCGCCGGCCAGGGCTGGCGCAGCCTGCGCGGCGGCGACATCGACGCGCGGATCGAGCTCGACGTTCGCCTGCGTCCGAGCCAGGAGGGCGGGCTCGCGCTGAATGCGGCGGGTGAAGCCTTCGGCATGGCCGTGCTCGGCCCGCGACGCGTGCTGGTGATCCCGACGGCAACGATCGAGCGCGTCGCCACACAGCTCGAGACGCGCGGCCACATCGCCCGCGGATATCTTGGCCTCGGACTCCAGCCGGTGCGGCTCGACGATGGCATCGGTGCGATGGTGATGAATGTCGACAAGGCCGGGCCTTCCGCGGCGGCCGGCATCCGCCAGGGCGACGTGATCGTGGCCGTCAACGATCAAAAGCTCGCTGGGGTGCGCGCGCTGTCGCGGACGCTCGGGCCCGCCAGCGTCGGCGCGGTGGTCGATGTCGCGGTGCGCCGCGGCGGTGAGCCGGTCAACTTCAAGGTCACCGTCGGCGAAAGGCCCGAGGCGTGAGCGACGACATCACGCCGGAGATCGTGCTGGCGCTTGCGATCGACGATCCCGCCCTCGCCGATCGCCTTGCCGCGATCCTCGGTGGCGTCGCGGGACTGCGGCTCGCCGGTCCCGGCGAGCAGGCCACCGCGACCGTGGTCGCGCGCACCGCGCCCGGCATGGCCGACGACTTCGCGCTGACGCAGCGCGAGCTCGCCGTACTGGCGCTGATGGCGGAGGGCGCTTCGAACAAGATGATCGCGCGCCAGCTCGGCATTTCCGTTCACACCGTGAAATTCCATGTCGGCTCGCTGCTCGACAAGCTCGATGCCACCGGCCGCACCGACGCGGTCGCTCATGCAGCGCGCCGCGGCGTGATCAATCTGTAGGCGCATCGGGACCTATTGCGCTGACGGTACCGGGAACTGAAGCTGGATCGTCAGCCCTGGCGTACTGTCGCGCAGTGCAATTTCGGCGCCATGCAGGCGCGCAATCGCGGCAACAAGGCTTAGGCCCAGGCCGTTACCGGGCGTGTAGCGGCTCTGCTCGAGCCTGTAGAAGCGCTTGAAAACGTGGTCGCGTTGGTCCGGCGGAATGCCGGGGCCATCATCGGCAATCGCAATCACCGCACCGCCGCCGGAGTGCCGGCAGGTCACGGTCACCTGTCCACCCGCGCGGCCGTGCTTGATCGCGTTGTCGACGAGATTTGCGATGGCGTCGAACAAGAGGTCGCGATCGCCCGTGACCGACACCTCGCGATCACCGACCAGGCTAAGGCGCGTCGAAACCTGCTCGGCAGCGGCGTCATAGAGTTCGACGACCTCGCCGGCGAGCTCGGCGAGGTTGAGCGCGCGAAAGGCGCTCCTGCGGGCGCGAGTCTCGATCTCGGATATTCGCGTGATCGAAGCGAACATGCCGAGCACGGCGTCGAGATCGGCGATGGTGTCGCCGATCAACGTCGCGTCGGCCTCGCTGTTACGCGGGGTGTGATAGGCCTTTTCCAGCCGGCCGCGCATGCGCGTCAGCGGCGTGCGCAGGTCGTGGGCGACGTTGTCGCTGACCTGCTTGACCTCGCCCATCAGCGTCTCGATGCGATCCAGCATCAGATTGAGGTTCTCCGCGACGCGGTCCCATTCATCATGGCTGCCGCGCAGGGGAATCCGCCGGTCGAGACCGGCGAGCATGATGGCACGACTGGTCGCATTGATCTCTTCGATCCGCCCCACCGTGCGCCGCGTCACCAGCACCGCGGCGAGCCCGGCCAGCACCAGGAGCAGGATCGCGACCGCGATCATTGCGAGCTCGATCATCGCCGTGAAGCCGTCGTGATCGCCGACTTCGCCGAGCCGGCTCCGCACATAGCCGAGCGTTCCGAAATAGACATAGGCCATGATCGCCGCGACGATCAGCCCGAACGCCGCGATCGCGATCAGCGCCAGGCGAAAGGTCGAGGAGCGGAGCGTCTTAGCCAGGAGCACGGAGGCAATATCCGATGCCGCGGATGGTGTGGATCAGCGGATAGGCCTGGCTATCGTCGACCTTGCGGCGGACGCGGCCGACATAGACGTCAATGATATTGGTGGAGGGATCGAAATGCAGGTCCCAGACGTGCTGGAGCAGCATCGCACGGGACACGACGCGGCCCTCGTTACGGACGAGATATTCTAGGAGCTGGAACTCGCGCGGCAGCAGCGGGATCTTCCGGCCGCGGCGGCTGGCGCAGCGCGCAATCAGGTCGATGGCGAGATCGCCGACCCGCAAGATCGTCTCCTTGGCGATGGTCTCGCTGCGGCGGCCGAGCGCCTCGAGCCGCGCCAGCAGTTCGACGAAGGAAAACGGCTTGACGAGATAGTCGTCGCCGCCGGCGCGCAGGCCCCGCACGCGATCGTCGACCTCACCGAGCGCGGAGATGATCAGGAAGGGCGCGGCAACGCCGTCGTCGCGCAACTGCCGCATCACGGTGATGCCGTCGATATCGGGCAGCATGCGGTCGATCGTGATCACCGCATAGTCGCGCGCGGCACCGTGGCTCAGCGCTTCGCGGCCGGTCGCGGCGAGATCGACCTCATAACCCGAGGTCGTCAGCTCCTCGGCGAGCTGGCCTGCGGTTTCCGGGTCGTCCTCGACGACCAGGATGCGGCGGTGACCTCCGGTCATGACGAACTCCGCGCGACGGTCGCCACCAGACTATCCCGGTCTGGGGCTGAGCGGAACTGCCCGGTGGCGATCGCGACAATGGTACGGCGATGTTAGTACAAATAATCCCCGCACACATTGACCCATTGCCAGCCGTAGGGCGTCCAGCTCCTCCGCCAGCAGCCGTCGTCGTAATAGCTGGCGTAGACGAAGGGCGCGCCGAAGAAGGCGAACCGGTGGAAGCGATGATGGCGGAAGAAGAAGGCGTGGCGGCCGATGAAGGGCCTGCCGTGAAATGCCCTGCCGGCGAACCGCGGGCCGAAGGCCGCACGGGTCGCGAACGGCGCACCGGCAAAGCGCGGCCCGATGGCGGCGCGGGCGGCCATCGGCGAACCCGCGAAACGCGCCATCGGCGCACCGGCGAAGCGGGCGCCACCGAAACGAGCTCCGCCCATACCGCCCACTCGCATGCCGCCCCCCATACCGCCGACATGCATGCCGCCACCCATACCACCGACGTGCATGCCACCACCACCGAAATGCCCACCGCCACCAAAGCCGCCATGGCCGCCGCCAAAGCCGCCACCGCCAAAGCCGCCATGGCCGCCACCGCCACCGCCAAAACCGCCGCCGCCGCGCGCGAGAACGGGCGACGCGACCGCCAGCGTCGCAGCAACTGCCGCGGCGACGAGACCTGTGAGAAGCCTGTTGTTCATCGGAAAATCCTCCTAGCAGTGCAGCGGTAGCCTCGCCGCACGAGGAGGATCAGGAGAGGCGAATATGCCGTCTCCATCAAATTACAAATGCGCCAGTTTATGACGCGGAAGTCAGAAACGACGGCCTCTCCCGGTGGTACGGGGCGAGGTTGAGAGCAACGCTCTCCTCACACCGGCTTGCCGCGTCCGCTCTTCTCGGCTGCGCGGCGCAACGCCTCGGCGAGCGCGCCGCCGCCGGAAGACTCCTGCTTGCGCGGCGCCGACGAGGTCATGCGAGCGGTGTTGCGCGAATTGTCGCGCTGCATGCCAGGGGCGTCCTTCTTTGCACCGACCTCGTCGTCGAGACGCAGCGTCAGCGAGATGCGCTTGCGCGCGACCTCGAAATCCAGAACCTTGACCTTGACGATGTCGCCGGGCTTCACCACCTCGCGCGGATCCTTGATGAAGGTTTTCGACATCGCCGAGATGTGCACGAGGCCGTCCTGGTGCACGCCGATGTCGACGAAGGCACCGAAGGCGGCGACGTTGGTCACGGTGCCCTCGAGGATCATGCCTTTCTTCAGATCCTTGATCTCCTCGACGCCGTCCTTGAACACCGCCGCCTTGAATGCCGGGCGCGGGTCGCGGCCGGGCTTCTCCAGTTCGCGCAGGATGTCGGTGACCGTCGGCAGGCCGAAGGTTTCGTCGACATAATCTTTCGGCTTCAGCGTGCGGACAATATCGCTGTTGCCGATCAGCGCCTTGATGTCGCTCTTGGTGGCGCTGAGAATTCTGCGCACCACCGGATAGGCTTCCGGATGCACGCCGGACGCGTCGAGCGGATCCTCGCCGCCGAGAATGCGCAAAAAGCCGGCGCATTGCTCGAATGCCTTCGGCCCGAGCCGCGGGACGTCCTTGAGCGCCTTGCGCGACTTGAACGGGCCATTGGCATCGCGATGCTGCACGATGCTCTGTGCAAGGCCAGCGCCCACGCCCGACACCCGCGCCAGCAGCGGCGCGGAGGCGGTGTTGACGTCGACGCCGACGGCGTTCACGCAGTCTTCGACCACGGCGTCGAGCGACTTGGCGAGCTTGGCCTGGCCGAGGTCGTGCTGATACTGTCCGACGCCGATTGCCTTGGGCTCGATCTTGACCAGCTCGGCGAGCGGATCCTGGAGGCGGCGGGCGATCGAGACCGCACCGCGCAGGGTGACGTCCAGTCCGGGCAGTTCCTGCGAGGCAAAGGCGGAGGCCGAGTAGACCGACGCACCGGCTTCCGACACCACGATCTTGGTCATCTTCAGTTCGGCCAGGCCTTTGACGAGCTCGGTCGCGAGCTTGTCGGTCTCACGCGAGGCGGTGCCGTTGCCGATCGCGATCAGCTCGACGCGATGCTTCAGCGCGAGCCTGCCGAGGGTTGCGAGCGACTCGTTCCACTGCCGCTGCGGCTCGTGCGGGTAGATCGCGGTGGTATCGACCACCTTGCCGGTCGCGTCGATGACGGCGACCTTGACGCCGGTGCGGTAGCCGGGATCCAAGCCCATGGTGACGCGGGTGCCGGCGGGTGCGGCCAGCAGCAGGTCGCGCAGGTTCGAGGCGAATACGCGCACGGCCTCGGTCTCGGCCGCGTTCCACAGCCGCATGCGCAGATCGATGTTGAGATGCACCTGGATCTTGGTGCGCCAGGCCCAGCGCACGGTGTCGATCAGCCAGCGATCGCCCGCGCGCTTCAGGTCGGCGATACCGAACCGCTTCATGATCTTCAGTTCATAGGCGCTCGGCACGCCCGGCGGCGGCGCTTCGGCCTCGGCCTGGATCTGGAGATCGAGGATTTCTTCCTTTTCGCCGCGGAACATCGCGAGGATGCGGTGCGAGGGCAGCTTCGTCAGCGGCTCGGAGAACTCAAAGTAGTCCGCGAATTTTTCGCCCTCGGTCTTCTTGCCCTGGCGCACGGTGGAAGCCATGCGCGCGTTTGTCCACATCTCTTCACGCAAGCTTCCGATCAGGTCGGCGTCCTCGTCGAAGCGCTCGACCAGGATGGCGCGGGCACCGTCGAGCGCGGCGGCAGCATCCGCGACACCCTTCTCGGCGTTTACGTAGGCTTCCGCAACGACCTTCGGATCGTCTCCGGGCTCTGCCATGAGCTGGTTGGCCAGCGGCTCGAGGCCCGCTTCCTTGGCGATCTCGGCCTTGGTGCGGCGCTTCGGCTTGAACGGCAGATAGATGTCTTCGAGGCGCGCCTTGCTGTCGGCGGCGAGGATGGCGGCTTCAAGTGCAGCATCGAGCTTGCCCTGCTCGCGGACCGATTCGAGGATGGCCTTGCGGCGGTCTTCGAGCTCGCGCAGGTAGACGAGACGCTCTTCCAGAGTGCGCAATTGCGTGTCGTGGAGCGCACCGGTCGCTTCCTTGCGGTAGCGGGCGATGAAGGGAACCGTGGCGCCGCCGTCGAGCAGCGTCACCGCCGCCTCGACCTGCTCCGCTCGAACCCCAAGCTCCTGCGCAATCTTCTGGTTGATATTCGCCACGCGAGAATCCCTCTCCAAGCACGCGGCCAGAACCGAACCACCGGCCGCGGGACGCCGCTTATGAACCAATCGAGGTTGATTCATCAAGGTACAGCGCAGAACCGTCGACAGGGGATTTTTTTGTTGCTTTGATGCGATCTCGCCACATTCGTTTGGATGGACGAAGACGGCGCACATACTCCGCTGTCGTCCTGGCTTTCGGCAGGACGAACGTCGGGGATCTTCTCGACATCTTGACAGGCGCCTCTGTTCCGCGGCTGGTTGACTCGCCGGCACCAGAACAGCATGCGAGGACTGCAATGCGCACCACATCGGTTGGCGTCGTTCGGATTGCCACCAAGGGCCCCGGCGACGCCTCCGGCCTCATGACCATGATCGAGTCCGGCGCGATCGATCCGACATCGATCCTGGCGATCCTCGGCAAGACCGAGGGCAATGGCGGCGTCAACGATTTCACGCGGGAATATGCGGTTGCCGCGCTGTGCACGGCGCTGGCGCCCTGTCTCCACCTGTCCCCAGAGGAGGTCGAGCAGCGCATCGCCTTCGTGATGTCCGGCGGTACCGAGGGCGTGCTCAGCCCGCACATCACTGTGTTTACGCGACGCGAAGCCGAGCAAGGAACGGCAGGCGTGTCCAGCAAACGGCTGAGCATCGGCATGGCGCACACGCGGGATTTTCTTCCCGAGGAACTCGGACGCTCCGCGCAGATCGCGGAGACGGCCAAGGCTGTGAAAGCCGCGATGGACGATGCCGGGATCGTCGATCCCACTGATGTGCATTTCGTGCAGATCAAGTGTCCGCTGCTCACCAGCGACCGCATCGAGGCCGCAGGCGCGCGCGGCAACACAACGGCGACGACCAGCGCCTATGGCTCGATGGCCTATTCGCGCGGCGCCTCCGCGCTCGGGGTCGCGGTCGCGCTCGGCGAGATCGCGTCCGAGATCCGTGACGAAGACGTGCTGCGGCGCTACGACCTGTTCTCGTCGGTCGCCTCCACCTCGGCTGGGATCGAGCTGATGCACAACGTCGTCATCGTGCTCGGCAATTCGGCCTCATCGGCGAGCGAGTTCGAGATCGGCCATGCCGTGATGAGCGACGCCATCGACTCCACCGCGGTGATCTCAGCGCTCAACAGCGTGGGACTTGGCATCGCGCCGCAGGCGACCGCGGGCCGCGAGCTCGTCAACATCTTCGCCAAGGCCGAGGCGTCGCCGAACGGCAGCGTACGCGGCTTTCGCCACACCATGCTGGAAGACACCGACATCAGTTCGACCCGCCACGCCCGCGCCGCGGTCGGCGGCCTGATCGGCGGCCTTGCCGGCACCGGCGCGGTCTATGTCTCCGGCGGGGCCGAGCACCAGGGTCCGCCCGGCGGCGGGCCGGTTGCGGTGATCGCGCGGCTCGCGGAAAACTAAGCGCGACGCCAGGGCAGAGGCGCCGCAATTGCGAACATGCCGGAATCAGCGCAGCAGCCCTGCGTGCGGGGTGGCGCCGCATAGAGGGATTGAATCGCATGACTTTGCCGATGAGCTGGAGTGAATGGGCGCAGCACGATGGCATGGCGCTGGCGGCGCGCGTCCGCAACGGTGAGCTGACGCCGAAGGAACTGGCGCGCCAGGCCGCTGCCGGCGTCGCCAAGGTCAATCCGGCGCTGTCCGGCGTGGTCGAGTTGTTCGACGACGTCATCATCGATCCGGCCAAGGACGGTGCCCATCTCTCCGGACCGTTCGCCGGCCTGCCCTTCCTGATGAAGGATCTCGGCCCGACCATGAAGGGCCGGCTCCAGGAGATGGGCTCGCTGTTGATGCGCGGCAATCGCGCGGCGGCAGATACGTTCCTGACCGGCAAGTTTCGCCAGGCGGGACTCAACTTGATCGGACGGACGACGACGCCGGAGTTCGGCGTGTGCAGTTCGGCCGACAATCCGGCGGTCTATGTGACGCGCAATCCCTGGGATACCGACTACACCACCTGCGGCTCGTCAGCGGGCAGCGCCGCGATGGTCGCGGCCGGCGTGGTACCGATCGCGCATGCGACCGATGGCGGCGGCTCGATCCGCATTCCCGCCGGCGTCAACGGCAATATCGGACTCAAGGTTTCGCGAGGCGTGTTCTCGCTCGCGCCGCTGATGTCCGATCTCACCGGGCTCGTCTCGATCCAGGGCTGCCAGTCGCGTTCCGTCCGCGACACCGCCGCCTTCGTCGATCATGCCCGCGGGCCGGCGCCGGGCGAGTTCATGCCGTTCTGGACCACGGCGCAGCCTTACGGCGAAATGATCAAGCGCGATCCGGCAAAGCTCAGGATCGCGCTGTCGCACACCTGGGGCGACTACACCGCGACGCCGCACATCGCCGCCGAACTGGAGAAGGCCGGCCGCTTCCTCGAAGGACTCGGCCATCACGTCGACTACGCGCTGCCCGAGCTCGATTTCCGCGCCGCCTTCGATGCGCAGACGACCTGCTACATCTCCAATTTTGCCGTTGTGATCTCCAACATGCTCGCCACACGTGGGCTGGAGCGGCCGCCGGAGGATCTGGTCGAGCCCGTCAACATCAGGATTTGGGAAGCCGGGCGGCACACGAGCTTCGCCGAGCGGGCGAAGATGCAAGGCGTGTTCAACACGACATCGCGCAGCTTCGGCGCGTTCTTCGAGCAGTGGGACGTCATCCTGACGCCGGTCACCGCGCTGCCGACGCCGAAGGTCGGCACGAAGGAATATCTCACCATCTCCGACAATCCGGACGTACTGGACTGGTTCGGCAATCTCTGGCGCAACTTCGCCTTCACGCCGCTCGCCAATCTCTGCGGCATGCCCGCGATCTCGCTGCCGATGGCCACGCACGAACACGGCTTGCCGCTGGGCATCCAGGCGATCGCCAAGCAGGCCAATGATGGCTTGCTCCTGCAACTCGCCGCCCAGATCGAGCGCGCCATCGACGGCAAGTGGAACGGCGGCAAGAAGCCGAAGGTGCACGTCGGTTAAGCAGGGCGCGATCGCATCGACTTGCGATCGCGCCATCGGCCTCAATTCTTCACGTCGGGGATCGTCTCGGACGGTTGCTGCTGACCCTGCTGATACATGGCGAGCGCCTTGTCGAGCGCTTCGCGCAAGGCCAGCGCCGCGGCCGGGCTGCAGCGCAGATGTGCGGTCTGAACCACGTCGACCCTGACGGCGGCCCCGATCGGCATCAACAGGTTCGCCGCGAGCTCGATCTGGATCGCCCCGTTGTGGTGCCCGAAACAGGATGCGCCGTCGAAATAGATGACCGGAGCGCGCTCGGCGCTGGAGGTCGAAATGGTGACGGGCCCCTGGTTGGTGGCGGGTGTTTCGGGGTCGGCCATGGGCACTCCTGCAGGCAGTGGACAAGCGGAACGGCCAGCATCGGCGCTTGGCCAGCCTCTGTCGAGGCCAAACCGGCCGGCAGACCTGTCCCGCAGCGGCGCGTGCGATGTTTTGCACGACGGGCGCCACTGGTCTAGAACCTCGCCATGTCCACTTCACAGAGCACCGGGCTGCCGTTCGAGGAACTTGCCGAGGCCATCAGGGGCCGCCGCTCCGACTATGGCCACATCAGCGGGCTGCAGCTCGATCGCTTTGCGCCGGGCGAGGCCTGGTCCAGCCTGCCCTACCGCCCGGTCTTCGTCGGCGATACCGAGACCGGCGTGCTGCACGGCGGGGTCGTCACGGCGATGCTGGACGAGAGCTGCGGCATGGCGGTGCAGCTCGCGCTCGACGGCACGCGCGCGATCGCAACGCTTGATCTGCGCAT
Source organism: Bradyrhizobium sp. ISRA442 (assembly GCF_038085055.1). Classification (NCBI taxonomy): domain Bacteria; kingdom Pseudomonadati; phylum Pseudomonadota; class Alphaproteobacteria; order Hyphomicrobiales; family Nitrobacteraceae; genus Bradyrhizobium; species Bradyrhizobium sp. ISRA442. Next base: position 68,974 of record NZ_JALGCN010000024.1, read on the forward strand.
CGACTACCAGAAGCCCGCGACGCCCGGTCTCGACATCAAGGCACATTCGGTCTGCTACCGCACCACCCGCTCGATCGCCTTCGTGCGCTCTACGGCCTATCAGGACTCCGAGGACGATCCGGTCGCAACCGCCACCGCCTGTTTCATGATCGGCGCCAACCGCACCAACATGCTCGCGGACCGAAGAATGGATACGCGCGCCGCCCCGACGCTGGAGGCGCCGGAGGATCCGGCAGGCCCGTTCGCCAATAGCCCATTCGCGCGCTGCCTCGGCATCGGCGTCAGCGACGACGGCACGCTGGTGATGCCGTTCTCGCCAAAGATTATTGGCAACCCTATCCTGCCCGCGATCCATGGTGGCATGACCGGCGCCTTTCTCGAGACCACCGCGATCGTCGGCGTGACGCGCGAGCTCGGCGCTGCCGCACTGCCGAAGCCGATCGGGCTGACGATCAATTACCTGCGCTCCGGCCGCGCGCTCGACAGCTTTGCCAATGTCTCGATCGTGAAGCAGGGACGGCGCATCGTCGCCTTCGAGGCGCGGGCCTGGCAGGACGATCCCGCCAAGCCGATCGCCACAGCCTTTGGCCATTTCATGCTGCGGCCGACGCCTGGGAACGACGAGGAATAGGCATATTTACTTGACGGCCAAGCCTTGACGGCCAAGGCTTGACGGCGAAGGCTTATGCCACAACGATAGCGCGTTCCGCGCGAGAGGTATTGGATTGCGGCATCCGATCGACATCATCGCCATGTTTGCCGCCCTCTGGCTGTTGGCGTCGATGGTGCTCGATGCGCTGACGCCGAAGGAGCTGACGGCGGTCATGATCGGCATTGCGATCGGACCCGCCATCGTCGTCACCGCCGTGTTCTATTATCTGCGTTGTCCGCGCACGGATTTCGCGGTGCTGTTCTCTGCGTTGTGGCTGATCTCGGACATCGCCATCGGCTTCATTTCGCCGATGCCGCTGCCGCACTTCCTGATCGTGCTCGGCTTCGTGCCGGCGCTGCTGGTCGGCCTCGTCCTGCACTGGCAGCGCTTCCAGCGCCGCCACGAGCGGTTCGCTTGGCCTTCGATCAAGCGGGGCTAGAGCATGACCCGGAAAAGTGTGAATCGGTTTTCCCTCGCGACAAACGCGTGGCGTTTGCGCGGAGATCATGCTCAAACAAGAAACTGAAGCGCGATAACTTGATCGCGCTTCAGCGCGGCAACAGGTTCGTCTTCGCGAGATCGAGCACCTCGTCGCCGCGGCCGTTCATCACGGCGCGCAGGACCCACAGGCTGAAACCCTTGATCTGCTCGGGCGTGATGGTCGGCGGCATCGACAGCTCCTGCTTGGCCGTGACGACGTCGAGCAGCGCCGGTCCGTTGTGCGCCAGCATCTCCTGCATCGCGCCAGGGAGATCGCCGGGATCTTCGACCCGGCGGGCAAAGATGCCCATCGCACGCGCCATCGCCGCGAAATCCGGATTCTCCAAATCGACATTGGTGTCGACGAAGCCCGCCGCTTTCATCTCCAGCGCGACGAAGCCAAGCACGCCATTGTTGAAGACGACGACCTTCACCGGCAGCTTCATCTGCGTGAGCGTGATCAGATCGCCCATCAGCATGGTGAAGCCGCCGTCGCCCGACAGTGAGATCACCTGACGGCCGGGCTGCGCCGCCTGCGCGCCGATCGCCTGCGGCATCGCGTTGGCCATCGAGCCGTGCACGAAGGAGCCGATCAGACGACGGCGGCCGTTCATGTTGAGATAGCGCGCGGCCCACACCGTCGGGGTACCGACGTCGGCGGTGAACACCGCATCTTCCGTAGCATGATCGCTGATGACCTTGGCGAGATATTGCGGATGGATGGGCTTGCTGCCCGGGGTCCCCCTGGCGAGCGAGTCGAGTCCTTCGCGCGCCTTCCTGTAATGCGCGATCGCATCGTCGAGATGTTTGCGCTGCGTCTTGGTCTTCAACAGCGACAGCAGCGCTTCGATGGTGAGCTTGACGTCGCCGACGAGGCCGAGATCGAGCTTGCACCGGCGGCCGAGATTTTCCGGCCTGATATCGACCTGCGCGACCTGGCAGTCGGTCGGAAAGAATTGCTTGTAGGGAAAATCGGTGCCGAGCATCAGCAGGGCGTCGCAAGCGTGCATGGCGGCGTAGCCGGAGGAGAAGCCGATGAAGCCGGTCATGCCGACGTCGTAGGGGTTTTCGTATTCGACGTGCTCCTTGCCGCCGAGGGCATGCACGATCGGGCTCTTCAGGGTCTCGGCGAGCTGCATCAGCGGCGCGTGCGCGCCGGCGCAACCGCGGCCGCAGAACAACGTAATGCGCTCGGCGCCGTTGAGGAGCTCCGCAAGCGCCTTCAGCTCGTCCGCCTTCGGCACGACCTTCGGCGCTGACAGCGCGAGCCCGCGCGTCGCCGATAGCGGCCGCTTCGGCGGCGCACGGAAAGCGACGTCACCCGGTATGGCGACGACCGCGACGCCGCGCAGACCCACCGCCGCACGGATGGCGTTCTCCAGCACGTAAGGAAGCTGGCTCGCGTCCGAGATCAGCTCGCAATAATGGCTGCACTCACGGAACAGATTTTGCGGATGGGTTTCCTGGAAATAGCCGCCGCCGATCTCGGCCGACGGGATCTGCGCCGCGATCGCGAGCACGGGAACGCGGCTGCGATGCGCGTCGAACAGTCCATTGATGAGGTGCAGATTGCCCGGGCCGCAGGAGCCCGCGCACACCGCAAGACTCCCCGTCATCTCGGCTTCGCCGGCGGCGGCGAACGCCGCAACCTCCTCATGCCGGACATGCACCCATTCGATGGTGCCGCGGCGGCGCAGCGCTTCGGTAAGACCGTTCAGACTGTCGCCGACGATTCCGTAGATCCGCTTGACGCCGGCCTGCTCGAGCGTGGCCACGAACAGGTCGGCTACATTGTTGATCGCCATGTCGGTCTCCTGATCTCGCTGATCCCGCAAGATAGGATACGGACCGGCCGTGACGGGATCACGGCTGGTTTATTGCCGGCTCAATCTTTCGGAATCGCCCGATCGTAGGCAATGACCGTCGCCTTGGCCCGAGCCGCGACATCGGCAGCGGTCATGCCGGGCTTGTAGAGGCTGCTGCCGAGCCCGAACGCGGTCACGCCGCCTTTGACATACTCCGCAAAATTCTGGTCGGAGACGCCGCCGACGGCGGCGATCATGACGCCAGCCGGAAGCACGGCGCGGATCGCGGCAATGCCGGACGCGCCGAGCACGCTCGCAGGAAAGAATTTCAGGCTCGATGCGCCCGACCGCGCCGCGAGCAGCGCTTCAGTCGGCGAGAATACGCCGGGCATCGTCACCATGCCGTGCTGATGCGCGCGCCCCAGCACCTGCGTGTCGATATTCGGCGAGACCATCAGCTTGCCGCCGACGTCATCGAGCCGGTCGACGTCTTCGGCCGTCAGCACGGTGCCGGCGCCGATCAGCACGCCGGCGGGCGCGAGCTTCACGGCGCTGGCGATGGAGCGGAACGGATCCGGCGAGTTCAAGGGAATCTCGATCGCGGTGATGCCGGCCTCGATCAGCACGCCGACGATGGCCTCGGTCTCCTCGGGCTTGACGCCGCGCAGGATCGCGACCAGCGGTCGCTTCATCGGCGGAAAGGGAACGCTCATCTCAAGAATCCTTCTACTTCGTCCAGATCGCGGAGGCCGCCATCGACAGGCCGCGACGGACAGCCTCATCCGCATCGATCGGCACCACGTTCACCGACAGCGCATCGAAGGCGAGCCGATACAGCATCGCGAGCCGCCCCGACGCAACCAACATGATGCCACTTTTCGGCACGGCGCCGGAGAGCCCCGCTGCCAACTCGATTCCAATCAAAGTGCCCGACAAGGTCTCGCGCGCCGCCGCCGGCGTGCCCCCGAACAGGAGTTGTCGTGACCGCGCGCCGAATAGCAGGTTGGCGGCGAAGGCCGGCGCCTCGAACGCGGCCGTCACTGCCGACTTGAAGCTCGCGACGTCATCGGCGTCATCGGCGCCGGCGACCGCGAGCGACAGGATCGTCTCGCGCGAGACCGCGCTGAAGAGCTCGCCGGTCATGAAGGTGGAAAAGTGCTCGACCGTGCCGTCCTTCACCCGCACCCATTTCGAATGCGTGCCAGGCATGCAGACCGCCGCCTCACCTGCGGCATCGAAGCCGAGCGCGCCGAGCAATTGGGTCTCCTCGCCGCGCATCACGTCCGGCGCGCCAGCGTCGCGCTGCGCGATGCCCGGCAGGATGCGGATGTCGCGCGCTTCGCCGGGCACCCGCGCGGCCTGCTTCAAGATTGCTGCGAGCGGCGCCGGCGTGTCGACATAGCCGGCTTCGACCCAGCCTTGCCGCGCGCCTGCCATGCCGCAGACCAGAACCGGGAGATGATCGGGCGCCTCGACCGCGGCGAGATGCGATTGCAGCACGGCGGCAAACCCGGCCTTGGCCGCCGCCAGCATGCCCTCGCCACTGCGGCGTTCGGCCAGGACCTGCCCGGCCTGGTTGACCAGCCAAAGCCGGAAGCTGCTGGTGCCCCAATCCACCGCGACATAGGCGGGTTCGTTCATATCGAATCTGTCCTCGTCTCACCGGCAAGACGCCGTCTCGCGACAATGAGACGATCGCTTTGCGTGTTTGCGTCGAGATACCGGCTATTGCGCGGGCAAACCAGTCCTTTCTCGCCGATTTGAACCACTGCCGTGCTGGCACACGGCTTGCTCAAGCTCTGCTACTCGAGTCCATCAACGCGCGCCAAGACGCGTCAACATCAGATGAGGAAACACATGGAGATCGGCTATTTCACGATGCCCTCGCATCCGCCGGAGTGCGGCCTGAAGGAGGGGAACGACTGGGACCTCCAGGTCATGCGCTGGCTCGACGAGCTTGGCTACCAGGAAGCCTGGGTCGGCGAGCACCACACCGCCCCCTGGGAACCCAATCCCACGCCGGACCTCTTGATCGCGCAGGCGCTGATGCAGACCAAGAAGCTGCGCATCGGCCCGGGCGGCTTTCTCCTGCCCTATCACCACCCGGCCGAGCTCGCCAACCGCGTCGCGATGCTCGATCATATGTCCGAGGGCCGGCTCAATTTCGGCGTTGCGGCTTCGGGCCTGCCGAGTGACTGGGCGATGTTCAACGTCGACGGCATGAGCGGACAGAACCGCGACATGACCCGCGAGGCGCTGGAGATCATCTTGAAGCTTTGGACCGAGCCTGCGCCGTTCACCCACAAGGGCAAGTACTGGACGGTGACCAAGCCGGACACGATGTTCGACTTCCTCAAACCCCACATCAAGCCGTTGCAGGCGCCGCATCCGCCGATCGGCGTCGCGGGCCTGTCGAAGAACTCGGACACGCTGAAGCTCGCCGGCGAACGCGGCTTCATCCCGATGAGCCTCAACCTCAACCCGGCCTATGTCGGCAGCCATTGGGATTCGGTCGAGATCGGCGCGGCGAAGACCGGACGCAAGCCGAACCGGCAGGACTGGCGGCTGGTGCGCGAGGTATTCGTCGCCGACACCGACGAGGAGGCCTGGAAGCTCTCGACCGGCGACATGATGGGCCGGATGATGCACGAGTACTTCCTGCCGCTGCTCGGCCATTTCGGCTTCAAGGACTATCTGAAGCACGCACCCGACGTGCCCGACAGCGACGTCACCGTCGAATATTGCGCCAAGCGGAACTGGATCGTCGGCTCGCCCGCGACCGTGGCCGAGAAGATCGAGAAGATCTACGACGAGGTCGGCGGCTTCGGCGTGCTCCTGGTGTTCGGCTTCGACTACAAGCACAAGGCGGAAGCCTGGCACCACTCGCTCTCGCTGCTCAAGAACGAAGTGATGCCGCGCCTGAAGCATCTCGGCTCCGCAAAGAAGGCGGCTTGACCCGCAGCGGGTGCGGCGCGATCGTGCCGCACCCGCCTCAATTTCGGAGATTTCCGCGTGACGGTCGACGCAAAGGATTTCAAGCAGGCGATGCGCCAATGCGCCGGTGCCGTTGCGCTGGTCACAGTGGGGGCCGAGCACGGCAAGCGTACGGGGCTGACGGTGACCTCGGCCTGCTCGCTGTCGGACAATCCGCCCTCGCTGGTCGTCTGCGTCAACCGCAATGCCAGCGCTCATGCGCGGATCCGCGAGGAAGGCGCGTTTGCGATCAACTTCCTGCACGAGGATCACGCGCTGCTGGCGCTGACCTTCAGCGGCCAGAGGGGCGTCAACGGTGACGATCGCTTTGCTTTCGGCGAATGGACGCGCGGCGTGACCGGCGCACCGGTGCTGACGGATGCTGTCGCCGCGTTCGATTGCATGCTGGCGCAGGAATTTGAGACCAGGACGCATTCGATCTTCGTCGGCGAGGTGCGCGGCGTCTCGCATGCGGCGACGGCCACGCCGCTGGTCTATCTGCGCAGCAACTTCCACACGCCGCAGGAAATTCGCGACACGGTCTCGCTCGGCGACCTCGACGCGCGGCATCTGAGCTGGACGGATTTTTCGTAAGGGCCCCACTCTCGCTGCCTTCCCTTCTCCCCTTGTTGTAGGAGAAGGTGGCGCGAAGCGCCGGATGAGGGGTTTCTTTCAGCGTGCGCAGATGGCGAGGTGAATGCGGAAGCAGACCCCTCACATGTCTCGCCGCTATCGCGGCGAGCCACCCTCTCCCACAAGGGGAGAGGGAAGGAAAGCCCTACTGCGCCGTCTCGATCTTCATCGCCTTGATCTTGCGATACAGCGTGGCGCGGCTGAGTTTCAGCGCGCGGGCGGCTTCGGTGACGCGGCCGCCATGCTTGCGCAACGCATCGACAATAGTCGCGCGTTCAGCCGCCGCGAGATCGGGCTCCGCCGCGCGGCCGCCGAATGGCGGCAGGTCGAGATCGGCGTCGGTGATGACGCCGTCCTCCGCCGTGCAGCCGGCAAGCCGTAGCACATGGCGAAGCTGGCGCATGTTGCCTGGGAACGGATATGCCGACAGCAGCGACCAGGCCTCCTCCGACAAGCGGCAATTCGGCGCCTCCTCGCACGCGATCTGGCGGATGACGTCGTCCCTGTCGGCGCGCTCGCGCAGGGCCGGCAGTCGCACCTCCATGCCGCGCAGGCGGAAATAGAGATCGGCGCGGAAGGCACCCTCCTCCGCCATGCAGCCGAGATCGCGATGGGTGGCGCTGATCAGGCGGATGTCGACGGGCACGGGCTTGAGCGCACCGAGCGGCCAGACCTCGCGGTTCTCCAGGACGCGCAGCAGCCGGGTCTGGAGCGCGATCGGCATGTCGCCGATCTCGTCGAGGAACAGCGTGCCGCCGTCGGCCTGCACGATCAGCCCCTTCGATCCCTCGCGCCGCGCGCCGGTGAAGGCGCCGGCCTCGTAGCCGAACAGTTCGGCATCGATCAGGCTCTCCGGCATCGCCGCGCAGTTCAGCGCGACATAGTTGTTGCGCGCGCGGTTGCTCGCCGCGTGAATGGCGCGCGCGAACACGTCCTTGCCGACGCCGGTCTCGCCATGCAGCAGCACCGGCAGATTGTGGTCGCCGATGCTCTTTAGCCGCCTCACGCTCTTGACCAGGCCGGGATCGCCGCCGGCAAGACGACGCAGAGCATCGAACCGGTCGACCGGCCCGTCGCGGCGCGCGGACGACGCACGCGGCGATGACCGCGCGCGCAATGGCGGCGCGACTCGGCCCTGTCCCAACGGACTGCCATCGGCACGACGCAGCGCGACGGTGTCATCCGTTCCGCGCGCGGCGTGATGGTCGAAATTGATGTAGCGCGACAGATCGATGCCGGATGCGATCATGCCGTCGGTGAGGCCCAGCATCGCCCGCGCCGACCGGCAGGCACCGACAATGCGACGGTCGTGGTCATAAGCAAGCAGGCCGCTGCCGCCGTCGCCCGGCACGGTCGTGATCCAGGCGTTGCGGAAATGATCGCGGAAGATCGCACCCTCCATCCGCCGCGTCGCCTCCATCGTTACGGCGAGCGCAAGCTGGTGCGCGGTGCGTTCGAGATCCCTGCGGCAGGAGGTGATGTTGACGGCGCCGGCAAGGCGCCCGGCCTGGTCGAACAGCGGCGCCACGGCGCAGGAGAACATGTGCCATTGCTCGCGAAAGTGCTCGTCGCGATGCACCAGGATCGGCTTCTCCTCGGCAAGCGCGGTGCCGAGGCCGTTAGTGCCTTCAAAGGCTTCGGCAAAATTCGAGCCGGTGTAGATCTTCCAGTCCAGGAACATTTTTGCGTCGGCCTGGCCCGGCAGGCGGCTGAACAGCATGGTCGCGTTCGCGTCAGCCAGATTGACGCAGTAGCCGGCGTCGCGCAGCACGCGGGCGAGATCGTCGAGCTCGGGCGTAAGCAGCCTGATCGTCTCCTCCATCGGCTCTGCGACGTGGCGGACCTCGGCCTCGGTGAGGGTCTGCGGCGGGCCCTGGCGGGCGGGATCGAGCTTGTGGCTGATCAGGCAGCGCCGCCAGGAGTTGGCGATCCGCGAGGAGGCATCGACGTCGGCCACATGGTTGGCGACGGACAAGACACGGGCGACATGGTTCGAGGCCGAAAGGCTGGCCATCGCGGACGTCTCCACCCTGTATTATTGTGCAAAGTCTGGCACCGCGGGCGGGGATGTCAATCGGGAACCGGGAACACGCCCTCGGCGCCGTCATTCCGGGGGGCAGCTCGAAGTGACGACGGCGCGATCAAAATTGCTGCGCTGCCCTCACCACGTATCGATGCAGGGCCGCTTCTTCTCCGTCCGCGGCGGCGGCTTCGGCACGGAGCGCAGGCCCGCCATGATCCAGCGGCGCGTCTCGGCGGGGTCGATGACGTTGTCGATCTCGAACACGGAGGCGATCGAGACCGCCTTGCCGTTGGCGTAGAGCTCGGCGACCTTGTTGCGATAGTAGGTCTCGCGCTCGCTGGCGTCGGCGATCGCCTCCATCTCCTTGCGGAAGCCAAGGCGGACATAGCCCTCTAAGCCCATGCCGCCGAACTCCCCGGTCGGCCAAGCCGCGGTGAAGAAGGAGGCGTGGAAGCCGCCGCCGATCATCGACTGCGCGCCCAGCCCATAGCCCTTGCGCAGCACGATGGCGAACAGCGGCACGGTGAGGCTCGCGCCGGTGACGAACATGCGCGAGACATGGCGCACGATCGCGGTCTTCTCCGCTTCGGGCCCGACCATGAAGCCGGGCGTATCGCAGAGCGAGACGATCGGCAGATCGAAGGCGTCGCAGAGCTGGAGGAAGCGCGCGGCCTTGTCGCCGGCATCGGCATCGATCGCGCCGCCGAGGTGGCGCGGATTGTTGGCAATCATGCCGAACGGCTTGCCCTCGATGCGGATCAGCGCGGTGATCATGCCGACGCCGTAGTCACGGCGCAGTTCCAGCACGGAGTCCGTGTCCGCGATGAGGTCGATCACGCTGCGAATGTCGTAGACGCGCAGGCGGTTCTCCGGGATCGCGCGGCGCAGCAGCCGCTGGTCGGCGGCCTGCCACTCCGTGACTGCGCCCTGGAAGTAGGACAGGTATTTCTGCGCGACCCGCGTCGCCTCCTCTTCGTCCTCGACGAGAATGTCGATGACACCGTTCGGCGCCTGGAATGACACAGGACCGACTTCGGCCGGATGATAGACGCCGAGGCCGCCACCCTCGATCATGGCGGGGCCGCCCATGCCGATCGAGGCGTTCTTCGTCGCGATGATAACGTCGCAGCAGCCAAGCATGGCGGCATTGCCGGCGAAGCAATAGCCGGAGACGATTCCGATCACCGGCACGAGACCGGAGAGCCTTGCGAACTGCACGAAGGACGGGCCGTCGAGGCCGGTCATGCCGAGCCGGTCGGTGTCGCCGGGCCGGCCGCCGCCACCTTCGGCGTAGAACACCAGCGGGACGCGCCAGTCTTCCGCCAGCGTCAGCATGCGGTCGATCTTCTTGTGGTTCATATGGCCCTGCGTGCCCGCGAGCACGGTGTAGTCATAGGCCACGACGATGCAACGCCCGCCCTCGGCGCCGAACTTGTCGGCGTTGACGGTGGCGACGCCCATGATGAGGCCGTCGGCCGGCGTGTTCTTGATGAGATCGTCGAGCTTGCGGCGACGGCGCTGGGCTGCGATGGCGAGGCTGCCATATTCCATGAAGGAGCCGTCATCGACGAGCTGGGCAACGTTCTCGCGCGCGGTACGCTGGTTGGTGTTGCGGCGGCGCTCGACCGAGGCCGGGCGGTTCTCGTCGCGTGTGTTGGCCTGGCGCTCGAGCAGCTCGGCGAGATCGGAGCGGATGTGGTCGAGATCGACATCCGCTTCCGCCGCCGACATATCGGCCGCGACGTCGAGCGGCTCGAGATACATGATCGGCTCGCCGTGCATCAGCGTGACGCCGTCGCCGGCAACGAGCTTCGTGACCCGTCCGCCTTGCTCGGCCATGACCAGATGCTCCATCTTCATGGACTCGATCACGGCGAGCTGTTGGCCCGGGCGGACGATCTCGCCCTCCTTCACCTGGATGGTGACGACCGTGCCCTGCAAGGGCGCCGCGACCATCACGGTGCCTTCGGGCACCTCCTGCGCGATGTGCGCCTCAGTGCCAGGGCCGCCAGCTCGTTCAGTTGCGGCGAAGTAGAGCGGCCTTGCCGCGCCATCGGCCGCTTCCACCAGCTTGCCGATGTTGCGATCGATGAAATCGGTCGCGATGCGGTTGGTCCTGAAATCGGGATGCGCGAGAACCGCCTGGAGGAAAGCGATGTTGGTGATGACGCCGTCGATCCGGAACTCGCGCAGAGCGCGCGTGGCCTTGGCAACAACGTCGTGCCAGGCTTCACCTGACGTATGCACGATGACCTTTGCGAGCAGCGAGTCGAAAGCCGCGCTGGTCTTATACCCGGCATAGCCAAAGCTATCGACACGCACGCCCGGCCCCGACGGCGGCTCGAACACGGCGAGCACGCCGCCGGTCGGATGCGTCGCGCCAGTCTCGTCCAGCGTCTCCATGTTGACGCGAAGCTGCATGGCATGGCCGCGCGGCTTCGGAATCGCTTCTTGCGACAGCCCGAGCGAGGCCAGCGAGGCGCCCGCGGCCGCCGCGAGCTGGGCACGGACGAGGTCGACACCGAGCACTTCCTCGGTGACGGTGTGCTCGACCTGGAGCCGCGGATTGGCCTCGATGAACGCGAAGCTGTCGTCAGCGTTGCCGTCGACCAGGAACTCGAACGTGCCGAGATTGTCGTAAGCGGCAGCGCTCGCGAGCTGCTTCGCCGCCTCGATGATGCGGCCGCGCAGGGGCTCGCTCAGCGAGGGGCTCGGCGCCACCTCGATCAGCTTCTGGTGCCGGCGCTGGACGGTGCATTCGCGCTCCCAGAGATGCGAGATGGCGCCATGGTGGTCGCCGATGATCTGCACCTCGATGTGGCGGGCCTGCCGGATCAGCCGCTCGGCATAGACACCGTCGAAACCGAACGCCGCCTTGGCCTCGGACTGGCAGCGCGCATAGGCCTCCGCGAGATCGGCGGCATTCTCGACGACGCGCATGCCGCGGCCGCCGCCGCCGGCCATGGCCTTGATCACGATCGCCGCATTGCTGCCGAGCGAGGCAAAGAACGCCGAAATCTCCCCCAGCGAGGACGGCCCGCTGGTGCCGGCAATGATCGGCACGCCGCAGCGCTTGGCGAGCTGGCGCGCCGCAACCTTGTCGCCGAACAGCTCGAGCGCCGCGACCTTCGGACCGACAAAGACAACGCCCGCGTCGGCGCACGCCTTGGCGAACGCCGCGTTCTCGCTGAGGAAGCCGTAGCCGGGATGCACGGCGTCGCAGCCGGCCGCTTTGGCCGCATTCACCACGGCTTCGATATCGAGATAGGCCCGCGCGCCGCGACCCGGAATTTCAATCGCCTCGTCCGCGACGCGAACATGCAGCGACAGCGCATCGTCGGCGGGATGGATCGCGACCGTCGCGATACCGGCGTCGGCCGCCGCGCGCGCGATACGGATAGCGATCTCACCGCGATTGGCGATCAGGAGTTTTTTGAACGACATGAGGTCTCTCATTCAGACTGCAGCAGGCAGGTTCGGACTGAGGTCCTGCTTCTTCACCTTGCCCGTCGCGGTCAGGGGCAAGGCTTCGATAATGCGCACCTCCGGAATCTTGTAGACGGCCATCCGCTCGGCGCACCAGGCGCGCAAGTCCTCCGCGGAGATGGTACCGACCGCCTCCGGCTTGAGCTGGATATAGGCCACCGGCACCTGCCCCTTGTCGGGATCATCGCGCCCGACCACACCCGAGCCCAGCACCTTCGGGTGCTGCCCGAGCAGCGCTTCGATCTCCGGCGGGAAGACGCTCATGCCCTTGACCTTCAGCATCTCCTTGCGGCGGCCGAGGAAGTGCAGGAAGCCGTCCTTGTCGATGGTACCGATGTCGCCGGTGCGCAGCCAGCCATCGACCAGCGACTCCGCGGTCGCTTCCGGCTTGTTCCAGTAGCTCTTGAGCAGCGACGGTGTACGCACGCGGATCTCGCCCTCCGCGCCGAGCGGCAGTAGCGCGCTGGTCTCGAAATCGGTGATCTTGAACTCGGCGCCGGGGACCGGCAGCCCGACGAAGATCGGCTGGTTGTTGAGATCGAAATCGTCGTCCTGGAAGCCGGCCGTGAAGGTGTTGGAGGTGTGGGTCTCCGTCATGCCCCAGGCCGCCTCCATCAGGATGGTGCCGGTGAGATCCTTCCAGCGCTTGCGATAGTCGGCGTTGAGCTTCTTGACGAAGGAGACGACGCGCACCTGTCTCAAGGACGACAGGTCGAACTCGCTCCACCGCGGATGGTCCATCAGCTCGACCGCGCCGTCGACCGGCATCGCCGTGATCGTGACCTTGTACTTGTCGATCGCGGCCATGGCGCCGACCGCGTCCCAGCGCGCCAGCAGCACCAGCGTCCCGCCGGAGAACAGTGGGAAAATCAGGCCGAAATTTTCGCCCGCGATCCAGAACTCCGGGAAGAACGACAGGAACACGCTGCTCTCGTCCGACTGGACAGAGATGCCGTAATTAGCGGCGGCCGTGTAGACCATGTCGCGATGGGTATGAACGCACCCCTTCGGCATGCCCGTCGTGCCGCCGGTGTAGTTGAGCGCGGCGACATCATCGAGGCCCGGCGACGGCAGCGGCGTAGGTGCAGACATTGCAGCAAGCGCAGGCAACAGGTCGGTGGCGCCGGGCACCGCCACGCGCGGCGTGCGGATCGAGTCCGGCACAGGGAATGCCGGCGCCGCCGGAACGACATCGGCAAAGCTCGTCACGATGATCTCGCGCAAACGGACTTCGCCCTTCACCTGCTCGACGACGGGCACGAGCTGGTCCAGCGCCACGATCACCTCGGCCTGAGTGTCATTCAACTCGTAGGACAGCTCGAAGGCACGGGACAGCGGACTCACCGGCACGTGGATCGCACCGAGCTTCAGGATGCCGAAGAACACGATGTGGAATTGCGGACAGTTCGGCAGGAACACCGCGACGCGATCGCCCTTGCGCACGCCCTTGGCCTGCAACAGCGCGGCAAAGCGGTCGCTCTGCCGGTCGAGCTCCGCGTAGGTCGTGACGTGACCGTAGAAGATCACCGCGGGCCGCTCCGGGCTGCGCTTCGCCCAGGCGCGCAGATATTCCGTCAGCGGAACTTCGCCGTGCAGATAGTTCGGCGAGCGCGGCATGCCCTTCGGCCAGGCCTTGTCCCACAGGCCGCGCAAGGTGGCGAGGTAGTCGTTCTCGTTGAGGCCTGCGCTCATGACGTCCTTCCCGTGTTGCTTTTCTTTTCGCGAGGGCACGCGCGATGCCGTCGATCGACATCGTTACAGGTCGAGCACGGCAGACTTCATGTCAAGGAAAACAGCGTTTCCGCATCACGGCCGATGCCGTGACGCGGAAAAAGCAACAGGGCGCGCCGAGAGCTTCGGTTATGCCGCGCGCACGCCGGCGACGAAGGCGCTGACCTCGTCCTGGAGCGACTGCAGCTTGTGCGTCAGCCGACCGCTCGATTGCAGCACGAGGCCGGCGGCATGGCCGGTCTCCGACGTCGCGTTGGTCACGCCGGAGATGTTCTGCGAGACCTGGTTGGTGCCGGACGCGGCCTCCTGCACGCTGTGTGCGATCGCCTGCGTGGCAGCACCCTGTTCCTCGACCGCGGCCGCGATCGACGAGGAGATCTCGTTGACCTCCATGATGGTCGCGCGAATGCTCTCGATGTTGCCGACGACCTGATGGGTCTCGGCCTGGATCGCCGAGATCTGCGCGCCGATCTCGTCGGTCGCCTTCGCGGTCTGGCTCGCCAGCGACTTCACCTCGCTCGCGACGACCGCAAAGCCCTTGCCGGCCTCGCCGGCGCGGGCCGCCTCGATCGTGGCGTTGAGTGCGAGCAGGTTGGTCTGCGAGGCGATCTGGTTGATGAGGTCGATGACTTCGCCGATCTTGTGCGCGGCGGCGGCAAGCCCCTGCACGGTGTCGTTGGTGCGCTGGCCGTCGGCGGCCGCCTTGTCGGCGACCTCAGCCGCCTGCGCGACGCGCTGGCTGATCTCGGTGATCGAGGACGACAACTCGCCGGCGGCGGAAGCCACCGTCTGTACGTTGCTCGAGGCCTGCTGGCAGGCGCTCGCGACGAAAGAGGCGCGCTCGCTCGCGCGGTTCGCGGTCTCCGACATGCCCTTGGCGGCCTGCTGCATCTCGCGCGCCTCGTTGAAGACGTCGCGGACGACTGCCTGGACACTCGCCTCGAACCTGCCGGCGAGATCGGCCATCGCCTTGCGCTTCTCGCCGTCGGCCTTGTGCTTCAGCTCCTCCTGCTCGGCGTGCATCCGGCGCACCGCCGAGGCGTTGTCCTTGAACACGGCGAGCGCCTTGGCGAGCCCGCCGACCTCGTCGCGGCGATTGGTGTAAGGCACCTCGAACGCGCTGTCGCCGGATGCAAGACGCTCGGTCAGCGCCGTGATCCCGGCGAGCGGCCGGGTGACGCTGCGGCCGATCACGAAGGACGCGCCGAGCACCAGCACGAGCACCGCAAGGCACACGAGACCGAACGTCATCGCGTTTTGGCGGAAGGTGACGCCTACGTCGTCGAGATAGATGCCGGTGCCGATGATCCAGCCCCAGGGAGCAAAGCCCTTCACGAAGGAAATCTTCGGCACGGGTTGGTCAAAGCCGGGCTTCGGCCAGAGATAGCCGTAGAAGCCCGCGCCCTGCTTGGTCACGACATCGACGAAGCCCATGAACAGCGCATTGCCCGCGGGATCCTTCATCGCGGAGAGGTCCTTGCCGTCGAGCTCGGGCTTGATCGGATGCATGACCATTTTTGGGGTCATGTCGTTGATCCAGAAATACTCGACCTTGTCGTAGCGCAGGCTCTTGATCTCGGCCTGAGCCGCCGCCTGCGCCTGCTCCCGCGTCAGCTTCCCTTCGCTCTCGAGCTTCTGATAGTGCGCCAGGATGCCGTAGCCAACGTCGACCATCTGCTGCGTCTGGGCCTGGCGGTCGGCGACCATCTGCGCGCGCAGGGTCGAGAGCGCGATCGGCGCCAGCGCGATCATGCCGAGAAGACTGATGGCGACGATCAGAACCAGCTTGAAACTGATGCGGGAGAAAATCATCGGGGCTCGCAGGAATTGGCAATGCAGATATGCCAGTTTATCGCGAACGCCTTAGCAAAGAATTAAGCATTCGGATTCGATTGGCGCCCCTAGCGCGCGATGCGAGTCGGCACGGCCCGACATCGCCAGGAGCGGAGATGCGGCATGCCCGGGGCGCCTAGCGCTTGGTCGCACCGAGAACGAGATCGATGGTGTGGGCGGCTATCTTGCGAAGCTGGGCTTCGTCGCCGAAGGCACGTTCGAGCACAGCAAGGCCTCGCGTCACGGTGACGATATGCAATGCTGCAGCCTCGGGCGCACCGCTGAACTCACCGCGCTTGGCGCCGGCCGACAGCGCGTCCTCAACCAGTCCAGTGATGCGCGTCACCAGATCCGCAAAGGTCCGGCGCGCCTCCTCGTCCAGTCCCTCGCCTTCGACCGAGCCAAGCTCCATCAGTCCGCGCGTGGTCGGGCATCCCCGCGGCGGTGTCCCGGACTGGAAGTTGGTGATGGTCAAATCGAAGAAAGCCGTGAGGCGTTTTCGCAAGCTGCCGGTCCCGAGCGCCGCCTGGACGGCGCCAAGGTAATCGCCTGCGTAGCGCTCGTAAGCCCGCAGGAACAGCGCTTCCTTGCTGCCGAAGGCATTGTAGAGACTGCCGCGCTGAACGCCGGCATCGCGCGCGATGTCCGATAGCGACGTGCCGCGCACGCCCTTACGCCAGAACTGATCGAAGGCGATGCGCAGGACATCGTCGTGGTCGAACTCGCGTGGCCTCAAGCATCTCTCCTCTGCTCGACGATATGGTCCCCGTTCGCCGGGGCGACACAAAATATTTGACAGGACGTCAAAAACATGGTTTCTCGACACCGTGTCAAAAACTAATTGGGGCCGATAACTGGTTTCGTCAATGCGCGGAGCCGCCGTGCGGCAAGCGCCGCAACGGTTCAAGCCGGCATGGAAAGGAATGCGCCGATGCCTCTCCTTCACATCTCGCTGCGGGCCGGAAAGCCGCAAAGCTACCGGCAGGCGATTCTCGACAGCCTCTACCGCGCCATGCGCGAGGCGCTCGACGTGCCCGAGGGGCGACGAGTTCATGACCATCACCGAGCTTGAGGCAGCGAACTTCCGCTGCGGCAACGCTTACGGCGTCACGCGGAGCGACAGCGCCGTGCTGATCCAGATCACCGTGTTCGCCACGCGCACCGCCGAGCAGAAGAAGGCGCTGTACCGGCGGATCGCGGACCTGCTCGGCGAAAGCCCGGGCATCCGGCCCGAGGACGTGTTCGTGAACGTTCTCGATGCACCGAAGGAGAACTGGTCCGTCGGCCACGGCCTCGCGCAGTTTGCGTGACGGCCATCATCGCAAGACGCCACCGCGACGCGCCCCTTGAGAATTGACCGCTGGAAGGCTCTGATGGCGGAGGTAGACTAAACCCTCCGAAGCCTCGGGACCCCCGAAGCGGCATGACCATGTCGGTCGAGCAATTATGGAGCCTGCCGGAAACCGCCCTCATCGGCGCCTACGCCGAGGCACGCCGCCGCTACGCGGAGAAGAAATTCGAGCGCGACACCCAGCGGGCGCGGCTCGAATGGATGCGCGCAAAGCTGTTCGTCAACACGCCGGGCAACGTCGGTCGATGTCTCGGAAGAGCTGGCGCGCAAGGGCCAGGAGGTGCGCGAGATGACCGCGATCTCGACATGCTGAAGATCGACGTCGACGTGATCGAGACGATGATCCGTCTGCGCGGCGCGCAAGGCGCTCCGCAGGTCCAGGCCGACGAGGCGGTTGAGAAGCCGCCCGAACCGGAGGGGGAGTGACGCCGTGGCGGCGGCGAGACACATCCTTCGAGCTACGGCGGCAATCCCCGTTCTGAAATGATACGCACCGGCGGAAAAGTGAGGCAATCGACGACGTCGAACAGCACTTCGATCTTTCTATCGAACGACCGTGCAAACGCGAGGGCGTCATCGCGCCGTTCATCGGCAATGTCCATGCCGAGCGTGCAGTGCGGTGTCCACGCTTCGGGCCTGTAGTGAGGTCGACAGTACGCGGGATCGATTGCGGCACTGATCGAGCTGTGGATTCGGCTGAGGATGTCGTTGGCGGTCGGCTCCGCCCAGAGCACAAGAGGGCTGCCTTCGAACCAGCGGATACGCCCGAATTCGACGGCAATTTGCGCCTGGCCAGCGACGGCCGTGAGCATCGCATCCCACGCAGTCTTTTCGTCGATTTGGGGCGAGTCGTAGATCGCGAACGTGAAATGCGGTCGGTAGCCGAGCTTGCGCATCGACGGCTCGACCTCGAACGCGCCGACCTGGTCCCACAGGCGCTCAATTTCGAGTGCCGAGTTGTTGTCAGTCCGGATGTTGATCGCCAATGCCACAGGCTCACCCGGCAGGTCGAACAATCAATCGAAGAAGAGGTGAGGCCTAAAAGGCAATGGCGCTCCCTAGGGGAATCGAACCCCTGTTTCAGCCTTGAGAGGGCTCGGCACGTGCAAACAACGTGTTTGCTGACATTCGCCTGCGCTCGCCTATGCCTTTGTAAATGTGAACTAAAGCAAGGATTCGAGTAGGCTGGCGTTCGCTCGCGTCCACCTGTATAAATACACGTCTACTGGACACCGGCGAGACACTTTCTGTCGATGACGCAAGCTCGGGCTGAATGGCCATGGCAAGACTCATCACGGACGACAAGTGGGACTTGCGGACGCGGTCGCCGCGGCTGAAGCTAGACATGCGGAAGAAGCCCTACTTTGTCTCGATCGGAGAAGGGCTGTCTGTCGGCTATCGGCGCAACAAGACCGCCGGCAAATGGGTATTTCGAAAGGCTGACGGCAAGGGAGGGATGGCAACGAGGGTCATCGGGGTTGCGGATGACTATGAGGAAGCAGACGGTGAACGCGTTCTGACTTACGGGAGGGCCCTGGAAGAGGTCAGGCGGATGGGTACCCATCGCGCCGGTGCCATCCGAGGCTCAATAACGCTCCGGCAGGCATTCAAAGACTATCTTCCCAAGTTGAAGGGCAAAAATGCCCGCAGCGCGCGAACCACGGAGGGACGCGTCGAAAAGCATATCCTTTCGAAGTTGGGCGACACCAAAGTCGCGGATTTGACGAAGACGCAGATGGAGCATTGGCAAGCTTCAATGGTCAGAGAGTCCGAAGACAAGGAAGATGTAAGGAAATCCAAAGATTCTGCCAACCGCGTGCTTTCGATGTTCAAAGCGTTTCTGAATCATGCCTATGACGACAAGAAGAACGGTATCCATAGCGACGAGGCCTGGCGCAGAGTTAAACCGTTTCACAACGTCGGTCGTCCACGCGACATACGCTTTTCACCGGCGGACATGCGCGATCTGATCGAGAACTGCCAAGACGGCAAGCTGCAGGAATTGGTCCAAGCCGGATACGCGACAGGAACTCGCTATGAGGAACTGACGGATGCCAAGATCCGCGACTTCGATGTGAAAGGAAAGACCCTCAAGGTTTCCGGGAAGACCGGCGCGCGGCATGTCATCCTTCAGCCCAGCGCCGTGAAGCTCTTGAAGCGGATTACGGCGAAGCGGTCGCGAGATGACTACATCTTCGTGAAGTCCGACGGATCGAAATGGAAGCCGTCGGACCAGATCCGCAAGATGAAGAAAGCCGTTCTGAAGGCGAAATTGGATCCCAAGGGCTGCTTTTACTTGTTGCGTCACGCGTACATCTCCGAGTCCATCGAAGAGAACGTCCCGTTGAACGTGATCGCTCGAAATTGCGGGACGAGCATCAGAATGATCGAAATTACCTACGCCAAGCTGCTCGCTGACAAGCAGCGAAAGTTTATAGAGCGCGGCGCTCCCAGGCTCCGCCAGCTCAAAAGGACCGCCATTGATGGTCGCCGCAACGCGAGCACCTAACTTGGTACCGAACGGCGCGATACGGCTGAGTGAAGCCTTCGACCGCCTGTGCGCGCGGCTTGACCCCGAATGGGCCTACCTACCCGAACTATGTGTACAATGGGATGAGCGCATCGCCCGAGGCGACGAGGACCTCGGCGGAAATCCGTACCATCATATGCTCGAGATCGAATTCCGTGCGGAGCGAATGCTGCGTTGGGCGCTCTTCGATGGTGAGCTTTGCGCTTGCGTCCATCACTTACATACGGGGGTCGATCTCGAGCTCTACAAGCCAGACTGGTGGCGCATGGGACGGAGTGTCGGCCTCCACAGCGACTATACCGACGACCATATGCTCGGACCAGACTGCCAGCTAGACGGAGTTCCACATCCCATTTTCCTCTCGAAAGAAGCATTCGAGAATTGGCTAGGAACAGAAAAGCAGCTGGCGGTTACGACTCAACGAGCGGCCAGCCACGAAGCCGAGATCGTGCGTGACACTGTCGCATTTTCCCTCGAAGAAATAGCCGAGCGCACTGGATTGTCGAGAAGCACGCTTTACAAGGAAAGGGACGCGAACCGCTTGATTGTCAAGAAATGCGGTGACCGGACCCTCGTGCTCGAGAGTGATCTGGATCGATTCCTGCGAAATTTGCCAAGCTCCTGAGGCAGACGCTTGAACCGCGCGAGCAGGTACCGAGCTTGGCATAAGCTTGGAGGATTTGGTCGAAACCAGCACGCGTCGAGTTTGACCTCGATGCCGTTGAATCTGAAACCTGCGATGAGCTTCGGTAACTGATTTGTGGTTTTGAGCCGCCGCCAGGTCCTTGACGCGGTGATCACCAGGTTGAGCGCCCGCGCTACTGAGAGAAACACCTGATGGCTGACGCCATCCGCCCGACATCATCACCCCGCCGTGAGCACGAACGGGCCAATGTCGCTAACTCCGAGGGTGATCCGAGGGATTGTCGTTTTCGGGGGCCGTTCCGTCCGTTGTGATGAACGGTCCGCATGGTCCCGGTTCGCCACGCAGTTCAGATGCTCCCGGGACGCCTGAGGAAACCCCCAAAGGCACGGGTTTCCTCAGGGACGCGCAACCGTCACGTCGTGGCTTGGGCGGCTTCGTCGATGAAAGCCGCAACTTCGTTCTTGTGTTCGCCCTCATCATTCTGCCGTCCCTCTACTTTATCGGAATAGTCAGTTTCGTGCGTTCAGTTCAGGTGGCTATCGAAGATATGGTCCACGCACGGGGGATGGCTCGGATCCGACACTACTTTGTCGAACGATCGCCGGGAGTGCGATCATACTTGATGCATTCGCCTCACGACGACTACAGAGGCACGCTCGACAGCTTCGGTCTCAGACTAACAGCCTTCCAATCCTTTATGACTACGGCCGGAATGGTGAACGTCATCAGCGTCATTGCTGGCGTGTTCGTAGGCTTGGCAATCAAAGCCACGATCAGCTTGCCACCATGGGCGTTCACGTTAGGCGGTGTCACCGGTTTTGTCGGGAGCGTTTTTATTTGTTGGCGGTATGAGGTGCGGGCTTGGACCAGAGCCGAGCAAAACCTTGCCATCCTTTCCCCGAGTGAAGAATAAGCCCGCGGTGGTGATGTGGACCGATTATGCTTTACTTTGCACCGTAGTGGATCGTCATCGCTTCAATACGTCCGTTGCGAATGAGATATGAGTCCGCGCCATCGTCGATTCGTGCGCGGGAGCTCGACAGGGTACCTCGCCATCGGCATTTGCGTCCGATAGTGGTCGTTGGTTTTCCCGATCTGCTGGTCAAGCAGCGCGGCGGCCGCCTTGACGCCCTCGGAAGAGGCCGTAACTTCAAGTCAGCAAGAGCGAACGGGAGATGCCGTATCGCCGCGCTGTCGACGAGACGGCGCTCGGGGTCTCCAAACTCTCCAAAATGATCTTGAGCTTCTCATCATCGGTCCACCGACGGCGCGGGCCAGTCGCGACAACCTCGAACCGGAGGCAAAGTGAACTGAAACACAGCGCCCCGTGTCTCATTCGCGGCCGCCCAAAGCTGTCCTCCGTGCGCCTCGATGATTGAATTGCAGATGGCTAGGCCCATGCCGGTGCCCGCCGGCTTAGTGGTGTAGAAGGGGTCGAATAGACGGTTGATCATTGTCGGGTCAATCCCCGGGCCGTTATCGCGCACGACGACAAGAATCCCGCCTGAGGCATTCGCGGTCGTGCTGATATGCAGCTCCCGCGGCTCCTCGTCGAGGCTGCACATAGCTTCGATTGCGTTGAGGATCAGGTTGAGAACGACCTGCTGCAGCTGGACGCGATGGCCTTCCATGAGCGGCAAGCCCGTGGCCAGATCTGTCTGCAGCGAAACGCGATGTCTGAGCAGTTCGCTCCGGGCTATGGTGACGACGTTCAGGATCGCATCATTAACGTCAATTGTTTCTTTCCGTGCTGGCGTTTTCTTGATCAAGGCGCGGATCCAATTAATAACCTCGCCGGCTCGATTGCCGTCGGTCACAATGGACGCGAGCGCCCGCTGCGCCGCCGCGACATTCGAAGGTTGAGAGCCTAGCCAGCTCAGTGCGGCCTCCGCGTTGCAAAGCATCGCCACGATCGGCTGGCTTACTTCGTGGGCAATCGAAGCGGTGACCTGTCCCATGGCCGCTGCGCGGTTGGCGTGCGTCAGCTCCGCCTGCATCTCGCGCAGAGTCTCAGCGGCGCGCTTCCGTTCGGTAATATCGCGGCTCAGCGATACGATCAGCCGCTGCCGGCCTTGCTGGAACGCTCGCATGCGGACCTCGACGGGAAACACGGTGCCGTCCTTTCGACGATAGCGTCTCTCCAGCGTTGCAACACCCCCGCCCTTGAGGTGCTGGCGGTGACGCTCCCAAGCCGCTGCATCCAAGTCCAGATCGAAGAAGAACGGCCTCTTCCCAATCAGTTCGTCGCGGCCGTAACCCAAGCTCTCGCAAGCATTTCGGTTCACGTCGAGAACGGTTCCGTCTTCGTCGTGAAGCATGAACGTGTCTGTCGCGTGGTCTACGAAGGTGCGGAAACGGGCCTCGCTCTCGCGCAGCGCCTGTTCGGCGCGCTTGCGCTCCGTGATGTGGCGTCCGACCCCGCGGTAGCCTATGAAGCGCCCCGTCTGGTCAAAAACGGGCAGCCCCGAGACGGACACGTAGCGCTTGCCGCCGTCGGGCGTAGGCCGCGCGAGTTCGAAATCGCGGAACGGCAGATGGGCATCGAGCGTCTCCCGGTGCTGACGCCAGCCCTCTTCATCAGGCTCGAGGTAGGGCACCTCCCAGCGCGTCTTACCAATCTCGGAGACCGGAGCCTCGCTAAGCATCTCAGCGAACTCCTGCCGGATGAAGCGATGCTGCGCGTCGGTTTCCCAGTACACATCAAAGGAGAATTGCACAAGGGTGCGAAAGCGCTCCTCGCTCTCGCGCAACGCCTCTACGATCTCAGAGGGTACTTGAGCCGGATGTTGCATGGCCGACCTTGTTGCCAATGAGCAATGGATACAATCAACTCATTCTTGCGGCAGGTGCCGGGCTGTTGCGCCTTACGAACCCGCGGATAACCCCAGCGGTCGTGGAACGGTTGACCGTCGGTCGATAGCCTCACCTTGCAATATGATCAATCGAAGCTTGTCGCGTCACGAGTATACTTACGTATGCAAAGCTTCTGGAGCATCCGGGCACAGTGAACGGGAGAATCGTCTGGCCCTCAGACATGAGTGTCCGACGGCCGTGCGCCTTGCGCCATGAGCTGCTGTTTCCAGTAAGTCGCTGTTTGACCTAAAGTCGCTCTGCTTCGCGCCTAGCTGGGTCGATGCTGCCGCTGTATGGGCGCTCTCGTCGGGGGCAGATTGGAGTGGCGCTGAAGGTCCATTCTGTCGT
This sequence comes from Bradyrhizobium sp. ISRA442, assembly GCF_038085055.1. Classification (NCBI taxonomy): domain Bacteria; kingdom Pseudomonadati; phylum Pseudomonadota; class Alphaproteobacteria; order Hyphomicrobiales; family Nitrobacteraceae; genus Bradyrhizobium; species Bradyrhizobium sp. ISRA442. The sequence goes on from NZ_JALGCN010000024.1 coordinate 92,318, forward strand.
GGAGGATGCGCGATTTCGATCGTGCGGTTCGGCCCGGTACATCAAATGACCCTCGCGACGGTGGCGCCGCGAAAGCACAACCCTGGGCGACGGGGCCGCCGCCGCAGCGTAGGCGCCGCGCGCGCCGCCGACAGTCGACCACAATGGCCGTGGGGAAGTGGACTCGCGAAAGGATTCGTTTGGAGGCGCGCGCGGCGGTTTCGCCGCGGCGGCGCCAGCCGTGCCCGCCGCGGTCATCACCGCGGAGGATACGCGCCGAGTTCGACTTCAAGAGAGGCCGCCCAAGGATTAGAATGCCGGAGGACGGCGGCGCCCGTGTGGTCCAGGATTGCGGGCAATCATGCGCGGGACGACAGGAGCAAGGATTGACCGAATGGTGAACTGGATTCGCGGAAATGCCGCTTGCAAATCCCGCAGCAGGCAAGCAGGCATCGGGCTTGCTTGCAAGGCGCAAGGCTTGGCTCAAAAACACCGTCGTCGACAGGGCGACCAGAACTGGGGCTCACGCCCCCGAGGGGTTAGGACGGAAGGACTCACGAGGCCTTGACCTCGCGTACGGGGAGCACACATGGCGACTTCGATACAGTTGGCCCAGGATCTGTCGGCCGCGCTGGGGATTCCGGCCCCGACCGTGATGCATATTCTGGGCGGGCTGCGGTCCGCCGGACTGATTATGTCGCGCGGGCGGGGGCCGAGCGCCACGGCCATGTCCAGCACGGATGCGAGCGCGCTGCTGATCGGAATCGGATCGGGGGCGGCCGCCGCTCACGTCGGGCCGATCACCCGTAGCCTGATGACGATGCCGCTGCGTCACGCCTTGCGCCCAGCAGTGGTCGGCTTCGAGAAGGGGCGCGACCACGAGCATCGGTTCTACCATTTCCTGCAACCGCACTCGTTCGTCGAGGCGCTAAATCTGCTGCTGGATGCGGACGACCAAGCGCCTGAACCCGACGCGGACAACCGCATCCAGGTCAGCCCCTTCGACTGGCTTGATCGGCTGTCTTTGACAATCGGCGCCGACGCCAGCAGATCGAGGGGCTTCGCCGTGATCAGAAGTTCTTCCGCCTCGCGCGAGATCGCCAACATCTACAGCACGTGGACCATCCTGCGGCCGTCCGGGCCGTGGGACCTCGACGTCGCCCGGTTGTTCGGCCCGGAGGGCGGCGCCTTGTCCGCCATGCACGTCGGCGGCAGGGTTCTTCGCGCTGCGATAGGGTCGCTGCGCGAACCGGTGAAGGGCGCCCGGCCACGGCCGGAACGGATCGCGGGGTTCAGCCGGCGCGCGGTGCGCAAGTGAGCGGATCCTCGACCCGGTCGGCCTCATCGACGGAAGAGAATGCCGTCCTTGAGGACGAAGCGTTGATCGGCGCAGCGCCGCACTGCGTGTTCCAGATAGGCGAGAAATTCGTCGTACGGCGCAGCGGGAGCGAGCGCCGCGTAGAGGTCGGCGACGAGCTGGGCGCCGTAACGCTCGACCATCAAGAACACATCCTTCTCCACCCCCCTGAGCCGGGGCTTGGGTGGCGCGGCGTCCGGGACTTTCGCATCCGGTGGCGCGGCCATTTCCCAGAGCTCGCGCACGTCCACCGTCCAGCGGCCGTCGGGGCGCTGGATGAGACCGTCGCCAGGCGACAGTTGGACCGCCATGCGCCGTCGCCTGAGCTTCAGCTCCTTCCGGAGCGGCTCGGCGAGGAGATCGTAAATCTGTGCGGGTTGGAGCGCGCGCCTTTCGGCCGCGATCACGCTCCTGACGGCCACCCGGATCGCCTTTCGCCGCTCTGCCCGCCTAACCACGGCGGGCAAACACAGGATGGTACGGATTGAACGACCATGTCTCGCCTGCGCGCACCAGCGCCGGGAACGAGGGCGCGACGCGCGGCAGGACCTCCGCGACATCCACCAGCGCGCGCATATATTTCGGCAGCATCGCCGCGATCTCGTCCGTGCTGGTCGGACCGCGCAAGCTGCAGATGTCGATGGCGTAGACGGCGGTCTCCTCGTCCAGCGACAACCCGCGAGGCCGGTTCTCGTCGACGCCGATGAGTGACCACCAACCCTTATCGTGCCTGAGCTGCGGGTAGTGCCGGGCGGCCGTCATGAAGGGGATGGAGGGCTGGCGCGCCGGCAATGCCGCGCGCAGCGGCTCCGACAATCTCGCCCGCAGTTCAAAGGCCCTGAGGGCACACCGTCGGGCGCTCAGGATCTCGACGAGTTCGCGGCCGAGCGCGCGGTAGTCCATCTGGCCCCGGCGCGACCAGTAGCGCCCCCGGGTATGGCGGGGTACGTGCCGGCGATCTGCCAGCCAGTAGCCGCCGTCCGCCAGCTTGCGCAATTTGGGGTTATCGGCCCTGGCAAGCACCACGTGCGCGTTGTGACGCCGGAAATCGAGCTTCAGCCGTGCCTCGACCGCCGCGTCGTAGATTTCCGTGGGCCCCGCTGGGCGTCCGACCCGCTCGACATATTCGACGGCGTACCCCGAGAATAGATCACGCCGAGCCTTGTCGCGCGCGCGCCTGACTTGGGCCGGGGTGCCCTCGCCGCGGCGCCCAGCATGCGGATTGAGGGATTGCCGCGAGTGATAGCCCACAGCGGGTGCCTTGTCCGGGACCGGCCTCCCCCGCCGCCAGAACAGCCCGTTTGAGAGCTGCTCCAGGTCCGAAGGCGCAGAGCGCTGCAGCGCCTGGCGGGCGTAGGCGCGGCTCAGGCCAGGCCCGTACACCAAGGCCGCGCCGTCGTAGATCTCCATGGCTCCGGCGGGCCGGCCCACGAGCTCGACATATGCGGCGGCGAACGCCGCGAATCTGGCCCGCTCAAGCGCACATCGCGCAGCGGCTTTATCTGCTGGGGTATCAAAGGGCAGGAGCATTGCGAGCCGATCGCGCGTTTCCGGGCTCACCACACTGGCGTCGACGACAGCCGCTCGTGCCGGCGCGAGCAAGTCGGCGGTGCCGCGAAAATCGAGGTCCGACGGCTTGGTTTCGAAGGCCCCGCGGCTCGGTTCGGCAGTCGGGAACAGAAGGCCTGCCGAATCGTCGGATGTGGCCTCGACCGGTGCACAGCGGTGGTCCCGCTTCCAGGCCTTCAGCAGACGTGTGACCGGCGCCTGGCCGCGGCGAAGCAGCGGTCGGAGCTTCGCAACGGTCACGAGCTTCGGATCGTAGCCGCCTGCCGCGCGGGCCAGCGATTCCATCGCGGCGAGCGCCGTCTCGTCGATGGGCCCGAATTGCTGACGGGACGCGGTCAGCGTCGCCGGCGGGTGCGAGTTCGGCCCCGCACGGTCATCTGATTCAACGGGAAATTTTTCCGACGCCGCTCCAGAAACGCAAGGAGAACCGCGCGCCAATTGCGGGCGCCAGTGTCGGAAAATTTCCCTCAACCTATTGATTTCGCTCGGGTTGAGCGCCGCCCGCGGGGGCTTCGTATTTGTCTGTCCAAATTTCCAAGTATCTGACATCACGGAACAATTCCGAATTTTCCGACGACCAGATTCGGCCATTTTCCGACAAACCTACGTAGACCCGCGATTTTTTCCCGCGATCGTACCTAGACCGCGGCCCGCCTCTTTTTCGGAGTCGCGCTGGGCAAGCTCGTAGACACCGCTGTAAATGTCAATACAGATTTGCTACATTGATGTATGGCCACGATCGAAATCGAGAGACCGTACTACACGCGCCCCTATTACATGCGTCGTGAGGGCCGCCTGCGACTGCGCTGGGATTGCAGCGCGCACGCACCGGACGATTTCGAACCCAAGACACAGATCCTCGACCCGAACTGGGAGGTCGCTTTTCGGCAGGGGCGGGAGCTGTATGAGAAGCTGTTGCAGGCCCGGGCGCGCCAGGGTTCGGCGATTGTGCTTGCCAACCATCGGCCCGGCACCCTCGGCGGCCTGTTCGAGGCCCAGAAGAAGCATCCGACCTTCACCAAGCTCGTCACGCCCAGCACCTGCAAGGGTTACGGCAAGCAGCTCGATCGCGACGGAAAACGAATCCTTCGAGTTGAGAGGTTCCGCGGTCTGCGGTTGAGCGAGGTACCGGTCGCCGAACTGACGGTGCCCGCGGCCAAGGCGATCCTGTATGACCTATTCGACCTGGGCCTCGGGGTGTTTGACGTCAAGGGCTACAACAGATGCCGAGAACTGCTGCGCCTGGTGTTCAACAACATGGTTGGCGAGTATGAGGGAGTCCCCCTCGACAATCCTATCAGGCACACCCGGCACCTGCGGGACAAGAACAAGCAGAAGAAGCTCGGCGCCTCGATCTTGCACCTGGCCTATTTCGATTACGGAGCGAGGCTAGAAGGTGTTCCGAATCTTGGGACTGCCGCGCTCGCGACGTTCGAACTTCAGCTGCGCTCGACCGCGGTGCTCGCCCACTGGCTCTGCGAACACTGGAAGCCCACGGGCCGGGACAATCAGGTTTATTTGGTGCGGCCCAAGGTCGGAAACTCCAGGTGGATCGACCTGCACGATGTACGTCGAGAACCTTACTTCCCGGCGCTCGAGGCGCGCGTGGATGCCATAAAGGGTGAACGCAAGTCGGGGATTTTGATCCCGCGGGATGGAACACATGATACGCCGTGGGGGCTGCGGAACGACGGTCAGCTGACTCACGAGTTCTACAGTTTGTTCGACCGGGTCAAAAAGAAGGTCCGACTGCCCGACGCGCTGAAGTGGTCCAGCTTCCGCCGAGGTGGCATCACCGAGTCCGCCGAGGCAGGCTGCACAGAGAACGAATTGATGTGCCTCAGTGGTCATCTCGATCCGCGAACGGCGCGTGTCTACATCACGGAAACGATGCGCATGGTCAGCAATGCGCAGCGCAAGCGGATCGCGCAGCGGACTGAGGTGATCCAAGGACTCATCGCCGCGCACAAGCTCGACAAGCTCCGCGAGGAGCCGGAGTTTCAGCAACTCCTGGAGATCCTCGGCCCCTTCGTCACCAAAGAGATTCAACTCGACGATCTCTAGCCCGAGCCGTGCCGCTGGGCGGCGAACTTCCTAATCTCGATAATGTGCCAGAGGCATTCGATCCTGCCGCCGCTGTGCCGATAGGAAGTGGGAGGCGCGGCCTCCCCGCGCGCGATCGCCTGGCAGAGCTGCCGCGTAGTCGCGAAGTTCATGAACGCAGCGGCCGTCTCGGCCGTCATCTCTTCCGGCCACAGCGGAGGGAAGCGCGCGGGACGGTTTGGCACGTGGACGGGTACGGAGTGCGATGGGGGCTGAACGAGCTGCGCGCCGCGCGTGCGCTTTTGCGCGGGGTGGATGGAAAACGTAGCCTCCGGCTGCGAGCGGCGGACCCGCTTGGGGCTGACGAAGCGCACTTCGTCGGAGCCGAGCTTGTACGCGTCCCCGACCTTGACAATATTCATGCTGAATCCGGTGGCTCGGTTTCGGCCCGCAGAGCCGCCACCCACCTGCCCCGAGCGCGTGCGGGCGAAGGCAGTCGCCCTACCTTCAGGATTCCGCCGCGATCCTTCGAGAGCGGATCCGCTGGCCGTGCGCTGTCGAGTGCGCTCGAGCGTGGTTTGGCGTTGCGCAGAAGGCCTGGGGCGGCAACGCCGCTTTCCGCCAAGGGGACCAAGGATTCACTACTCGGCGTGTTCATCGCTCGTCCGGCGCAGTTTTGCTGGCGGCCTGGCCCGGCCAAGGCGTCGCGCACACAGCTCCGAGCTGCCGCAGGCACTCGGCAACATCCGCGCCGGTGGCTCTGTTCCAAGAGCCCTCGAGCCGCCGCCTCAAGGGCGGGCAGCGCTCGTGCTGTAGCGGCTGCGTGGAGGCGACCGCCGCACCAGCAGCCGGAATGCCTATCGCGCCAATCATATCGGTCCCTCCTCAATGTCGCGGCGCGCGCGAATCATATCGGCCGCGCTAATTCCGTCGATCCGGCTGGATCGCAGGAGCGTCGAGGCGATCGCCTCGAGCGCGGCCCGGTGCTCGAGCAGAGTCGAACGGCATGCTTCGGCAGCCCGCGTGAGCTCGGCGTGCGCCGCGATCCGCACGTCGACATACGAGAGCAGTTCATCCGTGTCCTCGTGCGACGCGAAAAATAGGAGGTGTTTCGGTCCGCCCATCCCGAGCGATCCAACCATGGCTGCAGCAAGGGCGGTCGCTTGCTGCAGGTCGGACCCGCGCGTGCCGCCGGCACCGTGCGACGCCTCGCCGAGCATGATTTCTTCAGCGATGCGGCCAGCGAGCAGCACCTGAAGACGGTGCTGGTAATCCGAATAGGTGCCTGCGAACGGCGGCGCCTTGCTCCTCACCGTCGCCCCGCCCCTGTTCCCCGACCGGACGATCGACGCGCGTACGTCAGCTTCGTGACCGAAATGAACGATCTCCGCCACGACATGGCCTGCCTCATGGACAGCGCAGCGCCGGATTTCCGAGCAGTCGCGGTCCTCCCGATTCACCAGCGCCCGGCGGAGATCGGCGAGCTCGAGCGCGCGGTCGGCGTGGCGCGCGAAGCGCAGGGCGTCGTTCGTGATCCTTTCGACGTCGGCTCCAGTGGAGCCCAACGCGAGCAAGCAGATTTCCTCCAGATCCTCGCCCGCGAGCCGGCCCGCGAGGCGGACGCGAAACATGCGCTCGAGATCGCACGCGTTGGGCAGCCCGATCCGGATGATCCGGTTGAGTCGACCGGACCTCACGATGGCAGGATCGCAACGGGAGAGATCGTTGGATGCTGCTAGATAAATGAGTCCTTCGCGGCCGGCGACGCCGTCGAGATGCGCGATGAAGGCGTTCACGACCTCCACGACGTAGTCGGCGTGGGCGTGGCGGAGCTTGCTGCGGTCCGCGAAGGAATCGATTTCGTCGGTGAAAAGAACGCACGGCGCTTGCGCGCGAGCGGAATCAAAATCGCGCCGCATGGCTCGCAACAGATGGCCGAGATGCCCTTCGTCCGCCGACTGCCACTGGGCCAGCGAGCAGGCCACCAGCGGCAGGCCAGCAGCGTGGGCGAAGGATTCGGCGAACAGCGTCTTCCCGGTGCCCGGCGCGCCAACGAGGCAGGCACCGGGGTCCAGCGCCGACCAGGGAAGCTCTCCGCGCCGCCATGCGTCGAGGTCGCGTATGGTCGAGCGGGCCCATGCAACGGCCTCGTCCATCCCGTGCAGCTCGTCCAAGGAGATGTCCCGTCCGCGTTTGCGTTCCAACTTCTCCGCGGCAAGCCGGCGCAGCTCGGCCAGACACTCGGATGGGCTGCGATCGAACCGGATAGCAACGATCAGGTCGACCAGCGTCACAGGGGCGACAGTCTGGGCGTCGAGCAGCTCGCGGCAGCCCTTTCCGGTCACGATGCGAATCACGCGCCCGATGGTGACCGGATCGAGCGGTGGAAAAGTGAGGCGGATCCGCTGAGACTTTAAAAGGACTTCGGGCAAGTGCGTGTCGGCGTTGGGCGATATCGCAATCAACGGAAGCGCAAGCGACAGCGCCGACAATGCCTCGCTTTCCCGCGCGCTCCTGTCCTTCGGCTGTGGACGCTCCTTGGCCGCGAGATAGATGATGTCATAGTCGTCCCGCTTTCCGGAATTGGAAGCGCCGACCTTCATCACGCGGGTTGTCGCCGGAAAAAGCGTGTCTTGCCAAATGGCGACGGCGCGGTCGAGCATCTCCGGATCGGGCACGTCGATGATGACCACCGGCGCAGACGAGCGGATCGCTTGCCATAGCTCGGGTCTGGAGTCGAACATGCGGGAGACCAGGAGCCGCGCCGCCGCTCTCGCCGGGGTCACCGGATGCGACGGTGGCCGAGGTCGATGCCGGGTAAAGAACGATCCGAATTCCTCGTCCGGCTCCTCTTCCTGAGTCCGCGAGTTTGCTGCGATTGCCTTGTGCACCTCGGCGCGAACGGCCGTCTTTTTGCGAGCCGCGCGCATCGCTTTCTCGGCGGCAACACGCGCCTCCTCTTCAAGCTTCTTGACCAGCAGTTCGTGCTCTCGCGCGGCGGCGACTTCGGCGATGTGGAGGCGATAGCGTAAAGAGGCCCGCCAGTCGGCCCGGTAAGCGGCCAACTCGAGCGAGCCCATAGGTCCGATTGTCGGCGCGGAGGGTGGATGCTGCGGTGATGCCAAGGCTCCGATCTTGGGCAGCGGCCGCGGCCGCACCGGCAGTTCTGGCGCTGTGATGTTCTCTTCACTCATGTTCTCACCACCTGTTCATGATCCCGAGTCGGCTTTTGGGGGAGCGCTTCAGGCACGCGCTGCCGAAACGATCCGGCTCAGTTGCCCATCATCGTTCCTGCGCATCGAACGGACTCCATCGCTCACGCTGGATTCGCGTGCGAAGGGACAACTTCTCGATCAGTATTGAAAGTCCTAGCCGGGCCGCGCCATGCCTCGCCGGGCCACGTCCCGCCACGCCGTGCCCAGCCGTGGCGAACTACTGCGGTTCGAGCTCGACTTCTTCCACGAGAAATCGCCCGTATTCGGGCCTGTGATCGCCAACACCGTATGGTCCCGCGAGCTTGAACAGCTGGATCACGTCAGTGCGGCTCATCATGCTGGAAATGAATGTTGCGCTGAATGTTGCGCTCCAGTCGGGAAAACATGGGCGCGTCCGCACCGTCCGTGATCCCTGAACACGTGCCATTTCGCGATGGAGGAAACGTCCATCTGCCCAGAGTTCCGCCACCGACTTCGGACCGTCATACTGCAGCATGGCTGGACGATCTGCCATGAAAGCGGCCTTCGCGACATGGCCCTTCTTGCGCTTCTTCGCGGCATCGACCAGCACGCGCTTGATGCATTGCGCCGGCAAGCAGGGTTGGCCGTCGAACAACCACAGTCCGCCGTGCCACTCGAGCTCCGCGATGCGTGCGTGGTCCGCTTCGGTCTTGTCGACCTTTGCGGTGATTGCGGCAAGCGCTCTTGTCACCGCATCGCAAGGATCGGCGAGTCGCGCGGAATGCATCAACATTGGACCTAGTCCGACAAGCCTAAGGGCGATATGTTCGACGCTCATGTGTTCACTCCAGCTTCTTCAGGATCGAAAAGTGGTTGGGCATTCGGATTTGGGGGTTCGACATCAGGGATCGGAATGGCTGCGAGCTCGTGGTAGCGGCGCGCGCGCAGCATCGAAGTGACGCCGTCGTGGCACGGCTGACAGAGTGTCGTCAGGTCGCCGTCGATTTCGCAGCCGACACGTTCATACGTCCTGTGATGGGCTTGCAGCGCGTAGCCTCGGGCAGGTGAGTTCGGACAGAGCCGGCACTGGAATCCGGCCGCCTCGAATTCGCGCAGCCGGACGGGATTGCAGCGCCAGGCGGGACTTGTGATGTACTTGCGATAATCCATCTCGCTCTCCTCGGAAATGCACGGTCGTTCGGCTCCTGTCGGCTCACGGCGGACGCTTGCGGCCCTTGTGGGCGAGCCAGCTGTCCGAAAGCGCCGCGCAACGTGCATCGATCTCGCTTCGCCGCTTGAGAGTGGAAGCCATCACGAGAGCCGCAGTCGCGTTTCCGTCCAGGGCGATGCACAAGACGGCGCTCATGGCCAAATCGAGCGGCACGAGTGTCCTGGTGCCGCTCTTTTGAACGCGAAGCGCCACGCCGATAGCCACGGCTGCATCGCCGGCCGCGGCCAGAAACCAGTGTGGTTCTCCGATGATGGCGGACTGCGAGAGGAGGCGCCGAACAACTCGGATATGACGTTCCCTGAATTGTTCGGCGCGAAGCGTTCGCCACCAGGCCAGCGGGTGCGGAAAGGTCAGGACGACCGGAACGTTCCTGCGCGCACGCGCGAACAGGGCGGCTTGCGTTGGAGAGGACCGGGCGTGCCCGGCCGATCGTTTCGGAGGGTTCGGCGAGATACCAACACGCATCGGAGGAGACTCGTGGCATATGATAAATCATATGAGATCGCGCCAGCGGAAGGACTGCCGCCTTTCCGGACGGCGTCCGGTCGCGATCTCGGTTTTCGAAGCCCTGAAGGTCGCGCGCGCGAGGTTTCCAGCCCAAGGACTGGAATGCAGGTGCGAACGTTTTGAAGCCCTGAAAATGCCGCGCTAGCTTTCGGCGGCATCAAGCTCGCGGTCGCAGGCAGCTTAATCCTTTTCAAGGATTCAACTGTACATTCTGACCGGAGCAGTCACTCCCGATGTTGAACCGACTTCGGATGTGCGCCGAAGCGATGGTTAACATTTGCTTAATGTAGCATGACTTGGGGGCAGTTGTCCCGCCTAAGGATGCAGGCGACTATTGCAAGATCGAATTATGGTTAACGCGCCGCCCGTTTCTCCAGCCCAGGTCCGCGCCGCCCGTGCGTGGCTCTTCTGGAGCCAGGGAGATTTGTCCATCAGATCGGGCGTGTCACAGACGTCGATCGCCCGCTTTGAACTCGAACGCTCGGTCCCTCACACCGACACCTTGACCAGCATCCGCAATGCATTCGAGGCGGCGGGGATCGACTTTCGATTTCAGGGAACGGTCGGAACGGGAATTTGCGGTCCGTCCGCTCGCCATTCCAAGCCCAAGAAGCCATAGCGCCGAGCTGCGCCAACGAAACAAACGCGGCGTCCCTTTGAAATACGAGGGTCTCGTTCGCGCGGCGACCGGCGCTCATTTCGTGACGCGCGTCTCGAACAGATCGACCAATCTCACCTCCAGACAGGCTGCGATAGCCTCCAGGGTCTGAAGCGTGGGATTGGAGCGAGCGTTTTCGATCAGCGACACAGCCGTCTGTTCGATTCTCACCTTGGCGGCCAGTTCGTCCTGCGTCCAGCCCTTCGCCTTCCTCAGCCGCCGGACGTTGCGGCCCAGCGCTTTCGCAATCTGCGAGGTCCGAGCGGGAAACCGCTGATCGAATCCTGACCGCCCCATGAGCAGCACGGTCAGACGATCGCGTCAATGCAGTCCATATGATTTATCACATATTTCCGAACGATCTCTAAGGGACAGCCTAAGCAATTGCAAATAGGGTGGATCTAGCACCACCGATGCACGCACACGGGAGCTTGCCGTACGTTGTTTGTGGCCGAGGCGAAATGTGCCTTTCGGCTCGCCGAAGGTTGCTGGCACTCGGTCAGTGCATGGCGCGAATGTTGGAGCGCTCGAGGCCAATTTGGAAAGATGACGATAGAGTACGGGTCCGAACACCTGCACATTGGCTCGACTGCCGCTCTGAAAGCCGGCGCCTCCGACGAAACTCATCTTTCGGTCGTCCATTTCGTCGACGGGCAACTTGCCGTAGAGACGGACGATATGGAGATCGGGCCACAACGCGTCCCAGCTTCGGACTCGAGATCCTGTAGCCACGGCCAGATCAAGAAGGTTTGTCCATGGCGCCTTCTTCCGCAGCAATGCCCGTTTCAGAGGGAATCCCCATCATCGGCCGAGCCTGCGGAGCAATCGCCAAACTAGGCTGAGCGCTGTGGCGCGCTTGAAGCGAACTTCGTCCGCGCGGCCAAGCCCAGGTTAGAAATACACCGGCAGAGGGGCGCTTCATCAGTGCTGCCCCTCAATCCATCTTCCGCGGCGGCAGGCAGGACTCGCATCGCTTGACCTTGGCACTCTCCGCTTCTTCGGCTCGACAGGCTGTGATCTCTAACCAAGAGGAAGCGCAACGCTCGTCAGCTCGCCCAATCTGGCGATGAGGTGATCCTGGGATTCGGGATCGGAGGCCTCACTGGCCGGCTGCTCCTGTCGAAGGTGGTGCCAGTAGCAGCCGCCGCTTACCAAGGCGGCGGCGTCGTCGCTGACCGCCAGCCAGATCTGGGTCCGGTGTCGAGGTCCACCGGGGCTCCCGGGCTGCCCATCTTCGTGCGCGCCCAACCGGGATCCACGGCATTGCTCCAGACCTTCGGCCAATGTCGCGCCAGCGCGAAAGCCAGCGCGACGACATGTAAGATTAACCATTTCTGCTTCGAAGAACTGCCGGGCTCCAGGCTGTAGCGTCAGCTACCGCCACGTGGGATGATGGTGAAGAAGTGTCTGTCGATCCTTAGCAGGCGCGTCGTTAGCTCGCGATAAGCGAACGGCCGCCGCAACTCTTCCTTTGTAATATTGGAAACGATTACTCGCACGTAGCCCACTACGCCTCCACGGCCTCGATGAGGCTTTGCGGTGCGGGCCGCCTCTCGACATCCCGAAACCGGCAAGTCGGTCTTTGGTGAGGGACCGCCCGGCCTGGAGCAAATCCGGGCGGACGTGGACGATGACGGATCGATCAGTGCCACCTTGGCAGACGTATTCGGGGTCGTAAACGCCGTAAGTCTCTACACCGAGCGTCCCAACCGCACGTTCCATGCCGTTCATGTCGATGCCGCCGCCAGGCTCGCGAAGCGTTCGCACGATTTGGGCGTGGCCCGGCTGGTACACGTCTCGGGCATCGGCGCCGATGCCAATTCGTCTTCGCGATATATCCGCAGCCGGGGGCGGGGCGAAGATTCCGTACGCGCCGCATTCCCGATTGCGACCATCATTCGCCCCGCCGTCCTGTTTGGACCCGACGATTCGTTTCTCACTCCTCTGAGCGGACTGCTGCGGAGCTTTCCTGTCTTTCCGGTGTTCGGCCTGGGCCAAACTGTGCTGCAACCGGCCTACGTTGAAGATGTGGCAGAGGCAATCACGCGAGCGTTCGAAGCGAGTTATCCCGCGACCGTTTATGAACTCGCCGGCCCCATGGCTTACTCCTACAAGAGCCTGCTGGAGACAATCAGCAATCATCTCAATCTACGACGCGTTCTGCTTCCCGTGCCGTTTACCGTTTGGCAGATCCTGGCCTCGTGCGCCGAGCTTCTGCCTCAGCCGCCTATCACGCGAAACCAGGTCGAGCTCATGCGGTCAGACAATGTTCCCTCGCCCGGCAGTTCAGGATTCCGCGAACTTGGGATCGATCCGCGCGGAATCGAGGTGATGCTTGCTGGCTCCAGTTTTAGCACCTAGGCAGAAACAGCTCGCGACTCCACTCTTGTCTCGGCGACATGCTGGTGAAGTGGAATTGCCTTCATTTCAATTGGATCCAGCTCATTGGGGCACGGAGTGGCAGTCTCGCCCGGCTCCGGCGTATACATACGTGAATCCGCAATATCCTAAATGCAAATTTGCGCGCTCTAAACTAGGACAGTACAAATTACGCTCGAACCCTACGGGCTTCGGATTGTTAATCAATCAGCCGGCCGTGGAGGACTCCCATGGGAGTTGAGCGTATGCACCGGCCGAAATACTGGCAGATGCGCGCCGAAGAATTCCATGCCAAGGCAGACAACTGCGAGCATCGCCAGACCAAGGACAGCTTACGCAAGGTGGCGCAGGCCTACGACGATTTAGCTCGTCGTGCCCGGCAGATCCGAACCGTCGAAGACCTGGAAGTAGCATCGCCGTGCGGCAAGCAAGTTCGCGCTAGGCCATCCCGCAAGGTACCGATGACCAGTAGGCCATTAGGAGCAAGCTCCGACGAAAGGTAAATCTGGATGCAGTTCGAGGCGGAGCCGTCTCAAAAGGTAAAGGTCGCTCCGTGTCTTGGCTCCGCCGGCGCCCACCTTGGAACTTCTAAACGAGCGCTTCATTTCTCCCGTATGCGGCCCGTGACGAGCGCCAGATCGATGAGGCTGCCGCGGCTGGGGGTTTTAGGGATCGTGAGCCGGGGCCGCCGAGGGTGCAGCATTTCTGATCGGAACAGTGCTGTCCTTCTTTCTTCCCTTGCTGCAAGCTGCCGCTCACACTCAACCACCTCACGCTCCAGTCGCCCACCTCGTCGAGTATAGTCAGATCCGTTTGGTGGACTGTGCGTGCGAACCAGATTGCAACACCCGTGCATCCGCGGGCCTCTCGAGAGAGGCGACACGTCCAGCCTACAGGCGAGCACTTGGCATCGAGCTCGGCAAAACGCGCACTGGCCTCGCTGCGGTGCTCGGATCGACGGAACTTCTCGTTGATCGGTCACGGGAGCACACGAGAGCGGCTTTACTCAGCTTAGTCCGTGCCGGCTCCGAGCGTGCGCGCGATGGCACGAGCCGAGGCGTTCGATGCGGCGCAAGACCGCGTCCCTTATCGGCCGTTTTGTTCGGTTCACGCATTTGTGACGAGCTCCGGTTCCCCCCTACACTTCTTGATTTCCAAAAAATTGCCGGCCGCGACGTCTAGGGTGCCTACGCACCGCGTTAACGGGAAAACGCTCAGCACGGCCCGCGGTCGAAGCCGTTGTCGGTGTTGCCACGCTTCGCGCAGAGCCGCGTTCGCGCGGCCGATGCGAGGCGCTGCGCCGACCTTCGCGCCGACCACGCCGCAGCCAAACCCTCGGGCCGGCACGCCGGCCGCTTTCAAATCCTTGGCCCGCATCGCGGCGCGCCATTGTGGCAATGTGTGCGTCGCCACAAGGATTCGCGCCCCGATCGGAACGCGCGCCGCCGCCCCCGCTCCCGGCGGGAGCCGCGCAGTCCTGCAATCGGACCCGCAACTCCTGTCCAAAGGATTCGATCATACTTTCCAAGGAGTATTCACTCGGCCGCAAAAATGCGCCTTTCTACCGAAGCGCGAACGGTCAGGACGCGCGTGGTCGCGCGCCGACCCATCCGAGAATCACGACGAAGATGCTGGCCAAACCACCGGAAGCGCGCCGGGCCGACGAGCGGCCGCCAAAAGGGCGCGTCGGCGGATGCGTTACCGCGACTTCACTGGCGGCGCAGCGAACAGTGCCGCGACCTCCACATTGAGTGCGAACGCGATCTTGTCTAGCGATTCCAACGTTGGATTTGCGGTCGCAAGCTCGAGAGCGCTGATCAGCGCCTGGCGCAAACGGGTCTCGTCGGCGAGATCGTACTGGGACCATGATCGCTCCAGACGAAGTTGTCGAAGGTTGCGCGCAAGCAAGCGCCTGGTGCGTTCCGGATCTCGCTCTCGCCGCCTCATCCGGCAGGATGATGCATCCCGCTGGCAGGAACAAAACACGCTTTAAAGTGTTAAATACGTCAAGACGTGTCCTGATCACAAGAAACAGCGGCCGCCGGGGTGGCTCGCGGACAACTTCTCGCCTCGCGCCAACGAGAGGCGCCCATCTCCGCCGCGGCCCCCGCGAATCGGGATAGACAGGTACTGGAATCAAATTGTGTCTCGCGATCCCGACATGATGCATCAATCCGACATCGTTCGACCGGCATTCCACCGCGCGCCGAACTCGAGGCGATGATGGCCAACCCATCGTTGACCCAACGTTCCGCTTGTATGGCTCGCCGACTTGCGGAGGGCGAGAGCCTCTCTCGACGCGGCGAACCGCTTGCAAAATGGGTCGCACCGCCTCCGCCGCCTGATCGACGCCGCTCAGAACATCGAGGAAGCAGCGGTCCAAGCTTTTCGACCATCCGGATTTTCGTGCTAAATTGCCCTCGGACTAAGAGGTCGTCGGTGTGGTGCGACCCTGCGCCACTGACCTGTAGGAGACCTCAATCAGGTCACTTCGGCGCGAGTTGCAGTTTCAGGTCCAGCACCCTGATCGCCTTTTGAACAGTTTCAATCGTCGAATTGCCGCCCGGGCGGAAGGATTTGTGAATCGCTTCGCAACGTCGATGCGATCCGCCGCCTGTTCGATGCTCTCAACAACCGAGTTGCCAACCTGCCTTCCGTGCCCGGCATTTTTCCTGACTACCGGCACCGATCATTCGCAATAGTCAGGACGGCCGCGAGATCGCCATGGCGCGATGGGGCATGCCGTCGTCGCAGCGGGCGTTAGTGGACGCAACAAAAAAAGCGAGCCGAGAAGCTCGAGGCCAAGGCAAACCGGTCGACTTCAGGGAATTTCTGCGGGCGGAGCCCGATAGCAGGATCACGATATTCGCAACGTGGCGAGCAAACATTGGAAGCGATGGCTCGGGCCGCACAAACGCTCACCTCGTTCGGCGAGTACGCGGCAAGAAGACGCCGGTCTGGTTCGCACCCAACGAGTCCTGCCCCTTCTCGCCATCGCCCGCCTCTGGACCGACTGGACCAGTGTCCGCAAGGCGAAGACGAAGTTACCGCCGACGTCTTCGGTTTTCTGACTGCGATCCCAATCGTCGAGTTGAAGCGCATCAATCCCAGGGCGATGCCGGCAATCCTTACGACGAGCGAAGAGTACGACGTCTGGCTACGCGCCGCCTGGGACGAGGCCAAAGCGCTGTAGCGCCCTCTGCCGGACGGCACACTCCAGATCGTTGTGAGCGGCGAGAAGGAAGACCCTCCGCGCCTAGCGTTTTGCACAGGCGAACGTGAACATCGGGACGAACCGCAGCTCTCGCAATTTGCTGGCCTGCGCTAACCGACCGGAACGGACCATGGCGTTCTCGGATTCGCCCTGGCAGGAACCATTCAATGCTGATGTTCAAGGAGAAACGGTCCGCGATTCGAACGCTTCGCGGCTGGGTCATCTCGGTGCTGCAGGAGGCTGGCGCCATCCCGCGAGTGCGAGGCGCACGGCTGGATGCAGGATCGCGCCGATCCACACGCACGTGACCGCGTCTTGGAGATCGCGCGGCGGATCCGCCGCCCGGCGCATCGTCGGAGGCGGCCGTGGCCGCGATGGCGGAGGTCCTGAATTCGATCGGCGATACCTGCCCGCAGTGCCCGCCCGCCACCGAAGTCTAACGACGGCGACGTCCTGGCGGGTCTATAATTTGCGAATGGCGAGACCCGATCCGGAGCAAGCCGTCTAGACGGCGCCCTGTCGCAAGATCATCCATATCGACATGGATGCGTTTGCATCGGTTGAACAGCGCGACAACCCAGAGCAGAGCTTCGCGGTAGGCCAGTCGCCGTGGGAGGTTCGGCGCAACGAGGCGTCGTGGCGGCCGCCAGCTACGAAGCCAGGACGTTCGGCGTGCGCTCGGTCACGGCGAAGCGGCAGTGCCCCGATCTGATCTTCGTCAAGCCGCGTTCTACAAGGTCATCAGCCGGCAAATCCGCGAGATCTTCGCCGAACACACGCCAATCATCGAGCCTTTGTCGCTCGACGAGGCCTGTCTCGACGTCACCGAAAACCTTCAGGGCATCCCCTCGCCCGCGACGTGGCACTTCGGATCCGCGAGAAGATCACGGCGGAGACGGGCCTCAACGCTTCGGCCGGCATCAGCTACAACAAATTCCTGTCGAAGCTCGCTTCGGATCACCGGAAGCCGCACGGCGCCACGTTCGTGGAGTCGCTGCCGGTCGGCAAATTCCAAGGCATCGGTCCGGCGACGAGCGCGAAGATGAATGGCCTCGGCATCTTCACCGGAATGAAAATCCGCAACCAGACGCTCGAGTTCATGAATGCCAACTTCGGCAAGTCCGTCGCCTATTACTACTGGATCTCGCGCGGCATCGATGATCGCCCCGTCCGCACCAACCGCATCTGCAAGTCCATCGGCGCCGAGAACACGTTCTCGGCGGACCTCGACGTGATGGCCGCCGAGCTCCGGCCACTGATCGACAAGGTCTGGCGTCACTGTGAGAGCACCGGCAACCAGGGACGGACCGTGACTCTCAAGGTCAAGTTCTTCGATTTCGAGATCATCACTCGGAGCCGGCTCTGTCCCGACGATCGTGTCGAGCCGGGACGATTTGGAGAGTTTGGCGATATCCCTGCTGCAGGCCGAGATACCTTTCCCGAAGTCGGTTCGCCTGCTAGGCGCGTCGCTGTCCTCGCTGCAAACGCAGTGGAACGACGATGTCGAACCACAGCTCGATCTGCCTATCTGGCGCTGCCCTTCGATGTGACTTACAGCCTGGCGGCCGAGATGACGCCGAAAGCTTCGCCTGCTGCACGTGCTGCGGCGCGGCCTATCCGACTTCAAGATCGTGCATGATCGGTTGCAATCCGTCGGGCGTGACCTCGAGGCTCGCAAGCGTGATCGGTAGCTTGAAGCGTCGGCACCCGACACTGCCGGGATTCACGTAGAGTAAGCCGTCGACGTTAGCGATCTTCGGCACGTGGGAGTGGCCGGAAACAATGACGTCAATGCCCTGAGCTACGGGGTCGATTTCCAGACTGTTGAGATCGTGCAGAACGTAGAACAGCCGTCCCGCGAGCCGCACGAACTCGGTTTCGGCAAATTTGGTGGCCCACTCGTCCGTGTCCACGTTCCCTCTGATCGCCGTGACGGGAGCAATTCTTCGCAGCGCGGTGATGATCTCGGGATCACCGATGTCGCCGCCGTGAATGATGTGGTCGACCTGGGCCAGCACGCGAAGAGCCTCCGGCCGAAGTAGACCGTGCGTATCCGAGATGATGCCGATGGTGAAGGTCATCGAAGCGTCCGGTTGACGCACTTTATCGCGCGTTGGGCCGCGTCTTCCTGATGCACCGCCGCTGCCCCGGACATCAACCGCCTAAGCCGACTTCCGCCGCTGGCCCATCGCCGGCTTCTTCGCCGCTGCTTCCTTGGCCGGCTTCTTGCCTTGGATCGGCATCAACATCTCTTTCTGGCCCGCCGCCGCCTTGCGCGGCTTCTTGGCGGGCTTTGCTGCTTTCGCCGGCACAGCCTCCCGACCGACGCTCTGCCGCAGCGCCTCCATCAGATCGACCACGTTCTCGCCCTTTGGTCGCTCCTTCGGCCGAATGGTCTTGCCGGCCCGTTTCTGATTGATCAGGTCGATCAGCGCGGCCTCATAGTGGTCTTCGAATTTATCGGGGTCGAACGCGCCCGCCTTCTGGTTCACGATATGCTTGGCGAGATCGAGCATGTCCTTGGTGACCTTCACGTCCTGGATCTCATGGAAATACTCCTGCTCGCTGCGAACCTCATACGGATAGCGCAGCAGAGTGCCGACCAGGCCTTTGTCCATCGGCTCGAGCGCAATGATATGCTCGCGGTTGGTCAGCACCACCCGGCCGATCGCGACCTTGTCCATCTCGCGGATTACGGCAAAGGCGTCGTGGCCGACTTTGCCATCAGGGCGCAGGTGGTAGGGCCGGATCAGATAACGAGGGTCGATGTCGGACTTGTCGACGGATTCGTCGATCTCGATGGTGCGCGTTGATTCCAACGCGATCTCCTCGAGTTCCTCCTTAGTGACCTCGATGAACTGCCCTTCGAGTTCGTATCCTTTCACGATGTCCTCGTTGGTGACCTCGTCACCGGTATCGGCGTCGACCTTCACGTACTTGATCCGGTGACCGGTCGCGCGATTGAGCTGGTTGAACGAGATCTTTTCGGATTCCGATGTCGCTGGGTAGAGAGCCACTGGACAGGTGACGAGCGACAGACGCAAGAAGCCTTTCCAGTTGGCTCTCGGGGCCATGGTACGCAGAACTCCAGCTCGCGGCGGCTCGGATTCAAGAACGAACGGCAGGTCATCGTTCCGACAGCATGGACGCGGCCAAAAGAGGATACTTTTTCACGCCGGCTATCGACTCTTTTGTTCTTATTATGTTCGACCGCGACATGGCGGCTGCTGGCGGAATACTGGCAGGCGCTTCTGGACGACCTCGCGCAGAGAGCAGGTCGGGCCCCTCCGTAGGGGTGCTGCGGCTGAGCCAAATTCCTCAACATATTCTGAGGGTGGGGTGCCGGCGCTGCGCCAGGATCCTGCAGATTCAGAAGGTCGATGCCGTCCGCCTCTATGGTCGAGAGGCGCTCTGGAAGGATGTCAGACGACTTTTGGACAATACCTGCGCGCAGCGGACCGGGCGCCACGAGGAAGACGGCTGCTGGCCTGCGTTTCAAGTGGTCGCCGGCGCGGCCGGAACTGGATGCTGTCATGGCAGCGAAGCATCACCCGATGCCTCTTAGCGGCAGCGACCGCAAGGCGCTCACCAAGGAATTGGAGAGGGCGCGCACGATGACGACGATTCTCGCGGGCCGGGCCGCCGAAGCCGCACCAAAGGCGCGAGGCTCTCATCCGTCAGGCCGACAAGCTGCTCTGCGAATCGTTGAATGAGAGGATGTGGACCGACCAGGGCCGATCGACCCCATCGCCGACCGTCGATCGGGCCATCAACGTCGGTTACGGGGCCACATCCGATCTGACCATGGTCTCACCTTCGCTTTCGTAGATCCGGCGGCTCCACCGCGCAAAAACGCGATCTTCGCGTTGGCGCTTCACAACCGGGGCAAAAGAAATGCCGCGTCCAAGGAACACGGCCAATTTCAGGGAGGAAAGGACCTGGAGCTTGAGTGCACCGTCGCCCAGGCCGACGTCGCGTCCGGGCGGAACGCGATTGCTCGCCGATCATAACGCGATCACCACCTCAACGCGGCGGTACACACGGGATGGTTCGAGAGCGCCGTCGTCTGGGCATCGAGCAAGCTTAATATGAGCGAGCACCCGGCCATGTCGAGCGAGGTGACGTAGCTGCCGACCAGCGAGCGGGCGATGCGCAAGCCGCGTTTCTCGAGCGCCCTGCGCGCCGCGTTGTACATCAGACAAAGCTCGATCGCGGGCATGCCGCCAAATCCGTTGACGAGAAGAAGGCATCAGTGCCTTCGCGCGGGTCGAGATCCTCCGTGATCGCGGTCGTCATCTCGAAGACGATCGCATCGGCTCGCTCCAGGTTGACGACGCCCGGGCTCCCCGCGAATGCCCACTCCGATCTCCATCTCGTCCTCGGCGAGCGAAAAGGTCGGCGTGCCCGCAGCCGGCACCGTGCAACTCGTCGGCCCTATTCCCATCAAGCGTGTCCGCGCATTGACGCGCTCGCCAGAGCGTAACGCAGGTCTTGAGGTCGGCGTCCTTCTCGGCGGCGGCGCCGACGATCTTCTCGACGGTGCGCTCGGCGCGACACCGTTTCGGGACGCCTCAGGCCGGCCTCTGCGGACGAGCGAGCGCAAAGACGCCGCCCGCCGGTTTTTGCTCAATGGGAAAGGTCGGCATCTCAGTCGCAGCGCCGCTCTTTCCGCATTACCATGCGGCCGTTATCGCCCTCCACTCGCGTCGTTACTGTGCGACAGCGCTCGCGGGGACCAACAGTAACGCCACCTGGACTGACGCCGACCGTGGTGTCGCGGTCGTAGCGGTAGCGATCACTTGAGTGGTCCCGGTCACGTCCGACCTGAACGTCGACGCCCTGTGCCATCTGAAGGCCCTGGGCCGCGCTGGCCGGAACGGCGAGCGGGGCCGATAGAGCGGCAGCGGTTATCATGGCTGCTAACGCAATCTTGAACATGGAGCACTTCCCTGATTGTAAGCCTGTGCAACGTCTGCGACGAGCCGGCTCCGATTGCCGCCGCGGGCAATGACGGGTATGGCGGCGTGGGCGCGGCTCGTGCAGGGGTCAACAGTGGCGGGCGCGCGACGTTCCTGTTCTAAGCGCTACCTTGAACCGGAAGAGCTTTCAGCGGCGATTTCAGCCCCCAGCGCGCCGTATTGGCGCGCGGTGCGGCGCGGTCACAAAGCGCGAAAACATGCAGACCGGCTCGCTTACGAAGCCTGGAACTCTGGAACTGTTCCTCGCTTTCGCCGAAGCCGCGGGACTTTCGGCAGCCAGCGCACCGAGGGGATAGGCACGCTCACCGCGTTCGCCTGACGCCATGTTCCGCCCGAAGCCGCGGCGTTCTGAACCTTTCCTCTTGATCGAGGTGGTCCGAATAATCGGCGCGCCCGTTCGGAAAGCGAACCCGGCGGATGTGTCAAGACCCTCGCATCTTGGCGGACAAAGCCCGACTTCCATCCTACCCCCGCGCGGCCCCCTGCGCGACGCCGATGGACCGTAACAGGAGCCGAAACCGAGATAAGCTGATGCGCTGGGGCATGCCAATGCCGCCACGCACAGGAGGCCCGCT
>NZ_JALGCN010000025.1:0-113619 GCF_038085055.1 Bradyrhizobium sp. ISRA442
TCTTTCGCCGAAGGTGGCTAATGCTTGCAGCCGCTATTCCTCCTTCAGGAGGGCTCGTCTTGTCCGCGCCTGTGATTTCCGTTGTTGACAACGACGCCTCAGTCTGTGCGGCGACAGAGAATTTTTTGAAATCGCGTGGCTACATCGCCCAAATATTTGCCTCGGCCAAACACAGAGGAGCCCGGAGCAGGCTAGAACGCTTTGAGAAGCCGTACGGTTGATTGCGATTGCTGCGGTTTGGAATAACCGGCTTGGTTCCGCGCTCATCGAGTTGTTCACGCAATTCGGCGCTATCATAGGCTTTGTCATCGAGCATCCGTTTCGGCCGCTTGCCCCTGCGGATCAGGCGTTCTGCGATCGGACAGTCGTGCGCTTCGCCTCCAGTCAACAGAATGGCGACCAGGCGCCCCTTAGCATCTGTGAGTGCGTGTATCTTCGTGTTGCGCCCTCCGCGCGAGCGACCAACAGCCTGCTTCTGCCCCCCTTTTCCGCCCGCTGCCGAGCGATGCGCTTTGACGTGCGTGGAGTCGATCATCTGGGTGTCCGTCGATCGACCGTTGCCGGCAAGCTCCCGGAACAGGTTTTCCCATATGCCGCGCCGCGCCCACCGGGCGAAGCGATTATAGATCGTCGTAGGAGGTCCGTAGGCTTCGGGACAATCGGACCAACGGCAGCCGCTTTTCAGCACGTGTATGATGCCGCTGATAATGCGGCGATCGTCTTGCCGCTCGAAACCGCGCACGTCGGTTGGCAGATGAGGTTCGATCCGCTGCTACTGCTCGTCGCTCGGCAAAACAAATTCCTGATCACGATCCCAATCCTTCCCCAAAGAGAATCAGTATCGTATTGTCACAGCAGAAAAATTAATGAGTTCTCACCCTAGTCAGCACCGATCTACGCCATCCTCGTCTTGGCCGGCGGCGGCTAAGCCATCGTCTGGTCGCGCTGCCCCCATTGATGCTGCGCCTCGCGTCCTGCGTGGCTCCGCGGCTCGGCTACAGCGTCGCGCACCACGGACCTCTTCGGCCCGTCCTCTGAGCATGCTCAACTTTGCCTTCCTTCTTGAAGAAGTCATTAATGCGAATGGAAATGGTGCTGTTCGTTGCTAGGATTACCTAGTCGTTCGTGAACAAGGGTTAAGCGATTGAGCGGGAGTCTGTTTTTCGGCTGAGGGGGCGTTTGAGATTGCAAGGATTTGGAGCTCAAGACCGCCAAACCTTGCGATTTCGTTTTGTGGATTTCCCTTCGTTGCGAACCATGATTGTGTGGTGCATCGGAGGGGACGATGCGGCCGAAGAAGCACAAGACGACGGGATCGAACGATCTGTTCCGGGCGCGGCTGGACCAGTTCATCAACATGATCACGAGCTGGTTCTGCCGGCCGAAGATCGATTGGGACTGGATCGACGGTGAGATCGCTCCGCTTTACAGCGAGAACGGCCGGCCCGGGATCGCGACCCGCTTCACGCTTTCACGCACGAGCGCTCGGACCTGAGCCATTGGCGCAAGCGGCTCGGCGACAAGCTGGAGCTGCTGCTGGCCGAGCGCCTGCGGGTGGCGCACGAGGCCGGCACGTTACGCAGCCAGGCCTCAAGCGCGTCACGGTCGGTCGAGTAGCCCCGGGGAATTGCACCCCGAGGCTCTCACGAAACCGGACGTGAACCTCTCGATTCATCCGGCTTCTATCTTCCAGCCGCAGGTCGAATGCCGACTCGCCACAAATAGAGTAGGTTCGGATCGCGCTGTGCGAGCCGTCCCAACCAATATACTGAGGCGACTTTCCGGCCTTTCAACCGCTTGTATTTCCGCCTCGTCCAACGGGCGAGCGCGTCGTTTACGTGACGAAGGACGTTGACACATTCCGTCCGATAAAACCGTCCGTAATAATTCAGCCATCCTTGCACGACAGGATCAATCAGCTTGGCGAGTTCTTCAAGACTCCAGTGGTTTCGCGTCGAACCCAGTCGCCATGAGCGAATGGTTTGTCGGATTCCTTTGGCAGCCTTGTTGCTGATTGCCGGGAGGAAGTTGAGGAACTTCTCGCCCTTTCGATCGCGAGCGCTGCGCGGCTGGAAGGTGTAGCCAAGGAAGTCGAACGAGATGTGTTCGCATTCCTTTTTCCGTTTATTATCCTTGCAGTAGACGATCCGGGTTTTCTCCGGATGGAGCTCCAGACCGCATTCCGCAAGACGTTTTCGGATCGCCTCCATCACGGTTCGAGCCTCGCTTTCAGTTCTGCAATGGACTATCGCATCGTCAGCGTATCTTTCGAAACACAAACAAGGGAAGGTCCGCTGCATCCAGTGATCGAATGCATAGTGCAGAACCAAATTTGCGAGCAGCGGTGAAACCACTGAACCCTGCGGGGTTCCGCGTGTTCTCTCCACTAGGATTCCGTCTTCTTTCTCCACGGGAGCTTGCAGCCACCGCTTTACGTAGAGACGAATCCAGCTCAGTTCCGTGTGGTGGGCGACGGCCTTTTCGATCAGGTGCCAAGGAATCGAGTCGAAGAACGACTTGATATCAAGGTCGATAACCCAGTCGAATTTCCAGCAGCGCTTTCGCGCTGTCCCCACTGCGTCAAGCGCCGAACGGCCGGGCCGATAGCCGTAGGAGTCGGGATGGAATATTCGTTCCATCGTCGGCTCCATAACCATCTTTGCAACCGTCTGAGCCACGCGGTCAGCTATAGAGGGTATTCCTAACGGACGCTTCCCTCCATTAGCCTTGGGAATTTCCACGAGACGGACGGGAGGCGGAAAGTATGTCCCCGACGACATTCGATTCCAGATTTTGTAGAGGTTTCTCTTCAAGTCCTTTTCGAATTCCTCGATGGAGACCCCGTCCACACCCGCTGACCCGCGGTTCGCTTTCACCTGTTTCCAAGCTTCCCAAACGAGATGTTTGGGGATCTGATACGACTTTGCCTCAGTCATCGGCTCCTCCCGTTTCCGGTTGGCCTGTGACTTTGGCTGGAAGATCGGGTCCCTTCGCTCCGCCCGTATTACCGGGCCTCATCACTATTACGAACCCGTCCGCCCCTGCGTCGCGCATTGGTACTCTGCCCTCGGCGGGTCCGCCGCCTTTGGGGTCTCCCTTGGCATCGCGACGCAGGTTCCCATGTTCCGCGCAAGAGCCTGCCATCGGGATCACGCCGCCTCTACACCGGTTGTCGCCCGGCCAATAGACAGGCTCTCGCCGCGCTTGATCCCAGGAGGTGGTATCGCCCCTGGTTTCGACAACAGCTGAACTGTACTTTCGATGCATCATCGGCGGTTTACTTGCGTTCGTCTTCCCGTGGCTCACCTGACAGGCTGATCGCCCGCCTTTTCCAGCAACGCTCACCACCTCAGCCATTGAGCTAAAGCAGCTTGTGGCGGTTTGGACTCTGATCCTGCAATCCGAGTCCGAGGGGCCTGCCCTCATCTCTTGCGCAGCAAGTGCTCGGAAGATGGTCTACATACTCAACCTCCTTCTTCGCGCCGTCATGGCGCACATACCACCGTGCAGCCGAAGGCGATCACCTTCCCGACCGATGCCAAGCTCTTGCACGCAGCGATCAAGGGGCTCAACCGCATAGCGCGGAAGCACGGGGTCAAGCTGCGGCAATCCTATCTGCGCGTCGCCAAGACCGCGGCAATGATGGCGGGACGCTACGCCCATGCCAAGCAATTCAGGCGGCATCAGCGGCAGTTGCGCATCCTGCGCAGCCGGCTGGGCCGGATCATCCGCGATATCGGCCGCAAGATCGAAGGTCGAGCTGTGCTCGAGAACGCCTTCGTCCTCCCGCTCAGCCGGGCTTCGCAGATCCGCTCGCAACAGCAGCGCCAGCGCGGCTTCAAGCTTTATTCCTTCCACGCCCCGGAGGTGGAGTGCATCGGCAAAACCAAGGCCGCCGCGCCTTACGAGTTCGGCGTGAAGGCCTCCGTCGTCACCAACAATCGCCGCGCTCCCGGCGGACTGTTCGTGCTGCACGCGAGCGCAATGCCCGACAATCCGTATGATGGGCACACCCTGCGGGACGCCATCGAGCGCACCGAGACGCTCACCGGCTGTCCGATCGAGCGGGCCTATGTCGACAAGGGGTACCGCGGCCACCATGCGCAAAATCCCCGTCCCGTCTTCATCTCCGGCCATAAGCGCAGCGTCTTCGGTGTCATCAAGCGCGAGCTGCGCCGTCGCTCTGCCATCGAGCCCATCATCGGGCACATGAAGGCCGAAGGCCACCTCGGCCGCTGCTACCTCAAAGGCCGCGCCGGCGACGCCGCCAATGTCGTCCTCTCAGCCGTCGGCCACAACTTGTATGGGGTGTTTCCTGTCAAGAGCTCTTAGGCAATTCTTTTCCTTTGGGTGGGGCAGTCGTGTGACGTCAAGTTCAGCAAATTGATCGTTGGGGTCCCGACGAAGCCATCCCCTCGGAGCCGCCGTCGCTCGCTTGCCCCAAAGCGCAGCGCTGGCGAGCGATGGCGGCGGAGAGGGGGGCCCATCCCCCTTGGTGGGCCTGAGCATGGTCGGGCGGCAGGGCGTAACCACGAACTCTCCATGGCATGGCGATTGAGAGACATTCCGAGGGAGCTTGCAATATCCGGCGGGCCATCGCGCCGCGTACTTGTATGCGGTCGAACGCAATCTTCGACCATGATGCAGCAATGCGCATCGCAAGCGAAGCTCGGGCAGCGGGCCCATTCTTCCGCGAGGTCATATGGACCAAGTTGTGGCTCGGGTCACCGCCACCTCGGAGTATCAGGGTTTAGCGGTTGCTTCGCCAAAGCCCCAATCGAGGTGTCTTGTCTCGCGTTCATGCTACCGGGCGTAACTTGATCCCTACAGGTATTTCGCCTGTCGTCGTCAGGCGCCAGAATGCAATGAGCAATTTACGCGCCAGCGCCACGATCATGGTCTTGCGCGCGCCGCGCGCGTCGGCCGCGCGAGTGCGGAACCATTGGGCTAATGCACTGTCCTTTTGGAAAAGGAGAAAGCGCCAGGCCAGTTGGATCATCCCACGCCGTACCCGAGCATTGCCGGCGCGTGCAAGGCCTTTCTCCCGTCTTCGCTTGCCGCTTTCATCAGGAGCGCCCGTGAGGCCCGCATAACGCGCGACTGCTCTGCGATCTCTCAATTGCCGGGAGAGGATCTCATGCACGAGCATGTCCGCTGTTTCGATTCCAACGCCAATGATGCGCGCCAGCAATTTGACCATCGCGTGCGCTCCGCTCTCGGAAACCTGCAAACGCTGTAATCGAGCCGCCTCGATCTCCCTGATCTGCTCCCTGACGAGGCGAAGGCGTGCCTTCAATCGATTGACAATGCTGGTTTGTTGGCTGACAAGGTTCTCACGCTCGCGGTTCGGACGCCGGGCGTCCTCTTCATCGAGACTAGGGATTGCTGCCATTTGGCAATGGTTCGGCTCGCCGCGTAGCCAACCGAGCAGAGCGCGCTTCAAATGCTCGGTGTCGAGCCGATCGGTTTTAGCCCGCCGGTGTTCGCGGGGGACGGCGACGCTTGTTGAGTGGATAACGAAGGCCTCGACGCCACGAGCCCGCAGCCAGCGAGCCAGCCAAAAACCATCGCGCCCCGCCTCAAAGGCGACCGCTATGCGTGTGATCGCGTGCCCACACTTTGTCGCCTCCTCGCGCCAGCGGTGTAGCAACTGGATCAGCGCGTCTTCGTCGGCGCCAAGCTTCTTCAACGGATGACGATCCAACCCGGGAACGATTCCAGCGACGAGCCAGCTTGAGAGGCTCATCTCAATGACTGCGATCAGCGTGCTATCTTGTTCCAGGACCGTGGAAGACCGGCCGAGATCGTTTGCCTTTTGCATGGGGTGCTCCATTGCTCATGACCAGCCTCAATACTCTCACGCCTTTGCCGGTCACCCCATAGTATCTTCCGCCGTATCCTCGCCCGGCTCAGAGAACTCTTGGGCCTCTCCCTGGAGTTGCTAATGGCGAACGCTCGCCTCTCCAACAGCTCAATCCGGCTTCTTAACTCAGGAGTTGGCGCCTGGAGCCCAAAGTGCGGTTCATTCGGCCACTGGATCCGGATGCGAAGAAGACCGATGCCGTACCACAAGCGGCACTCTATCGAGTCGCTTAACTAGTCTCGTATCGAGTCACCTGCGTGCCCCGCGCTCCGTTCCGGCAAAAGGATACCCTGGATAGCCGCTAAAAGCGGAACCTAACAAGGACTTGCAGAACGCAGGCGTGAGCTTGCCGCGGTGGATCACGACGTCTTCGTGACCCGTTGCAGCTCGAGCGTTCTGCCAGAGGCGATTGTAGCCGCGCTGTTCGTTGGATTTCACGTGGCAAGCGGCGAATTCGGCGTCATCCAATGTCGTTAACTGCCACGCATAGACCGGCCGCTTCGTATGGATGTGCACCCACATCGGATTCACCGTACCATTGCGCAGTGGCGTAGGCTGCAGCTTGAGCTCGAACAGCGTTCCTGGCTCACCCTTCAGCGCGCGCGGTGCCTCCAAGGGAGCCAACTCCTCGGCCGCCTGCAACCGTTCGAGGTACTTCTGCGAGGGAAACGCATAGGTCTTCATGCAATCGATCTCGATCGAAGCCTTTTGCGCCTTCGCAGTACGTGCCTGCCCCTTAACCTCTGACAACATCGCCTTGAGGCGGACTATTTTTTTTTGCACTTCGGGCACTTGGATAGGCGTGAGTAGGCCGCGTCGGCGAGGTTCGTCCAGCGCGGTTACACAGGCCTCAATCTCCGCGGATTGGCTCTGCAGCCGCTCAACCACGGTGTCCACGACGTGCTCGGCATCTTCGGGCTTCATGTGGCGCGCTTGCGAAACGGCTCTTTGCTCACTGCGCAGATCGAATTGCAAGAGTTCGTCCAATCGCGCGAGCAGGCGCGTCAGTGTCTCCTTCGATGGCGGGGCCTGCCATATTGCCAAGTGTTCCCTCGCGGACGATGACATCCTCGTATGCGCCTCTTCCGCGCTCGCGAGTTTCTTCGTGCCCAGATCCGAGAGCACAATAACCTTGGTGGTTCGCACCGTGTCGGCTTCGGGCCTAGCGAGCTGCGGCTCGGGCTGCCCGGCTGCCGAGCTCCCCGCACCTCCGGCCTGCCTCCGCTTGCCCTTCCCTTTCCTTCGCGCTGGACTGGCTTCGGCCGCCGGGTCGTTGCCGGCAGTGTCGGCCGGTAACGCAAGGTCAGCCTCCGTTGGCGGTGCAATTATGGCTGGTGTCTTCGGCTGCACTGCTAGCAGGCGCATGACCTCATGGGCCGTGACCCACGATCCTTCCACGATCTGATCCAACAGATCCAACGGAAGCTCGGGACTTGCTCCCTTATTCCTTAGCTCGGCAACCATGTTGGGCAACGCCGACGCAAATTCCGATAGCCGCTCCATGACCCCTTCCAGAACCGCGCAGTGCTCTGCGTCGAGGGCTTGTCCTTTGCTGTTCAGAACAGCGTCGCCCGTTGAGAGGAATGCCGGAACAACATCGCCCATGAAGGTTCCGAGTAGACGCGCCCGACCGTTCTCACCCAAGAGGATTTGCCTGACGGCCGGGTCGAGCGTGCTCGCGTGCGACTCAATCATGACCCGCGCGAGAAGGATTTGCGATTGCAGATGCACGCACCTCGTATTCAGTGCCCAGCCGGTATGCAGCCGTAGTGTCGCCTGTTCGGTCTGTCGCATTTCGGCCGTTGCACTTGGCAAGCTGGCAGTGGCTGCGCAGACGGACTGCATCCGTTCAGAGCGCAATGCCTTCTTTTCCCACCACTCCGTGCAGGCCAAATAGTGTTTCGCCACACTGGAAGCCGCTCGGATCAGCTGGTCGGGCGGAGCATTGGATTGGCGCATCCGCTCGAGTATCTTTCCCGCATTCTCCCTACTCTTCTCCAAGGCGTAGATAGTCGGTGCGGCCAGCGCGTTGCATTCGTTCCCCGCATCCAGAGTCCGGTCACGAATTCGGCAAGCCTGATCTTCGGACAGAATGCTGCGCGCCACATCTGGAGACAGGCTCGCGTAGTAGTCCAGAACTGCTGCGCCTGCTTTGACAACCTGATCGATCAGCTCTTGCGCCTCAGACGAGCTCTGAGCGCCCATGGCAGCACTGTGGCAAGCATCAAGTTCCTCAAGCAGGCCGTCCATATTTTGTTTCGCTGCGTTGATCCCCTCACCGCTTGAGGAAATGGGGACTGCCACACCCGAACCTGAGAGCAGGCTCGTGAGCGTCGCCATTCTATCTTCAGACGCTAAGCGCATCCGCTCCACGACGGAGTTGAAAACTCGGTGGCCTTCCGCAGGGACACAATTTGGCTCCGAATGCGCACTGCTCGATACCGACGTGGAGTCGGCTCCCGCAGCCCCAACGTGCGGTTCGCCAGGTCGGCCAATGCCCGTCATGTTCCATCTCCCATACGGTCAACAATGCGCAGCGTCCCTGGATAGGCCGCCTGGCTGACGGTTGGCTGACGAAGGATGCTCTCCGAATGCACAACCCCGCCGTCCGAGTTCCAATTTCATGGAAGCTGTTGTGGTGCTGAGGCAGCAATAGGGGATGACCCATAAGGTGCGGGATAGTCGATTGTAGCGCCGGTCCGGATTCCGCTGCCTCGCCGTGACCAGTATGGAAATGTGCGCTGCCAGAAATAGCCCTGCCAAAGTCATTCCCGAATATCGAAAGCCGTCGAGCATGGCGAACCGCAAGGGTCGATTGTCAGGCTTTCGGCAGCAGCAAAGCTCTTATTAACCGGGAGGAGATGCTATTGTTCGACCAAAGAGTTTCGGATCCAACAATGCGTAGATCTGGCTCGATGTAGAACGTTCCGTCAAGTCGACCGCTTCTTCTCGCGTTCGAGTGAGCAGAACCTACGCTGCGCAAGTCCTTTTCAGAATAGGACCTCGCCGAGGATGCTGCCCAGTTAAGCGCACTTAGAATACGCTCATAAAAATAGCGCAGTGAACGTGCGAAGCACACCGACCGCCAATCCGATATCGGCGAACTACCGTTAGCCCGTCTCGAAGCAGCAGAAAGCGTGAGAATCGGTTCCACCACCAAAATTGCTCCGACCGATATCGCGACGATTATCCAGATATTTCGAGATGCATGTATCCCAGTGCATATCCGAAGACGAGAAGGATACCGCCGAAGGGTATCAGCAGAAACATCGGCAAGAGCGTTGTCAGGTCCCCGCCGGTCTTTCCAAACTGCTTTGAGGCAATCAACCCTGCGATTATCGTAAGCGCTACTCAGAAATGGCGTCCACCGCTCAATCTTCAATGCTGAACTCATCGCCTGACGTATCGAAAGCGCTGTCAAGGTGGTTTCCAACCAATGGACAGCATCTCCTGGCTGCCTTGGACGGCTTGAGCGTCGATCTACAGGATGCATGCACATAATCCGAGGCTGGCGGCATGGGCCTGAACACGACCTCGGTCCGGATCAAGGTGACCTCTCAAGGATGTGAAACCGGAGGTGACGCGATGCCTTGTCGTGCCGCTCACGCTGCGCCTTGATCGGCTGCATCTGACGCTTCAGGCGGCGTTTGGCCGGACGAACAGCCATCTCTTCGAGTTCCTGGCCGGCGAAGGACGTCGGGGTATCCCTGATCCCGGAGGAGATTTTGGCCCTCAGCCCATCGATGCATCGCAAGACGCGGCCCTTCAATATCGTTCAGGAGACCGGCGCGAAGACGATCCATTATCTCTATGACTTCGGTGACAGCTGAGACCAAGTGATCAAACTCGAAAAATGGTTCGACACCACGACGTTAGAGGGACATCCCTCCTGCTCGAGGACGTCGGCGGTGCGCCCGGCTATGCCGAGTACCTCGATGCCAGCGGCGACCCTACTCATCTGGAATATGAAAATATGCGCCTCTGGGGCCCGCACAGTTCGATCCCAACCTCGTCGCCCCGAGGATGCTCGAGGCCGCCGCCAGCGCATTGTCCAAATTTGGAAGCCGCGGCGTCGCGGCACGCGGCTCGTCAAGCGTCAATCATCAAAAGGGCCGCAGAGCTACGCTTACAGTCCGCTTACCGGTCTGGCAAGCCAAGTCGGCAATGAAGAGGCGAGGAACTTCAGCTCGCTCACTTCAGCCGGAGTGAGTTTCTGGCTGACGGACCGCAGCGCTTGTCTTGCCGCTTTGGGACCAACCCAGGCAAGCGCGCGCACGCTCGACGGCTTGCGAGGGATACCTACCAACCGGGCGCATGCTTGAGCTCCACCATCTGCTTGCCGATGTAAAGCTTACGAGAAGGACCGGACGTTAGATATAATCTAGTATCCCAACGGAGCAATCGCGGTTGCTGCCACAGAGCAGATAACTGCAGACCTCCTCAGCGTCCCGAGGTCCTCACTTAACGAGTAACGCACATTTGCTCTGTATGAAGTCCAACATCAGCGGAACGGGCAGCCGCAATAGTGTGGCCGGCACCGGCCAGAGGAATGAAGTTCAGAACTGTCGAAGAGCTCAAGCTAAATGATCTCGAAGTATCTCCGACGTTCAAAGTCGGTGACCCGATGTTGAACGGCTTCCCACTCCCAACGGCGCGAGCAAGAAAACGCCTCAACAAACCTTTCTCCGAAGACATCACTTGCCGCTGCAGACTCTGCAAACTGAGAAGTTGCCTCTGATAGGCTTTGAGGCAGTCTAGCGGACGGCCGACACATTTCCGCGCTTGCATCACCGACGATCGAAGCCGGCAGTGCCGGACCTGTCTCGACACCCAATATTCCCGAACCAATCGCACTTGCGAGCGCGAGATATGGGTTCAGGTCTGCGCCAGGCAGCCTATACTCCAGGCGATGGGCAGATGGCTCTCCCGGAATGGCGCGAATTGCGCAGGAGCGGTTGTCAACTCCCCAGCTTGGACAGATTGGTGCCCAGCAGCCAGGTACCAATCTCTTGTAGCTGTTGAAGTTAGGCGCAGCGAGCACACAGAACTCATTCATGTATTCTAGTTGTCCGGCGATGAATTGCCTCATAAGCTTCGAGACGTTGCCGAACGCATCACTGTCGTAAAACGCATTCTGATTATCCGAGGACATCGAGATGTGAATATGGCCAGACTGGCCGGGCCATTTCTCGGAAACCTTGGCCATGAATGTAGCCATCATGCCTCGCGTTTGCGCCCAGGCTTTAATCATCGACTTGAATATGGTTGCTCGATCGGCAGCTTCCAGCGCATCACAATGACGAAGTGACGCTTCGACCACGCCAGGTCCCGTTTCAAAGTGCAGTCCGCTGAGAGGTATTCTTGCCTTCTCACAAAGCGCCAAGATCTCATCGAATAACTGATGTTGCGCGACAGAGCGCGCAATCGAGTAGCCGAACGGGCCGCGCGTAAAAGGAGCCCATTCGCCGAACGGCTTTTCTTCGATCGTGTCTGCGTTCTCCTTGAACAGCATAAATTCAAACTCGAACCCGACAGTGCAGTCGTATCCGTGGTCAGCAGCCCTTCGCAGGACCCTGCGCAGAACACCGCGCGGGCAGATGTTCTCATGTGCGCCCGTGAACTCCGCGAGGTAGAGATATTGATCGCCGACATGAGACACCGAACGGCCGGTGCCTGACAGAATACGCAGGTCAGCATCTCCGAACGCTGATAGCGGCTTTTGCGTGAAACTGGCCGGAATGAGCCGGTCCGAACAATCCCACGCCAGCACCGCTTCAGAGAACTTGATAACTTTATCTCCATCCGAGAGATCTTCACCTAAGACGTGTTTGCCTCGCAGAACGCCATCGAAGTCGCTTACGCCGATCATCGCCGCGCGGGCTGGATTCGCTCCGGTCAACCTGGCATCAGTTGGCATTAGTCGCGATCCTGCGTCACTAAATCGAACACCTGGTCCATCCGCATTGCTCGCAACTTGCGATAGTCATCCTCAAGCTGAGTCAACTCGCTATTCACGAGATAAACGATGCCTGGTGTCGACGCCAAGTCGATCGTGGGAACCAGCTCTTGACCAATCGGAACGAATGCAATGGCATCCGCGAAGCTCGGGAGCTTGCGGATTGCTTCGAGTCCCGGGTGACCGGCAACGACACCGCCCATATCCGAGATCAGCGAGACGCATAGTGCGTGAGCCTGCCGCTTGTAGGGCCCGCGCAGCCTCATATATTCACCAAAGCCCTTGGGATCTGCGTAGCGCCAGGCCGTCAGCGTCATATGGTTGTGCCCCAACGCCATCGTTCGTGCTTTTGCCGACATGGTCCCTTGAAGCCTCGCTCCGAAGTCCACCAGAACCGGTCCCCGATGATCGACGATGATCTCAGCATGAGCTGGTCCGTCGACGATCTGAAGCGCCTGCAACGCACGCACCAAGTAGTCGGACAGTTCCTGAACGATTGGTTCGCTGCCGCCCAACAATCTCTCAAGTGAGCAGACCGATGATGCCCCCTCAATAGGAACCGTGTCATAGGTCCAGGCCTCCGTAACGAAGGCTTCCCCGTCGATCGAGACGGCATTTACGGTGTATTGCTGGCCGTTTATTTTTTCCTGCCCAAGGGCACAACGATTCAACGCTCCGACACGGTTCGTCTTCCCGACAATTGCGCTGAGAGCCCGCTGAATATCAGCATCTGTCGAGCAAAAGAATACATCCTCGGTACCCGTACTGTTCAGAGGCTTGATCACGATCTCATCGAACTTCGCTTCACGCTTCCAGCTCGCGATCTCTACAGCACTGTCGGACACGACTTGTCTGATCGATCGCACGCCTGCAGAGGTCAGCGCGCAAGACAATCGCGCTTTGTCACGCCGAGCAGCGGATAGCGCGGTCCCATTTGAAGGTAAGCCCAGCCGCTCCGACAAAGAATCGGCTAGCTCAACTCCGGTCTCGCAGCCCGCGATAACGAACTCCAATTCCCTGCCATGGAGAGCCTGAAGATGATATTCAACGATGTCGTCATATCCCATGCGCTCGCTGGGGCGAATGACTTCATCATACAGATCCGCATTGAAATGCGATTGGAATATCGGGGGAATCTGTGCAGCCGACATCACATGCACCGTTCCAATTCCATAGCGCTTGAATTCTTCCGGTAGGTAACGGCCGGTAGAGTATGCGTCTACGATTACACAATTCCGTTCTTTCATGCGGATCTCCGATACTGCAAGTAGATGTTGCCGACAGCGACAGCCGTAATGAGAACATTTCCAATGAACGTATGTGACGAAGGCACGATGCGAGAATCGAAGTATTGAAACAGGAAGGTGATGATAGGGGCGGTGGACAGGACCATGTTGACGGTGAAGGGTTCTACGCGGCGAATGCCCTGTTGGATCAAGAGCAAAGGAACAATGATCGTCGACAGCCCAATTGTTGCGATCGCAAACCCATGCTGCGAGATCTCAGGCACGATAGATGAATGGTCGACCAGTCCCAGCAGCAAGAGAATCGTTCCATAAAAGCGATGCGCCAGCACTTGTCGGCTAGAAAACCCACGGTCGAACAGCAGTTTGACAAGTATATTTGTAAGAGCCAGCGATAGGCCGGCCACGATGGCCAAGACGATGCCAAAGGACGATCGAGCCCCCCACTCCACGCCCGCGTTGCCGCTGGCCGAGATCCAAATCATGTAACTCCCGATCGTTGCGATCGTAACGCTTACGACAATATCGGATGCTGGAGGGGCACCCTGGCGCCTGATCAGTGCGTTTAACCACACCGTCGCGGTGGGCCCCAGCGCCACCATGAAGGCGACGACGATCGCAGGTTCAGCGTATTTCAGTCCGATAAATAGGCCGATCCAGCTGATTGCTGTCACGACATTGAGCGCGACGAAGACCAGGAGCGACCATTTCGCGACCGTTGCCTCGCCTCCCTCGTGGCGAGCCAGGAGATTGAACATCAGACAAACCACAGCGAAGGACAGCAGGAGCGCGACGAACACATCCGCTTGCTGAAAATACGACGCCGCATAAACCTCGCCTGCCGCGCTTACGACGACATAAAGCGCCACAAAGAACACTCCTAGAGCGAAGCGATTCGTCAATCGCCCAGTCTTCCTGTGCCCGCGAGGCGGCGCTCGACGCTCGCAGGACCAGACGCGTGCATCGGCTCCGAGGGACTCTCCTTTCGACCCGCACGGACCACGTTTGGTTTGAAATGTCACAATCCGCCTCTAGCTCTTCTTAGTTCGGTAGTACCCAACACACGCCTCTCCAAATGCCTTGAACAGTTGCTTGCTGAGGAGATCGGTTGAGACGTGCCATTCGGGGTGCCATTGCACACCGATTTGCAGCGTCGGGGCGCCAATGACCGAAGCCGCCTCGACCAAACCGTCAGGCGCCCACGCCTCCCGCCTCAGCGCCGGGGCAAGCGCCTCGATGCCTTGATTGTGCAGCGAGTTGACTTGTGCTTCGATCGTTCGCGCGATTGGAAAGAGCGCGCCATCGGAAGATATCCTGACGCTGTGCGCGGCGTCGTACTGACGGTCTCTTGGACGATCTGGCTTCTCGGCATGCATCGCGCCACTTTCCGGCCTCCACTCCGCAAGCGATGAGCGGAGCGTGCCGCCGAAATAGACGTTGAGTTCCTGAAGGCCACGGCAGATGCCCAGAATAGGCATTCCGAGCGCGATGGCGCTCTCTATAGTTAGGGCAGAGAGCCTGTCCCGCGGACGGTCAAGGATCCCAACCTCAACGTCCTGCCGGTCAGCCTCCGTCAAGGACGCAGGCGCTCTCAGGACGGCGGGGTCGATGTTCGATTCATCACCTGTCAACACCAAGCCGTCGAGCCGGCGCATGATCGCCGGGGCGACCTCCTCCCTCGCATCTTCGGCGTCGACCGTCGGCAATATGACGCAAGCCACTCCCGCATGACGATGGAGTGCCTGCACGTATTTGCGCCGCAACCAGTCGCGATGCACACCATCGACCAAAAGACGGTTCGAAGTGACGCCGACCACGGCTCGGGCGCTCTCTGGCCGTAGCAACGTCACGCCACCAGCCCTCGCGTGCGAGCCTCGGCAACGGACTGCTCGTACAAGCGTCGATTTCGCTCTTTCAACTGAGTTATGACGCTAGGTTGACCTTGAGGTCCCTTGGCAAAGAGCCCGCCCCAGGTAGCGGCAACCTTCGCGTAGTTGGGATCCTGCATTCGGATTTTCTGAGCTTTGCGCAACAGCCAAAACGGGATACCCGGCGAAAGGTGATGCTCAAGGTGGTACTCATCCAGATTCTGTCCAAGGATGGCCCGCTCGAGGAAATTCCCTTTCCGATTCCTGGTGAGATAGACGTTCTGCGTCTCGGTTTCGCACATAGGTGAGTGCTCGGCGAGCTCGATAAACCAGCCGAGGACCTGAAACGTGGTGAGATAGGGCACGATCCAAAACAGGACGACGATATGGAGCAGCCCAACAGCATATGACCCGACTAGAATGCTGATCCAGAAGAGATAGAAGCCATACTTGTCGATAAGTATGCCTGAGCGGCTCTGATCCTCGGCATGTGTGATCGAAAATCGATTGGTCCAAAGATACTTCAGATACGCCACTGTCGCGCCGCCGAAGATCGGCTTCCAGATCATGTTGAAGGCGTACCGCTCCGGAGGCTGCACGTCGTAAACGCCGCTGGCCAGGAAGAACTTCAGGTCGGGATCCTTGTCCGGGTCCCCGAGATAGGGATGATGTAAATAGACGTGCGAGATCCGGTAGGCCCAGTGGCGCTGGAACAACGGATAGGAAGCGAACAGAATGCCGAGGACGTAGTTCCAGGTCGTGTTCTTGGCGAGCGTGCGGTGAGCCGCATCATGAGCGATGGTTGTCAATCCGCGCTGATAGGCACCAATCAGAAGGACGGCCAGCGGGTAGAGCCACCACGAGACCGACACAGTCGCGAGAGTGCACGCTGTGATGACAGCGTAATCTTTAGCAATATAAGCGGCTCCCGTTATGTTGTCGGGCCTCAGCTCGGAGAGCTGCCTATTGATCTCTCGGCTGAATTGAACGGCCTCATAGCGTGATGACCTCAATTTCCAAGCGTCTGCCTGATTCATGAGAACCTCCTCCTGATCGCCTTGCAGGTTGTCAGATTGCGGAAAGCGCCTTGTCCAGATCGCGCAGGATGTCGTTGACATCTTCGATACCGACGCAAAGCCGGATCGATCCGCCAAATATGCCGGCGGCTTCGCGCTTTTCCCGCGGGACGGTGGTGTGGGTCGTCGAGACAGGATGGGTCACGAGCGTGCGGGCATCGCCTACATTCGAAACGTGATACATCAAGTCGACGTTCTGGATGAACTTGCGCCCGGCTTGTTCGTCCTCCACTTCGAACATGACCATCGCCCCGTGTCCGTATGCAGCATTGAGTGTCTGTTCGACGGTTTCCCGATCGGCGCCTTCAAAGAGCCCCGGGTAGAAGACACGGCGCACTTTAGGATGCTCCTTGAGAACGTCGGCCACGATCCTGGCATTCGCGCAGTGCTGCTTCATGCGAAGGGGCAGCGTTTCAAGCCCCTGGATCAGTTGAAAGCTCGCAAACGGGGCGATCGCCGCGCCGGTATCGCGCAACCAGGTCATGCGAGCCTTGAGGAGAAACTCGCTCTTTCCAAGATCGTCTACATCGCGCACGGCGTTATGCCAGACAATTCCGCCATGCGCATCGTCGGGACGGTTGAACAAGGGAAAGCGAGAGGCTCCCCGGTAGCTAAACTCGCCGTTGTCAACGATCAGTCCGCCGAGCGTCGTGCCGTGGCCGCATATATATTTCGTTGCGGAGTACGTCGTAATCGCAGCGCCGAGATCTGACGGCCGGCATACCAGTGGCGTCGTCGTATTGTCCACGACCAAA
Source organism: Bradyrhizobium sp. ISRA442 (assembly GCF_038085055.1). Lineage (NCBI taxonomy): Bacteria > Pseudomonadati > Pseudomonadota > Alphaproteobacteria > Hyphomicrobiales > Nitrobacteraceae > Bradyrhizobium > Bradyrhizobium sp. ISRA442. The sequence continues at coordinate 16,763 of NZ_JALGCN010000025.1, forward strand.
GGCACGCCGTACTTTCGGCCGATCTCGGCCAGCTGTTTGACGGGGAGCGGAATCAGACAAGGATTCGAAATCACCTCTCCGAACAGACATATCGTGCGATCATCAATGGCACGTTCGAACGTCTCGGGCCTTCGAGGATCTGCCGTCCTCACGCTGATCCCAAGACGCTTTAATGTGTTGTGGAGCAGGTTCCAGGTATTGCCATATAGATACGGAGAGGCGACGACATTGTCCCCCACTTCGCCACTTGACAGGTTGACGATAGCCAGGAACGTCGCCGCTTGACCTGACGCAACGGCGAGCGAGTCGCTTCCCATATCGACGGCGGCGTAGCGCCTTTCCAGCGCGCGGGTCGTCGGATTGATGATCCTCGTGTACGTGAACCCATCGGCCTTGACGTTGTAGACGTCAGCGATGTGATTTAGATCGCCATCGAGTTCATAAGCTGTATTCTGGTAAATCGGCACTGCGACGGCTTTCGTCACTACGTCGCGTCGATAGCCCGCATGCAGAACAGCAGTCTCGGCGGAAAACGGCAGCTGCGGGTCCCCAGCCGCTCGAGCCGGCATCTTTACGCGAGCCCCGCATGTCTCTTGGGCCGACATCGGCGCCGCTGACCGAGCCTGATCGGACCGGAAATATGTACGAAAAGCGCAGCCCAACTGCTCGATCCAGCTGGATTTGATTTCCCCAATGCAACCGACGCGGAAACTCCGCGTCGGAATATGCAGCTTCGAGTAGACGTAAAGGTTGTGGGCCGCCAAGTGGCGATACAGCCCATCGAATCCTGCCTGGTCCACGATTCCGGGCGGCGCACTGAACGCAACGCAGACCGGCGACTGCAACTCCGTGGACAGCAGCGGAGATACCACTCCTTCGAGTTCTTTGACGAGATCGTCCCTGACCTTCTCATACCTGCAGCGCCTGGCATCAATGCCCTCCTCGTGCAGAATCTCCAAGGCCTTTGTCGTTGCCTGAACGATGTGGGTGGGAGGGGTCGATCGCCATTCACCGGTGCGCTCGAGCGAACGCCATTGATCTCTCACGTCGAGCACAAACGACCTCGGTTCTTGAACCGCATTCTCCAGCAGCTCGCGAGACGCGATGACAAACGCTACTCCCGGCGGCCCTTCTATGCACTTGTTGCTCGAGGTGACCAGGACGTCAGGTCCACGCTGGCTCAGGTCGATATTGAGGGCGCCGAAAGAACTCATCCCATCGATGATGGTCTTTACGCCACGTCGCCTCGCCTCCTCCACGATCGCGTCCAGCGGATTGACGATTCCGGTTGTCGTCTCACAATGCACAAAACATAGGTGCGTAACGCCAGGATTTCGGCTCAGATGCTCGCCAATTTCTTGAGGATCCAAAGGATCGGTCGCTCGCTTGACAAGCTTCACGGCTTCGACGCCCCACAGCCGCAAAATTTGTAAAATGCGCTCGCCATAGATGCCGTTTATGCAAACGAGCGGCCTGTGGGCTCGGGATACAAATGAAGAGAGAGCGGCTTCCATTGCAAAGGAGCCGCCTCCCTGAATAGGCACCACCGAATAGTCCTCAGCATTTCGCAGCAAGTTGAGCATTAGCCGCCTCATGCGGGCGGTCACTTCCTTGAACTCGCAATCGCGCGATGCGAGATCAAGCTGCATCTGGCTCCTGACCGCCAGCGATAACGACAATGGACCGGGCGTCAGCAAAGAGCGCTGTCTTGTCAAACCATTCCTCCTCAAGTTGTAGTCGTCAATGGATCTGGAGAACGCCCAGCCCACCAGGGAGCCCCTGCGGTGAGCGTCGACTTCCACGGTCAACAGCTTCGGGGCAAACGCCATTAATCGCGGGCGCGTTTCGGGCCGGCATCCGAAACGCCTGCCGGATGGCAACCTCCATATCTCATCGCAGATACAGAGCGATTTCTCATAGAGCTCATCACCGATGCCACTCACACCTCCTAGAAATTGGCTTTGGGACCGCGCCCTCGAACTGGCGCCGACGCGCGCTCTCATCCAGCCATCACGCATGCGCGGGCTTGAGCGCGGTAGCCTTCTTACGTCGCGAAGCGGCAGGTCGGTCGACCGACTTACGCGGTGAACCCGCGCTATTCGGGCAAACTTGACGTTAGGAAACGATGCAGTCGGATGTCATCGCGCCCGGATGCAGATCAAGGCATGGCACACTTGATGATCGTCGTTGGCAGCGGGAGTCTGATGCGTGGGCTTGAGACTTGATGCATTCGCACTCCGTCGCTCGTTGGAGGGTTTCGGACGCTGATGACTGTCGTTGTCCATTTCGAGACCGTACAACTTGACGTTAGGGGCGTTTCAACCCTCTCCAGGGATTTTTCTCGCGTGAATTTTTCCTGACCGTACTCCCAGTTGGCCGCGATAAGCCGACGTAGGCAGTAGAGTGCGGAGATTCACAACGAGCTAAAGTAATTTGAGAGTTCGACATCAGGACCGTCGGCCTTCCGCCTGCGAGCGCGCCACCTGCAAGTAAGTGATGGCCCAGTCCTCCAGTTCACGTACGATTCCTCGCCAACCCGCAGGTTGAGGTACCTAGCTTGCCGGCGAGATCCTCCCGGATGCTGCCGCCGGGAAAGTGTACGCCCTCGTCGGACATGACTGCCGGTATCAAGTCGTTGCGCTTGAATGAGCGGCCTTGGCAGGCTGTGGTCGAGCCCGGCTTGAAGACAATTGAGCGACCTTGAATCGCTGGCCCTTTAGCAACGATCAGTTCGACACCTTTCGGCGGGTCGCCGTGAAGCAGAACATGTCATCCTGCTTTGCGAGGACTACGGACTTGAGTGACACGTGTCCCTCTCTGAAAACGATCGCTAGGCTGACAGCATCTCTCGGTTCTGCACGCCGCTTCGCGGCGAGAACGTCTCACCGATCGATCCTGGCGGGGGTGAACGTGCCGTGGTTGACGGCTGGTGCAAAGCGTGAGCCCCAAGGTGAGCTGGAGTTCCAGCGCGTCGTGGCACTCAATGAGCGCAAGTACCCCGGCCGTGGGGCGCTCTGGTTCGACGGATCGCACCTCCGAGCCGTTCTGCTCGCGTTGGCTCCTCTGGAGCGCCTGCTCGTTGATGGCGAGCTCGCGTTCGACGCGGTCTACCGCGCGGTCGAACAGGTTGACGGCTGACCAGAGCAGATTATCAAAAGATAGTCCTTGTCATTGCCGTGGATGAGCTCCCTTGCCTTTTCGGCCGCGCCCATCGCCGCCTTCATGGCGATCAACGACGGGCGGGCGGAACGGAGCAGAACCCGAAGCGTGGCGGAGGTCCGTAGCGCAGCGCACGATGGCTAAGGTTCGCGGCTGCGTTGTCTCGCAATGCGAAGGCGCGGGGCGTAGGCAGGCCATGTCCGCCGACGAGCGGCGGGCCAAAAGGAAGCAAGCTTCCCGAAAGCTGGCATCGCCGCGACAGGAGGGAGTCGTGGCCGACCGCTAAGTTCAGATTGGTCAATATACTGAGACGCAAGCGCCCGCTTGCCGGATGCGGCGAGGTCCGGAAAACAGAGGCCCCAGCCTCATAATGCGCGAGAGATCGAATCCGGCTGGGACGCTGCCCGGCTCGGCTTTAACGGGAGCCCGGCGTTTCGCTGGCCGCACGCGCAGCGAGAAGCGCTAAGCGAAAAACTCAACCTACTGGAAGCCGGACTTCCTCTCTGGCCTTTGTAATCGCGTCGTAGATTCTGATCTGGAGCATGGGACGGCGCTTCTTGAGCTCCTCCGCTCCTGCCCGTGCTCCATCTCTGCTCGCGTACTCGGTTTTGAATTGACCATCCACTTCGAGCACGTAACCGGAAGCGGGCAGTCGACGAGTGGGTGCGACCATTTTGTTCCTTTAGAGCCAAAAGTCCGATCGCAGGCCCGTCTGAGCCGAATCGCCTTGGCCGGGCCAGCAGATATTGTGCGAATCGATGGTGCGATGCGAGGGACATCTAACCATCAAGAATTGAGCGCGCCATCAAGGCATCCACTACCACTTCCGCTGAATGCTCTAGGGTCTGCTCCATGGTCCTGAGATGAATCTCCGCTGTTGTTGGTGCTTCGTAGCACGAATCGATCCCAGTGAAGTTCTTGATCTTGCCGGATTTCACCTTTGAATACAGGCCCTTTGGGTCTCGCCGCGCGCATTCCTCGATCGGCGTATCGACAAAAACTTCTATGAACTCTTCCTTGCCAACCAGGCTGCGCACCCTGTCCCGTTCGGCCCTGGAGGGCGAGATGAACGAGCAGATCACGATCAAGCCGCTGTCCGCCATCAACTTGGCAACTTCACCGACACGTCGAATGTTCTCCACGCGGTCCGCCTCCGAGAAGCCGAGGTCCGCGTTTAATCCGTGCCGGAGGTTGTCGCCATCCAGCAGCATGGTATGCCGCGACATCGCAAACAGTTTTTGATCAACGAGGTTGGCAATCGTCGACTTTCCCGCGCCAGACAGGCCGGTGAACCAGATGACGCAAGCCTTCTGTTTCTTGAGCGCGGCGCGCTCCCTCCTGTCCACCGATAGCGCTTGCCTAGCAATATTGGTAACCCGGCGTAGCGGAAAGGCAATCATGCCGGCCCCGACCGTACGATTCGTGTAACGATCGATGAAGATAAATGATCCGGTCTTTCGATTGACGTCGTAAGGATCGAATACTGCGGGCATTGCGGTCGCAACATCGCAGAAGGCGATCTCGTTGAGGCAAAGCATCTCGGCGGCTAGATGCTCACAAGTGTTGACGTCGATCCGATGCCTAATTGCGGTAATGCTGCCGGCGATCGTCTGCGATCCAATCCGCAGGACGTAATTGCGTCCGGGAGCGAGCGGCTCCTCGTCCATCCAGATCACATAAGCGGCGAACTGGTCGGCGACCTTCGGTCGGTCGTCCGGTCGCGACAGAATGTCGCCACGGCCGATATCGATTTCGTCTTCCAGTGTAATGGTAACCGCATCGCCGGCTTCGGCGCCGACAAGGTCACCATCGTGGGTCACGATCCGCTTGACGCGCGTGGTCCGTCCCGACACGGCGACAACGATCTCGTCTCCTGCCGAGATCCTCCCGGAGGCCACCGACCCGGCATAGCCCCGAAAATCCGGGTTGGGCCGGTTCACCCATTGGACCGGAAAGCGGAAAGGCTGGCTTGCGGTGCCGGGCTGGATGTCGATGCTTTCCAAATGCTCGAGCAGGCAGGGACCATGATACCAGTTGGCATGACCGGAGCGGTCCACGACGTTGTCGCCGTAGCGCGCCGAGATCGGGATCGGAACGATCGAGGTGAAGCCGAGACCGGCGGCAAAGGCCAGATAGTCACGGGCGATCCGATCGAAGCACTCCTTGTTGTATGCCACAAGATCGATCTTGTTCACTGCCAGCACGACATGACGAATACCGAGCAGCGAACAGATAAAGGAGTGCCGGCGGGTCTGAACCATCATGCCTCTGCGGGCATCGATCAGGATGATGGCGAGCTGAGCATTCGAGGCGCCGGTAGCCATATTTCGGGTATACTGTTCGTGACCGGGAGTGTCGGCCACCATGAAGGAGCGCCGTGGCGTCGTGAAGAAGCGGTAGGCGACGTCGATCGTGATGCCCTGTTCCCGTTCGGCCTCTAGCCCGTCCACGAGCAGCGCGAAATCGATGTCGTTCCCGGTGCTACCATGCTTGATGCTGTCGCGTTCCAGCACCGTGAGCTGATCGTGGTAGATCATCTTGCTGTCGTGCAGTAATCGGCCGATCAGCGTCGATTTGCCGTCGTCCACCGAGCCACATGTGATGAATCGCAGCTGATCCTTTGTCCTGGCCGGGACCAGTTCCGTTGTTGGCTTTGCAAACATCAAAAGTAGCCTTCTCGCTTCTTCTTCTCCATTGAAGCGGCTTCATCGGTATCAATTAGGCGTCCCTGGCGCTCCGACACAGTCGCAGTCTGCATTTCCGCGACGATGTCTTCGATGGTCGTCGCATCGGATTCAATAGCCCCGCTCAACGGATAACATCCAAGCGTGCGAAAGCGGATCATCCGCATTTCCGGCCTCTCGCCGCAGTTAAGGGGCAATCGCTGGTCGTCGATCATGATAGACGCACCATTTCGACGCACTATCGGTCTTTGTTTTGCGAAGTAGAGCGGAACGACCGGAATCTTCTCGAGCATGATGTATTCCCACACATCGAGCTCGGTCCAGTTTGACATCGCAAACACCCGCATGGTTTCGCCCTGGCGAATCCGTGTGTTGAACAGGCTCCAGAGCTCCGGCCGCTGGTTACGGGGGTCCCATACGTGTCCGGCCGAACGGAAGGAGAGTATCCGTTCTTTTGCGCGACTCTTTTCCTCATCGCGCCGGGCTCCGCCGAAGGCGGCATCAAATCCGTGAAGGTCGAGCGCCTGTTTCAGCGCATCAGTCTTCATCACCTGGGTGTGTAGCGCGGAGCCGGAATCGATCGGATTGATCCCGCGCGCGATTCCCTCCTCGTTGACATGGACGATCAGGTCGAGGCCCAGCCGCCTGGCTGCGGCGTCCCGGAAGCTGATCATCTCGCGGAACTTCCAAGTCGTGTCGACGTGAAGCAGGGGGAAAGGCAATTTTGCCGGATAGAATGCCTTGATCGCAATATGCAGCATGACGCTTGAGTCTTTTCCGATCGAGTAAAGCATGACCGGCCTTTTGAACTCGGCGACCACATCACGCATGATTTCAATCGATTCAGCTTCGAGATGGCGCAGATGTTTCGGCAGCATATATCTTCTTTTCGATGCAGGATCTCTGGTCTTCGCCGTTCTACGGCACCAGCCCACAGTGAGATTATCCGCGGCGGAAACGGCCGGCCAAGACGCATGGCTCGTCCATGAGGTCAAGCCCCCGTTGGACAGCAGACTTGCAGGCTGGGGAGAATATCGATTCCGCCGCTGATGCGGCCGGCGCCTGCGTCACACCTGATCGGGAGATCAGCTCGTGTGGGTTAAGCATCTTGGCAAAATCCGCCAGCGCCTTTTGATTGCAAGCATTCAGATCGTATTGAGGATCTGCTCAAGCCGCGCGACCTCGCCTCGTAACATCTCAATAGCCGCGTCGCGCTTGCGAATGGCATCCAGCCCCGCAGCTCGATCAGCTTCTAACGCCAACAGCGCCTGTTGCAACGGGGCAGCCATCGACGTGGCCGGGCGCAAATTCTGCTCGACGTCAGCGTCCGATGGACCGTTCGCCTGTCGCACCTTGGAGATGTCGCAGGCCGCCCGAACTTTCTCCGAAACGTCCCAAGCAGTGTGGACCGGCTCTCCAGCGTGAGACGGGCCGGATAATGCTCCCGTCTTGGTACTCCGCAAATCCCACCAGGTTCGGAACATCTGACGATAAAGTTCGGTTACCTCACCTCCCCTATCGAGGACTCCGGCTTGCTGCGCATGCAGCAGTTCTTGCTCATATCCGAGTTCTAGCAAAAGCTCGGCGCCAACCAGATCGGTCACGGTTTGCATCTCTTCGACGCTCAAGTGAGATTGCCATGTTTTGACAGAGCTTTCGTCGACGGCGTTTCGTTCCAGGATTTTTCGGTCTCCGAAGCTGCTGGATCGAAGATAATCTGCTTGTCTCATCCCCGCCGATGCGACGGCCGCCGGATCACAGCCGAGCCCCGTCAACAGACGCCGGATTTCCTCGTCCGGATGCGCCACAAGCAGTTCATATTGCACAAGCTGTGTCTGCGGGCGAGCGCGGTGTGCGGCGAGCTTGGGAAGACCCAGAACCAAATCGGCGAGTGAAGATATGATGACGTCGGGCAGACGAAGCATGAGATCGGCGAGACTGGAGACGCTGACCGAATGCGAGCTTTCTGCCCGCAGTGGGATGCCCCACGTCGATTTCAGTGAAGCGGCGATGGCATAGGGATTGCGCATCAGAAGGATGTGAGGCGATTCTGGATAGACAGATTCAAGAAACTCAAGCGCCGTCCAATAGCGTGGTGTCTTGTCTATAATGATGCGCTTGCCCGCCTCTGCCAGATACTGATCATATGCTGCATCGGCAAAAGCGCGGCTGACGATCGTGCGATCTATCCGCCCCAGGAATTCCGAGGTCGCGGCCTCAATCAGTGAGCTGCCCGCCGGATGACGCTGGTCCACCCTGCCAAAGGCTTCAAGCGCCAGCATCAACCAGGGTTCAGGCGGAGCCACAATGTCTGGATGGTGCTGGAGCAAATGCGCCAGGAGTGTCGTCCCGGATCGTGGAAGACCCAGAAGAAAGCACACCGCAGGCGAACGGCGAAAACGTCCGCTCATCGTTCAGACCTTCGTGCTTGAAAAGCAAACCCTGTCGGCGCTCGGTCGATTGAGCGAAAAAAGCCAGCCGCGCGATCACATGGGCAATCGCATGCGTACAAAGCGTCAAAACGACAAGACTTTTGTCTGCCACTCATGACTTAAGAGCCGTTCAGTTCGACGATCGGGCGGGATCACGGAAGCATAACTGCAATTGCCTCCTCGATTGCTCGACAGTTGAAACCAAGTCAAGCGCCAGCTCAATTGCACGAAGATTGATCGCGGATATGGGAAGGTTGGGAAGAACTATACGGACGTTTGCCGAAGACCGCCTGCGGTACATGGAAGGTTATTACGTGTAGTCATAAGCTGCCTGTTGCTGGGGCACTTAAATGCGACATGCACCTCGCTGATGCTCGGCATACACCAAAGAAGCTCGGCAAAAGAGCGGACAGCTCGGCGAGTGCGGCAAAGAAGCAGACCACATCGCGGACATCTCACTTGGCGGGGCGCAGCTTATCTTGTCAGCGGATCCCGACGCAACTTTCCCGTGCATGCTGCCGTTGGCCCGTCAAGACACTGAGCCATAGCTCCGGCCAGCCCGTTGTTCGCAAGCTCATCCGTCCGAACTATAAGGATTTGATTTGCCTGCTCTTGGAGCGTTGCCCCTCCCCTAATCGGCGCTAAAGGAGGCTTGTAAACGATGGAACCTGACTTAAGATACCTCCGGATTTACCTGATCCAGCATGCGCGCTTGGCCGCATCTCTATTGACGGAGACGAGATTGTCCGGCCGTTCATGTGGGAGATGAGATCGATCCATGCGTGTCTCGAAGAGCTTGCCAATCGAATGTGCTCGGCATCACTGGGCCACGGTGGACGATCCTGATGGCGGTGACCTATTTGGGCAGAGGAAAGGGTGTACCGGTCAATCTGGTGTCACGATTGATGCACGTCGACCCTTCCTTCGTGACAACCCACTCAAAGCTGCTAGAAAAAACGGTCTTCTGCGGCATAAGTCCTCCGCAAACGATGCGCGCAACGTGCAGATGCTGACGGCCGAAACGCGCAAGCATCTCGCGCCTTTGGCGCCACGACAGGCAGCGCAGGATGAGCTCGCTTTTGATGAATGCGGCATTGACCGATCAAGCGAGCTCATTGCCAAGGCTGCTACAGTGAGGCATCGCCTGGAAAGGGCCCGCTCTGGCATTAAGAAGACCAAACGCACGACTGTCAGAAATGGAGCTCGCTAACCATGAGTCTCCCATCCTTCGAATGTGTCTTGAAGCAGCGCGGTCGAAGATGGTTGTGGTCCGTGCACAACGCCGAGGGCGGGCAGGTGATGACGGGTTCAGGACGTAACCGTTCCGCCGCCATCTATCAAGCTAACAGAGCGCTTTTTCAATTGCTGTTGAGCGCGCCATATCGCCTCGGAGCTCGAGCTAGCCAACAGGCTCGGCGCGGTCCGCTTACGCCCAAACTTTAGCCTGGCATGAGCTTCGAGGTCCCCATTCGCGAGGTTGTTTCCATTTGGCTACAGCGACCAGCCTATGTGTTCGGCCCAGCGCGGCCAAGACTGCCTCGCCGAAGCTGAAGAAGCTGCTGCCCGTACGGATGCTAGATCCACCCCTACGGGAGTTCGTCTGAGACTGGTCAGCTCCTCGAAAGCTAACGCGCCCAGGACTGGGCGTTGTGGTCCCATCGCATGCGTTCCGGGACCAAGTGTTTCCGGGTTTTATCTTCGCGACAGGGCTATGGCCAAGGCTATGTCTTCACTCGCGATCATACATCGCAAGCGGCCGTCGCCCCCCTTCCAAGAATCTTGATCAAGGATGAGGAGGCGCTGGAGCGCATTCCGCGACATTGAAGGTATCCAGCACGTGGTGAAAAACTCGCTCAGTGCGGATCGGCAAAGCTAATGTGCGATAAGATTTCTATGGCGATAGAGGGCGGCCCGCGAGCCGCCCTACCGCACCATTAGCCAGCGTTGCTCAAAATTACCGCTGATGTCCGAGTCCGATTCCGAGATTTAAGGCCTTCTGGCGTAGCGCACCGACGCTGCGTTTGGTCATTTTTGCTATTTTTATGACCGGGGTCCGAGCCTTCGAATGGACTTTGAGCTCTTTGATATCTGCCTTCGTCCACTCGCGCCGCTTAACGCGTTTCTTGGTTGCTTTTTTCACGATGAATGCTCCTTCTGAGGGGAGCGCTTGTAACATAGTTTTTTCGGAGCGACGACCGTAAAAAAGGACAGTCATCGGAACTCGCGCCAGGTATTAGCTCGGTCATGCTTTCGGAAGACGATGGCGTCTGGACTAGTGCAGCTGTGGAATTGTAAACTTCGTACAGACGCTGTGTTGAGAGGCTTCGTTATAATTGAATGCAGCCCCAATCGAGGCCTTTCTATTCGAAGCTAAGCACGTAGACTAACATATTCTGGAATGAGCAAGCCAATCGCGATGAATTTGAACAGCTGCATCTCGGGGAGGTTCGTAATTTGTATTAAGCCTAGAGCGATCAAACATCGAGGCCTGTGAGACATCGTGGCGATCTCTTACTATGATCACCTTATGACGATTGGTGCGCTCGTTATCTAGACGCCGAAGCTTCCTCGGGGCGTGCGCGAATACTAGATCGGTCTCGCCTTCGTGTCCGTCGTCCGGGCTCGGCTCAACGTGTCGGAGTGCACGAAGACAACAGCTCCTCCATCCTCAGGTTGGATGAAGCCATATCCCTTGGTCGCGTTGGACCACTTCATAGTACCGATCGCCACCCAAATTGAACTTGCGCGATCTAATCGGGGTACGTGGCCATCAGCAAGGGCTTGAGCGGCAAGCCGTCGCGCCGATAGCACTTGCGCGGGCTCAATCGCTTGCCGGGGAGCGCTTTCTGCGCGCGCTCGTTCGCACCTGCAAAGACGCCAGGGGCGGCTACTCATCTTCGGGCTCTTGCGCGATCTCGCGCTCAACCTGACCCTGCATAGCACCCAGATCTAGCAGTTCGAGCCTCTCAAGAGCCTTCCTTCCCTCGTCGGTGATAATCCAGCGCCCGGCCTCTCGCTCGATCAGCCTTTGGCCGAAAATATCGAGTTGGGGCGCGCGGCTCGCGATGCGCTTCATACGCGCCGGCCACTCTGGGCCGCTGCTGTAATATATGGCCAAATGCTGTTTAACGACTTCAATGCTCGCCCGTCCATGTGGCTGACCGGCAAGTATCTTCAGTATGGACAGCTGAAAACTCACCCGCGCATGCCATCGAGTCGAGAAAAAGCTCCATAATACTTATCCTGAGGGAAGCCGCAGCGCCGTGCGCCGCTTTTCAAAAGAAAACTTGCGCCATAAGCCTAATGAAGCAGGACACCCACCTGCCGTCGACGCGGTAAGCAAGGTTCTCGATGGCATCGGCGACATCCTGCCCAGAGTGTTTTGAAGAATGGGCCAGCGGAGATAGCCGCGTTGGCTACGCGTGTGATGAGGTCTCGACTGTCGTCTTCGACCGATTTGAGATCAAACTACGTCGGTGGTAACCGCGCTGTTGCACATCTTGGCGAATGACATCGCTCACTGAACGCACCGCCCGCTTCTTTCGCTTCCAACTGCCGTCCAACCCCGCGGGGATCGCAAACCCTCGCGGAACGACCAAAAGATCGTGTCTTCCGTTCAAATAAATATCGAACATGTCGTCCCTCATTTGACACGAGCGTAGATCGCCGGTTCATACATTTGGTGACATCGAAGCAACAGTCGCGCTTAAAGACTCTACGCGAGTTTTCTCTGGATTTCGCCCGCACTTGAGCGTGCATGGCGCAATCCCGCTTCTCCTTCACGTGCTCCGCATCGCCGAGAACGCAGGAGCTTCGCACGCCTTATTATCGTCAACAGATCCTCTTATCGGGGCGTCGTTCTCTGTAAAGTAAATTGTTCTGAGTTTATCCCTGACCGCACGATCAAATCGTACTCGAGAGCTGCCGTTCCGATGTACGTGAGGACCGTCGCGGGCATGATGGTGCCACCGGACGTGAACGTGTTCACGTCCCAACTACCGCCCACTGGTCGCGGAACACAGACATCGCGTTCATACCGGGAACGCGAGATACGTCAGTCATAAAAGTGGTACGCTCCTCGGTCCAACTTGCGCCCTTGGCATCTGACCATTGGCCGACATAAGGTCGATATGAATCAGTCTTCGTCAGATCGACACGATAGTGCCCATCCGCGTTTTTAGGAATATTGCTGTCCTTGCCGCGAATATGCGTCCGAGCAGGTGGAGCGCACTCACCGCTTGTGTTGAGCGTCTGGATGCAATACGCCTCGCCCTTTGAGACTGCATTTCCTTTATCCTGCGGCCACATCGCCATCACCGAATTTGATCGGACCAAGTTGTAGTTCGGCCGAACTTTGATCTCCGCCGGCGGTTGTCGCGGTTCATAACGGCGATTGAGGATGACGGCGGCGGCGGCCAGGCTGGCGGCGAAAGCCAGCAATACGCAGAAGGTAAACGCCGGATCGTGTCCCACCGCTGCGGCAAAGAAGAAAACGTAGGCAGTAACAGCGAATATAGACATAAGGACTGTTTCACCCATGTCGTGGATTTCGAGGCGGCGATGGGCTTGTCGTGTGTCGGCCTTCTTTGAATGCGGGCATGCTCAGGAGTCAAGATGTTCGGCGAGGAACTGATTGAGCGCGATCAATCGCGAAAGCGCAGCGGGAGGATATCACGACCGAGCGCGCAGGGTCTGTTCATTCGGGCAGTCTTTGAGCGCATGGTTTTGCCTCGCGAGGTCGGCGGCGCAGCGGACTTTGGTCTCATAGGCCGCACACCCGCTACAGATCGCGCAATACGTCTCCATGGCGGCAGCAAACGCATTCTCGGAAAAGCCGGCAAGTGCAAGGCGCTTGCTTAAGAGTTCAGGAGAGCCCCGTCTTTGCGCCATGGTTCGAAAGGCGGATGCGGACAGATTAAGGTCACGTGCGATCGCATCGATGTCCTGCGGGCTCAAGCAAGCCGGTTCGGATGTCCGGGACAGGCTCGCGCGCAACCGGCTGAGCAGATGCCTAAACCGTCAAGGGCATTGATGTGTGCAGATTGGCCAACCACGCATACCCTTTGAAATAGCCATAGCTGCCGGAGGCAGACTTGCTTTTGACAAGAATCAAACAAGACCGATTTGTGGGAGCAGATCCTTCGACCCGGACGGCCCTGCCGGGACGACGCTTGGCGGAGCGCTGCAGAGCCAATTGAACGGCAGGCGGCAAACCCTCCAGCGAGGTCCGCTTAGGCGTCGTGAGACAACAGGGCGCCCGCCGATTTGACGACAGCATCACCAGTCGTTCTCGAATCGACGGTCGACACGACCCTGTCCGGGATCACGCTTAGATTATAGATTGACCCACGATTCAATTCGCAGACTCCCCCCGCCAAAGTCAAGCTAACCAGCCCATGCCGGCGGCAATGCAGGCGGGGTTCGAAGCTCTATCACATCGGCGAAGACTGTCCAATCGCGGACACTCTTTTGCTTGCAGAAATTGGTCTCCGCCTGCTGTGCAGCAGCACTCAGCGAGGCGGCATCGACCTTGAACGCTGCCTGACAGGCACGATGTTCGTGGCCGTTATCGTCACAAACGGTCTTAATGAACCGAACGTTAAATGAAGGCATGGCACCCTCTTCTTGTGGGTTTTCTTATCCACCATTCTGCCATTCGCGCCACAAGAGTATTTGATCTGCCTCAAGTAGCATCCCCAACAGGTTGTCCGCTCCTCCATCGAGATAAGGTCGAGACTTTGGCAACGCGGCTCGAGCGCTCCTGTTGTCCCGCAGGCCGCGCGATCTCTATTTATCCAGCTTGGCGGATCGCACTCTGTTTTGAGCCGAGGGACAACGCCTTCTGGTCTGCTCATGCCCTCGACCGACAAAATTGAGTCGCCGATGAATCGAGGAACGTCTTGAAGAGACGATTGAGAGCAGCATGCGCCGTCACGCCCGAGATGCCGGCTATTGATCTCTATCGATCCGATACTCAACCGCTGGCAATATTGAGGCTCGAGACGCCAAGAACCTTACACGCGATACTTGGTGGTCTCACGAGGCATTGCCGTAAACGCCAGGGCATTGCGCCAATCACCGGGCAGAGCCATTTCTGACGCGCGCCGGCGGCCGGGGCCATCGATGACGAGACCTACGCGCACGTGATCGTGAGCCAATGAGGCGAACCGCCTCGATCTCGCTTCTGACGGTCCACCCTGCCGCCGCGACAGCAAAGCCGACGATCACGCTTGTCGCAGCCAACGTTTCGATAAGCCCAGGGTTGAGGACTTCAGCGTCAAAGCCTATGGCTGGGATCTGCCCGGCAGGGCTACCGACAATGCGGGGCGAGCGATCAATTGACTATCTGCTTGCCGGCTATCGCAGCATTGAGGACAAATGCTGTCGTGGCCCATTCGCGAGCGGTGCGCCTCAAGGCAAACCGGCTACACGCTGGCGTGTTGCGGACCAACGCGAGGCCCTGGCGGATCGCCCGAGTTGGGACATGTCGCCTGCCAACGCGGGCCTGTCCGGCTCGCAGCGGCCGCTCGAGCTTGGCCATTCTGGACGCGCATCAGCTCTTTTTGACCTGTATCAATACTGCGGCGACTGCCTACTGATAGAAGTGATCTTCCAGTCCAAGGTCACACACATGGCAGACAGAAAGACTTGGCGCCCTATCATCTTTTCATGTCAAGATACCGGCGACCGCTCGAGGGCTGCTGCCGGACGCACCCGAGCCGCGTGCCGATGACCTGCACACGATAGCCTGCGCCGCGTACGATGCCGTCCACTTTCATCGACCTGCGGACGGGCGCGATGATCGGCGCCGAGCCGCAGCTAGGCCCATCCGAATGGTGTCAAGCGAATTCCGCGCCTTCCCCTTCTCGCTTGGGGATGGCGCCCCGCTCGCAAGGGCGCGGCTGACATCATCACAACCCTACGCCCCACGCTGACGCCGTGGGACAAGGAGATTTCTCACCAACGAAGGATGTTCGACATGACATACCACGGGGACATTTGTCCCGCCGCCGGCCAGATTGCGGGAGCGGCAGTCCAGTTCAACGTCTGCAGAACAGCGGTTAATACCAACCGCCGAGATCTTGAGCTGACCCATATCGATTCGACCGAAGCCCGGGAGTTGTTTCGCAGCGCCAATCCTAATATTTCGGTTGGCGAGCGGATCATATCCCGGCACGATAGGTTCAACGGCGTCACGGCCGATAAAAGCCCGGCCGCGGCTGACGCGCTCGAGACCACGCGCCGCTTGGGCAATATTGGACCGAGCCTGTTCGCGCGGCGGCCAAGCGATCTCGTCCGTAGTGTTCAGAAGGTTGCCTGAATTTGTCAGCCGGAAGCGATGAACACCGTCCAAGATCCAATGGCGACCTGACCTGGGAGCGGCTCGAAACGGCGCCGCCCTTTGATCGGGATCTGGAGATTGCCGTGATCGAAGGTAATTCCATTCACCGGGTGGTCTTTCCTTGCCGCCGGATCTTCGGCGGCTGGATCAAGGCCAAGACCGGAGAACACGTAGCCGTGCAGCCGACGCACTGGCGCATCTGGCCCAGATAGCGGCGGCCATCCTGCACAATAGATTGGTTTGAGTTGAGGCGCGGTCTGCCTCCGGTGGCCTCTCGTGGGAAACAATGTAGAGTCGATCGAATGAGAGGGTCCGCCAGGAAACATGTCCGACCAGGTCTTGTAAGGGCATGGCACTGCCGCGGCAGCCGCCGCGCTGGCTCTCGTGCCGTGCCCTTCGCTAAATCCATATCTTCAGGACCTCACGTTCACGAACATCTACCTTCCGGTCGTCGTTTTGCCGCTTTAGTCCGTGGCCAGGCGAACGTCGCTACCCTGCTCTGCCTCATCATCAGCGTGGCTTTTCTTGCGAAAGGCCTCATCAGCGGTTCCGCAAACATGATCATCGCGGAATTCGCGGTACTTGGTCCCCTCCTTGGCTTTATCGGCAATCGGCTGCGACGGGAAGCAGAGCAGGCGCGGTATAGGCTAGCCCATCTGCAGTTGAGCCTGGACGCCGTTCCGGAAGCCATGGTCGTGATTGGCGAGAAGAGCCTCATTCGCTCGTTCAGCGCCCCGGCAGTGCGTTTATTTGGTTGGTGTCCGGACGACGTGGTCGGAATGAATGTACCGAGGTTGATGCCGCAGCTCTACCGCGTCGAGCACGAGCGCTACATCGAACGTTATCTGACAAACGGCGAGCGGCACATCATCGGCATCGGCATCATCGTGGTCGGCGAACGGAGCGACGGCTCGACCTCTGTCGGTGAGGCCAAAGTGCGCGCCGAACGGTTCTTCACCGGTTTCATCCGAAACCTCACCGAAGGGCGGGCGCAGGAACGACGGTGGCAAGAGCTGCAATCTGAACTCGTGCACGCGTCGCGGTCGACCGCCATGGGTGAGATGGCATCGTCTATTGCCCATGAGATCAACCGGCTGCTCTCCGCAATTGCAAACTACATGCGCGACACAAAGGCTCTGCTGGCGCCCGACAAGCCGAACGCCAACCGCATTGGTGATGCACTCGAACACGTCGCTCAACAGGCGAATCCGCTCACGCTCCTTGAAGAAGCTGTGGCTCTGGCCCTAGTCGGCCCCAAGGAGCAAGGTGTACGCGTGATGATCCGCAGCGACCGCGACGTGATCGTCGACAAGATCCAGATCCAGCAGGTCGCGCTGAACCTGATACGCAATGCAATCGAGGCCATGGCTTCCTGCCCGCGCCGCGAAGTTGCCAACGTCGACAAGTTTACCGTTGCTGACAAGGGCCCCGGCATCAGCGCTGATATCGCCGACCAACTGCTCCAGCCCAAAGGCATGGCATGGGTGTGGGGCTATCACTCTGCCGGACGATCATCGAGCAACATGGCGACCACATCGTCGCGGAAGCGAATCCGGGCGGCGGCATGATCGTTCAGTTCACCGCGCGATTTGCGGAGCTTGGTGAAGAGACATGATTGGGCGGCGCATTCTTGTGATCGACGATGACGCCGCAATGCGGGACTCGCTCGCGTTCCTGCTTGATGTTAACGGTTTCTACGTAGCAACCTATGAGACGGCGACCGCGTTTCTCAATGACGTCGCGAGCGGTCCAGTTGATTGCATTGTGTCAGACATCCGGATGCCGGGTATGAGCGGTCTCGAACTGGTCAGCAAAGTGAAGGCCAATCGCGTGAACTGCCCCGTCGTCTTGATAACTGGTCATGGCGACGTATCGCTCGCAGTCGAAGCGATGAAAGCGGGTGCGGTCGACTTCATCGAGAAGCCGTTCGTGGAGGAGGTGCTATTGCGTGCGATCAATAGTGCTTTGGAAGCGCGGCCAACAAAACCAGCCGATGACGCAGCGAAACTGCTGGCGGAAGCTCGCCTCGCGGACCTCTCGTCGCGCGAGCGTGACGTCCTGCAGGGACTATTGGCCGGCAAAATTAACAAGGTGATCGCCCATGATCTCGGCATCAGTCCCCGGACAGTCGAGGTTTACCGTGCAAACCTCATGGCCAAGACCAATGTCCGCAGTATGTCCGAGTTGATGCGGATCGCCATTACCGCGGGACTCTAGCACCAGCGCAAATGGCGCGAATGGCTTGTTCATGCATTCAAGCTGCGCAGTCCAGACGACGGACGGAGGGTTTTCAGGCGCACCGGACCGAGCCGATCATGTTTTCGGTGACGGCCACCGATGCAACACACTCTGCTGGCTTCTTGAATCACGACGGCACATGAAGCAGATCAATTGCGTCGGCCCAAATTTGTGCTCCGATGGACAGCAGGTCTGTCAGCCCGGAGAACGGCATAGTTCGGCAATATGTTGGTCCATCCTCCAATGGAGCTCCCGGTGCGGGCTGCCGTGAACGGTTCGATTTCCTTCGCATTGGGCACAGGTGCGCATCTTGACGCTGTGGCAATCGGCTACGAGCGGACCATCATTCGGTGATTGCGCTCGGCTGGGCGACAGTCACTTCGGTCTTCGAAATCAAACGGTCGCGTGCGTTGGAGCGGGCCGATGCGGCACTGCGGGCACGGAACGCCGGCATACCAGCGCGCGCTGAGTGCGGTTCCGGCCGAGGCGCGCCGGCCTAACCATCGTCACGCACCCTTAAAGGGGCTACGACAGCGTATCGCACGATCATTAAGCGCGTCGACCACGTCGGCCAGCGTACATCGATCGGGATGTCGTCAATATCCGCCTCGTCACTTCCGCGGCCGACCGATGCTGACGGGAGTCAAGGCGCCCGAACGCGACCTCCTGCGGCGAGCCGAAAGTGGCGGTGGTCGACAATGTTTCGGCTGGCTGGAGCTCTTCACGGGTGCGGCCGTGCGCTTCCGACTGTTTCCATGGACGCGGCCGACGAAGCCAGCATGCAGCTTTCTAATCCGATTTGAACATGTTTGAGCAACCAAGTGACCGCGCGGCCCCCATTCAAGACGCCCTCCTCATGGGACTTACGTGTAAATACTTAGGGACTTCTACCTAGGGAAAACATCCTAATTTTCCAGTTCGTCAGGAGCAGCCAATCTGCGTCCCATCGACGTTCGCAAGATAGGGTCCGCCATGCACGCCCAGGCCGCTAGTTTTACCGAGACCAGCCGCCATCCGACCAGCGTCTTGCGTGGGCAACCTCAACACTGCGGCTAAGTTGATTTACGCCAGCTCAAATTGAAGCGCGCTACTTTTTGCGTCGAACAGCGCGGACAAATTGCAGCGCAGCGAAGGACAACGAATTCGGCTTGGGCAATCTTGCAAATGGCAGAAACGCATCCAGCTTACATTGTGCCTCCAGGAGCACCGCAATGATCATCGATCTTTTGCTTCGAGAGCATCGCAACATTGATCTGCTTCTGGTCGCTCTTGAACGCGAGTTGGGGATTTTTGAGAAAGGGATCCGTCCCGATTATGAGGTCATTCGCGCGATTATCAGCTATTTTGAGGTTTACCCCGAGGTGTACCATCATCCACAGGAAGACTTGATTTTTTCCAAGCTCAAGGCTCGCGATGCGGATGCAGCTGCAATCGTCGGCGATCTCGCGCTTGAACACCAGGAAGTCGTCGACCGTTTGCACCACTTCGCGCGAGCTATTGACGCCATCCTCGCGGATCGTGAACTCTTTCGGCAAGACGTCGGCAATATCATACGCGACTTTATAGTACGCGAGCGGCGCCACATGATGTGGGAAGAACGAGATTTCTTTCCGGCCGCACTGAAGGCTCTCTCGGCACAGGATTGGACCGAAATCGCTTCCGCCCTTACCGATCATGGAGATCCGCTGTTCAGCGAGACAGCGGCAGGGACTTCCGATGCGTTAAGAGCGCATATTCTGCAATTGGAGCAAGAATCCGAGGCCGAACGCAGCTCGCTCGCGTTTTCGTCCGCCAAGGCCGGCAACCCATGACACGGCGTCGAGACGGACGGGCCGTATTGATCGCTGCCGTTTCATCGCAGGAAGTGGACCTCATGCTCATCCTGTCGAAATGAAAATGGGGGGTGCTCGCGGGCACGTAGGCTGCCGTGCCGCCAAAATGGCTTCTGCGCAATATGATCGCTTCCTCGACCACCGGTGCAAACGGCATGGCCGAGCCATGCCCGGGTACGTTCAGCACCAACAGCACGGCGCTGGACGTCGATTGCCACGACCAGTTCTAGCGCGATTGGATTACAACGAGCTATGGGGATCCACATCGTAAAGGATGCTCATCCCTGACGTGTGACCGCTTCATCGCGATCCAACATACGTGTATGCGGCGTGCACAAGAACGGCATCCGAATGCGACCGGACCTGGCACAATTGTACGACCTGCACGGCCTACCGCGTTACACCAGCTATCCGACGTCCTCGCATTTCTCAGCGTCAGTTCGCGAGTTGGACTATCAAGCGTGGCTTAAGTCCTTTGCCGGCCAGCAATCCGCCTCGATCTATGTGCACGTGCCATTTTGTCGAAGCATGTGCTGGTACTGCGGCTGCCACACGTCTGTCACGAAACGCGACGAGCCGATCGCGATCTATGCGGCTGGACTGCGGACTGAAGCCTACCTCGTTGCAGAGGTCGTCGGCCAACGACAACCGATCTCTCATATCCACTTCGGGGGTGGTACCCCCACGGTCATGACTGCTGAAACGTTTGCTGATCTGGTCGGTTCGTTACGTTATTCGTTCGCCGTCCTGCCTGATGCAGAGATCGCCGTGGAGATCGATCCACGCATGTTGAGCGAGCCGATGGCCGAGACGCTTGGCTATTGCGGGGTCAACCGGGCGAGCCTTGGCGTCCAGAGCTTCGATCCGGTTGTTCAGCGGGCTATCAATCGTCTGCAGAGCTTCGGACAGACCGCGACTTCGGTCGATCGGTTACGTCGTGCGGGCGTCGGCCGGATCAATTTCGACCTGCTCTATGGCCTGCCCCAGCAGACAGTCGCTTCGTGCCTGGACACCGTCGCCAAATGCCTCGAGTTGCATCCGGATCGGATTTCGGCCTTCGACTACGCGCACATTCCTGCATTCAAGAAGCATCAACGCAAGATCGATGAATTCACCCCGCCCGACAGTGTCGAGCGCTACCTCCAATTCGAAACGATCGCGGAAGCTTTAGTTGATGCTGGATACGTACGCGTCGGCATCGATCACTTTGCCCTGCCGCACGAAAGTCTTGCCCGCGCGAGGCAGGAAGGCAGGCTGAAGCGCAACTTCCAGGGCTACACTGACGATTGCGCGGGCGCCCTTATTGGTCTCGGCGCCAGCGCGATCGGGCGCATGCAGCAAGGGTTTGTCGCGAACGCTATCTCGGCAAAGGACTACCTTGCTCGCATCGCCGAGGATCGGCTCGCCACCGCGAAGGGCTATTTGCTGACGGAGGAGGATCGCTTCCGCGCCGAGATCATCGAGCGAATCATGTGCGACATGGCAGTCGATCTCTCCGAGACATCCCGTCGTTACGGTCTGGATCCGAAGTTCGCCATCATCGATCGTTCTCGAATCGACAGCCTTATCGCAGATGGCGTCGTGGTGATTGAGAATGGTCGGCTTTCCATAGTTGATGGCGCAGAGTTCCTGGTCCGGAGCGTCGCATCGGCGTTCGACGCTCATCTTCCTCGGTGCGGGGCTATACATAGTCGGGCGGTCTAAACCGGCTGCGCAGAGCCGAGCCGAGTCGTGTCTGATCCGAAATCGCCATCACTTAACTGGTCTATGTTGGGGGCAGGACCACGCTCACGGCTGATGAGCACCCTATCGGCACCGGGGCATCTTCAAGCTCGTGACATCCTCTGCGTGGTCCGCTCATAGATCTCAAAGAGGCCCAGGCCGAAACCCGACTATCGGGTCGGACCGGTCGACCAAGGACTGCCTTAAGCAGGGTTCAAATCAATAGCAACCGCTCTGCATTGGCTACGCTTGCGGGATCCTTGGAGCCGGGGTTTTTCGTATCGTCGCGCTGATCGAGCATAAGGTTTCCAGGCAGGAAAGCGCACCGAGTTTGCGGTTGGTGCCCTGCGGTGACCGCCCGGCATCACTGCCCCTCGTTGCTGTCCCAACCGTTGCCGACGTGGTCATGAGCGACAAACCTTGGTGTAGATTTCTAAACCTCAGGCTATACGGTCGCATACCACGGCATAATTGAGCTACGCTGAGCTTGTGCTTCAACTGGGCTCAGATTTTCGGCGAATGTCCTTGCCGTGATCGAACCGGCGGCTATCCTCCCTCCGCCGATGGAAGTCCGCGCGATGCGTCAGCGTCGCTCCTCCCAGACTTTCGCCCGGCCCGCTAAGCGGGGCCGGGCATTTTTTTGTTCCCAAGGCTCCCTCGATTATCGAGAGCGCAACTGACCGCAAGCGGATCAGCTTTGTCGAGAAGACACCCAAGCCCGGATCAACGGCCTCGCGGATCGAATGCAGCGCGCAGTTCGCGGGCGGCAGCGACCATGTTCGCTAGCGCCGGGCGAACCTCCTCCCATTTGCGCGTCTTCAGGCCGCAGTCCGGATTGACCCAGAGCTGCGAATCCTGCAGCCGCGTCCGAGCCAACGCCATCAGCTCCTTCATTTCGCCCGTCTCGGGAACGCGTGGAGAGTGGATGTCGTACACGCCCGGCCCGATCTGATTTGGATATTCGTAGCTCCTGAACGCGTCGAGGAGTTCCATTTTCGAGCGCGACGTCTCGATCGAGATGACATCCGCGTCCATTGCAGCGATCGCACCGATGATGTCGTTGAACTCCGAGTAGCACATATGTGTATGAATTTGCGTTTGATCAGCGACGCCCGATGAGCAGATGCGGAAGCAATCCACGGCCCAGTCGAGATAAGCCGTCCACTCCGATCGACGCAACGGCAATCCTTCGCGGAGTGCAGCTTCGTCGATCTGGATCATGGTCGCACCAGCATTCTCGAGATCGCGGACTTCGTCTCGGATCGCGAGCGCAATCTGGCGGCAGACCTCGCTCTTGGGAATATCGTCGCGAACAAAGGACCAGTTCAAGATCGTCACCGGTCCGGTCAACATCGCCTTCATCGGCTTCCTCGTTAGTGATTGCGCGTAGCGCCACCAGTCCACGGTGATAGGCTTCGACCGCACTACATCGCCAAACAGGATCGGTGGCCTGACGCAGCGCGATCCGTAGGACTGCACCCATCCGTTCCTGGTAAATGCGAAGCCGGCGAGTTGCTCGCCAAAGTACTGCACCATGTCATTGCGCTCGAACTCGCCGTGCACGAGGACGTCAAGACCGATGTCCTCCTGCCAACGTACGGCGCGCGCTGTCTCCTCCTTGAGGAACCTGTCGTATTGCTCGTCGCTCATCGCGCCTCGCGCATGCGCAGCACGGGCATTCCGGACCTCTGTGGTCTGCGGAAACGATCCGATCGTCGTGGTAGGAAAAGCCGGTAGTCCGAAGCGATTGCTTTGGATCTCGGCCCGACGGGCAAATGGGCTGGCGCGCCGACGCATGGTCTGATCGATCGCCCTCATCCGGACAGCGACATTGGCATCACGGATTTTCGGCGAAGTCCGGCGGACAGTCGCGGCACATTCCGACTCGGCAAGAGCTAGCGCAACATTCTGGTCGCCTGCGAGTGCCCGCGCCAGGATCGCAAGCTCCCGCATCTTCTGGACCGAGAAAGCAAGCCAGCTCTTGACGTCAGAAGCGAGCCTGGTCTCGAGTTCAACATCGACCGGCACATGAAGCAGCGAGCAGGATGGGGCGATCTGTACACGATCCTTGCCGAGCTTCGCAATCGCGGGTTCGAGCCGCTGGCGCAGCGACGACAAATTCGACCGCCATACATTCCGGCCGTCGACGACACCGAGCGAGATGACGTGATCACTTCGGCCGCCAGCGATGATCTGGTCCAACAACTGTGGCGCTCGAACCAGATCGAGGTGCAGTCCGGCAACTGGCAGACTCAAGGCGGTGTCCAGATTGTCGCCGAGGTCGCCGAAATAGCTGGCAACCATGATCTTGATGGCCGGCCCCTCCTTGGCGAGCCGGTCATAGGCATGTCGCAAAGATTTTCGCGCCCCCTCATCCAGATCAAGAACCAGGCAGGGCTCGTCGAACTGAACCCAATTTGCCCCACGTTTGGCCAATTCCTGCAGAACCTCGATATAGGCCGGTATCAGGTCATCCAGTAGTGAGAGTGGCTGGAACGCAGGATCGGGACTCTTGCCGAGTTTTAGGAATGTGACCGGCCCGATCAGGACAGGGCGGGTCTGAAAGCCAAGGGACTTGGCTTCCTCATACTCCTCGATCGGCTTGCGAGAGCATAGCCTGAAAGTCTGTCCCCTGTGAAACTCGGGGACCATGTAGTGGTAGTTGGTGTCGAACCACTTGGTCATCTCCTGCGCGGGTGTGCCAAATCCGCGCGGTCCGTGACCGCAACTCGCATCCTGGTCGTCGCATTGTGAACCGCGGGCCATGGCGAAGTACGTCTTGAGCGAAACGGATTCGGCTTTCGAGGCGTAGATCTCCGGGATGGCACCAACCATGACACTTGTGTCGAGCACCTGGTCATACAGCGAGAAATCGTTCGATGGAATGACCGTGACGCCGATAGATTTCTGACGAGCCCAGTTCGCGGCACGCAGGCCAGCTGCGTCCTCGAGCAACTGCTTTTCGCTGATTTTTCCGGCCCAGTAGCTTTCTAGAGCGAGTTTGAGCTCGCGCCTTGGACCGATGCGTGGCGTTCCGAGCGTGGCAACCGGAAGGGAGAGAAGAGACATAGCGTTAACCCCATGTTGGGGGCAAAGGCCATGGCGGACGCAGGCAGGGGAAGTCGCGCGGTGCGACGGCTGCTTGGCGCACCACCGGGACACCCCGCCCGTGGACGAAGATATTGTCGGGCAGGTCTCCTGGCTCGCGGGTCATCACTGCTGTCCGGCCTTCCCGAAGCCGCGCAGGCTTCAGTGACATCGTTGGACAGCGGCTCGCCGCTCACAGTTGCGGGGGCAGCGCCGGCATATTCACCGGCTTCCCTCTTAGCTCCGGATCAAGTGGGAACCGGAGAACCTCGACGACTTGGATTATCGGCAAGACAAGTCTTCCGTCAACCTCTCAGATTATGTCTGAAGCTGGTGCTGCGACATTCGCTACGCGAATGACTGCGCATCTTTATCGTTGAGTCGATGTAGAAGCGCTCTCCAGTCCGCGATATTGTAATGACCATCGCAGCCGCCCCCTGGCCGCACGCCAGATCGGTGGAAGGGACAAATGCGGCTTCCGCGGTCGGGACTGCCGCCTGGAGCAGAACGCATTTGATGCGTGTCCCGGCTTCCCAGCGGTTCTTAGCGCGTCCGCCATCCAGCCGCCCTCTCGACCAGCTGGATCCGTGCTGAATACGCCTAAGACACCTGGGCAAGCTAGCAACATACCTGGCCGGCACGTTGATTTGCAGTGCCAGCTAGACTCCAAATGCTCGGCGGTGAAGATCGGGTTCGCGTGGTTGCCTTCTACAGCAAAGCGCACCTGACGAAGGCCGCTCTCGAGTTCCCGAGCGCCGCATGTCGCGAAAGAAGCGCCAAACGCGCTCTGGCCTCTTGGCCGCAAGTGCCCAGAGGCATGTCAGAGATCGAAAGCCCACATCCCGGCAACGATACCGAACCAAACGGTTCTATGGCGGCAAACGTGATTCCAATTCTCATCAGGAACTTGGCACCGAGGCGCTCCGCTGCGCCGTCGAATATCCGGTCCGTGACGAGGATGCATAAGCCGCGCTCGATAGCGCTGAACGGAGACATCGAGACGTGCCCAAGTCGGAAAGCCGACAAAGAGGACATAAAAGCGGTGCGAATTGCCGTCTGTTACCTGGCACGAGGAATGCAAGTCTTCGGCATGCCCAGTCTCCTCCTGCTGGGCATGTCCAGCACAGCAACTTGAGGCTGTCGCCGGCAGCGAAGTTAGCGGCGCGTGACATAGAGGGGAGCGCCTGCTCGCACGGGACACCATCGGTCTCCCCGTCGCGTCGCCGCTAACTTCTTGCGCTCGCGCATAACAGGTTGAAGGTTGCCCGCTTTGGAATGATGGATGAAGCCAGATAGGCCGACAGTTATGAGAAAAGTGTCTAGAAGACGCGCGTTATGGTTTTGTCTCGGTCGACCCCTGATCTGCCTGGCCGGGCTGGCTGCGACGAGCAACAGTGTTCGCGCCATCGAGAGCCCCCATATCGAAAGATTCAAGTCAACGTGGCGAGCGCAAGACGGTGAGACAATAGAACAAATTATCTCCAACGTCTCGAAGGTGGCACAGTTCGTCCCTCGAATGTGGGGCGTCGCTGAACTTGACGAAAACGACTATGTTTTCGTTTCGTGGACCAGGCACCCGGATGATACATTAGACGAACAGTACGTTATCACCTGGAGGATCGCGCTCGACGGCACGTTTCAACTTGCGTCGACCTATGCAAAGCCGATCGAATTGGGCTGGCACGCCCTGGCGCTCTCGTTGATCGCCACTGAAGTCAAGGCGGGTGAAAGGGACGCAAATCTTCGCTTTCTGCATGATCCGAGCAACTTCAACTTCGTGACGACCACGCAAGGCCGGCTCGGCGATCTTCTGCGGCAGGGCCGCTGCACTATCGTTGAGCCTGTTGGAGTGGACTACTTGCCGAAGCAGAAGGACAAGCCGACCGAGAAAGGTGATCTGTGGCGCGTTTTGCTTTTGGTGAACTGTAATATCCCAGGGCCCCGTTTTTTTACACACAACGGGGTCATCACTTTCGAGAAGAGCGAAGGGCAAGATTGGGAGCCGCAATCCTCCTTTGCCAAGCGTATCGCAGCCTTTCCTCCCGGCTCCTGGTTCGCTCGCATGGAGCCAAAGGAACGGGAAGAGTTAGAGGGGAGCGAAAGGCCTTGGTAAATGGTCGCGCAGAGCAAGATCGCGCCGCAGCTCCTTTAGCGCCGAACGCCTCAAAGCAACTGCAAGACATATCCGCTCTAAAACTGCGGTGTTGACGCCTTCGCAACAGTCGCGAGCCTTTCCCGCAGCCTTCAGCCGTCATCGAAAAAACGGGCGGCACGATTCTGCGAGGAGTCGAGCTCAGTGACGCGTGCCAGCTTGCGAGACGTGGTTTGGCCCCGACGCAGTGAGAGGACACCAATCTGCGAGGGAACCAGCTCTCCATGCCATTCTTCACGGGACCGGGCCTGGAGATGCCTCGGGCTCAAGCCCGATCCGGCGTGCGCCGCGCATCGCGCGACTGACTGGCACCCGCAAGAGCGTGAGCCTGCCGACGTCGAGGCGGCACCCGGGATCGAGTGCTGCGACGAAACCGGTTAAGAGGGCAATGGGGCAGTGTTAGCGGGGCCGGCATACCCCCTGAGCACCGGCCCTTTTCCGAGCGCTCCCGGCGAGGATCCCCGGAGCCGAGCGCGAGGCATCGAGGACCGAACTGAGTCGGCGCTAGATTTCCTCGCGCGCATTCGTCTGCGCGTCATAGATCCGGATTTGAAGCATGGGAAAACGCTTCTTTAATTCTGTCCCACCTGCCCTGGCGCCGTCTCTGGTTGCGAATTCGGCTCTGAGTCGGCCATCCACTTCAAGCGCGTAAGAAGAGACCGGCAATTCCCGGGGGGGTGCAACCATTTCATTCCCATTGTGTAGCGAGGTGGTTGAGAATGATGTGTAGCTTGAGTCGGCCAAACCGCACCAGAGCTACCTGCCCGAGTGCCGCGATGGGACCAACCCATGTTGTGGATTGACGCCTCGCCGAATGGCATCAGGATGGCACTCGCGATCGCCCGAACACGAGGGCGGCTCACCCCTCGCCCGGTGCGTATAAGACGAAGCCAGGGCTCCACATGGTTGCCCTTCCAAATGTCTCTGGCGCAACCGCACACCCTCATGCCGGGCTTGCTGGGTAACGCTCCATATGTGATCACGGGGAAGCGTACTACGAGGGAGCGGCCGGCAGTCGCGCCGCCTGGGTCATGAAAAATCCGGTCCTTGTACGAACGGGGCGGCGGCACCAGGTGCAGGGCAGAGGTGCGAAAAGCCACAATGCGATTGGCATCAACGACCATCCCGGCAGGCTCTCCGAAAGAGAGCTCCGGGTTTTGCGCGGTTTGCGCAAACGATACCGATTCATTTGCGCAGCGAGCGTTGAGCTGAACTCCGTGGCGCCTTTGTCCAACTCTCAGAGGAGAGCGAGAGCAGACTTCTTTCGGACATAAGTCTTTTCGTGACAAGAATTTACGGCGAAATGTCATCACCCTCGCCGAAACCATCGGCAGCCTTATGTCTGCCGATGGAGGTTGGCACAAAGCATAGCCAGGTTGCTCCTCCACGCCTGACTTCCGCTCGACCGTTAAAATTCACAGGCGCTTTTGTTCTTCAAGCGCGTGAGAAACAGCATCCGAGGTTCGGCTTTCTCCCGCATACCGAGTTCGTGGCTGAGCGATGGGGATCTCCTCCTCAGGTCAAGAGGGTGCAGTGCGCGCAGAGAGAGAGAGAGAGAGAGAGAGAGAGAGAGAGAGAGAGAGAGAGAGCGGCGAGCTCGAACGATACCGCGACCCGCACACCGGAAGAAATCGCTTGAACCTCACGCAGCGTCAGGCTGTAGCTTGGAAATGACGGCCAAGCTTTCATAAGCAAACGTCGAGAGATGCCGACCGAACAACGGACATAGCGTTTAAGCAGTCGAATGTGGCGGCGCCGGATCGTGCGTGAAGATCAAGAGCGAAAGGTTATGGTCGGGATGAAACACCGCGTAATGATGGTCGCATTGTTCGCTGTCATCACATCTCCGGTCTGCGCAGCGAAGCTCAGCGGCCCTGCGCGCATCCTCGACGGCAATACGATCGAGATCGAGCAAACCAAGCTTCGGCTCTCAGGCATCGAAGCTCCTGAGACTGACCAGATTTGCCTCGACGCCCACGGCCGGAAATGGGCTTGCGGCGTAGCTGCTCGCGACGAGCTGATCAAGCATTCGAACGGACGAACGTGGGATTGTCATACCACAGGAGTTGATGAATACGGCAGGTCACGCGGCAGTTGCTTCATAGAAGGCGAGGACGTGAACGCCTGGATGGTACGCTCCGGCTGGGCACTATCGTCGGGTCCTTCTACCCATACCTACGTTATCTATGAGGTTGTGGCGAGCAAAGCCTATGCGGGGCTGTGGTCGGGGGCGTTCATCGCGCCCTGGGACTGGCGTCGCCGCAACAAGGGGACGATCATCATCGGCGCGAGCTCGGTTCCGATCGACGCTCAGGAACTCCTGCTCGGATCCGCGCTGCTATCGGACCCGCCCTCGTCCGAGTGCCTGATAAAAGGCACCGTGGACCGCAACGGCGAGCGCATTTATCACCTGCCCGGGCAACTCAGTTACAAGCAAATCGACATGACGAAGAAGCCCAGTGAACGCTGGCTCTGCAGCGAAGCGGAAGCCGAAGCCACCGGGTGGCGTAAAGCCGCGCGATGAGGTGAGATGCATGCAGGCAGGCCATTCTCCGAATATGATCGCGCCTTCGCGCCGCTCGCTGTTGCTGTTCGCTGTTTCGGCGGTTTGCCTGCGGCTTGGCAACAACATTGTCGATGCGAAGGAAGCAAAAGCGCCGCCCAAGCCAGATAACCTGCTCTCGCCGGATGCTGCCCTTAAGCGGCTGATGGAAGGGAACGATCGCTATGTCCAGGGCGTATCACGAGGCGACGATTTCAAGCGCGAGCGCCCGGTTTTGGTGGATGGGCAAAATCCATATGCCGCGGTTCTGAGCTGCGCCGATTCTCGCGTGGCGCCTGAACTTGTCTTCGGCAGCGGACTTGGTGATCTGTTTGTCTGCCGCCTCGCCGGCAACTTCGCCAACGATGACACGCTCGCCAGTATGGAATATGCGGTCGCCGTGCTGAACACGCCGCTGATCCTGGTACTTGGCCACGATCATTGTGGTGCGATAGACGCCACGATCAAGTCGCTCCACGACGATAAGCCGCCGCCGGGGCACATTTCATCCCTCGTCGCTGCGCTTGCGCCTGCGGTAAAAGTATCTCGCCAGCAAACCGGTGACACGCTCGCCGAAGCAACCCGACAAAATGTAATCGACAATGTCAACAAACTAAAATCGACGGGGCCGATTTTGAACGCGGCAGTTGAGCAGAACAGACTGAAGGTCGTCGGGGGCCTGTATCGGCTCGACACCGGCAGGGTCGATTTGCTGAGCTGACGCTGGCACCTTCGCGCAGCCGGCTATTCGTTTGCCGCCTGATACAGGGCTTCGGTCAAGTTCCGCGCAATTCGCTCGTGCATCGGCTGCATCAAATGCACCGAATACAATCCGCTCCACAATTGTCATAGCTTCGGGAAGCCCTTTGGTATGCGCGGCCTCTTAATTCTGCTCGCATTCTACGTGCTCATGTTGGCCAGAAATACTCATACCGCGGCCGACAGTATTCATGCCTGCACGTTGATGCGCTAGGCCAACAGAGGTGGTGCAAGCGGCAGATCGCGGTGCGAGGCATTCCGAAGATCACATAGAGCAAACAGCGCTGTCTCTGATCGGAGGAATTGTGCCGCCTCGGCTTCGGGAGCTTCGTGCTTCTCGCAATTGCCGCGCAGCAGCCGTGACCCACCAGCTCCGATCGGCGCGCCGATCTCAATCGCGGTGAACAGAGACTTCTTCATGCGCGGCGCGCTCGCCAGGACCAGATAATCGTTCGAAGCAAAATCAGTCCCTGCGCGCGGCTTTAGGCAACGCAGTAGATCGTCTCCTCTGAAGGCTTCTAGGCCGCGGCATAGCTGCTACGGGTTGGACACATTGCTCAATCCGCCAAATGCCATCAATGGTGAAACGACTGTGATCGCTATAAAAAGAAGATGAAGATCTGCCGTCCATTCTTTCAAGGCGGTCGGAGGCAACTGTCTCGCATCAATCAGCACGATGCGCGGCCTGCGCGTTTTTCCTTCCCCGAAGAACGCACAACTGCAGCCATGATTGGCGACTGTAGTTCTTCGATTACGTAGATGACCGCGCTTCGGTTTCGATTTTGGCAGGTCACGGCGTATCTGTTGATCAACTATCCCGCCCCGCGGCAGCGCGCGATCGAGCCTTCGTCGCACAAACTTTCTTCGTATGACTGGCGCGCCACACATTTGCAGGATGATCTAACGCGCGCTGGTCAAAAGACGCCGAGCGCCGCCGGCGTCATCCGTCATGTACTGGCGTCCGGCGGACAAGTCCCGAGCTGGGGTAGATGTCGCGAGCAAGCACACTCCGATTTCTCAACGCCGACAACCGCCTCGTGCTTGACGGATATACGGCCAGGCAGAACGAGCATACCAAGGCCTGCTCGTCCATACCACTGATGCCGCTGCACACCTTGATGCCAGCGCCACGCGGAGACACCTGCGCCCCCAATCCTTTGCACCTAATGGCCTTTCCGAAGGCCCGCCGAAAGAAGGAACCGTTGCGGCGCGGACGATTCCGCCCCGGATGGTTATTTGCAGATTGGGCTTCGCCATGCCCGCGCAAGCTTCGTACTGACCGGACAATGCACACTCTCTCAGCGAGACCCACATTCGCGAGCACCGTAAATTGCGCTGTTGGTAATGTCAGGAGATCGGAGCGGGCCTGAAACTCCAGCAGGCAAGCCGAGCCCGACTGGTTCGCGCTCGAGGTCCACTTCAGTCATTCTCCTTCCGCCGTGTTCGGTTGATGACGTCTTGTGCATGGAATCAGACACGGGAGGCGCGAGCATCCTGCCGGCGCGGCACGATCCACGTGATCTCGCTCGATTCAGACACGGCCGGCAGACCATGATTGATGGCACGTCGATTGCTGGGGACATGGAAAAGAGCCGCGGCTTGGGCGACCTCGCGGTCGCCAAGTCAGGAATTCACAACGTGGTTCGAGCCGGCCGGGCCCAAGTGTGACAAATCGTCCATTGGAGAAGACATGACAAAACGAGCGCTGCCGTCGGCCGTCGGAGACATAGTGCAGCAGAGGCGGATCGATCTCGCCGCCGCATATCGGTTGCTTTGCCGGTTCAGCCTCAATGGCAGCATCGACAGCCATATCTCCGTCAGCCTTCCCGGCCCTCAACATCTTTCTTTGAGTCAATCCGCTCGGGGTGTGGGTTGGACTGGCAACCGCCTGTAATCGCATCACAGTCGATATCAACTGCGACAGTTTCGACGATCCCATCCGACTGGGTATCAATCCGGCCGGCTTCGCCATGCGCGCGCAATCCAAATCAATGAATCGCGGCATCGATCGGCTCAAGACACGGAGGACAGCTTATGAACGCTCCACCAGAGAAGATCACTGCAGAAACCGACGCTACGGCTGCGACCTGGGATAATCTGTCGCCGCTACTAGTCGATATCCGCGCGCGTCGAAACGAGTTCGCCCGCGCGCAGAAGATTCCAGACGAGATCATCGAGGGCTTCAAGCGCGTTGGCGTCTATCGGGCTTTGGCCGCCAAGCGATTCGGCGGCGAGGAGCGAACGCCGGCCGATTTTTGTCGCCTGATCGAGCGCATTTCCGAAGCCGACGGCTCCGCCGGTTGGGTCGCCAGCTTCGGCGATGGGGCTCGCTACCTCGCTGCTCTTCCGGACGACACGCTTCGCAAGGTATACGCGAATGGACCTGACGTGGTGTTGGCAGGTGCGCTTTTCCCGCTCCAGCCCGCCAGGCGAAGCACCGACGGGTTTGTCGTGAACGGCGTGTGGCCATTCGCCAGCGGCTCACCGGGCGCGGATCTGATAGGCGTTGGCATCACTGTGGAAGACGATCCGACCGGTGGCCTTGCGCGTGTAGCCGTGATGCCGGCCGAGAAGGTGACAATCCGCCCCAATTGGGACGTCATCGGCCTGCAAGGCACCGGCAGCCACGACGTCGTTGTCAACGATGTCATTGTGCCGGAGGAATGGACCTTGATCCGCGGCGGTCCGCCGACACTCGACGCGCCGGTCTATCGTTATCCCTCCGTGACTTTCGCTGCGCAGGCGCATGCGATTGTCGGCGTCGGTATTGCGCGCTCCGCGCTAGACGAGGTGATCGCCATGGCCGGAAGCCGCGCCTCAATCACTGGAGCGCCCGTGATGGCAGAGCGCGGCTATGTCCAACTGGAGATGGCCAGAGCCGAAGCCATGCTGCGTTCCTCCCGTTCCTTCTTTTATGAGGCTACCGAGGAGCTGTGGAAGGAAGCGCTCAAGGGTGCGGTAAACCCGAGCACGGCGACGCTGATGCGACTCGCCGCGACGAACGCCGCGCGGCAGAGCGCTGAGGTCTGCAACATTGCGAGCGGTCTCGCTGGAAGTGCGTCGCTCTATACCACCAGCAATCTGGCGCGCGCCATGTGCGACAGCTTCGTGGTTGCCCAGCACGCAGCTTTAAACGAGGGAACGCTCCAGAGCGCCGGCCGACTCCTACTCGGAAATGCAGCACAGCCGGGATTTCCATGAAGTGGTTCATCCACGTTCCGCACGCCCAGCAGCAACGGATTGCCGGCGATATGATGCTGTCTGCAGCTACAGGACCTGGCGGCCTGCCGGCCTTGTTTAAAGGACAAGAGAGAGAGAGAGAGAGAGAGAGAGAGAGAGAGAGAGAGAGAGAGAGACCCTTGCGGTCAGGCGCTTCTCAAAACACCACTTCATATCCGTGGAGCATCCCTTCCCCGTCGCAAACATAACGACCGCGCTCATAGGTCTCTAGGCCCCTGCCTTGATCATTGTCGTGTCGAGCACCATCCACTTGCAGTTCAGCGCAACGGCTCGCGGCTGAACTCACGAACCTTCGAAGCCACCGTCGCTGAAAGGAGCGAGCGACGTCCGCCCGGCAGGCCGGCACAGGGACAGACAGGCGCTTTTCAACCACCATGGCAGCAAGACGGGAAGTCAATTGGAACACAGTAACTATCCGACGCGATCGTGCCCGAACCTCGCACGTGTTGTTGCTTACTTCGCGCTTGGGCCGCGCCTACCCAACCTTTCAAAGAATCACCGTAGATAGGCACTAGTCAGCTTCTCGAAAGCCAACCTTCCTAGCATTCGAACCTGGTCTCTAGATGCCAATGCCGCCTATGACTGGACTGGTGACGAACCTGGTGTACCCCCCTCGACGATCGGCAAGAGACTTTGTTCGAATAAGAGCAAGGAGAGCATTATGGATTTCAATCGGATGAACGGTGCCGGCTCGCCAGGGTCCCCAACGGGGTACGACCGCACACAGGAGGACCATAATCTATTTAGGGAGGCTGTGAGTGAAACCAGGCCATCGTCTGCTGCGCCTGCATCGGCAAAGGCTCCGATTTGGCGTTCGAGCGATCCATACGGAACCTTCTCGCGCGATGGCTACTCTTGGAACAACGACGTATGGGGTGCGGGCGCTGTGCCTCAGACGATTTCGGTGCATGCCGTCAACCAGTGGGGCGTGTGGTCGAACCAGCCTAATACTGCCGGCATCAAGAGTTATCCGCACGAGGCCTTCAATATCGGAAAGCCTCTGAGTTCAATCAACACTCTTCGCTCGAGCTTCAATCAGGATGTTCCCACTAGCGGCGCCTGGGACGTCGCCTACGATATCTGGGACAGCTCAAACCAGCATGAGATAATGCTCTGGACAAACTACACCGGAAACTCGGACGGTAGCGGCAACGTAAAGCCCATTTCATATCATTATGCCTCTTCCGGGGCGGCGATCCCGGTCTACCGCAATATCGATTCAGGCGGGGCTACTTGGAACGTGTTTGAAGGCTTCAATGGTCACAAGGTCATCTCGCTCCTTCGCACTTCGAAGACGAACAGCGGGACAGTGGACATCAAGAGTATCCTGCAGTGGATCAAGTCAAAGGGCTACTTCGACGACATAAACGTCGGTAGCGTCCAATACGGCGTCGAGATCACCTCGTCCCCAGGGGGAATGAACTTCAATTTCAACGACTGGACCGTGACCTTAAAGTGAAGATCGCGGGCGAAGATGTGATCTGCGCTTTGCCATTGAGCGGCGCCAACTGACGATCTCGGCTTGCCGTTTGCGACTTATGAGCCGGTGAAGGTGTAGTCGCTCGGCAAGGTGTCAGAGTTCAAGATGTCCGCTCCGACGTTCCGCAGACGCGCCATGAGCATTTGGTGCGTTATTGACCGCCCCCGGGACCATCTTGTGCTGCTCGGCGTCTACCCGGAACCTTGCAAGAGGTCCGCGTGTTCGGCGGGAAGCATCAGTTCGTCTGGCGAGGGGAGACTCCCCGGCGCGAACGCTGCGCAACGACAGCAAGGCGGCCATCATTCCTCAAGTAGTCCTGCACATCGGCAACAAAAGAAGCATGGCCAGGAGCATCGCGGTTCAACCGGCCGGCTATGGGACCGCGATTTTCCTGGCGCAGCCAACGGCTTGGATGGTGCAGATCATGCCCCAACCTGTTGACGTTCCTCTCGCTCATCTCCATTTCGCGCGCTGCTTCTTGATTGCGGAAACGAGCTCCTTGTCCTCGGTAAAGGGTTCGGAGCGGCCGCGCTTAGCGCCGACGGAGGCACCCTATTCAGCACAGGTCGCGGTTGCTGTCCCCCGCTGTTCGGGCCGGGGCCTGGCGTCGCCGCCGTCGGACCGCTAAACGGCTCTTGTCGCAGGTCGGCGCTCCGGATTTCTCCAGCGCCCTCATCAAGCAAAGTTGTCTGCAACTGGCTCAATTACTGTTCAAAGCTCGCCTGCAGGCTCGTCTGATCCGCCGTTGCCCTACCGGCACGTCAGGGTTCCTAGCTAAGCTAGCTTCGAGAAGCTGAGCGACAACAAGCACGTGCACTTGGCCCATTTCCTCACACGACCGCTCGGCTGCCATCGGCGCGAAGCAAAAACCGGCCCGCGCCTCCCGGACAGTTTCCGCATCTTGAAGCGCTTCAAAAAGGTGCCTAGACCGGATCAATGCCGGATCTACATGGTCATCTTTCTTCACAGGCGCTGCCTGATCTAGTCCATCAGCGGGGGCCCCATCAGACAAGGCAATCTCGCTTCCGGCGCGCCCGCGAGCTGCTCGGCGCTTCAACGGGCGAGCGCGCCAGCGCGCACTATCGTCGCGCTGATCGAACAGCGAGCCGCGGATCGGTAAGGTCACGTCCGCCTCCCTCCCTCCTTCGACACCTCCGCGGCTTGACGCGCGACGTGCATCAGCGGCCCTTCGAAATATGACGTGCAAGGTGCCTTGAGCGCTCGCGTGCACAAGCCCATTCAAAAATAAAATGCGAGACGCACGTCGACCGCTGCGGATCCCTGAGCTGCCTGTGAGAGGTCGGCGGCTTGAATTTTATGCGGATGAGCTAAAAGGCCTTGAATCGCACGTAGCGTCACGTTGTACCATTGCGAAGTAGCTGACGAGGATGCCCGTCAAATCGGACCGGCCCGCTGCTTGCTGCGATCGGTGAGAGGATGATACCAATGCGATCGACGTGTGTACAGCAGAGGGCCCTCGCCTGCGGGATCGCGCGAACCGGCTCCGAGTACTCGCATGCGAACAACAACGTACTTCGTCACAACCCAGGGGATGCTGGGTTGCTGCGCTCTTGCGGCCGGCACGTTGACGCCGTTCGAACAGCTGCGGATCGTCTCTGTTCGGCGCCGCTCATTTGATCACCATGACTTCGACGATCCTCGGGACAACGGACAATACCCCCTTCAAGGTTTGTGCAAGCCGGTGTTGAGCCGCATTCCATCAATATCGTCTGATAAAAAGGAAACGACGCCAGATTTCTCCGATCATTGATCCTTTCGTAATTGGAATTTGCGGTGAACGTTTTGCCGCAAATAACCGTCGGCAGCGCTCCCTCTGTCGACGACTGACTTCGGCCCGGCTATCGAAATGAGGCCGGGCTTTTTTTGCCAACGATGAACGACAGTTTGGAGTGTTCTGGCCCGCGGTATCTGATGATTGCGAAGGGTTAGGGAGACAGAGACAAAACGTAAGATCGACTGGGAGGATAGTTCGTCACATGCTGAAATCGATCGATCCGATCCTAGCGCCCGAGCTGCTCTGGCTGCTCGCCTCCATGGGCCATGGCGGCGACGTCGTGGCCGTCGACGCCCACCACCCGGCCACCCGCATCGCCGCCTCGACTCTGCTCGGAGCGCCTGATCCAGCTGCCGGGCATTGAGTTATGGATAGGACTGTCCGCGCCATCCTAACGCTCTATCCGCTCGACGATCTCGTCGATCCGTGCGCGTGATGATGCCGGTCGACGATCCCGACCGTGTGCCCGGACGCAGCGCACGGCGCTGGCCGAGATCGAGCGCTCGGTCGGCCGCCCCATCAGTCCCGGCAAGCTCTCGCGTCCAGATTATCTCGCGCTACGGCTTCGGGCTTCGGCGTCGTGCAGGTGGGTGACAGCAGGGGATATGCGTCCTTTCTGATCAGGAAGGGCGTGATCAGCTAAGAGAAAGATTCTACGCAAGATTGCGCAGAACTCTGCACCCAAATTTGAATGGCCTCCGCGCAACCGACCGACTATTGTCGATCTATGTCTCGCCTTGTGTGTCTAACTGCTACTATCATCCTGTCGCTGTTGCCGGTTGTCGCGAACGCTGCGCCAATTCAAAAGCGGCCCAAGCCGGTCTGGCAAAGTTACGGCTTCCTGCCCGGATATCGCCAGCCGCTGAGCAACAGCATTCCGCTCTACAAGCAGAAGGACGCGATGCGCCGGCTCTCGCGCGCCGACCGGCGTCACTGGTATATTGACGCGGTTCCTCAGTACTACGGTTGGGATGGCGAGTGGCACTATTTCGGCCGGCCCGCCTTCCGCGGCGGACGCTACAATGGCGGCAGTTTCGGGCCATGCTGGACCCGGACGCCGATCGGGCCGATCTGGAATTGCGGGTGATCGAGCGGCGCGGCTAGGAGAAACTTCGCGCCATTGCGCCGGGATTACGTCGAGGCGTTTACTGACGTCCTCGCCGATGTTCGTCATCGCGCCGCAGCCGCACGGGCAGACCGTGCTCGCAGAGTCGATGATCAGCTCCACCTGCGGCAAATGAGCAGGCAAGTAACCCCGATTGCGATGACGATCTTGATCCGATCCGGCGCGAGATCGGCCGCTGATGATCGCCGCCGCCTTCTCCTGCGCCGCGTCCAGGACGACTTGCCGGACAATCGGCTGCTGCAGTTATGCTGGACGCCTCACGGCGATCTTGTTCTGGAATGAACACACACTTCAGCTCGCTTTCCCATTGACACAACAATAGCGACGCCAAGCGCGTGCTGAAATCCGCCCATCTCAAGGAATTACGAGAACTGATGCAATTGCTTTGGCACTTGTTCGAAGCAGTGCACCAGCTTCCTAGAGGACCAGGCCACACAGCAGCCGTTCAGACGATTGAATGCTTCGAGCGCCGGCTGGCAGTGTTAGAAACCTACCATCCGCCCGACGCGGACGTCGTGCGGGGTCTGTAATGGCAACCGGAAACCGGAGCGCCCGTCCGGCCACCGATATCCGCTCGAATGATCACCGTTGTGCAGCTTTGGGCGGCATAAGCGCGCTGGTCAGGTTTTCCAGCGATGAATGAGGCGCTCGATATGAGTCGCCACTAGAAGCGCGTATTTTTGAGCAATACATCACCCTCCACCGCGCGGGGATAGTGGGCCGCCACTTCGAATGATGGCAACAGGTCAAGAATAGCTTGCAGGGACAACTGCCCTTCGTAGAGCTCGCGGTCGCTATATTCCGTGTAGACGAAGCGCGTGTTGCTCAAGGTCTGCATGCCGCCGGCGATAACATCGGCTTCGGCTCCCTGGACATCCATCCAGATGAAATCGACCGTGTTCAGCTCCGCTTCGCTGCACCAGTCGTCCAGCCGCCGCGTTTCAACCGAGACAGGGCGATCGAACCGAACCCAATCATACTCGGTAAGATGATTCTTCGGGCGGCGTATTGAGCCGGAGAGGTCCCATTCCTTCGCATCACCATCTGCATTGCTTGGATGGAAGTCGATCATCCCGTTTCGATCACTGATGGCGATTTCAAGCAGCTTCACCTTATTCAGGGATGAGCCCAGCTTCTTCTTGAAGCGCGCGATCGCTCTGGGGTCCGGCTCAAAGCAGTAGAGCTGAGCTTGCGGGCACAGATTGAGAAACTGTTGCGTATCGGTCCCGTCATTGCAGCCGATATCCAGGATGACGGGATTCGGCTTCTGAAGAAGTGAGACGATGTGCTGGTGTACTTCTACAGAGGACACAGGTGCTTTTTCCATTGGACGGAGATCGCGTAAATTTCGAACTTCGAAGCCGCAATCACACGCCAGACGCGCCGGCACAACGTATATCAACGTATATAATTCATATGCCCCTCAGTCCCCTTGATCCATGACGGCTATTTGGATGCCATCGACATCAAGAAGGGAAACCTCTCGGACCGACAGGTGCAGCACTGCCCTGCAATGCAAATTCCAACCCAGCGTCGGCAGACGCGCCCTCTGTGAGCTAGATCGTCGTCGGAGGTTCTTTTTCGGGGCGGCCGAAAGATCGGCTTCGCTCGAATGTCACCTATCGGCTATTCTCCGTGGAGCGTGCCGGGCAGAGTGATCTCTCGTGCGCAGCAATAGCCAATGGCCTCGATCACAGTTGGGCGAAATGTGCTCTGCCGACTGACGGTCGCCATCTCAGATTCGCTGACGCAATTTGCGAGCAGCTCCGGGTGATCCCTTCTTCGGAATCATTTGTTCTTCGGAAAAGAGCGTACGAGGTCAAAGCTCCGACGCACGCGTTGCCGCGCGCAGGCAAGCCTCCGGCGATCATCTTCGATCACTCGATCGGGGTAAATCCAACAGGTTTGAGCAACCGTGCCACGGCTGGATATCGACAATTCGATGATGGGCTCTCTTGGAGCACGCCGCCTCCAACAGGAAACATCGCCTGAGTTTTCGAGATAGTTGGCATATTATTACGACTACGTCAGACTGATCGAGCGCTGCTCATCGATGAGTCTTGTGCACCGCACGGTCCGCCGGCGTCAGTTGCTAGATGCTGCCGTCAGACGACGCAATCATGTGCATGCAGCACCCGGCCGTCGTCGTTGAGACACGCGGCGCTTCGATCGGTGTAACGGCCGCGCGTGCAATGTTGAGGAACCCTGGGCTCAATCCGGGTGTTTCGACGAAACGCAATGTCATTTTCGCAACAGCTTGGCGGGCTGTGTACCTGAGGGCGTTTGCTTCCGGACAAAGACACGCGAGGCCAGGCAACGATTCAGCAGAACTGCAGGCATCGATCGTTCAGCTCGTTTTTGGCCTGACTCTTGCTATAATTGGGCTTGTCACAATGTGACTATCTCCAACTTGTTCAAACGCTCAGGAGAGCTGTATGAATTTCCGTCCGCTTCACGACCGCGTTGTGGTCAAGCGTATCGACGCAGAAGAGAAGACCGCTGGTGGCATTATCATTCCCGACACAGCCAAGGAAAAGCCCTCGCAGGGCGAAGTCATTGCAATTGGCCCGGGCGGCCGCGATGAGACCGGCAAGCTGATTCCGATCGACCTCGAGGTCGGCGACCGCGTGCTGTTCGGCAAATGGTCGGGCACCGAAGTCAAGATCGACAGCGAGGAGCTGTTGATCATGAAGGAGAGCGACATCATGGGCGTTCTCACCGATGCGTTTTCCAAGAAGAAAGCCGCCTAACCCAGCGCTCGCACAGCTCCCCCTGACGAGCGCCCGCTTGGGCGCGCTGATGGATGAGAAAATAAGAACTGAGGGAATTCTTTATGTCAGCCAAAGAAGTCAAATTCGGAGTAGACGCGCGGGATCGCATGCTGCGCGGCGTCGACATCCTCGCCAATGCCGTGCAGGTCACGCTCGGTCCGAAGGGCCGCAACGTCGTGCTCGACAAGTCGTTCGGCGCGCCTCGCATCACCAAGGACGGCGTTGCCGTCGCTAAGGACATCGAACTCGACGACAAGTTCGAGAACATGGGCGCCCAGATGGTGCGCGAAGTAGCTTCGAAGGCGGCGGATGCTGCCGGCGACGGCACCACCACCGCGACCGTCCTGGCCGCCGCGATTGTCCGCGAAGGCGCCAAGTCGGTCGCCGCCGGTATGAACCCGATGGACCTGAAGCGCGGTATCGACCTCGCGGTCGAAGCCGTCGTCGCGGATCTCCAGAAGAACTCGAAGAAGGTCACCTCGAATGAGGAGATCGCCCAGGTTGGCACCATTTCGGCCAACGGCGATGTCGAGATCGGCAAGTTCCTCGCCGATGCCATGAAGAAGGTCGGCAACGAAGGCGTGATCACGGTCGAAGAGGCCAAGTCGCTCGAGACCGAGCTCGACGTCGTCGAGGGCATGCAGTTCGACCGCGGCTACATCTCGCCCTACTTCGTCACCAACGCCGACAAGATGCGCGTTGAGATGGACGACGCCTACATCCTCATCAACGAGAAGAAGCTCTCCTCGCTGAACGAGCTGCTGCCGCTGCTCGAGGCCGTGGTGCAGAGTGGCAAGCCGCTGGTCATCGTCGCCGAGGACGTCGAGGGCGAGGCGCTCGCCACCCTCGTCGTGAACCGCCTGCGCGGCGGCCTGAAGGTCGCGGCCGTCAAGGCTCCGGGCTTCGGCGATCGCCGCAAGGCCATGCTGCAGGATATCGCGATCCTGACCGGCGGCCAGGCGATCTCGGAAGACCTCGGCATCAAGCTCGAGAACATCACCCTCAACATGCTCGGTCGCGCCAAGAAGGTGATGATCGACAAGGAGAACACCACGATCGTCAACGGCGCCGGCAAGAAGGCCGACATCGACGCTCGCGTGGCCCAGATCAAGGCGCAGATTGAGGAGACCACCTCGGACTACGACCGTGAGAAGCTGCAGGAGCGTCTTGCCAAGCTCGCGGGCGGCGTCGCGGTGATCCGCGTCGGCGGCGCGACCGAGGTCGAGGTGAAGGAGCGCAAGGATCGCGTTGATGATGCGATGCACGCGACCCGCGCGGCAGTCGAGGAAGGCATCCTGCCGGGCGGCGGCGTCGCCCTGCTCCGTGCCTCCGAGCAGCTCAAGGGCCTGCGCACCAAGAACGACGACCAGAAGACCGGCGTCGAGATCGTGCGCAAGGCGCTGTCCTGGCCGGCCCGCCAGATCGCGATCAACGCCGGTGAAGACGGTTCGATCGTGGTGGGCAAAGTCCTCGACAACGACCAGTACTCTTATGGCTTCGATGCGCAGACAGGCGAGTACAGCAACCTTGTCTCCAAAGGCATCATTGACCCGACCAAGGTCGTGCGCATCGCGGTCCAGAACGCCTCCTCGGTGGCGGCGCTGCTGATCACGACGGAAGCGATGGTTGCCGAGCTGCCGAAGAAGGCGGCGGCTGGTCCAGCAATGCCTCCGGGCGCCGGCATGGGCGGTATGGACTTCTGATCCACCTCCCACAGTGTCGATGACATGCGAAACCCTGGCAGGAATGCCAGGGTTTTTTGCGTCGGGGAGCTGGCAACGTAGCCCTTGGAAGCCGCGCCAGAGGCCCAACCCATCGGCCTCTATGAACGGCGGTAGAGATGAGACCTAATTTGCTTGTGACTTTTCGTTCGGCGACACGGCCTCGGCCAAGGTAAAACCGGTCCAGCACTGCGATGGAAGTGGGCCTGTCGCTATTTGAGTCTCACGAAGCTGCCTCTGCCGAGTGTTTGGGCTGCCAACCCCAGCGTGACGCCGCGCTGTAGCCCTCAGTCAAGATTGCGCGAGACCAACTCGCTGCCCTGATCGATGCGGATCGTCGAAACCACTTCTTTGCAGGCCCTTTCCGGTATCTCCACGACGTCGCTGCCGCGGAATGCTCGCACTCCGCAAATCCCACAGTAGATGCGGATCGGCTTCATGGAGTTCTCTCCAGTGTCGGCACGAATCTTGATTCGTTCCCTTTCGCAGAGCAGCAGCCACCTCGTAACTGTCATCAACCGCAAGCCACCCGAGAAGAACATGAGGAAAGCCAAAGTTCTGATCGACCGCGACTTCATCATTGGTCACACGGACCCTCGTCTGTTTGGTGCTTTCATCGAACATCTGGGCCGATGCATCTATGGTGGCATTTACGAGCCCGGCCATCCGAGCGCAGACGAAAGAGGTTTTCGGAAGGACGTGCTGGCGCTGGTGAAGGAGCTCGGCCCGACCCTCGTTCGATATCCTGGCGGCAATTTCGTCTCCGGTTACAATTGGGAGGACGGCGTTGGGCCACTGGAGACAAGGCCGGCGCG
Organism: Bradyrhizobium sp. ISRA442; assembly: GCF_038085055.1. Lineage (NCBI taxonomy): Bacteria > Pseudomonadati > Pseudomonadota > Alphaproteobacteria > Hyphomicrobiales > Nitrobacteraceae > Bradyrhizobium > Bradyrhizobium sp. ISRA442. The sequence continues at coordinate 59,660 of NZ_JALGCN010000025.1, forward strand.
CCTCGACTTGGCCTGGTTCAGCACCGAGCCGAACAGCTTCGGTACCAATGAATTCATGGACTGGTGCAGGGCCGCCGATGTCGCGCCCATGATGGCCGTCAATCTGGGGACCCGCGGCGGCGACGCCGCTCGCAATCTGGTCGAATACTGCAACCATCCCGGAGGAACTGCGTGGTCGGAGCTCCGCCGCAAGCACGGCTGGCGGAGGCCTCATGGGATCAAGCTGTGGTGCCTCGGCAATGAGATGGATGGGCCGTGGCAGATAGAGCAAAAGAGCGCCGCCGCTTACGGGGTAGTTGCAAGAGAGGCGGCCAAGATGATGCGGCGGGTGGACCCTACCATCGAGCTTGCGGTATGCGGTTCATCGTCGCGCAAGATGCCTAGTTTTGGCCAATGGGAAGAAACGGTCCTCGAACACACCTTCGATTACGTCGACTACATTTCAATCCATACTTATCTGGAGAACTACAGTCAGGACACCGCATCGTTTCTCGCGAGCACCGACCTGATGGACAGCTTCATCGATGAGGTCATCGTCCTAGCTGATGCGGTTGCGGCCAAGCGGCGCTCCAAAAAGCGTCTTATGCTGAGCTTCGACGAATGGAACGTCTGGTATCGAACGCGCAACGAGGTTGCCCCGGTGGTAGACCGCTGGCCAGTGGCACCACCCATTCTCGAGGAAATCTATACGATGGAAGACGCGCTCGCCTTCGGCGGCGCCTGCATTTCCCTGCTGAATCACGCCGATCGGGTGAGAGTTGCCTGTCTGGCGCAACTCGTGAACGTCATAGCGCCGATCATGACCAAGACAGGCGGAGGTGCGTGGCGCCAAACCATCTTCTTTCCTTTTGCGTATATGAGCCGCTTTGGCCGCGGCAGGATTTTGCGCGCGCAAGTCGAGTCGGAGGCCTACTATGCGTCGTACAACAATCCTGACGGTAGACCGGCCGAGACCTTTCCAGTGCCTGACGTGCCGTATCTCAAGATAGCGGCAGTCGCCGAACAAGGCGGCGGCTTGTCGCTCTTTCTGCTCAATCGTGATCTGAGGCAGGAGATGGAGGTGAGCGTCGAGGCCAGAAGCTTTGGTCCCCTGACAGTTCACGAGCGGCTCGAGCTCCGGCACGATGATCCGATGGCGGCAAATACCGAGGATACGCCGGACAAGGTCAAGCCGGCGCCCTTGCAAAGCGTGGCCTTTGACCGCGGGAGGTTGCGGGCGACGCTCAAGCCGGCGTCATGGAATGTGATCTACCTGGCGCCACATTGAGAAGATGAAGGGCTCGCGAAGACAGCGCCAAAGAATCAATCGTGATCGCGGTTTAGGTTCTTGCTTGAGCATGATTTCCGCGAACGCTATTAGGCCGAGAGCGTGAGCACATCGCTAAGCTGTGCGCGCTGCCGATCGTACCAGGACCGATGATCGTGGCCAACGGCAGTGATGGGTGATAGCCCCCTGCCGCGATCAGCGCGTCCACCGCCGCGCCCGGCCCAGATTACCTGCACGGGGTACGACAAAATTTCAGGCCGCCGCATTCTGCGCCTGCACGACATCATACCATCATCGTCGGTCGCCCGCCAAGCAATCGATCCGTTCGAGAGTGGCTCGCCCTACCGCGTCAGCGAGGTCCTATCCACGCCACTCTCGTCGACACCGCTCTGGCCGTCGATGACCTGTTCCTGCCTCCATTCTCCGTCGAAGAGCGCGAGCGCTATGGGCTAAAAGCGGGCTGTTCTGGGCATTGTTCGGGCTGACCGTCGAGCGACTCGCCGGCGCATTGGGGCTCGTTCGCGGCCTAAAGCGCGGCGATGGTGCAATCGGAAACATTGTCCGTCAGCACCGTCGCGCTGCGAGGTACACGAAGAGATCTTCGCCGGTTCACGACGATGTTGCGGCGGCCACGCTGGTATCAAATCCTGAGTACCGGACGACTGCCGGACCGATTACGCACCGGCTTCGGTTTTGCGTTCGACGAACGCGCGAGCAAGGACCAGCTGAACCGCACAAATGACGATCGGGGGCGTGCACCAGGGAGCCAGCCCAGCGATCGAACCGCGGCTTTCGGTTCACATTCGAAAGCGTTCCTTCCTTGACCATTGTCCGACATCACCGTTCGATCTCCCGCGTGCCCGTCGCGAGAGATCAAGTTAGGCGGCCGTGAACACGATGCGAGCGATCCGCTTGCAGACGCGAGCACAAGATCATTCGGTTCGTTGGTGCTGCGTGTATGTCCGCACTATGCCGAACAGCCACGGACGACATGATTGAAATGCCATAGTTCAAGTTCGCCTCGCTATGCTGCCGATTGGTGCATGACGGATCTCTCCCCGGTCGGCTCTCTTTGGGACGAAACACCAATCGACAACGCTGAGTGAGTCTTGAGGAGAATGGGAGGTCATTGAAACGACCGTGCGCCTCCGATAGGTCATATCGAAAGACGCATCTTGATGAGAGCCCGCGCGGCGGCCGCAATAAATCCAAGTCCCGGAGAACGTGCTTATACTGCGCTTGCATCCACACTATACCAATGTGTAACCGAGATAGCCACGGGGATGAATTGGCACGAAGCGCGACCGGGTTCATTGTGGGCCTTATGGCTATGTATACTCAGGTTTACGCCCAATTCAGGGAGGCGCAGGAACGCACAGCCGAAGGCCGTGCAGCTGCACGATACTCCAGTTTGATCGCTGACCTCAGTCAGCTGAATTTCGCTGACGCGGATGACCGCCGAGCATTCCCTCCAACCCTACACAGCATATTGGCAAGGCATGGACTGTTCGGGCTCACCACACCAGGAGAGCACGGCGGATTAGCTCTTCCCTTGCAGGAGGCCATCAACCTCATCTCCGCCACTGCATCCTTCGATGTCTCCGCTGCCTCTACCCTCGTCATCCATAACTTCCTGGCCTTGCCCTGCATCCAAGCGGCACCGCACATCCCCGAACAAAAGCATATCATTTGGGGTGCAACACGCGGCGATCTCTGCGCTTTCGCTTTGACGGAGCCCGGAGCTGGCTCGGCCCCGAGGCATATAGAGGCTTCGGCTCTCATGCGCGAAGATAAAGTTCGTATCTCTGGCCGCAAGATCTGGATCGGCCTCGCTGACTGGGCTCGCTGGATCGTTTGCTTTGCGCGCGCGTCTGGACCCGATGCGAAAGGTCGGCTCGTTGGTGTACTCGTTGACAGGCAAGCTCCAGGCCTCAAGGTCACGCACGAGCATCGCACACTCGGTCTACGTGGCATCATTCAGAATACCCTGGAGTTCCACGATGTCGAGGTGCCGCGTTCTTACGTGCTCTCTCGCGATCAAGACGGCTGGGGGGCGGCGGCATCTAGTATGAACCGCGGCCGTGTCGGTGTGGCTGCTATGGGTCTTGGAGCCCTTGAGCGCGCTATCCAGGTCGCAGCCTCTTATGCAAGCCATCGTCGGCTCGGTAAACTGCGTATGATCGAGAACAGCTACATCGAGCAGTTATTTGGGCAGATGGTGCTGCGGCGGGAAGTCGTGAAGGCGATGCTGGCCGCATCCTGCCGACTTGTTTCAGCGCAGGGCACGCCAAACGTCCACCTTGCGTCGGCAACGAAGGTTTTGTCCTCGGAGTGGTGCGGCCTTGTCGCTGATCAATGCGTCCAGCTGTTAGGTGGCCGTGGTTACGATGAGGGAGCGCCTTTAGCCAAAATCTATCGAGACGCTCGCATCCTTCGCATCTTCGAAGGTCCGACTGAGGCGCTCCTATCACATCTCGGCCGCTGCCTCCTCTCTAAAGCCACGCGTGACGAAATAGCCGATCTCTTTCGGTCAGTTGGAGCGGCATCAGTCCATGCTGCTGCAATTGAGGAGCTCTCTGGGCTCAATGAGACAGACGGTGCCGTGCTGATCTATGCGGGTTGGCTCACCACATTGGGACTGGCAAAAGCTGTCATGTTTGCTGGTTGCTTCTCTGCCTCAGATTGCGCCGCAGCAGCGGCTGACTTGGTCAGTTCCGAACTTGCAACTCTCCGTACTCGCGCGCCGGCCCGGCAATCTGTCGAAGTCCGCAATCGGGCTAGTCGGACTCTGACCACCTTCCTTGAAGACGCGGCTTGTTCTATTCGCTCACCTGTCCTCACAGATGATTACCTGAGACTGGTGCAGTATGTCTGACCTGGCGGATGCCGGACGTCTTTCCACCTGGTGGTCCCGCGCGCGACGATGCAACTGCGGAAAGGCGAAGCATCCCTGATGCACTGCCACGTCTAATTCCGGCAGGCTGCTATGAGGGCCTAACCTAATCTCGCTCCGGTGAGACACCTCGATGCGTTGTTCGATATCGAGCGCACCATCAACGGCCGGGACGCCGACGAGCGACCCGCCGTGCGCCACGAAAACAGCAAGCCGCTTCTTGAGCACATGCACGCCTTGTTGTTGCGGGGCGCGCCCCCTCTCGCCCTCCTCCGAGGTGCTGAAACCTATGAATTACATGCTCAGGCGCTGGACGACTTCGCCGTGGCAGGATCTGCTTGACCAAAATTGCGCTGAGCGCGTATTGAGAGGCATCGCCTTTGGAAGCGCAACTGGACCTTCGCCGGCAGCCAGCGGGGGGCCGACCGTGCCGCCATCATGCTGACGATGATCAGGACCTGTCGCCTCAACGACGTCGAGCCCAAGGCCCGGCTCGCCGAGGTCCTGGCCCGGATCGCCGACCTTCCCGCGACACGCCTGCACGAACTGCTGCGGGGGAATGGAAGCTCCTGCGCCAGGCGGATAAGCCCGCCGGTCAGCAGGCCGCCTGACGTTTCACACAGCTGATCGTAAAGCTCGTTGTGCCTGCGCACATGCGTCAATGAGGCGGTCTTCGTCGTATGCGTACTCACCTCCTCACGTGAGACACTATGATGCTCTGCGAACACACCGATTGCGGATCTTCGATCGGCAAGAAGCGCATTTGAGTCGATCGCGCACCCTGTTCAGTTGAAGCGGACACCAGGGCCTAGTCGGTCCCGCAGTGCCTCCCGACTGATGACAAGATTATTGAGGTTCAGGTCCGGCCGTCTTGCTGCCAATCGCCTAACCAGTTCCCGGGTGCCGTCCACGACAAAGACGCCGCAGTCATAACCGTTCTGCTGCTGTCTTATCGGGCCCCGTTGCAGGTTAGCGTCGAGCCGTCCTGCGAGTTCCGCTGCGGGCCTGTCATTGTATCCCTGGGTGGAGTCATAGTGATAGGCGACCGGCTGGCCCCGATCGCGGCGATCAACCAGCAGCAGCGACCAGTGGCTGCCGCGCCGGTGTCTATCCGTATTGCTGGCATCGCTCACCGGCAGGAATAAGAAGTCGGCTGTATCATAGCGAACCCACCCTAATGCTCGTTCAGCGACCTCCTTGGAGGGGGATCGCAACATTTGGGCAATCAGGGGATCCACGAACCGCGTCCGGGCGGCGAGATCCGGATTGTTCTGCTGCAACTCATCCGCCAGGAGCTCATAGTCCCGCTGGATATGCTCGTCACCCAGCCACTGCGTGGGGCCCAGCACGGGTCCGCTGCGGTGGCCGGAAGAGGCAACGTTAGCCGAGGGGCCGATCTGAGCACCCGGGACAGGGGGCGGGCGAGGATCATGGATGGATTGCGCGTCGCGGCCTCCTCGGGACCCCAATGTGATCGAGTAGGTCTCACCGTTCGTGGAGACCTTCATTGGGCCGCTGAACTGGGTCGGCCGGCCCTCGATGTTATCCAGGACACAGAGCAGGAAATCCGGTACCGGTCTGGAGCCATCCTGCCAATCCTCGCCGGCTCGGTATCCGATGTCCTCAAGTTCCTGAAGCACGCCCGACCGCCCGACGAAGAATTCGGGTTTACCGCCGGAGTTGAGCACCGGCGCTGACTCAGCATCATCTTGCATCTGCTGTGGTGTGTACGGCAAATCAACGAAAGAGTTGAGCCCACGGTAGATGTCCGACGACTGAGCTGGCGTGTGTGGTGGTTCGGTGAAGAGGGGCGGTGTGGCGGCAGCCCCACCCAAGGGCGCTGACTGAGCATCGTCTCGCATCTGCTGCGGCGTGTACGGCAAATCAACCAAAGAGTTGAGCCCGCGGTAGATGTCCGACGACTGAGCTTGCGCGTCTGGTGGCTCCGTGAAGAGCCGCGGTCTGGCGGCAGCCCCACCCAAAGGCGCTGACTGGGCATCGTCTCGCATCTGCGGCGGTGTGTACGGCAGATCAACGAAGGACTGAAGACCGCGGAAGGTGTCTGCCGACTGAGCTGGCGCGTTCGATGGTCCGGTGCAGAGCGGCGGTCTGGCGGCAGCCCCACTCACCGGCGCTGACTGAGCATCGTCTTGCATCTGCTGCGGTGTGTATGGGAGATCAACGAAAGAATTGAGACCGCGGTAGATGTCTGACGACTGAGCTGGCGTGTTAGATGGTCCGGTGAAGAGCGGCGGTCCGGCGGCAGCCCCACCCACCGGCGCGGACTGAGCATCGTCTCTCACCTCCTGCAAGGAGTGCGGCAGATCAACCAAAGAGTCGAGACCTCGGTAGATCGCGGACGACCCATCTGGCACCGCTTCCGGCGTCGGCCACTCGAAATCGGACGGCAGGTGCGGCGACCACGTTGAGTTCGACTCGCCACGCCGCGGCTCTCCGCCCGCCCGATCAGGGGAGACGCCCAGCGCAGCGTTCGCCTCGACGAGCAATAGGTAGCTCCGAAGACGATCGAAGCCCATGTCGGCGTTTCGACTGGCTTTTTTAAAGTCCGTGTGATCGTCGTTCAAAGACTTTTGCTGTTCACTGGTGCCGGTGAGTCGGCTCACTATGCTCCCTCGCCCCTCCCTTTGAAGCCATCCCCCGAATCTTCGTTGGTTCTGGGCCAGATTTTGAACAACTTTTCTCCGGCTGTCCTCGGGTTCAAGCATGCTCAGCTCTGCCCTTTCCAGGTCATCTATGATGCGAGCGTCATCGGGGTAAAGATGCAATGTGGGCGACCGGGCAGCACGACGGCTGGGCTTCCGAGACGCACCCGCTCCGGAAACGCCCTCAGCCTCGCCAACCTTGTTTAAGGCGAACAATAGATGCTCGTCCTTCGGGAACCACTTCTGAGCGAATTCAATGCGCGCAGCGTGGTCTAGCCCGGAAATTGAGTAGCCCGCACGATTAAGCGCGTTAGAAAATCTGCGAAGACTACGATCATGACGAGCGGCGCTGCCCGGTGTCATGCCACTGGCACTAAGCCGCTCCGAGAGCGGCGCGTCTTCCGCTGAGGGCATCGTGCGCGGCCGCCCGCCAGAAGCCACAAAGCACGGATCATGATACGCACGAAGGACACTCAACCCCTTCTTCATGTCTTCGTCCTTCGGGAAGTAAGTCTTGACGTAACGGACCAGGGTCTCATGCCCCCCCAGATCAATCGCTTGGCGATGAGCGCCAAGATGATTTCCAAGTCGACGAAGCGCCTGAGTGTAGCGCTTAACTGTCTTTCGCGTCGGGCTCTTCTGAGCCACATATTGGGCAATCGCCTTGTCGATAATGTCCCGCTGTTCCGTAGAGAGATGGGGATGGTAGTTGTGGCCGCCACCGGAGACAGGACTCGGGTTGGTTGGGCGCGCCTCGGTCAAGTGCTGCTCAAAGACCCCTGGCGCGTCATGGCCCCCCTGGTGCTCGTCCGGAACAGCCTGCTGCGCCCGAGTCCAAGCTGGGACATTGAATGGATCGAAATTGTGCGGGTCCATGCTAGCCTCACGTCCAAGAAATCAATTGAGCTGATCCTATTATGGATGGGCTTTCCAGAAGCTGACGAGGCTGTCGCTCGTGAAGCAATGCATCGCCACATCGGCAAAACGAAACTGCCCGGCGGCTCTCAATCGTCGCGGGGCTTCATGGGTTTCAGGGCCCGCCTTGCTCTCGGCCGATGAAGCCTTCCGGCGGCATGGGAGCCGACGACTCGTCATTGCTCTGCTTGAAAAACGGCATACCGGCGGGCTCCGCACTTGTCCGCGGTCGATCTTCTCTCCCGGCTGGACGCGTATGCACCCGGTCGGTTCAGCGGCCATCAGCGACGTACGCTGCAGTGATTGCTGAAGTATTGGCGATCAAAGGCCGCTCGACGGCTCATAAGCACCGCAGAGATCAAACTAGCGGTCCAAGCTTCATGTCTTAGGATCTAATCTCGACAGGTTATTTCGTCGAATTACCCGCAAGCCGTTCGCTCGCTACGGCGCTCTGAAGAGACCGGCATCACTGTCCGCCGATGAGGTGGCGATCAAATCTATGGCCCGCACAAGCGCACATATTTGTGCTCGGGAAAAGACGGGTCACCCTGTGACATCGAGGTATTCGACATCGCCCGACACTCCGCCGACATCTTCCGGAGGATGCGACCGAGGGCATTGGGTAACAGTGAAAGGCCGTTCGCTGGCCTGGTGTCCGATCACTTTCGAGCTTGATCGGATGTGCCCGGCTGTCGTCGAAGTCGCGAAGGTAAAGGATCGTCTTTCGTGAATCATGTCGCAGAGCCGGGCCTTGCAAATATCGATGGGCTTCTGCTGACACCTTCTCGCGGCACCTGGAATATGCGAGTTTCACGACCTCTTTGAAGAGATCGGCTTATGTCTATGCTTGACCATACTCTTAGGTCGGACGTCCGCTGGACAGATGGGTGGCTTCCAGTCAGGAGGGCATCGACCCACACCGGCCGCTTTCGTTTTGTGAATCGCGTCGGGCTCGTCAGCTTTCAGAAAGCTAGCCCTTCTACAGTGACGTCGAAGTTAGCGGCGCGTGGTAGGGACAGCGCTTACCCCGTGTATGCGTGGGGCTTTTGGGCGCCGAGTCACGTTTCTGCTAACTTCAACCAGTGCGGGCGTGGCAGCGACAGCGTCTGATTCACCGTCCTGACCAGCGCCGAGTCGCGCCCGCGCTGCTTCCGGTGTGACACTGGGATCTTATGTAGGCCATCGGATCTTCGAGATCAAACTAATAGCCAGCTCCGCGGAGAGGGGCTCCAGGCCGTAAATTCGAAAATTGTTGAAGGACCTTGTAGTCCGCTCGCCCCAAAAGTTTGACCGTTAGGCTTGGAACGAACACAGTGCATAGTGTTATCGCTTTCGGTTCCGGTGTTGAGATGTTCAACCAGAGCCGGACCTCAGCGAAAGCGCAGTGACGAGGACAAGGCACGGATTGTTGCCGAGCCTCGTGGCGAGCGTCGACTCGGTCGTGCGCTGGTGCGACGGCACGCATTGTCGTTGACAGCAGCTGTTTGGCTGGCCAGGTCAGTTAGAGAAGCGGCCGGCTACGATTCCCTGTGCCGATGTGTTGGATGCGTGATGCCCGCCCTTAGCCCTGAGCGCAAGGGCCAAAGGCGTCGAAACCAACAGGAGCTTAGCCAACTTTCAGGAAAGTCTAACGGGCCAGCGGTCCTGCTTGAGTGCAAGCACAGCCCATTCAGGCTTTGACGCGCCAGGCACGAGCTCACCAACCTGAGTCCGTCCAGCCTCTCTCTGAGTATTCTCCCCTCGCTGCATTACTTCCAGAGAGCTTCCGTCGAGCATGGCCCTCCAACGTCCGAACCGCCGCGGTGAGCTCTGCTTCACGTCGGGCGCGCGTTCAGGGCGCCACAATCCATGTTCCCTGCCGTGGTTGCACTGCCGGACGCGATGCGGATGTCCGGCATCGATCGCGAAAGGATCCACTCGCGGGGTCGGCCAAGTATGTTGTAACCTCCCAAACACTCACGTTATCCTTTGTGTGACGATAGCCGATATATCATGTCGGTTCGGGTTCCTGTAGCGGTCGGCGAGACTTTTGAACAACTCACCCATCTGATCTGACCGAACAGTAAATTCCCCATAATTAGGATCAAAGAGGGTCGTCATTCCATTCGATGTCGACGTTGCGATTGTGTGGGCGCCACCTGCGGCGAAACGCAAGCTGACCAAGTAGATCGACCCATTGTCGGCGACCTCATTCACGATCTGGTCAATGCGCGAAGATGTACCAAACCTATATCGCGTCTCTTGGGCGAACGGCTCTAGGCCGGCTTCGCGTAACATCGTACTTTTTGCCTGAAGGTTGTGAGAACCTTCCGCCCTATTCCTTCGCAACAGACTCTTGAGGTCTTCATACCGCTGCTGCCGCATTGCCGCTGCGCTGTGATTTTGAGTCCCCGGGCGCAGCGCCCTCATCCGGGATGAAGGGCTGCTCGGGAGATTGAGGAGCCACTCCGCTGCCAATCCAACGCAGATTCCGTTGACATTGGCCTCGGACAATTCAGCAGTCCTGTATTCGAACAAAGGACGGATAGGCCTCGCTGGAGAGGATGGATTTGAGCTGGAGGACAGAGAGGACGTGCTGGGGTCCGAGGTGCTTGGACTATAAATGATTGCATCTGAGGTCTGTGGCTTGCTGCAGCAGAGCCCCATTTTGTCGGACAATTCCCCAGATGGCGGGCTCTCCCGCTGAGCGAGATCCGTCAATGTTTGAGCAAATTCGTAACTGTCCGCGGACCGACTCGGTTCGTCAGCTTGATTAGGGCGTGTGGATCGGCCACTAACTCGATTATACATGCCGGTTCGCCTGATTCTTCAGCGTACGTTTCCTCAGAGCGAGCGCGGGCTGCTTACGCTCTGCTTGCGAATGATATTGCGGCAAGCTGACGACGAGCTGACAACCAGATAAGCTTGCCGAAGCTACCGCCCCCGCGCCTAGTTTGTGTCTCGACCATCACTGCTCACGAGCCCCGCTCCAGATGCGGGGTAGTGGCCGACGAGCTCATGACTGTCGCACAGCGACGGCAGGCCGACCTTGTGCAATCCCGGATGCAGTCAGGGTGATGGGGCGACAGCGCCTTCGTCAAACTGAATTCGACCGTCGCGTTGGCCTCGATCTCACAACAATCGCGTTATGCCGCCGGTCGGCACACACTTCTCGCTCCAAAGAGTGCGCAATTCGCGTCGTCGGCTCGCCCAGTGATCCCTTGTGAGGATCGTCGGCCCGGCGAGATGCTGTTGTGGCCGCCGAACCGCGTTCAGCACGGCTCCGCGATCTTTACCGGGATCAGTGCACTGTTAGCTGCTCCTAGTTGATAGTAGGTAATTTGGCTCAGCCCCCGCGCACGGCTACGGGCGATCGATCCTGACATATACACGCTTTTGACGTCTCAGTTCGGCGGCGCCGAATCGGTGCTTCTGCAGCCGCTCGGCGTCACCTTCCGCTTGGATATTCCTAACTCAGCTCATCATGGTGCTGCGCTCATCCGCGCGAACAACATTGCTGCGTCTGAGGGTCCTAGTCCAACGATGCCTACAAAGCTCGGCGGCGGCATCGGGATGTCCCGATGAGTGGGTCTCCACAGGTGAAGGCAATATCGGCTGTTATTCACATACTGCGAATATGGCGGATGCAGCTGCATGACGCACTCCTCTTCATCCCAGAACAGGTCTTTTACAAAGCACATCTCTTCCCAGTTCGGACAGCGCCGCGGCGTCGAGACCGCAACATGCTCCCAGCCAGGACGGACAAATCCACTTATCTTTAGTTCACACCCGCAAGGCCCCTGCACAAAGAACACGCCGCAAGGGCCTGATCCCGGAACCGTAGCGAACCGGCCGTGTTGCACGCGGCCGGCCTCCAGCTTCTCTATCAACTGCGCTCGCACGCCCGCTCCTTTGCTTTTCGGAGGGCCTTGAAACCGACGCAGATTACGTTGTCTCGCAAAGCGCTACTGTACCGCGCTTCAGAGCACCATCTGAGAAAGCCGCAGATGTCCATCATCACTCGTTCTCCTGCTATAGTCTTCTAACGATCGCATCGTGGGCCGATCCCTCTCAGGGGCCACTGATTGCGTGGGTACGAGCGGTAGCACGATCTGGGCGATGGCGAATCAGTCCGCCGACCGCACCTTCCCGCTCATAATACAACTCTGTCATCGAGCCCCTCTCATGCGAAGCATTTACTCATCGATGCCAGCCAGTATTGGTCGCAGATCGCCGAATAGAGCGCGCATCAGCAACACTTATGTCTGCCATCGCTCTCCCGCGCTTCAAGCAAGCGTTAGTGCGCATTCATCTCACGGCGCTTGAGCACAAGAAACTGGCGGCACCTCCTCTTCAATGAATTGGTCGTCATCATGGCATTCTCTCTATAGTGGGCTTTGACATCTACATTCCATGATGACTCGCAAAGCCAGTGATGCTCCAGCTGAACCGACGATATTACTGCTTGGTGAGATCGTACCTGATCATTAACGGCTTTCTCGTCGAGACTGAACAGTGGCAATGCGCCCATCTATGTGAACACGATTGAAATGTACGGGGGTGCGTCGAGCCGGCCTGCACCCAGAGCCGTGGACGCTTGGCATGAACTGTCATCGAACCGATGACATCCAGCGGATCGCCTGCCATCTCGGCCTCTCCTCGTAAGCTAACGGTCAGAAACAATGATTAGCCGATCTCATTCAGGGCGATCGTCGGCCGATCTTCACGCGACACTACGATGCAAGTCCGAACGCATTGCTCACGGTATGGCGCTCGCGATACGCTCAGCCTTCTGTTGCTAATGCGGGTGTCGTCTTTCAGACATGGACGTCGCGAATCCGACCTCTGGCAGCGACGCTGTGTCGCCATCGCCCGACAGACGCGCTTTTGTTTGCATCAAAGCGGTGCCGATACTTCTGCGTCGTGGCATGTAGATTGCTGCGGTGACGGAAAGCGACCTTAACTGTACCGACGATACACGAGCATACCATCGGCCGGAGGCTCGCCGCGCAACAGACAACGATTCTAATACTCTCCTTGTGAAAGAGGACTGCGAACTTATGAGTGGTACGAGGCATGCAAAGCCCGGCATTTTTCCGTGGACCGAAATGACGCATTGGCGCGCACCAAAGCGCCCAACGATCAAGCATTACGGCGCTGATTGCCGCTCCCGGAAGGCGCAAAGGAGGTGGAACCTTTGGCCGCTGGCCGCGCTCCTCATAAATGCGCTGCTTTGGGCCGGTATCTACTGGATCATCGCAGCTCTTCTGAAATAATCTTGCGGATGGCAAACGCGCGAGGGGCTTTCCGACGCCTCTCGCATGCCGCGGCCGCACCGTACGCGCACCATCAATCGGACGTGGAGTCCTCGTTCACAGACTTGGTTCCAGCGCACACTTCGCGCGGCTACCAGGAAATCCGCCCCTCCGACGAACGCAAAGGAAATATTGAGGCATGACGCAGATATCTCGAGGTTGGCGAAGCTGATATGCCATTGCAGCCGCGACGAAGTGCCAAACATTGACCTGTAACAGCTCAACACGTCCCCGCGCGGATGGGCATCCGGGCCTCCGCGCTAAGCGCGACGCATTGACTGCAAATTGAGGTCTAGGGTTGCGCATTTTCGTGATATGAGAATTAGCTTTCGAGAAGCTGACTAAACAAGTAGACCTGAAGGAGCGTTGGGCAGGCGGACTGCTCCGCCATATATGTCGCGATCTGGAGCGCGGCACAGGACCGTCAGGATGCCCCGCCCTACGGTGCCCCTCAGCGTCCCTTCCAGGCACTGAATTGCTTGCTGAGCGACATTTGCGTGGCCATTGGGTCGGATAGCGATCAACCGGCTGGAGCCTTTTGATGATCCGCAGCGACGCTTTACAGCTCTTCCTCGTGCCACGTATCGTCCTCGTCTTTGTGCATCTGCCACACGTGGGCACGCCGAGCCAGCTTGTCGTATTCCACGGCAATTTTGAGCAGCCTGTCTTTGGCTTTTCCGTCAGCGAGCGCTTCCGCTTTCTTTCGCGTTGCTTCCGCACGGCCTCGCCAGTGGTCGGGCTGGTAGAGTTTACTTTTCGGATTCATGCCGAGAGCATGCAATTCGCAGATCAAAGAAATGCGACACCGGCGCTCCGTATAATCACGTAACAGCGACGCTCGTTGCCTAGCTTGCCGAGGCGGACTGTCGCCATGCACCGCCGCTATTCTGAAACACCACAGTGCGCGTTGCAGCCGAGGCTCGTACGAAGAATGCACAGCCCCGACATCCTCAGACGATCAGACGCACGAAGGGGCTTGAACCGCACGTAGCGTTAGATTGTACGATCCTCGACAAGCGGGAACCACGTCCGACAATCCAGACCGTTCCGGACACGTCATGAGAATTGCGAATGTTTCAAACATCTAAACTCACCTGGCGCGACTCGATCAGGACGCTAAGATCCTCCAGGTGCATCCTTGTCCGCGCTGCGTCGGAGCTATTCCTGTCGCGGCTGGACGAAATCGCGCGTTTCGAGCTCTGCACGGCAGGCGCTTCCATCACCGTAGCCTCAGCGGAACGCCAGACGGAGGCTCCATCCCAGATACCCCACCCAACGTCTTCACATAACGCTGGACACGGGCGCGATTACACCAAACTAGTCTCGGCGCGCGCCATCATGGTTCGCTCTGAACGATCGAATGCATCATCAACAGTGGCTTGAGCGCACCTGCGCTTTTGCCTGCTCTCCGTGCCTCGCGATAGCTAGCCCGGCCCCTTCAACCCGGCGCCGCGCCGGCTACGGCGTCATTAGTCGGCTGGCGGGTAGGCTGAGCCAGGGTACCTAAGCACATGTCACGCCCAAGCAGTGCCTCGCGACATCGAGGCATGCACCGAATCACCGGAAGCTCCAGAATGATCACTTGCTGGGCCAGCTCAGCCGCCAGTGCTTCCACTCTTCGTGGTGCTCCGCCACTACGGCAGGTGTCGTTTCTGTCGTTCCGGACAGATGACCAGCACGTACGGACCGGAAAAGCGGAAGAACGAGCATGCGGGCTTAATCAGTTCCGGTCTGTTTCCCGGTTTACAGGTCATGTTGCGCTTCGCGCAGGAAGAACAGTAACGCAGCCACACGGACTTGAAGGGATATCATGACTCAAAATCAACGAACTCAGTTGATTTCGCGCCTCAAACTCTACCACTGCGCCATCGCTCTTGTCGTCGCAATGACAGCTGTAATCCCCGGGCCGGTCAACGCGCGCGATCAAACGCCGACCGCAGAAGAGAAAGAGGCTTGCATGGAGGACGTGTTCCGCCTTTGTAGCGGCCACATACCAGATCGCACCGCTATCACTGCCTGCCTCAGATCCAAGCAAGCGAGCCTCAGTCAGCAATGTCGCTACGTGATCTCCGCGCGAGACACGGGCCACAAAAGCAGCAACTCGAAGTGAAGATGTGGCGGCCAGAAATGGAGAGCTTGACCCTCACGTAGCGTCAGGTTGTAGCCTCGCCAAGTGTGCCCACAATGAACCGACTGCCGCCTCAAGCGCCAATGAGGCCATGCCGCGTGGGGCGGGGCCGGTGCATCAAGGCAATCGGTGCCGGGTCGTCTCTTCAACGATGTCTCGCTGAACGGAAGAGCTCGAGGTTTGGACAAGGAACGCGTAAAGTTCGATGGAAGTGCTTAGATCGATCATCGGCAAAGTTGCCACGGGCGCCACTCTGACGCGTGAGGAAACTGCGTCAGCCTTCGACAGCATGATGTCGGGTTACGCAACTCCCTCGCAAATCGGTGCCTTGTTGATGGGAATGCGGGTCCGGGGCGAGACGGTCGCAGAAGTCACAGGCGCCGCCTCGGCGATGCGGAATAGAATGCCGCGGGTCGAGGTCGCATGCGACCCCGTCGGTTTCGCTGGCACGAGCGAGACCCTTACGTATTCGGTCAACGTGTCGACGTGTGCTTCCTTCATCGTCGCCGGAGCTGGCATTCCTGTGGCCAAGCATGCCAACCGCGCTGCGTCTTCGGGTTCAAGCGCCGCAGACGTGTTGACGCGCCTTGGTGTGAAGGTCGATCTCAAGCCTGAGGCCATCGCACGTTGCGTGCAGGAAGCCGGCATCGGCTTCATGTTTGCGTCCGCCCATTATCCGGCGATGCAGCGCATCGGGCAGATCCGGAGCGCAGTTGGAACCCATACGATCTTTAATCTTATCGAGGCTCTGTGCAACCCGGCCGGGCTCAAGCGGCAGATCGTTGCGGTATTCTCTCCCGAATGGGTGCAGCCTCTGGCGTACGTCTTGAAGAACCTCGGTGCCGAGTCGGTATGGGTTGTTCATGGCTCGGACGGGCTCGAGGAAATAACCCTCACCGGCCCAACGTTTGTTGCTGCGCTTGAGGCGGGAATAGTCCGCACCTTCGAAGTGACGCCGGAAGAAGCCGGGCTCCCCCGCTGCCGCAACGACGCGCTGGAGAGCAGCGATGCGGAGGCTAATGTCGTCGCGCTGCAAAATGTGCTTCATGGCGTACCGGGTCGATTTCGCGACGCCGCGCTTTTGAACGCGGCGGCGGCGTTGGTCGTGGCCGGGCGGGCCTCGACACTGCAGGAAGGCGTAGCACTTGGACAAGAATCACTTGATCGCGGCGCCGCAGCCGCTCGACTGAAGCGTCTGATCGCGGTTTCGAACGCCTGACAGCCGAGCTAGCCGATGTTCCGGTATTGCGACCAAGTCTGCTGCTCACGAGCGCGAAAATACTGCAGCCACGAATGCGCGTCACTTCTGCGGAATTTCAAGGAGCGTGCGCCGCCTGCGCTCGCCCTGACGAAAGCAATTCGCGCTGAGCACGCGGCCCGAGAGTCCACTTTTGGTCGGCTAGAGGCTGTTGCAGCCCGGGTTGTCGAGGTGAGGACCCGCGACCAAACGTGCGCTGCGCGCCAAAGGAGACAATCGATGATGTCCTGGCAGAAGATTGAAACACTCGGGACCATTGCAACGATAGAACACGTCATTCGAAAGTTTCGGGAATTGATCGATACAGATAGATCGATCCCGCCGGAGCTGCGGGGTGCGCTGCACGAGACGCTCGATGAGCATCTTCTCGAGGCAAAAAAGCGTGTTCTCCTAAGATCGCATTAGGTGCGCCGATGCCGTCTACATGCGGAGAGACTCTGGCAGGCGCGCGGGCGGTACCGCAATCGGCATCATCCCGTCCGCACGGAGGCCCAGCGAGGTTCCAGCCCAGCTGGTCGGATCGCGACGACGGCTCCATGTGCACTGGCGCGTCGCCGGGCTGATCAGCGCGGTCTGCTGTTTGATGAGGGCCCTGTTGAAACACGTGGCGGCGGCAGTTCTCAATTCTGCCGCTGCGATCGCCGATCCGGCGCAACGCGCCGAGACATTGCACGTCCGTCCGGTCCTGACTGTAGCTGATCCAGAGGACATCGAAGTCATACCCGGTCTCATCTGAGCCTACCAGGCACGCAATTCCCACACCGGGTACCCCATTACAGGCCCAATAGGGATCAAAGTCGTCTCTGGGTGTGGAGACACTAGAAGTGGGGTTCAACTCCAGAGGCAGATCATGAGCCACCGGTTCTCTCCTGCGATTCGGGATATGCCGTCTATCCAACCGGCAGAGTTCCGCCATGCCATGCGCAGCCTGGCGAGCGGTGTCGCCATCGTGACGACCGGGACGGCAGCCGGACGACGTGGACTGACGGTGAGTTCTGTGACGTCAATCTGCTTGGAGCCGCCGTGCCTGTTCGTTGGCATCAATGCCCGCTCCGAGGCACATAATGAGATCCTTGCCAACGGCAGCTTTGGAGTCAGTGTTCTCCGCAGTGACCAGGAGGACCTTGCCCTGCGTTTTGGCGGTCGGGAGGGGGCGAAAGGCGTTCACCGCTTCGATACCGCGCCCTGGAATCAGGGCGTCCTCAATGTACCGCTATTGCCGGACGCATTTTGCGCGCTCGAATGCGTTTTGTATGACCACAAGGTGCTTTGGCACACATACCATCTTGATCGGACGAATTATCGCGACCCGAGAAAGCCATGGAAATCCGTTGATCAACTTCCGGGGCGCGCTTCGAACCTTACTGCTTGACTGAGTGCGGTTTTTGCGCAGATGCCGTCGGGAGAGCAGAACGGTGGATGGCCTCAATCGCTGGTCGCTTCCAGCGACGGTCATCGAACAATCGCCCGGGCTGCGACTGGTTTCACAGATTAGAGCTCGTATTGAAAGGCCTCATCAGCTCCGGCGATTTCGGCGCTTCGCCTGTCCTGCTATGCTGGCGCCGGCCTGCGACCTCCCGCGTCGAGACGCGTGCGGGTTACCTGGTCAGGACAATGCGTTTTTTGCCGAAATCGCAGGAAGGTCCTGATCAGAACAATTACAGCTCACCAGAACGTCCAACTCCAGTACGGCCTCGGCTGCATAATCTCGTCGAAAACTACCAGCTTTGGTAGCTCAGTTGTGATCGACAGGCGCGTAGCATCGTTGCCGCAGCAGGATCTGGTCCAGAGGCACGCCCCGGGGTCACAACGGATGGCGCCTCTCTAGATCTTCGGGCTCGATTCTGATGTGAGTAGATGGTGATGTCATCATCTTGCAGAAGCGATGACAATCGAATTCAAAGGCGTCAGACAACTATGTCCAGCAACGCGTTCGAAATCGCCCCGATTCTCAAGGGCATTCGCCGCTGGGTCCTGATCGAATCTCCGACGGAGCGGCCGGATCAGATCAACAAACTGGCTGATGTCGTCGCCGCAGGCTATCGCGACCTGCCGGCCAGCGTCGAGCGCGTTGCGGGGCGTGACGGCTGCGGCGATCATTTGGTCACCCGCTCTTCTTGGGGGCAGGGCGTACCGGGCATTCTGGTGTTAAGCCATCTCGACACCGTTCATCCGATGGGATCTATCGAACGGCTACCATTCAAGATCGACGGCAACAATGCGTTCGGCCCCGGCATCTACGACATGAAGGGCGGTGCCTACCTCGCCTATCACGCATTCCGGCAAATCTGCGCCGATGACGCACGCCCGCCGCTCGGCATTACCCACCTCTACGTCTCGGACGAAGAGATCGGCAGCCCAACCTCGCGCGCGCTGATCGAGGCCGAGGGCCGCAAGGCCAAATACGTGCTGGTGACCGAGCCGGCGCGCGACGGCGGCAAGGTCATCACGGGGCGCAAGGGCGTTGCGCGCTTCGACGTATTCATCAAGGGCGCGCCCGCGCATGCCGGCACGGGCCCCGAGGACGGCCGCAGCGCAATCCGGGAACTCGGCCATGTGATCCAGACGCTGGAAGCGATGAACGATCTCACGCGCGGTATCACCGTCAATGTCGGCGTCGTCCGCGGCGGCACCAGGCCCAACGTCGTCGCGGAACTGGCCTATGCGCAAGTCGACATGCGCGTCCCGACCATGGCCCATGCCGACGAGCTGGTGCCGAAGATTCTCGGCATCAGCTCGCGCACCGAGGGCGTCAGCGTGAAGGTATCAGGCGAATTGAACCGTCCGCCATATGAGAAGACCAGCGCCGGTGCTGCGCTTTACGCACACGCCAAAGAGCTGGCCGCCGAGCTTGGCTTCGAGCTGCTCGACGCGTTCAGCGGCGGCGGCTCCGATAGCAATTTCACCGCGCCGCATACCGCGACCCTTGACGGCCTTGGCGTCGACGGCAAGGGCGCGCATACGCATTATGAGCAACTCTACATCTCGTCGATTGAACCTCGCGCGCGGCTGCTGTACCGCCTCTATCAGACGCTGCGATAATCCCGGCACCAGGCGAAGTCAGCGACCGCGACGTGCGTTGGATGACGGCCGCCGGCACTTCGCAGGATCGTTCCTCGCCCTCCCCCAAGGGCTACAGGCTGCGCCCCCATCAGGCCGACCTCATCGAAAACTATCGGTCGGATGCCGCATTTGGCATTGCAGGGTCAGCGTCGGATAGAAGTGACTGAGCTAATCAATGACGGCGCAGCGGAGGTCAGGCGGGCAATCGGCTGCAAAGGTAGCGAGCAATTGGTCGCAAAAGGGCGAGCGTTTCCGACAATGGGCTCATCGGCAGCGACCCTGATCTCAAAGGGAGACGAACTTTCTTGACGCAAATCGCAGCGCTGAATGCGTGCGACACCAGACCGGCCGGCGGCCCGATTTGAGAGCTTGGCCACGTTCACACGGCTGCCTAAAAGGGCTTGAATCGGACGTAACGTTAAGTTGTACGATCTTGAGGTGGGCACCTATCTCGGTCTGCCGCCGGGATTGTGAAGGATTGCGAATGTCTCAGCTGGTCAGATCCCCGTCCCGATGGTCGGTCATGATCCTCATCCCCGGTGGCGGATCGGTCGGAAGGGCTCTGCAGCGAGTCCCGATTGCGGCGCTATGGCTCGCACGTAGCTTTGAATGGTTCGCCATTCCGGAACCGAGACTATGTGGCTGTTCTGGGCCGGGGCACCAGAGAGCCGATGAGGTCAGAATTGACCGACGTAGACCTCCATCCGAACCCCCTACGGGGGGACGCTGCTTCCCGAATCTGAACCAGGCCCCTCCACTGGCGCGACACCGCGCCAAAATCAGTTCGCCGAACCGGCTTTCCGCTCTGTTCAAACTGCTTTCCCGTGGTGGCAAGGCATTTCCATCGCGCAAAGGTGCGACAGACGGCGGGCCTGCGCAGGTTTTCAAAGAGCCTGAGCTGCAATTGTCGCTCCGCGTGACCAGCGCGGCATCGGAAGATATTGCTTGGCATTATGGAGCAGCAAGTTGAAAGAGCCCGACGGCATCAAGAAAGTCTTGTTGATCGACCATATTGAAGGCCAATGCCGTTGCATCATCGGCTTCAAAGATGGAGATGCCAGAGAGGCCTATATGTGCGGCGAGCCCGTATATCAAAGACGCGGCAAGAAACTGTCTTCGTGGTGTGTCTATCACTACGGACAGATGCACACGACCGCCGCCCAGCAGAACAGAATGAGTGATCAATCGGCCGAGATCCCTCAAGCAATATCCATTGTTCGCAACCCATGACATCCACCAAGAACCGGGTCCGGCCAAGGCCGTGTGATCATCGCCTGTACAAGGGCCAACCGAAGCATGTGTTCGGGGCCTCGCCAAATTCCGGGTTGCGGCGGAAGCGCATCGCGGCAAACGTACTGTGCGAGCCTGACGCGCATGAATAACGCGTTGGATCTCTGCAGACTGATCGAGCGAAACGCTCCCTATGCTCCCGACAACACTGCGATCCATTTCGAAGTGCAGACTCTCAGCTACGTCAGCCTCAACCGACAGACTGGCGGATCGCTCGCGCCTTCAAGAGTCAGCTCGGCGTCCAGAGGGGAAACCGGATCGAGATCCTCAGCTTTAGCAGGCCGAATTATCTGGGGCTGCAATGCTCGATGCGAAAGAACCGACCTATCCTCTCTCGGAGCAGGACGGCGCCAAATCAAGCTTCGCTCAGTGCCTCACCACGGCGCAGCAAGTTCACCATTGTTGGCATCACGATCCCTGTCTGATCGCGCCCAAATGCCCGGAGGTCGCGGATGCCGCGGATCCTGATCATGAATGCCGGTACGGCTCAAATGTCGGGCGCCGATCTGACACCAGCTCAACTTTCGCTGGCCGCCAACTCGGCATACCGTTCAGCGTGGTTTGCTCATGAGGGTGACCTGATAGTCTCCCCGGTAGTCATCCCGGCGGATCTGCTATCCTTCATTGGCGCGACCCTCGATTTCGACGCATCGAGTCTTTGTCTGCTTGTACCTGAAGGCGGCCGCCAATCGCCGGTCCTTGATGATTGCACACTTCTGTCCAAGACTATTGTTGAGCGAATCAACAGACATATTCGTCAGAAATCAACCTGGCGATTGTATCCCTGCTACTCTACCGAAGGCGTCGCACGCCTGGCGGCCATGCTGGGCATACCGCAGACCGGCGACGACTTCGCTCTGCAGCGAGGGCCTGATCTGTTGAACCGCAAGAGCCACTTCCGTCAATTGGCGACAAGCGTCGCACTTCCGCTGCCCAATGGATCCGTCACGACGGACTCAAACGAACTATTCAGAGCGGTCACTTCCCTCAGAACCGAGACCGGCAGCGTCATTGTAAAGCTGGACAATGGAGCCGGTGGAGTCGGAAATGTCATCCTGACCGGCAATGAAAGCGATCCACTACCTGGGGCAAGAGATACCCGGCGAATTCCATGGCCGTCGTTTGATCCTGACGCGCTTTGGTCTGAGATGACAACGGCATCGTGTAAGACGCTGGTCGTGGAGTCGTACCACCTGGCCCAGTCTTTGTTCTATCTCGAGTATGAAATCAAGGATGATGGTTCAATCGTTTTCATGAACAGTGGAAACATACGTCTGCGTAAAAGCACGGATCGATTCGAAAGAGCTCTGATCTGGACAGGACTTGAGCTTCCAAGCGACCTGGGGAACGAGCAATGGTTGACTGCTCAGGCGCATGCCTACCGATTTGTGGCGCTTGCGCGAAACCTGGGATATCGCGGAATGATCAACATTGACGCCATTTTCACGGATGACGGACGGTTGCTGTTTAATGAAGCGAACGGCCGCTGGGGTGGCGGCTCGGTGTTACACAGCATTGCAGTCCGGCTGCTTGGCTTCGACTATTCCGGTTGCAACGTTATTTTATCCGCTAGAAATGTTCGATCACGATCCCTCCAAACAGCGCATGATCGTTTCGTCAAGGAAGGATTTCTGTTCGACCGCACACGCAAGGAGGGCGTGATCCCGCTTGCCGCCGACGAAGAGGCTGGCACGGTGGAGTGCCTTGTGATTGCGCGCGATAGGCCCGCGGCCCGCGATCTGCAGCACCGGCTCCTGCGAATGGTTTGATTGAGACACCAGCGACCATGTCTTCAACCGCTCAATCGATCCGAACTTGCCCCTGCTTTCGATCTGCGCTGAAACCGGGACCCTACGCGACGTGAATGTCTGCTTCGTCTCGCTCGAGCTCTGTCAGCCCCAATCGCGACCACCCTTAAGTCGCTCTTGAAGTGCTGGCCGATCGGCGATGAGGTGCTCGAGGTGCAGCGGCTCATTGTCTGGCCGCTCGCCCTGCGCCAATCGTCCAATCAGCGCTCGCGTCGCGCCTACCACATAGAGTCCGCAATCATGGCCG
Source organism: Bradyrhizobium sp. ISRA442 (assembly GCF_038085055.1). Lineage (NCBI taxonomy): Bacteria > Pseudomonadati > Pseudomonadota > Alphaproteobacteria > Hyphomicrobiales > Nitrobacteraceae > Bradyrhizobium > Bradyrhizobium sp. ISRA442. The sequence goes on from NZ_JALGCN010000025.1 coordinate 82,486, forward strand.
TTCTGTTGCCGGGCCATGCGGGCTGGTTGCAGGCGGACGCCCAGACGTGCTGCGAGCTCTTCTGCAACGGTACTGTGCGAGACCCGGCGGAGTCATAGTGATAGGCAACCGGCGCGGTGGGCACAGAGTCTTCTCTTCTGATGGATCCTGCAAAGCCCCAGTGCGCGCACATGCCGTCCCAAATCGCCCCGAGCATTCGGCTGTTTTCTAGGTCTGGTAGCTGTCGAGAACCCGACGACAACACAGGGCTTCCTGCGCGCAGCGCGAGTCCACCATCGCGCGCGCCGACACGCCTAACCGCTTCGACGCAGCGACGATGACTGGCCGCAACTACTCTGAGCAACCCGAGCTTCGATTACGCGTGGTCGCTTTTACAGGCATCAAGGCTAGCCGTAACGTCCGACCGGCGTTGTGGCAGCCTTTGCGAGGGATCGTCTGAGCACAAGATGGCCACGCTACCGCTCTCTCCTGAGAGCTCACCCCTTACCAAATTCATTCGAAAGCGAATTCAGCCATCCCACCTCATAGCCCAGCGGTAGAGCTTTCGACGATCCGGCGGTTCGCGCCGCTGCGTTTTGAACAGAAGTAGACCAGCGATCGGCGCTCGCCGGACAGCACAGGCTTCACCTCATGCCGGAGCTTACATGTGGTGACAAGCACGGCGCCAAATGGCGGTCGGAATACCTGGTGTTCGTACACACTTGGATATACTACGAACTCACCCCCCTCGAAGTCCCTCGCCAGCTGCACAATCACCGCGTACTCGAAATCCGGGTCGCTCGCAGCATCCAGATGAATGCCAACAAAGGAACCAGGAGGCATCCGATGCATCTGGCATCGGCGAATCACGTAATCTGACGTGGCTCCCAAAATCTTTTTTAGCGCGAAGCTGCGGTCTTTCCTTTCAAGTAGTTCCATGATCTGCCCTGGAGCTGCACCACTGGCGTCGCTAGGAGCGTGGCCGGGCGGGTCTACCCTCACGCGTCTGACAAAAACATTGTGCGAGTCGCCGGCATCTCCCTCCCTCACTTCTTCTTCGGGAATCTCACCCTGCAGCTGATCGATCTTGGCCAAGTCATCTTGGGTGAACAATATCTGGGGGCCGATCACGACCGTCCCCTTCACCAACAGCTCTATGCGGTATTTTGTCAAAGCTTCTTCTGAAAGCAAACGGGATTTATGATTCATTGCGCGCGCCATTCGAGTTCACTCCAGGGTTTTATCTTCGACGCAGGACTGAAGGTCCTGGTGCATCGAGCGGAATGCTTGGTCCCAATGCTCGCCATCGAACTCGCTTATTCTTATGCGTTCGATGGTTCTGTTATCCAGGCATCGAATATTTACGCTGAATCCGGAGGGGTTCGACCGCGGCCTATAGAATGGCTTTACGCCACAAACCCGGCAAAACGTGTGCCGAGCGATGTTCTTGTTGAACTGATACGCCGTGAGGAATTCTTCGCCACACTCAATTCCGAGCTTATCGCCAGGTACGAGCAAGTGCAGAAATCCAGACATTTGGCAGATTGAGCAATTGCATCGAACTGCAGAGAGCTCTCGCGGCGCTCGGACGTAGAACTTGACAGAACCACAGTGACAACGGCCATGGTGTTCGATCTCCGAGTGATCATCTCCCTCAAGTGAGACAATTCGGAGCAGATCGCGGCACCACTGTAAGCTGAGCCGATAGGCTCGATCGAATTCATCCAAAAAGCGATGATTACGGTCAGCCGGGACAAGTTCGCCAATCAGCCGGCTTGTCATTTCTCCGTGATACTTCTCCGCGGGATCTTCTCCGCCGACATGGCTGCGGAAGTACTCAAGATCGTCAGGCCGCGCCTTAAAGGTTTTGACCAGAGTGGTCCATAGCGACTGGATCATGTCCGCAGCATGTAGCTCAAAAGCGACCATGTAGGCGCAACGCACTAAGGGATCTTTCGATGACAATCCGGCATAGAGAGAATGCAGGTACCGCTTCGTCGTGGCGCTGTAGTTGGGCCGTATTGCTCTGCCGAGTAGCTTCGACGCATCCCTTCTAAACAGGTTGGAGTGGAAGTTCTCAGTCACCAGAATATCGGGTAGCGCCGCCTTGCCGCCCTGGAGAATTTGGCCATAACCACCTGTCTCATCCCAACAGATGAAGTTTGCGACCACGCTGGTCAGTTCAATGTCCCTCGCAAGATCTCGATTGTGATTCATTGCATCGAATATGAGATCCCTTTGCGACCCCGCCTGCAGGTACGGGAACGCCTGTGACATCGCCAGATATTCAGGCAGCAGGCTAGCGACCTGGTCCTCGGACATCTCCGCAGCGAACGGGTGCGGGCCGAACAGGGCTCGCGCTTGCTCAGTCAAATACTCGCAGCATATCTGCGGAGGCTGATCGGGTGTAAATCGAGACGCTTGAGCTGTCATTTGACCCCTGGCGATGAGGAGAGAACGGTTCTTGACGGAGCAACTTCGTATCCGGGCCAACTGTTGGCTACCGCGAGTTCGTTGGTTTCGATGAGCTTGTGTTCGCGTTCACCATCCAGGCGACATTCTTGGTGGCCGCCTTCGCGGTAGCAGACAGCGGCATGCTCAGTCCTGCTCACGCGCATCGAAGGGAACGCGTAGATCAACTGAGCGGCGGCGATCCAGACGGATTCCGGTCCACGAAAAGTTTCGATGCCGCGAATTCCCGGCACGGCCAGCATTCGCTTGCAGAGTCATGGTGAGATATTACGCCGCACAGGCCCTCGCGGTTGCTGCTCCTGCCAGTTGATGGACCGCTATGAGCTTCGTACAGCATTGCAAGGACTATCCGCATCTACCTGGCTCTCGGGGCCTTCGGCCGCAAGCTGCGCGAAATACGGGCTGCTGGCCGGCACCAACTTCTCAAAGAGACCGCCGCTAGGTTTCGCGTCCGCGACGCGCCACCACGCTGTCTTCTTGCACGTCTACAGCAATCACCGTGCCAACTCGTGCACTCACACCACAGATTCTGAATACATTGACAAAACGCTCGCGACCGACTCCTCATTGCAATTGTATTGAACCTGACAGCGCTTGCACGGCCGTCAGAAACCAGACGGCGAAGAGCCAGCCGCCACTCACAACGGGTATAGGGCTGTTGAATCGCGAGGGTGGTCCAAAGGTGCCACATAGGTGGGCTTCGCGCGCTTAACAGCGCGACAGCGCTTTGGGCGTTCGGGCGTTAGCATGGTGGTCCCGGTCGCTGACGTAATCCGTCTTCGCTCGTGACAACTACGCGAAGCAGCCGCCTCAGGCCGTCGAACACGACCATATAGTGGGATCTGGACGCATGCGCAGCCCTTTGTCGATGCGCCTGACAATCGCGGCCAACTCCGGGCATCGATCGAGGCCATAACGCGGTCTACGGAACATGTAGTCCCCGCTGATCGCGAGCAATCGAAGAACGCCATGGACCAGAATGCGCAGTTCGCGGACTGAGATGCCTAGCTACATCTTGCGCGCTCACTGGACGCGGGTGCCTCATGGTGTTGGTACATCCTTGGACCGTTTTCGATCAGGTCTGTCCAGATCAAGCGTCACGGACAAGTGCAGCAAGATCGGCTTCGAGCTTCGGTTGATGCTTGAAAATAGCGTCTATCAACGCCTGCGCCGGTTGCTCGGCGGCCTCGACCAGCGCCGCCTTCTCAGCCCGCGCAGAGGGCGCGAACACTCGCTTGACGACGGTCGGCGATCCCTTGAGGCCGCATTTGGAGACGTCTTCGATACCGGCATCGTTTGCGCTCCATTTCACGATTTGGGCACGCGCGGCACGCAAGGCATCCGCCATCGCGCCGCGCCGAATCTGATTCGTTGCCTCCAGCATGGTGATGAGACAGGGCAGCTTCGTGTGCAGCACCTGGACACCACCTTCGGAGCGTCGTTCCGCTTCAATTGTATGGGCAGCGAGATCTAAGGATCTGACTTTCGCAACGTAGGTTAGCTGCAGTACGCCCAGCCGCTTTGCGATGCCGGGCCCAACCTGCGCCGTATCGCCGTCGATCGTCTGCTTTCCCGTGAAAATGAGGTTTGTCGGGCCATATTCCTTACCAATTTTTCGGATGGCTGTTGCAAGTGCATACGTTGTGGCCAGGGTGTCGGAGCCCGCAAAGCAGCGATCGGTGAGTAGGACGGCGCGATCGGCGCCATAAGTCAGCGCCTTTCGCAAAGAATCTTCCGCCGATGGCGGTCCCATTGTAAGCACGGTAATTTCGCCGCCGAACCGATCGCGCAGCTCCAGCGCGGCCTCGAGCGCGAAGAGGTCATATGGGTTGATGATGGTCGGCACTCCCTGACGCATGATTGTATTGGTCACCGGGTGCACGCGGATCTGCGCCGAGTCCGGAACCTGTTTGATGCAGACGACATTGTGCACGGTGTTGCTCCAAAAGCTGCGACAGCTGCGAAGAGCACAGCAAGTGTTGTACCATCGCCCGCCATTTTGGAATCGGCTTGCCATCACAGAGGCATAGACCGGGTAATGTGCCCCTCTAGCCCGCTTCCCGACGTACGAATGCTAACATAGTCGGGACTGCGACAGCGCTATTCCGCAGGGCACGTCAGGTGACCGAGGCCAGGACAGCTTGCGACAGATTACCGCCGCTAATCACCAGCGGGGGGCGGACCGGTTGACGTTCAATGAGCATTGCCGCTCATTAGTCCAAGCTTGATCGACGGATAGGCATCACGCTTGTTAGATGTTGAGCAACCGACGGTTCGCGATTGCATGGCCCGCCAGGTGACGCTCAGTATGTCATGGCGCGCAAGTCCTCTCTCATCGAACCAGGTGAGCCCGCCTTTCGACAGCAGAAATCAGTTTGGTAGTATGGCGTCGCGATCAGGTACTGATGATCGAAAAGTGGCCCGCCGTAGATCGAAGCCTGGAAGTCGACGCCCGCCTGAAGATTGCTGGTATCGGATTTCTTAAGCGGAAAGGTTTCGGTGCCTTGAGCATCAACGAACGGCGCGATGACCCAACCGAACTGAGGCTTGCTGAAATCGATCGGCGTGTAAGGGTCGCCAAGCTTGCCGTTTACGCAAGGAGTGAGCGGGTCTTGATAGTAGAGTATGGCCTGTACCCGAGCGTTCACTGATGCGGACGTGGTATGCCCGATACCGTCCTGAGTGACTCCGAACGACGCTCCCTTGGCACTGGCGAGGGGACCGGCCTCCCCTCGAAGCTGAAATGTATCCAGACGGTTGCGCCGGATGAGGAGCGGGTCGACCCCCGCCGCGCACGGCCCAATGGGGAGCGCCGGCGCGGCAGCGTCGTTTGCGGGCTTTGGGGCCGGCCTCGATGCGGGGGCCGCTGGCGACGAAAGGCCAAGCGCCTTCAAGATTTCCGACCGTTTGCGTCCTCTATAGTACAGAATTTCGTTCTGACGGTTGGCGCGCAATTGCGCGAGCATCTTCTGATCTCGCTGATCGAGCAATGCTTCGACTTGCTTCGCGTCCTCAACTGGATCGGGTGCTGCCGGTGTCGGCTTGTCGGGGCCAGCCCATGTCGGGTGGACCGCAAAGAGGCCGGTGATCGCCACAATGATTAGGAGAATGGGAGCGCCCGCGATTCTCATGTTGACCCTAGCCCTCCGTCACCTGCCAACCAGCGTGCTTGTAGGACAGGACGAAGCTGTTGATCAGATCGCCCATCGTTTTCACGTCCTTAATCCCGATGGCAATGCCGGCCTTGGATATCCAAGGAATCGCCACCCCGTGGAAAAGCTGGCTATTCCACGCAGGCACATACATCTGTGAAGCTTTACAGAGATTGACGTAAAGATCTTCCAGGCCGAGGTTGTGCAGAAGGGCGCTTATCGGCGTTGCGGAAGGAATAGTGTGAGGGCCGTGCGGGTCGTGGCTCTTGTCGAAGTACCACTCAAGGCGGTGATAGATTTCATCCCGGCTGATGGTGCGGGACGTCGTCCCTGCAAAAACGTCGCCCGCCGCTACGCTCTTCGGCTTTCGCGGCTTCCTCTTCGGACGCGTATTCGCCATGGCTTCCCCTCCCCACCCCTGCTCCCGGCGGGAAATAGTGGGCCACGACAAGATGATCGCGAGCTAGGAGCTCTCCTAGTTGACACGCCCGAACGCGAGTAGAGCCTACGGTAGCAAAACGCTTTCGCTTGGCGCGTGCGGATTGCGCTTGGTAGGCTAGGCTCCAGCAATGCACCTTTGGTCAATCAAAGCCGCTTCGATGGACGCTGGATATGGAGCGATTCAATGATGAGAGCTTCACGGGATGCTCGGTGCATCTCTTGCATTGCTGCTGGCATTTTTTGACGCTCGGCGTTCGCGCGGCGTCGGCAGATGAACCGATCCGCATCGGGATTCTTCACTCGATGAGCGGCGTGACCGCTCCGGACGAAGCGCAATTGAGAGACTTCCTGTTTTTTCTGGCGGCAGAACAGAACAAGCCGTGGCCGGGAACATGGATGAAGCGGGCAATTAAACCCCGTGCGGACCGCCTGGAGCGCACAAACTAAGCGCGAGTACGCACCGTAACTTCGTCTCGAACGGTGTGGATCTTTTCGGCGCGTCTTGCCAACTCTTCATAATTCTGCGCCACCTTCAGCAGGCTTTCCTTCGTTTGACTATGCTCCGCATTGCCGGCTTTGGTCCGAAACTCCTCGGCTCGCATCCGCCAATACTTCGGCGAGTACATACGCTCAATCGGCATGGGCGACCCTCATTCTGGTTTGGTTCACTCGAAGGTTGGCGGCTGTTTCCCTGAAGCTGCAATTGGCTCCAGACTCCCATCGCTTCGCTGGTCCGGTCGGTGGAGTGGTTCACTTCCTGGCTTTGCGGAAGACCTCACAAAATTCAGCAGTGGAGCTCATTCAGTGAAGATGCTGCTTTTCGGCCCGGCAGGCTTGCCGACCTGGTTGTCCGCATTTCTGATGCCTCTCGCGTCGTTCGGCATGCTCGCTCGGTGAAACAAGATCAGCGTGATCAGTTCACCCCACGATGGCAATCGTCATCGGGCTTCGAGGAGCGCGGCTCGATCTGATCGCGATGGGCGTTGCTCTTTATTGGTGCGAAGGAGCGCACAAGGCACGGAGAGACGAATCGCAACGCCATCCGGACGCCACTCGCGTTCAATGTGACCGTCGAGCTGACGGCTCGTAGCTTGCAACAGATAGCTACCGAATCCCTGCCCGCAACGCGGCGGCTCGGCGATCGGTCCACCGTGCTCCTCCCAGGTCAGCACGAATCGGCCTTTCTGTCCGTAACAGGAAACGTCTACGCGCCCCGTCGGCCGCACCAGCGCACCGTATTTTGCGGAATTCGTGGCGAGTTCGTGCAGAATAAGAGCGAAGCTGGTCAGGACGGAGCTGTTCAGAGAGAGGTCCACGCCAGTGACGCTGAAACGGGATGGCTCAGCCTTGTCCTCCCGATCGAACGGCGACAAAATTGTGTTGATAAGAACATGGAGTGTCGTGTGGCCGCCACCGGCATGATCATTCGACAGTGTGAGGGCGTGAGCTTGCGCTAAGGCGGCCAATCGCTTCCCGACGGCAGCAGCGAGGTCGCTCGGCGTCGACGCCCTATGCGCGCTGAGCGTAACAAGGCTGCCGGCAATTGTGAACAGGTTCTTGATCCGGTGATCCATCTCTCGTAGCAGCAGAGATTGCTGCAATTGGGCCTGCCGTCGCTCGGTGATGTCGCGAGCGACCTTTGAAGCGCCCACAATCCTTCCCGAGGCATCCCGGATCGGAGAAATCGTGAGCGCGACATGGACCTGACTACCATCCTTGCGCTGACGGACGGTCTCGTAGTGATCGACGCGCTCGCCGCGCCGAATTCGATCGAGAATGACATCCTCTTCGCCTTCCCGATCAGCCGGAATGAGCAAGGTCACCGACCTGCCGACGACCTCGTGCGGCCGATAGCCGAAGAGCTTCTCGGCTCCTGGGTTCCAGCTTTCGAGCGTGCCCTCAAGATCCGTTGATATGATCGCGTCTTCGCAAGATTCGATAATCGAGACGTAATGTTCTGCGTCGCGCCTGCGGCGCAACTTGGTCGGGGAAGAAACCTTCAACGGGTCTACCATGAGAGATGATCTCCTGAGGGTGTCGCGAACCAGTTCAACAGGCATGGGACGAATTCCACGAAGAGGAGAGGTCTGCCTAGCCTATCGAATGGTCAATACAGCGTCCACGTGGGCGCCTGATAGTATCGCCCGTACTAACTCGACTAGTATTTCTGAAAGGGATCAGCGGGACCGGCGCGGTTTGCCGCGTTTTTTCGGCGGTGAATAGCGAAGAACACCGCGCTCGCGTGCCCAAATGATCGCTTCGCTTCGGCGGTGTACGTCCAGCTTGTCGTAGATGGTCGCCAAGTGATTGCGCACCGTGTTGCGTGACAAACCCAAGATTTTGCTGATTGTCTCGTTGGCCTTGCCTTCAGAAAGAAGACCCAACACCTCCAATTCTCGCGGCGTTAGCTCCGAGAGGACCGCCCGCCGAGCCGCGACGTCGGGAGACCGCCGAATTTGCGCCAGCTTCTCCATCACGCTGGTGTTGAACCAGGACGTGTCGCGCATGACCGCCTCGATGGCGGCGATAAGGTCGGTTTCCGTGCGCTTACGCTCTGTGATATCCTGAAAGACGGATAGCACGCAGCGCTGACCGTTGAGGGTAATTGTGTCGGCGGTGGTGAGACAGTCGATCAGTCGGCCGTCTTTGGCTCGAAGCTGCATCTCCAAATTGCGAACCAGGACTGATCCTTCGAGCTTCTGTGTTATTTGGTTGCGTTCAGACGAGCTGTTGAACAGCCAGAGTTGCGTTGCGTCGCGTCCGATTGCCTCGTCGGCGTCGTAACCAGTGGCGGCCAAGAAGGCGTCATTGACGGCTAGAAGCAGAAAGCCTTCGAGCGCGGCGATCGCCATCGGCACCGGCGCGAGACGGAAGGCCGTGGCGAAGCGCTCCTCGCTCAACCGAAGCGCCTCCTGATTGCGCCGATGGCGCGCGACGTCCGCGTAGACCTGAGCCAAGTGGAGCTGAACGAGATCGCGGAGTTGTTCGACCAGTCGCCGATAAGCGTCCGAATAGTTGTTTTCCTGGCTATCCAGAACACAGATCGTTCCGAATGGTTCGTTGTTTGGCCAGAGAATGGGAAACCCGAGATAGGACAACATTCCCGATTGAGTGTCCGGATTGTTTCGCCATCGGGGGTCCGCCAGCGCATCGCGCACGGCGAGGTGCGACCTTTGGGTAATGACCGTCTCGCAGAAAAGACCCGAACCGAGAAAGTGTTCGGCGTCACCGACGCGATAAGGATTGCCGGGCGTGCGGCTGGACACCAGCACAGTGATGTCGTCCGCGACAACGCGCATGATAAGGCCGGCCGGAACACCGACGATCTCGGCCATGGTGTCGGCGATCGTCTGCCACTTCTTCAGTGTCTCGTCTGGAATACTAATGGATTCCGTTGGCATGGTACTGCCCAAGTCGGCGGCAGGGCTCTCGAGTTCATTCCGATCTTTGTCGGTCATCCTTAAGGACCCAAGCGTTGTCGTTTTATAGATATCCTCGATCAGTCCGCTAAGGCCGGCCCCTCGGATGATGATCGCGATGTACCAGAGCGTTTGACGATATGACGGGAGTAACCTGGCGTTGGCGAGATAGTTGCTACATTGGCGGGGCTGATAGTTGGGACAAGAGTCACCGATGTGACGCCAAGTGTCTTCGAGAGTTTGCCTTTGGGCGATGCGCATCCAGCGCTTGATCTTGGCGAAGGCCCGCTCGATCGGATGGAGGTCTGGTGAGTAAGGCCTACCAGTGCCGCCGCCGCCCTTGTCCATGATCACGATGTCGCCGGGCCTGAAAACTGGAACGAGCTGCTATTCCACATAAGCTCGGAAGCACTCGCCGTCGATCAGCCCATCGAAAACGCAAGGGGCCGTGAGGCTATCGCGGAGCAGAGCGCCGAGAAAGTCAGCGTTCACCAGTGGCCGTGCGGGGCAAAACCCCGCGCTCTCGCCCTTCGGCCCCATCCGCGCAAGTGGGGCCTTGCTGGTTTTGGTCCCAGGTCTCGTCGGTGAAAGGGATCAAGCTGGCCCGCCAGGGGGGACGGTCGAGGAGATTAGTCGGCCTTCCCCGTGGCCGAGTAGACCAGCGAGCCATCACGATCGGAGTGTAATCTTGATCGTGACCTTGAGAATGGTCAGAAGCGCTTAGTAGTTAGTGGTGCTTCGGAAAGACCCCGATGCAGCCGGTCGTCGCCAAGCCTGGTAATGCAGATCTCAAGGTCGTCCGGTCAGACCACGTTCGCGGCCCCAGACGACCGCCTCGCTTCGCCGGTGGACGCCAATCTTACCATAGATGGATGCCACATGGTTGCGGACCGTATTGCGAGACACCGCCAAAGCATGTGCAATCTTCTCGTCGCTCTGGCCTTGCGATATTCGCCCAAGGATCTCCAGTTCCCGTCTAGTTAGATCGCCGATTTGGGCCGGAGGAGCAGTCGCTTCATCAGAGCGACGAATTTGCGCCAGCTTCTCGACGACGTTGCGGCCAAACTGGGCATCGCGCACAACCGCCTCAATGGCCGCCACCAGATCCGTCTCGGATCGCCTTTGCTCCGTAACATCCTGCAGGACCATCAGGATGCAGGGCCGCCCGTCGAAACTCATTTCCTCGGTTGACACCAAGCAGTCCATCGGGTCGCCGGCCTTGAGGGCGATCCGAAGCTCAACATCTTGTATCGCGCGAGTTTGGCGCAGCATCTTTTCCGCTTCCACACGCCCAGGACCAACTATCAGGTTAAGTTCCCGGATCGTACGGCCCACGGCTGTTTCGGTGGCATGGCCACGCACCGTCATGAAGGCGTCGTTGACATCAAGGATACGAAGCCCATCGAGCGTAAGGATCGCCATCGGCGTCCGCGCCAATCGGAACGCCTTGGAAAAGCGCTCTTCGCTTTCGCGCAGGGCATTGATCCAATCCTGTTCGCTCCGCCCTCCGGATTGACCTGCAGCGTAGCCGGCAAGCTGCGCCTCCAATGCCTCTTCGCGGAGCTTGCGCGCCGTGACATCCCGCATGGTCAGCACGATATCCGCCGGCTCTCCCGTTTCGGTGTCGCGCATTAGGCGGGCATTCACCTCTATCCATGCGAAGCCGCCGTCTTTCTTCCTCATGCGGATGGTGGTTGGCGACCGATCGAAGCCTTCCATCATAAGTTTTTCGTGCGCGGCGGCGACGATAGGGAGATCTTCAGCCAATACGAATGTGTCCGGGCCTTTGCCGCACATTTCACCCTGGGTCCAGCCCAGGATCCGTTCGCAAGACAGGGAGGCATACTGCATGATCAAATCGGGACCGACCCGGCAGATCATGTCAAGATTGTTTTCGGCGAGGAGCTTGAATCTCTTGTCTTCGTCTCCGGATGCCACCAGCGTTCTAACCCTATCTGGAAACCAGCTTCGGCTACAACCACTTCGGCCGGGAGCTTATGCCGCGAGCGATGCTCGACTCAAGAGCCGGTGATCGGCGTATGCATCTTCCCTGCAAGTCGATCTGGCGCGGAATGCCCGAAAAATGGTCCCTCCGATTGCAGCTCCGCACGCGACCGAAAGACGTCGCGCTGGCACCAACGCAGGGCGGGGCGTTGCCTCCGTCGGGGTTGGCTGGCAGCCCAGGCGCCGATCGGCCCCGCTCCAGAGGCTGGCGATCAGAGGTTCCGTTCGTTGCCAGCCACGGTGGCGGCCAGACGCTTAACGTCCTTCACAGATGTACACGCAGTGCCTGACTGGCGACCGTTTGTTGTAGGTTGAGACCATTAAAGCGCTGGAATCACTGTGACGCCTCGTGCAGGCTGATTCACAAGCTTAATCCCGAAGCCGAGGATGCTGCTTTCGATACGATACCTCCGAGGAGGGACCAGAGGCCTGCGTCGCGAACACTATGCATCAGGTCTGATTTAAGGCCCCAACGCTAGGGGACTTCCTGCCATTCGCGCCAGAGACTTTGTGAGCGCTTATGGGGGTGGCGGACGTATTCCGCCGCCCCCGCGAGCCTTTGGACACGCGCATGCCGATCACCTCGGCCGCGTCGACGGCGCGTGGTGGGCGCCATCACCCCGTGTCGGACAACCGTGCTCGGTGGCCACGTCGAGCAATGCGACGACTGCGGCGCGACGCACATCGCCTACAGTTGACGATGGCATGGCAGCCGTCGTTTCGGTAAAGCCGCATCTATGCGAACTACATTCAAGCGTCCTAGGTCGACTGTTTCCACCTAACGAACACGGAGTTCGCCTGACTCGCGACTGCCTTTTTGCTTCCTCCGCATCGATATTCTCCCCCCATGATATTCTCCAACCATTCCAAGGAGACACCGTCGCAAGATCAGCGCGGATCATCGGAATGCAACTGGAAGTATCGAGGGACTCTTAATCTGAATTGGGAGTGTATGCGAATGGATGGCAGTTCGACGAGCGGTGACGAAGGCTCCACGACGCCACTGTGGCCTTCTATCCTTCTGCCAATCGTCGTCGTGGCGTGGGCCGGAATATGCCTCAACTTGCTCGGGGCAGTACCCGGCATTATCGGCGTCCTCGTTTTCATTGGTATCAGCACCTTCGCGTGGCAGAGAACGAAGGGGAACGAAGGACTTCACGACTAAGGAGCGTCAAAGATGGAAGCCGACCCTCTACTGCTGTCACGCATCCAGTTCGGCCTCACCGTAACATTTCACATCATATTCCCGACCATGTCGATCGGGCTCGCGATGTTTCTTACGGTGATTGAGTTCTTGTGGCTGAGAACAAGTGATGAGCTTTATCTGAGGATATACAGATTCTGGCTCGTGATTTTCGCTATGGGGTTCGGCGTCGGGGTGGTGACGGGTATTGTCCTTTCGTTTGAGTTCGGAACAAACTTCGCAACTTTCGCCAAATTGGCTGGGCCCGTTATCGGACCGCTGATCGGTCTTGAAGTTCTCTCCGCCTTTTTTCTGGAAGCGGGCTTTCTCGGCATCATGCTGTTTGGCATGGGGCGCGTCGGTCCGAAGCTCCACTTTGCCGCGACCTTCCTAGTCGCCCTCGGAACGACGATCTCGGCGTCGTGGATCCTTGCCGCCAACTCATGGATGCAGACCCCTGCCGGTGTCGCAATCCACGATGGACGCTTCGTCGTGACCGATTGGCTGCAAGTCATATTCAACCCATCTTACCTTTACCGGCTGCCTCATATGCTGCTTGCGGCTTACATCTCGGCATCGTTCTTGGTTGCCGGTGTGGGGGCCTGGTATCTTATGAAGAGCCGACACCTCGACTTTGCGCGACGTACATTCTCGATCGGAATGGGGTTGGTCAGCACTTTTATCGCCGCACAGCTCTTCATGGGCGATACAGTGGCTGCAAGGATGATCCCTCTGCAACCCTCCAAATTCCAGGCCATGGAAGGCTATTGGGATTCAACGCCGAGTGCCGCGTACCTGGTGTTCGTAGCTCCCGACCAGAAGGCGCAGACCAATCACATTCAAATCGGCATCCCCTATCTCGGAAGCCTCTTCGTCACACGAAGCCTGCACGGGACCGTCCCTGGACTGAAAGAGACCTCGCCGGCCGATCAACCGCCCATGGCGGCCGTCTTTTATGCGTTCCGGACGATGTTTCTGCTTGGGCTACTGATGTTCGGCGCCGCATGCATCAGTATCTGGCTCCGCTGGCAGGATCGCCTGTTTACGAGTCGCTGGTTCCACAAGTTTATCATAGTCATGTCACCCGCAGGCTTCGTGGCGACAGTGGCCGGATGGTATACTGCAGAGATCGGTCGCCAGCCTTGGGTGATCTTCGGACAGCTTCGCACGGCAGACGCGGTGTCGCCGGTGGCTGCGTCCTCGGTCTTCACCACTACACTGCTCTTCGGCGTGGTGTACGCCATCTTTTCCGCTGCTTTCCTTACCTTGACGCTCCGGCTGATTGCCCGAGGGCCCATCGATGGTCCCCGTACATCACCCTATAGCGGCGGCTCGCCGAAGCGAGCGATCATGGCTCCTCTTCCGGAGCCGGCTGCGATGCAGGAAGGACAATTGCAATGATTCTCCCGGTGCTCGGAGCCCTCGTGATCGTGTTCGCTTTGGGGATGTACGTCCTCCTCGACGGGTTCGATCTCGGCGTCGGCATCCTCTTGCTCACCAGTCGCAACGAAGCTCAACGCGATGCGATGGTGGAATCGATCGCGCCAATTTGGGACGGGAATGAAACATGGCTCATACTAGTTGGCGTTACCCTTCTCGCAGCGTTCCCAATAGCATACAGCACTGTGCTGCCGGCTCTCTATTTGCCGGTCCTGATTATGCTGATAGCGCTCGGCTTTCGCGGCATATCCTTCGAGTTTAGATTTCAGACAACTCGCTATCGAAAGATCTGGGATGCAGCATTCAGCTGCGGATCCACCGTCGCGGCATTCTGCCAAGGTCTTATCGTTGGATCGGCCTTAAATGGGCTCCCTGCGGATATCGCCGCTTCTGACCGCGGGCCGTTCTCGTTTCTCTCAGGTTTCGGACTCCTGACAGCTGTTACCACAGTCGTGGGATATGCGATGCTAGGCGCGGCATGGCTCAACTGGCGGACTAACGATTCCCTTCAAAAAAGAGCTGCGATCGCATTTCGCAGGGCATCTTGCATATTCGCGCTGCTGGCATGCCTATGCATTGCGGCGCTAGTCACGGGCGCGAGCCCTGCTGCCCAGGCATGGATTGAGCACCGACCAATGTTTGTCGGGCTCGGAGTGGTTGCCGGTGCGCTGTGGATCCTGTGCTGGCGAGCGATCGGCAACGCGCCTGGTCGTGCACGCCTCTATGCAAGCGCGCTTATTGGCGTATTTCTGGTCGGCATTGTGCTGATCGTCTGGCCGTTTATTGTGCCGTTCTCGATAACTATCTGGGACGCTTCGGCACCGCCCGGTAGCCAGCTCCTCTTGCTCGGTGGCATCGCCTGCATGCTGCCAGCCGTGTTGGGAAACGCCGTCTACGTCTACTGGACCTTTCGGCGGAAGCCATTGGCTGCAGCCAATGAGCGATGAGGCACAATTTGGCATGTCGGAGCAATTGGCGAAGGTTGAGGTGGCGTGGGCGATCGGTCTCTATGTCGCCGGCGTGGCGTGCATGGCGCTTGTGAGTTATGGCCTTGAATTCCTCCTCCGCTGACACCTGGGACACTGGGCACGGTCCTTCCGTGCAGACTTCGCAGCCGGTTGCGATGACGTCCGGTGATTTGCGAAGCCAGTCATCTCAAGATCTGATGGGCGACAGGACGCCTGCGCGAAGAGGTTCTGGCGATGCTTCTGATACAGTCGGCACCAGCTCCCAGTCGGCAACCGCAGAGACGCGATCGCCTTCGAAAGGACCGGACGCGCCAAGTACAGGTGAGAATCGACGCTGGCCCGGTTTGGCGCTGCGTCTCTTTGTTTTGGCACTGGCCGCAGGCCTCGTCCTACTATTCACAATTGAGTGGAACAGCTGGTCAGGGTCCGCGAGAAGGCAGGTGACCGATGACGCCTATCTGCAGGCGGACCTGACGCCTTTGGCTGCAAGGGTGAGTGGTTATATCCGCCGCATCGATGTGACCGATTTTCAGACCGTCAAGGCTGGCGACGCTCTCTTTGAGATCGACGATACGGACTATCGCGCTCAAGTGGATCAAGCCGCGGCCAATGTTGAGGCGGCGACTGCAGCCATAGCCAACATCGAAACCCAAAAGCTTCTGCAGCAAACTTTGATTCGGCAAGCTCACGCAACGATCGCTGCGACGGAGTCGGACGTGTGGCGCTATCAGCGGGAATCAGAGCGTTATCAAGCACTGCTCGGGACAAACGTCGTCTCGCAGCAAACCGCCGAACAAGCGATGAACAGCTATAAGCGGGCAGCGGCTACGCTCGATCTCAATCGCGCACAACTCGACCAGCAGCGCCAACAGCTCGACGTGCTTGGCACACAAGAGCGGCAGGCTCGGGCTGCGCTCAAAGCTGCGCAAGCGGCACTTGAGCTGGCCAAGATCAACCTCGGCTATACCCATATCGTCGCACCCGTCGCCGGCATGGGCGGACAGCGACTGGTGAAGGAGGGACAGTACGTCGGTGTGGGTACCCAAGTCATCTCCATCGTACCGCTGCCCAATATCTGGGTTCTGGCAAACTATAAGGAAACACAGATGACGCGGGTTCGGGTTGGGCAGGCGGCCAGTATTACGGTCGACGCCTTTCCAAGCACCGTCCTTAAAGGCCATGTCGCCAGTTGGTCGCCTGCAACCGGTTCCCAATTCAGTCTGCTACCTCCCGACAACGCCACCGGGAACTTCACGAAGGTCGTGCAGCGAATCCCCGTCAAGATCGTTCTCGACCTCGACAATCCGGTCGTACCTTTGCTCCGTCCGGGAATGTCAGTTGTTGCGACCATCGATACCAGTTCGGACATCAAAGGCAGCCCCATATCTGAACTAGCGCCATGAGCACCGCGTCAGACGCTATCGGGCGTTCATCCCCGTCTCCAGCGCTTATCGGGGTTCCAAAGCCCCCCATCTGCAGCCGACCGCTGATTGGGATCGCCGGTGTGCTTGTCGGCGCGATTATTTCGACCCTTGCAGGGCGTCTCACTAGTTTCGGCCTTGCCGACATCCGTGGCGCGATCCACGCCGGCTTCGATGAAGGAGCATGGATCAGTACTGCCTTCACCGTAGGTCAGATGCTGATCGGCCCTCCCACGATCTGGCTCGGGGCGACCTTTGGCCCGCGGCGCGTGCTGCTGGTCTCAGCGGGGCTTTATACGCTCGCTTCGATCCTCCTGCCACTCTCGCCCGATCTACCGACCTTCATCGGACTCTATGCGGTCGGCGGATTGACCTCCGGCACCTTTATCCCGCTCACTGTGAGTTTCGTGCTTCGCAACCTTCCTGCACAATTCGCCGTCTATGGCATATCTGCCTATGCGATGAATTCGGAGCTTTCGCAAAACATTGCAGCGTCTCTCGAGGGGTGGTTTACCGAGCATTGGTCGTGGCAATGGATCTTCTGGCAGAACGCCTTTCTGGCGCCCCTGATGATGCTGTGCGTCTGGTACGGCATCCCGCGCGAGCCGATCAATCGCGAACATCTTCGCTCGGCTGATTGGTTCGGCATGCTGCTTTCGAGCGTCGGCCTTAGCATGCTGTATGCGGCGCTCGATCAAGGCAATCGTCTCGATTGGCTGAATTCCGGGTTGATTTGTGGCCTGTTGTTGGGAGGCGTTGTACTCGTCGCAGCGTTCGTCATTCATGAAATTTTTTCAGAGCGACCATCTGTCAACTTGCGATGGATGATAGCTGGAAACATGCCACTCATCGGCTTGCTCATCATAAGCTTTCGCTTTGTGGTGCTTTCGACGTCGCTCATCATCCCTCAGTATTTGACGACCGTTCAAGGGTTTCGGGCACTCCAGACTGGCGACGTCCTGTTATGGATCGCACTACCGCAATTCATCATGGCGCCTCTCGTTGCGAAGATGCTCCAACATATCGACGCCCGCATCCCGCTGGCGCTGGGCTTCACCCTGATAGGCGTCGCGTGCTTCATGGCGACCGCGCTTACCAGGCATTGGGCCACCGACGACTTTTTGGCGTCGCAGATTGTCCAGGCGATTGGGCAGTCACTGGGCTTTACTGCGCTGATCTGGTTCTCCACCAGACATCTCTACGTCGGAGACGCCTTTACGTTCGGCGTATTTCTGCAAACGCTGCGACTGTTTGGCGGAGAGCTTGGGATTGCGCTTATGACGACATACCTGCGCGTCCGCGAACAAATCCACTCCAATTTTCTGGGTCTTCACGTGACGGGTGGCACCTACCTCACCGACGAACGCCTTGATGAGTACGCCAGAGCTGTTCTTTCTCGATCCGTCGGTGCCGCGGAAGCTCATGCGAGAGCAACGGAACTGCTTGCTCGAGCAGTGCAGATCCAGGCGAACGTCCTTTCCTATATCGACGCGTTTACTTTTATCGGGCTCGCGACAATCGGAAGCCTTGTAGTTATAGTGCTGCTGCGGTCACCGAGCCCACCCGCAGTGAACCCGGTGAAGGGGTAAGGCCACCAGCTTACGCAGCGCGGGGACGCTCGCTCCCTCTCAGGCTGAACGAAGCTCAACAGGCTCCATATCCCGTTCCCACGGAAGCGGAGCCTCAAAAAACTCCACGAGATAATCGATAAAAGTTCGAACCTTTGTGGATACGTGATGAGTTGGCGGATAAATTGCGGCGATCGTATACGGAGGCAAGACTGCATCTTGCAGTATCGGAAGCAATGTACCCTCACGCAAATGCCGTGCGATCAGAAACATCGGCATTGGAGCTATACCCAGCCCCGCAAGCACCATGTCGCGAACTGCCTCTCCATTGTTTGCAACAATTCGGCTGCGTATTGAAACGGAAAGCTGCTTTCCGCCCCTCTTGCGGTTTTCGAATTGCCAAAACCGCGTCGCGTGCACATAAGCGTAGTCAATGCTCGTATGCTCCACAAGTTCATCGACGCTCTTAGGAATGCCTCGCTGACGCGCATAGGCTGGACTGCAGCAGACAATTCGTGGACACTCACACAGCCGGCGCGCTTTAAGGTTTGAATCGCGCAGGTGTCCGATCCTGATGCCAACATCATATCCCCCGCGGATCAAATCGACATGTCGATCTTCGTAGTCGATGGCAACTTCGAGATCCGGGTGCCGGCGGGCGAATTCCGCGATCACTGGGCCCAGATACATCGTTCCGAACGACATCGGAGTCGTTAACCGCAGCTGGCCGCGCAAGGACTTCATCCGCCGTGACGAAAGGCTCTCGGCCGTTGCATCGATCTCGTGCAACAGCGGCACCATTCGTTCGTAGAACGCTTGTCCATTCTCGGTTGGCCGCACTTGTCGGGTCGACCGCTGAAAAAGCTCCGCATCAAGAGCGGCTTCCAAGTCGCTGATGCGCTTGCTGATCACAGATTTAGAAAGGTTTAGACGTGCAGCGGCAGCCGTGATGCTGCCAGCCTCCATCACACGGATAAAAGTTACAATATCGTCGAACCGCCATCTCATTGTTCGACCATAACGAACGGACGGAAGTTTGCAAGCCCACGAGTTCGCCATGAATAGACGACCCGGATCCACGAGGGTGGAGCTGTTCGGCATGACCTTAACCGAGCTTGCCTTCCGGCAGCGGGATGAACTCAGTTTCCTGAGGGACAGGATCGAACCTGCCGGTCTTCCAGTCCTGTTTCGCTTGTTCGATCCGTTCCTTGCGCGAGGAAACGAAATTCCACCATACGTGGCGCGGTCCCTCCAAGGCGGTCCCGCCCAGGAGCATGATGCGCGACGGATGGACAGCCTTCACGCTGATGCGGTCCCCCGGTCGGAAGATAAGCAGGCGCGGCCCCTCAAATCGGTCGCCGGCAATCTCAACCGCCCCGTCGACCACATATATAGCGCGTTCTTCATGATCTGGATCCAGCGGGGCCGAAGCGCCCGCGTCCAGCACTACCTCCACGTAGAACCAATCAGACAGCATTGTGACTGGCGCAGTCTTTCCGAAGGCCGAGCCGGCTATTACACGTGCCCTTAACCCTCGATCCTCCACGACCGGGAGAACGGTCGCGTCGAAATGCTGAAAGCTTGGCGCGATCTCTTCATGTTCCAGCGGCAGCGCGATCCAGGTCTGAAGACCGAACATGCCGTGGTCGCTCGTGCGAACAAGGTCAGGGGTACGCTCTGAATGCGCGATTCCCCGCCCGGCCGTCATCAGGTTCATAGCGCCGGGTAGAATCTCCTGGATATTTCCCTCGCTATCGCGATGCAAAATTCGCCCATCGAAAAGATAGGACACAGTTGCGAGCCCGATGTGCGGATGGGGTCGCACGTCCATTCCTTGTCCAGCTATGAATTGAACCGGCCCCAAGTGGTCGAAGAAGATGAATGGGCCCACCATCTGACGACGGCCGTGCGGCAGCGCTCGTCGCACGTTGAAACCGCCAAGATCACGCATGCGCGGGACTATCACGAGCTCAAGTGCGTCACAGGACGACGCGTCGCCAAGGACAGGATCTTTTGATGGCATCCAACTCATCACAAGCTCTCCATTTTTACTGAGCGCAGCGTCAACACTGGAGCAGCAAACTACAATTACTCAACCAAGTCGTGTATTCGACCAGAACACCGCAGATTAGATGTCTGCAACAGCATGGGCCGAGACCTGTTGTCAGTATCAAAGACGGCGTCGCAACATTTTACGACAGAACATTGAAGCTCGGGCGGACGATGCGATTGAGGGGAAGGATCGCATCGAAGCCGAGATTTCCGCCAAGAATTTGGAAATTCGAGACGTATATCGGGTGCAAGGTAATACTGCCGACCGACTGTCGATTGCTGTCAGATACTTGTCTACCGGTTGCATCGTTGAGACGCCAGGCTTGATAGCCGTCTCCAATGGTCTCAAGAACGAATCCCGGATGCCCCTCGCCATCCAAGAAGCTTGTTGTACCTAAAGCGATGGGAGGATGTGGGATTGGCGGTTGACCAGCGGCCGGGTTGATGAAGATTAGGCCTCCAAGCAGAAATCCTCCAACACACGCCGCGGATCTTACTGATCGACGCGTCGTTCGTTGAGAAACGGCGAAAGCAAAAGAGAACAGCTTACTTCGGTTCGATTTCATCGCGCGCCTCCGAGACGGAGCGAGGGCCCTGCGTTGCCTAGATGCCCATCCTCGTCTTCATCAGCTTCGGCAGATCAGAGAACCGCAAGCAGGCACTTGCGCCGAACATGGTGTTCGATGAGGTAACATCCTCCTTCCACATCTCCGCTACGAAAGCGATGCAAAAGGCCTAAGCTATTCGTGACAAACGATGCAAAAACGTGGTTTTTTCAACGTTGGCGGCACCACTTAGGTGGAACTGCTGGATATGCGCAGATTGAATGTGGTGCGCCTCCTGCGCTTCCGCGGAGACCCAGTGCTCAACGAATACGAATTGCCCGGGATCGGCGTCATCCACATACAGTTCGTAGCGGAGATTCCCGAAGTCTCTCCGAGATGGTTCGACGACCGCAATCAGATCTTGTTTCAGTTGATCTTCCTTGCCCTTTTTCGCTTGGAGACCAACGACTAGGTACAACTCCGACATTGCCGCTCCATGTTGGTACTTGTCCAACCGACGTCCCGCCTGCTGAGACGGGACGTCGGCAGAGTCGTGAATCTATTCGGCGCGATCGTAGGAGAATTGGATGCCGGCGGTGCCGCCGGTTTCGACAAATAGGTTCATGAACTCAGGAACAGTCTCCTTCCGGGACCAGTCACGCTGCAGCTCACAGAACAGTTGAACGACGCTGATCAATTTGGCTCCGGCTTGCTCGATCCGACGAAGCGCCGCTTCGTGCGCCGCCAACGACGTGCCACCAACCGCATCAACCGGCACATAGACCTCATAGCCTTCAGCCAAGGCGTCGATCGCGGGAAACGTCAGGCAGGCCTCAGTCCAGAGCGCCGTCATGATGAGCTTCTTTCGACCCGTCGCCTCGATGGCCTTCCGAAACTCGACGTCTTCCCAGGAATTGATCGAGGTGCGATCGACAGTCGGAACCTCCTTGAGGACCTTCCGGATGTGGGGGACCGGCGGCTTGTTGAGGCCAGTCTTCACGTTAACCGTTGAGTGGACGATGGGTAGCCCGTACGCAACGGCGGCTTTGGCGCAACCGACAATGTTGTTGAGCAGGAGTTGCCGGTCCATTGAAGCGATCGAATTGACCTGGACGGGCTGGTAGTCGATTATGACGAATGCCGAGTTCTTCGGAGTCAGAAGGCGGTCCTTGGCCGGATCACGAATTGGTTCGCTTGCCATAAGATTTATCCTTTCCGGTTTCATCGTGAACAACTTCCCGCAATTCATGCGAGAGTACGGTACCAAAATTTAGACCACTGCTCTACAGGTTGGCTCCCTTGTATTCCCATCAACGGACAGAGTTTGAGGAGTTGTGCCTACATACCTGAGTAGCCTGCGCGTTTCTGACTTTACTGATCGCTTCCGACTAGCGCCATGCGCTTCTGCCGTAGACTGTTCTCTCGGAACGAACTCTGGGTTTGCCACAGAGGTCCATTTGGCCAGTGTTGGAGAGCTCCATTCATTAGAACTGGCTCGTCCCATAGAGGCCCCAGAGGAGAAGTCACGTCGGACCAGGAGAGATCAGAGGATTTCCGAACCACCGCCGTTCGAGAGAAGCTTACGCCAGGTTGAAGGATCGCGGGTTCCCAAGCGGCTGGCCCTAAGCGGGCCCTTTTTGGAAATCCAGGCACCAACGACAAAGCTCGACTATTCGGCCGCCTGGTCCTGTCAAGAAACAGAGCTGCTCTCGGCTTATGCAAACGGTCTGGTTCAGGGTCGGCCCGATTGCTTTAACACATCCGGAGCTTGGACCTAGCCGCTCGGCTCACGCAGACGATTGACCGACGTCACTATCCTACTGGTCGGAGCACTCAAGACTCGCGTTGCTGCGTAGCCTCGACAGCAGCACGCCCGATCGTAGAGCCCATAACGCCAACGTCCAGAAGACGTCTGCCGGGCGCCGGAGCTCGTCGGATAACACTTCAGATTGGATACCACGCTGACGCATGAACCGCGAGTTGACGTCCATGTTGCTTTGACCTTGCGCCGACGGAAGGCATCTACAAACTCCGCATTTCTCAGGACGGCGTAGTGTTGCAATCAAGCCAATCGAAGGGGAACGGATCGAGAAATATTTCTAATTCCGATGATGGGACCGTGTGGATTTGTCTTTCGCGATCGCGTGCTCGCTGACGACATCGATCGATGTGCCGCCGAGTACGTTCCAATAGATGACCTCATGATATTTTGATCAGAACCCTGCCGCGCAAACGTCCTCGTTGACTAATACTCACGGCTTCCGATGCCAGATCCAAGGGAAACACCTTCTCAATCATTACTTTCAGTTTTTGTGCATCGATTAAGCGGGCAATTTCATCGAGGCCCTCTGTGGTTCCCAGCACATCCACGTTTGCGGCCTTGATGCCGTGATCCGCCATCGACTTCACATCGGCGGCATGGACAGTTGTTGCCAGTCGAGAGCCGGGACGCAGAAGTCCTGCCATGCGCGCAAGCGCGGCTCTGTCACTTACCACATCGATAATGGCATCCAGACGTTCGGGATGGGATCGATTTACAGCGTCGAACACATCTTCTTTATGATAATCAATCGTTTCGAACGCACCAAGATGCTTTAGGCGATCAGCATCATCCTCGGGAGCGGTGGCGATGATATACGCGCCACGGTCGGCCGCAATTTGCAGCGCATAGCCCCCCACGCTCCCTGTCGCTCCGATGATAAGAACGATCTGGCCTGGCTTAACATCAACGGCGTTCACGCTTGCTAATGCAGCCAACGCCGCCGTCGGAAGGGCCGCCGCACTATCGAAATCTGCGTTAGCCGGCTTGAGGGCTAAGGCAGCTTTCGGCGAGCCGCGAACAAGCTCGGCATAACTGCCAGAGAGCCAAAACGCGCCGAACACTTCATCGCCCGCCTTAAATCGAGCGACTTCGGATCCAACTTTTTCGACCACCCCAGCGGCGTCTTGCCCGAGGACGTACGGAAATCGAATATCGAGCCCGGCCTTCGCGCCTTCTGCTACCTTCCAGTCGATAGGATTGACGCCGGCTGTTCTGATTCGCACCAGCACGTCCGCCGGGCCGATTGACGGCTCCGGCAGCTCCTGAATGGAGGCTGGTCCGCCGAAGCGGTCAATTGCAAATGCGCGCATAGTCACACTCCAATTCGTCTTCGACTTGGCTGGCGGAAGAGGCTCCGCCGAGTGCTTTCCACATTGGAGACCATGCCGATCTCACAGAAGCGCAGCTCATTCTGATCAGCATCAATAACCAGCTGGGGGCGCCACGGATCGCAGCGATTCCGGCTTACGCCTCCTGCAAAAAAGATGCGGAATTTTCCATGAAATCGTTCCATGCATAGTGGCGCCAGACGCGCTGATCCGTCCCGGAACCTCCGCCGGTGATCAAAGCGACTTTCCCGGTGTAATCAAGAAGTTCCGACACGGCTTCTCCTACTCCATATGTATCGACACCATCCCCAGCCGGCGAACTCAGGGATGAAGAAGGATATTCTCGAGCCGCTACGAGTAACCACATCCAGCTTGAAGAGGCTGGCGCCTAGTCGCAAGTTATATTTGTCGACCCCCTGTGTTCAATGGACTGAACCCCAGCGCCTTCAAATGACCCAGCAGACCATCACTGCAATTGCCCACCCGGAGATGGCATAGCCCCTCTACGAACGACTGGAAGGGTTTCTAGAGTACTCTCCAAACTCTGGCGGCGGGAATACACGCCCTGGTATTCCGCGAGATCCAGCGCTTCTGTTTTTGCGATGAAGACTCTGCTAATTTCAAACAAAGCATCGGCAGCCCCCGAAGGCAACGCTTACGCGCGGATCGACGCGCCCAGATAGGATCAACAACTGGTTTGCCGTGGCGAATCTGATCGAAACATCGGCATAACGCGAAAAGCTCAGAAGCGGCCTTCTCGTTTGGCATGTTCGGCGACAAGCGCAGTCATGATGAGGCCGCCAATTAGACCGATGTGTTCAAGAAAGATATTCATCGCGACAAACTGCTCTTGACCTTGCATCGTCCAGAATCCATGAGCCATGGCCGCAGCAACGGCCGTGAAGACGCCGAGCGCCCCAGCGCCAAGCCAGACGAAGCGGCCCGAAATGACGAGCAGCGACCCAGTCAATTGAACGAAAATGGTGAGACCAGCCCAGAAGGCGCCGGGATGAAGCCCAAGACTTTCCTGTTCAATGATCGCGGCAGGGAAGTTAAGCAGCTTGATGACAGCACTGACCAAGAAGATTCCGACCATTGCGCTTCGGGCGATCACCCAGGTCCAGCGCCAGTCTAGTATTCTGTCGACCCAGGCGGGGTCCTCTCTTCCGAAACTCTTCATGGGATATGCCTCCAAAGACGAACAAAACGAAACGGGACTTGCGTACGGGTACGACGTTCGGTCAGCAACGCCCGCGGTACAAATCCCGCAGGTGTGCAATGAAGATGCTCGCGAACGCCGTCGTTAACAAGCTCGCCTGCGCGCGACACGACCCGACGCGCTCCAAACCATGAATCTGTGCCGCGGAATGTCTCCTGGCGGGCGAGAACCCTACTCGAGCGTATACTCGACGGCACGCGGGATGCCGCTGTTCGGGCGTAGCTAGAATCGCTCCGTCGGCCGCCGCGATGGTGTCCCTGAGTTCCGCTACCTTCTGAGGAATGCCTAGCGAAACTTCATCATCTTCGTTGAAGAAAGGAATTCCCGCGACAGTCCTGATGTCCAGAGTTGAATGTTCTGGAGTCCGGACCGCTGCGGCGCGAAGAAGGACGCGATTGTGCGGGGCGCTTCGCAAACTGCCGGCGAGGCGAACGATGTGGACCTCTGTTCCTCGATCGTGATGTCGCTCTTTTACGGCCAGCGTGACCGCTGTAGGCTCGACAATCTGTCGTTCTTCGCTACCGAAGGCCCCCTGGGTGCGCGCCGTATGTCGTTCGATCGGGTCGCCCGATCGTTGCCGAGCAAGGATAGTGCGAGACCAAGGACGGTACACGGCCTGCTTTTGCCCTCGGCGTATCTTCGAGCGTTGCCGCTGTTGATGCACCGACGAAGGATGGCGGTCCGGCATCGTTGCCGCTCGGCTTCTAGTGGTCGTCGGCGGTCTGCATGGCAGCCGGCCCCGATCGAGTCGCACCAAACACATGGCCCACACTAAGCTTCATATTCAGGCTCCTCAAGGGCCATATGGCGAAACGCTCGCTGCCCTCGAAAAAGGGGCCCCGACCACTGCTGGTCGGAGCCCGGCGATCACGACGCTAGTTTAGCGAACCGAGCGCGCACCGGGGCGTAGAGGAGGCGCGCCGCTTCACGCTTGAGAGTGATAGCGACTAAACGTGAACTCCGATGGCCAAATCTCGCGAACACGGGGTTCGAGTGTACAGAACAATTTTGCCTCGCGATGAACCTTGGGGGCGGAGGCGGCCCGGCTCTCACGCCGCGGCCTTGCCGAAGCGACCACTATTAACGTCGTCAATAGCCTGACGGATTTCTGCCTCGGTATTCATAACGAACGGCCCATAACCAACGATCGGTTCGTTAATGGGTTCGCCGGTCAGAACAAGCAGCATCGTCTCGCCTTCGGTACGGATCGTGACGTCGCTGCCTTCACGGTCCAACAAGACCATCTCGGCCTCCGAGGCTTCCTGCGTGCCGTTGACATTGATATGTCCCGTCAGCACCACGATCATCGCGGTGTGGCCTTCGGGCAAGGCGAGCTTTAGGTCGGCATCACGCTTCAAATGCAGATCCCACAGATTGATGGGAGTGAACGTTTGCGCTGGTCCTTTCACGCCTAGAAACTGGCCCGCGATGACGCGCCCGTGACCTGCGCCATCGGGCAGCTCGACAACCGGAATGTCGGCATTCAGGATCGCCTGATAACCGCCCGGCACCATCTTATCTTTGGCAGGAAGATTGACCCAGAGTTGGACCATCCGGAATGGGCCGCCGGTCTTGGCATATCCAGGCGAGTGGTATTCCTCATGGAGGATACCGCTGGCCGCCGTCATCCATTGGACGTCACCTGGTCCGATGATTCCGCCGCTCCCGGTCGAGTCACGATGTTCGACTTCACCATCATAAACGACCGTAACGGTTTCGAATCCCCTGTGGGGGTGCTGACCAACGCCGCGGCGCCGCGTGGTCGGCTCAAAATGGTGTGGCCCGGCATAGTCGAGCAGCAGGAATGGACTGATATGTTGCCCGAGCGAGTCATAGGAAAAGAGCGAGCGAACCGGAAAGCCGTCGCCCACCCAGTGGCCGTGATTATTGCCATAGCGCCCGAGGATTTTCTTGTCCATCTCATCTCTCCTTTCTGATCGGACCTATGCCATACGAACTCCAAGGGCCTTTGGGTTGAAACGTGGGCCGACCTCACGATATTTTCAGCGCCGCCGCTCTCCTCTAATTCTTTTGTGCGGTCCAATAGCCTGAACATCGTTCCCGCCCCGCATAGCCTCTCCAACTTCCCCGGCCGTACGTTCCCACGAGCCTACCCGTGCCTGATGCGTGCTTGTCGTGGACGGTCACCGAAGCACGAACGGCTCCTGAACCCGACACGTAGCCTCTAAACTTCACGAGATTGGGATGCGTAACGATGCCGTTGTTTATATTGACGGTGAAGTTGTAAGTGGGATCGCATGCGCCTGCTTGCGTGACGAATACTAGATCCCAAGAGCCGTCATAGATCGATCGGGCTGACGCCGGCGGGACAGTGGCAATGCTCAGTCCGGCGGCAAGAACCGCCACACTTGAAAGTAACAATGGAGCCCGCACAGACGGCCTGTGGATTGCTCTGTTTGGTTGCTGCAAGTGATGTGCTCCCATCATGTGATACGTCGGTAGCGGCCGCTCGGTTTTGGTCCTTCTCGCCGAGCGCATCGATCCCAGGAAACCTTGGGTATGCTTCAGTCTAGAGTTCGGCATGCGATCAGCTTCTTGGCCCGTCTTTCTCGACCGCCTTGCGGAATTCGACATCTTCCCAGAATTGATGCTAATGCGGTCGACGGTCGGGATTTCCTTCAACGCCTTCTGTAACCGCGGGATGGGCGCTTGTTCAGGCCCGTCACTCACGTTCACTGTTGAATGAACGGTCGGCTGGCCATATGTGACCGCCGGCGCCGAACTAATTTCGATCGTCGTGGATCGCATCGGTGACGTAGGCGCTCTTCACAGCAATTTCGTCGATGATAACCACGAGTAGCACGTTGATTCATCTAGACCCCGGAAGGTTCAGCCACCAGAGAATTTTCGCTCGCAATGTTCGTCTGATCCGAACACCGCGTTTTGTTCTCCGGTGATCTCATTCGCTACAATTTCGTTTTGAAAGCTGGTGATGGCCGCCGACTTTTCCGCGATTGCAGCGCCATCGCGGTCTCGAGCGTCGAGAAGCGAGAGCCGGCGCATGATGACTGACATTAGCCTGAGAAGGAGCATCTACCGGTCGCCTTCGAAGCTCGAATCGCCTGCAAGACCTCAAACGAGGTGGACGGGAGGCGCACCCGCGGGGTATCGTCGGCGAGGACCTCCCTCCGAACCGAACCACGCCCCGGACCCTGCACTTGAACGTAGGGCCCGTTTCCGCCGACGAGAGCACGTGCAGTTTCAGGCCAGCTCGGAAGCGATCGATCAGGAACACAGGGCGTATCCGGAGGCCGGTTAACTGGATGATCGCCGTGGGTCCGAGCTCGATCAGCGTCCCGAGCGGCATCAGTTCGAGGTCCAAGTCGAGCCGTGGTGATGTCTCTCGCAGAGGTCTCCCGCTGCGACGGCGATCGCGGACCATTTTCCGCGACACTGTTGCACCGGCTGCTCCGATGGAGCTACGCTGCAGCCGGCAGGGTAATCCGATGGGTGGGCTGTTTTCGAGGGGAAGCTGTGCCCGACGTGCGGCAAGCCGATGACGGTGGTGCGCGACGTGGTCGAACATCTTGTCTGTCGCACCTGCGATGCCGACCCGCTGCAGGACCCTTCGGCTCGCAAATGGGCAGAGAGCCCGCTACGGGGGCCCCCCCCCGCCAAATAGGACACTCCCCACAAGCCGACGTTCTGGATCATCGATCGAACAGAGATTCTTCCATTGCCGGCCTGCATGGCATTCCACTTCGTGAACGGCACGACCGGCAAGCTGCTCCGAGAGCGAAGCAGCCGCCAGGCCGATCGCGGTGAGCGCTCCGCCTGATCCAGTTTGTCCGCTCACGCCCACCCGGGGCTGGCAAGTTGCTCGGCGGCGGACCAAATCGTTTGTAGGTTCCAAACGCTGGGAGGTGCGATGTCGATGGTGGCAAAGCCGCTTGCGCGCAAGCGGGTTCTCATGGAGCGGCTAGAGAGGGATCCTGGACCGAACGAAAGTGAGGAAATCGAACGGCTGCTGGCGCAGATAGCGACCGCGCTCAGCCTGCTCGAGCCCGGCGATGCCGCCGCGCCGAACGAAGAATAGGTTGGAATGCAGATCGGCCCCGGCAGCCGTATTGTTGCCGGGGCCGATCGTGCGCTCAAACGGTCCAAATGCTGTGGTAGCTCAGCCAACCCGCAGTGCCGGGTTTCGTTCCTCGAACGTACCCGCGGGTCGCTCTCGGAGCCGACACCATGTCTGCGGTCGCAACTGTGGGCGGAGTGCCTAGGACTCCGGGTCTCCGCAACCGTAAGAGCACCGGCGCGAGCGCATGCCGCTTGGTACGAAGCCAACTCAACGCCTCCGAACGCGGTTCGCTTTGAGCCATCTCAACTTCGCGTGGTCGAGTAGGCGCGCCCTTCCGCAACGCATATTGCGCGTTTATTTCGTTTCCCTTGTCCGACTTTTCACGAACTGAACAAATCCGGTAAAAAAGGTCCGAAGACGTTCCGCATCGCATCATCGACTAGATTCCGTTGTGCATCGAACAGAACACGCGCGTTTGGTACCAGGAGCCGGCCGGCGAACCAGGGAGTCACGCAAAGCGTGCGCAGGAGCGGAGGCCAGCCATCCTGGGCAAGTACAGTTCCGAATCTTCCCGGCGAGGCCCTATCGGGGCGACGGGCTTTCCGCGGAAGGCATCTCGTAGGCTGGACATGAAGCCCCCGTCGAGCATTCTTGAGCAGGCTCGAAATATCGTTGTTGTATTCCGGGGGCGCTAACAGGAGCCCATCAGCTTGGGCGATCGCGTCTTTGAGCGGTTCAACAGATTCGGGAATCCAATCGCGCGCTTCAAGGTCGGCGTCATAGAGGGGGGATGTCGGCGATGGACGCGATGCCGAGGGTGCCCCCTGACGACATCGGTTCCGCCACCTGGCCTATCATCGCATCCCACTTGTTCACTGGAAACGCGTTTTGGGGCTCTCGAGGTGACCAGAGCCGCCCGCGAAGTCCCTCGGCGCGCACGTACTGGACCACTTCCGGCTATTCGAGTACGCGCTCGAGACGTCTTACCACTTTCGTGGACCGACTTTACCCTTCGTAGGGCTGGGTTCGACCTTTCTCAATTCATCGCGTTGAGCGCACAACTCCCTAATTCTAGTCTGTATCCTACCTATGAGCGCTTCCGTGGCGGCTACATCTAATCCCGCACATCGGAGGCGAGAGGTCTCCCTTCGGTGCCGTCCAAGCTGAAGGCGCATCTGACCTATCTCGTGACGAAGTCGATCGATGGTCGTCATGGTGGCCTTCGATTGCACTGCGTGTGCCTTAGATGGGCTCGACATCTATGCTGCCTCGCTATGGCCGAGCCGAGCATTCAGCTTGTGGATCAGCTCCTCGGCCGCGTCCGCGATCACCGTGCCGGGTGGGAAGATGGCCTCGGCGCCGGCCGCGTAGAGCGCATCGTAATCCTGCGGCGGCACTACCCCGCCGACGATGATCATGATGTCGTCGCGGCCCTGCTGCTTCAGCGCGGCCTTCAATTCCGGCACGGCGGTGAGGTGGGCAGCCGCGAGCGAGGAGACGCCGAGGATGTGGACGTCGTTCTCGACCGCCTGCCGTGCGGCCTCGTCGGCGGTGGCAAAGAGCGGTCCGATGTCGACGTCGAAACCGATATCGGCGAAGGCCGATGCAATCACCTTCTGGCCCCGGTCGTGCCCGTCCTGGCCAATCTTCGCGACCAGGATGCGTGGTCGGCGGCCCTCGGCTTCCTCGAACGCATCGATCAGCGCCTGAACCTTCTCGACCTGGTTGCCCATGCTGGACGCCTCCCGCTTGTAGACGCCGGTGATGGATTTGATCTCGGCGCGGTGTCGGCCGAACACCTTTTCCATCGCGTCGGAAATCTCGCCGACGGTCGCCTTCGCGCGAGCTGCGTCGATCGCGAGCCCGAGCAGATTGCCGTTGCCTTCGCTGGCCGACCGCGTCAGCGCAGCGAGCGCGGCATCGACGTCCTTCTGGTTGCGCTCGGCCCTCAGCCGCCTCAGCTTGTCGATCTGAAGGCGACGGACATTGGTGTTGTCGACCTTCAGGATCTCGATCGGGACCTCGTCGGTCGGCTTGTACTTGTTGACGCCGATCACCGCCTGCTTGCCGGCGTCGATCCGC
>NZ_JALGCN010000026.1:0-112130 GCF_038085055.1 Bradyrhizobium sp. ISRA442
CCCGGGCCTCACGTCTGGGTAATCTAATCCTTGAGTCCCTCGCAGTCTGAATCCTTCACCAACCAAATTTAGACAAGCGAGGCTCGGGCCAGCTTTCTAAAAAGCCCGCAGAGACCTCATCTGGATCAACGTCACAAATAATCCGACGGCGGATGCCCGTCAGATCACGGAGGCATTTCTTGGGATGCGGGCCGGGCTACATGATCCGAGACCGCGACCGCATTTATGGCGGAATCGTCACTCGTCGATTGCGTGCCATGGGCATTCGGGACAAGCCTACTGCACCGGTCTCACCTTGGCAGAATGGCTATGCCGAACGGCTGATCGGGTCAATCCGCTGCGAGTGCTTGGATCATATCGTCGTTTTCGGCGAGGCCCATCTACGTCGAATCCTTCGATCCTACGCGCGCTATTACAACGACGTCAGAACGCATCGATCATTGGATAAAGATGCGCCGGTCTCTCGCCCGATTCAGCGGACCGGGAGCATCAAATCGTTCCCCATCCTGGGCGGACTCCATCACCACTACGTCCGGGTCTAGGTTTTCGCTACACACACCAGCGCATTAGCGTCATCTCGCGTCAAATGTCGGCACCTTTGTTTGGGTCACAACGCTCCTCTGCGTCCTGCAATTCTCTCTGCGCTTGGCGCCAGAACTCGTCCTCGCGTCCTTCGGGTTTGCCCGCCAGCTCCCACAGTTCGAACGCGCGTTTCCGTATCTGCTCTTCTGTAGGGTAAGCCACAATGAATTCTCCCGGAGCGCGGGTCCCGTCTTGGGCAGAAGGCACAAAGGGGACCCGTCAGCCGATTTTACTTATGATCCAATGAGCCAATTCGGACTTAAGAGGGTTGTTCCTTCTCCTATGCCGCCGCCCGATCTTCCTTTATCCGCACCGCGCATCACGATCCTGAGCAGCCTCATCCGGCACAGGCCGCTGCAACGCCTTGGCCTCATTCCACGGAGCCCGCATCCGAACATCGCGTGTATCTGCTAAGCGCTATCGAGAATTGATTGCGAGCGGCCATGAATTGATCCGCGCCAAGAACGACTTCCCCAAGCCGCTGTTCGCCAATGCAGCGCTCGCGCTGCGCGGGGAGCAACGCTGGCAAGGAATGCTGGTTTTCGCATCAAATGATGCTCATTGACGTGCCGCCGCGGCAGCCGTTCATCGATGCTGCGAATTTCCAACCGCGCCGTAGACCGAACAGGATAATCTCGTTGTCACGCACTGATTGCAGACCATGGAGATCATTACCGTGTCGCCGGCTGTGACTGCACAAGCGGTCGAGTTGGTGGCCCGTGATCGCAGCTTCCATCCCGTGCAGGATTGTCTCGATCACATTGAACATGACGGCGTGTTTCGGCTCGACACGATGTTCTCGACTTATTTCGGTTCGGAGCAGACTGAGTACACGAAGCTGGTCGGCCGCAACATGAGGATCAGTCTGTCGCTCGGATCTTCGATCCCGGCTGTAAAGTAGATACGGTGACGAGCTTGGAGAGCGAACGGGGGCTGAAGAAATCCACGGCCATTAAGGCACTGTTCGATCCGTGGTTCACGGACGACATCAGCGACCTTGGCAGCAAAGATGCCGCGATGCAGGTGGGCGGCGTGTGGTGCGTCGAGCTCGGCGAACTCGATGCCATGAGCCAGCCCGAGGTCTCCAAGGTCAAAGCATTCATCTCTCGCCGAGTTGACCGCTTTCGTCCATCTTACGGTCTGGTTCGCGAGACCGCGGAGTGGTTCGCCGGCAAGTGGCAGGACTACGGGGATGGATAGTTACTCACCGCAACTATCAATAAGTGCGATGTGCGTGCGCTTAAGGATGATCGCAACGAGCAAGAGATCATTGCTGACCGGTTTAAGATCGTGACAAGGGAGTGCCTGGACCGGGATTATCTTGAGGCGGTTCTGATGGCGGGGACGCACGAAAAGGACGTGAAGGTGTTCGTATGAACACCGCAGGGGGCGCTGTTGCTGCCAGCAATTCCTCGGGTCCTTCCGGGGGCCTAGGGCGGGTAGCGCCAGCGCTCAATGCAACCGTAGCTCGCGCCAAAGCGGGACACATTTAGCCGCTTCCTCCCGTCAGTTCATGACAACTTTTTTTGGCTTCTCCTTCCAGGCCGCCACCATCCGCTCGTACGCCTGCTCGACGCGTGCGACGTAGCCAGCTTCCCGCTCGCGGAGATCCTTGATCCAGTAGTCCCGACCCGGGCCAGCCTTGCCATCGGCACGGGGCGCTCCAGCCTTGAGTGCCACCTTCCGGAGTTTCATCGCTGTAAACGCTGGGCGCGCGTAAGCATAATCTTTCCCGGTCGTCAGGATGTGCCAGATCATCACTGCGAGCTTACGTGCCGTTGCGACGGCCGCGACTCCAGGCCCATGCTTCCTCTGAATGCGGTTGAAGAAGGCCCGCAGCGGCCCTGGCGCCGTCTTGGCTGACCAGGCCGCTTCAACCAGCATCTTGCGGGCGTCACGATTACCCTGTTTCGAGATGCGACCATGCCTTGCCGGGTGCTCTCCCGATTGTCGAATCCGAGGGGTCAAACCGAAGTAGCTGCTTAGCTTATCCGGTGACGGGAAGCGTGCGATGTCGCCGATCGAAGCCAGCACAGTCGAAGCAACGACCGAACTCACGCCGGGAATCGTCATCAGCTTGAGGGCCCGTGGATCATCCAGAGCCTCTTGCGCCACGACTTTGTCGATCTCCAACAGCTGTTTTGTCACGCGTTCGAGTTCCGCGATCAGACGCTGGAGCATCGCATATTCTTCCGGTGGAAGAGGCAGACTCTCGAGCCAACGTTGCCCGGACTTGCCGAAGAGGTGGCCTTTGTAGGGCGGTATGAGATTGGCATGTAGGATTGCCTTCATGCGTCCCTTAATTCTGACGATCTGCGCCAAGACGCCAGCGCGCTCCGCTATCTGGCGCCGGCGGCCGTAGGTATCCTCGTCGGCAACCCAGACCTCAGGCAAGAAACCGGCAGCATGCAACTTTGCCAGGGTTTCAGCATCGATCTTATCCGTTTTGATCCGCGCATAGGCGATCGCTCGAACAAGCCTCGGGTTGGCGACCGCGACGCGCTTAACATGCGGGCGCAGAAGACGTTCGACCGCCGCGCTGTTGCCCGTCACCTCGATGACCACTTCATCCTCTCGGCTGAGTGTTTTGGCGAACGCGACAAGTCTATCGTGGACAAGATCTACGCGGAGTTGTCGGGTTATCACACCGTCCTCCAGAATAGCGACCTGGGCGAAGGATCGGTGGATGTCCATGCCGACGATTCTCATGCTTGGTTCTCCTTTGTTTAGGAGCCAGTGGCTTGCACGACATCTACGGATCCGCGCTCACAGCGCAGCCGGGCAAGTCGTAGGGGGCGGCCAAGTAACAACGCGAGCTCGCAGCTCATGGACAGGACGGCCTGCCACCGTTTCATGCTCCAGACGCCCCTATCCCGGCCTTGGCAAACTAACCCGGAAACGAGGCGTCGACAGCATCATGCCCTTTAACAATGCTGCCGAGCGTGAGCTACGGGCGGTCGCCGTGGGGCGAAAAATTGGACCGGACGGCGTGCGGCTGCCATCTACAGCCTCATCGCCACCGCCAAACCCAATAACATCGACCCGGAGGCTTGGCTCGCCGACGTGCTGGCGCCTACCGGATCACCCTGCCAAGCGCATCCACGAACTCATGCCATGGAATTGGCAGCTTCAGAACGCCGCTCACGCGGCGTAAGACAGCTCCACAGATCTATGAAGTGGTCGGAGATCTGTTGATCAATGGCATCTAAGGTTCTGGCTGCCCGTCGCTATCCGCTGGCGCTCTAGCCACTCCCTCTTTTTTGGCGGCCTCAGCGTAGCGGCGATCGGCTTCGATGGCCGCGCGCCTCATTATCTTGTGGTTCTCTTCGGCAAGCGCCTCAAGCGCCTCCCTCACTTCGTCCCTGGTCATTACAGGTTTTCCTCGGCCATGACGGTGACTTCGCAATCGTAGAGGATCAGTGCTCGCTGATCATCCCCTCTGGAGCCAGCCCCCACGAACCGCCGATTCCGATTTCTCAGGTGCAATGCCAACCGACCTGGCATCTCATCGCAATCCGGCGATAACGTCGATCAACTCTGCTTTCGGATTGATCTCGTTAACCAGGGCCGTCGCCGGATGCGCACCGAAATCAGCCAGAATCCGTTGTTGCAGCAGCGAAGCAGACTTCAGCACAGACCAAAATGATCTTTTGAGCCGCTAAGATGCCGCCTAAGCGCGGCTAAGGCTATCGCTATCGCCAGGCGCCCCTAAGAACGGCGCGATGTCAAAATGACATTGGGTGCAGCACGATGTCGAACAAGAGTTTCTGAAGCTCGATGATTTCTATCCGGATGCCGTTGCGTGTTTTCCACCATCGGTCGGGGTCAAAGTTTGTGTAACGCGCGGGTTTGACCGCGACACGTGTCGGATGGCCTTTCATGACTCGGTTGATCACTCGCCGCGATCGTCGCGAGTGATCCTTAGTTGCCACAAACACGATGGATCGGAACTGATGCTCGTCGCACCATTGCGGAAGAACCCCGCCTTCACCTTCGGTTCCATCGACTCTGGATATTCGCACGACATCCGTCACGCCAAGCGATCTTAGTTGGCGAATTTGCCTTGCCCCCGGATCCTCGTAAGGCAGTCCCCGGCGGCTGAACTCTACTTCTACCTCATTTGGAAGCTCCACAAAAACCGCGACGCGCTTTGAAATGCCGCTTTGCACGAGGTCAGCCGCTTCGAGCGACCCAGCGCCACCGGAATCGATTGATAGGACGATGATGTCGGCGGACGCGACCGCCTCGTTTACGACGAGGGCCCACCCAGCGGCTCGCAGAACTGGCTCCCGGACGGAGCGAACAGCAACGATCGCAAACACGGCCAATGCGACCAACACTAGGATTGGGGCCCACCTCAGCCGCAGGGAGATCATAGTCCGCTTCATCGGGTTCTCACACGAACGTGCTATGTCGCCCGCGGCGAGGATCGACCATGCGCGGCCAAGATGTCCAGTCCGGCGTTGGCCCTTCGCTACAGCTTCCGAGGTGCTGGGGAAGTCGGGATTTGAGGTTGGAACCTGAAGTCCCTGGCCAAGGCTCAGACCAGCGCTCTTGACTCATCCTGAGACGTCGGCGTCCGAATTTACCGATTTGCACATGAGGGCCCCAGTTGACGGTGTGATAGGCTATCTGCCGTTGGCAGGCACCACTAATGAGGCGACGGGACTTTGTCACTCTATTCGGCGCCGCTGCGGGGCCGCACGCCGCGCGCGCACAGCAGGCCGACAGAATACGACGCATCGGCGTGCTCTCGGGACTAGCCCGAGACGATTTGGACGCTCGGGGTCAGCATGCAGCGTTCATGCAAGGCTCCTACAATTGGGTTGGGTCGATGGCCGGAACGTGCATATCGACGCCCGCTGGTCGGCAGGACGTGCCGCCGACGCGCGAAAATATGCAACAGAACTAGCCACTCTCGCTCCGGATGTCATCCTGGCTAGTGGCAGCGCGTCCGCCGGGCCTACGCTCGCAGCAACTCACATCATTCCAGTGGTGTTCGTAACAGTTCCTGATCCCGTCGGCGCTGGCTTTGTCCAAAGTCTTTCGCGCCCGGGTGGCAATGCTACTGGGTTCATAGTTCGAGTACGACTTGTCCGGTAAATGGTTGGAATTGCTCAAGGAGATCGCGCCATACGTGACGCGAGCTGCGGTCCTTCGGGATCCCAACACAACCGCCGGGGCCGGTCAGTACGCTTTTATCCAATCCGCGGCGCCAGCCATCGGCATGCAGGTAAGTGCCGTCAACTTAGACGAGGCAACCGCGATTGAACGCGCTATTGAAGCCTTCGCCCGTTCCCCGGATGGCGGTTTGATCGTGACTGGGACGCCACTCGCAGTAGTGCATCGCGATCTGATTATACGATGGCTGCCCGATGCAATCTGCCTTGCGGTCTATTTCGAAAGCCACTTCTTCGTACCCTATAGCGGACTCATCTCCTATGGACCCAACTTTGTCGATCAGTTTCGGCGTGCCGCCACCTACGTGGATCGCATTTTAAGAGGCGAGAAGCCGTCCGAGCTTCCGGTACAGATATCACCGGCTACGAGCCGGTTATAAACCTCCGCCAAGGCGCTCGGCCTCACCGTGCCTCCGGCCCACCCAAAAGCCCGCGATGACGCGGGGCTTTCCCGTTGAGCGATCAGCCGGTCTGAATCTCAAGCTGCGCTGCGCTGGAAATCGCGGATGGAGCCATCGTTCCAAACCGGCGCACACATGGGTGTGCAGGAGTTCTCAGCGCCACATCGTCGGCGCGCTCTTGCGCGCGCCACTGAAGTGATCGAATAAGAGATTCGCTTTTGCGGCGGTGCATTGTGTCTCGTATTGTAGACTGCCCGCCGTCGCCCCTGACGGCGGGCGCTCTGTGAGTTGCATAAGTGGCGAGGTTACCAAAGCACCTGCGATGCCGGGCTTCATCAAGCCTCAGCTCGCCACGCTTAGGAGCAAAGCACCTTCGGGCGCGAACTGGCTCCACAAAATCAAATACGACGGTTACCGTATCCAACTCCATATTGACGGCGAACACCGGCAAGGCATTCACCCGCAACCGGCTCAATTGGATCAAGCGCTTCTCCAACATTGCCGGTGCCTTCGACCTACCCGTTCAGGCGATCATCGACGGCGAGGTCGTTGTTGTCCACGAAGGCCGAGCCGACTCGCCGAATTGCAAGCAGAACTCGCTCGAGGGGACCAAGATCGCTTGTTGTATTACGCCTTTGATTCGTATAGATCGATGGCAAGGACCTTCGCAAAACGCCTCAGATAGAGCGCAAGCGGCAGCTCAAGAAGCTGTTTGACGATTACGACTTAAAACCGCCTGTACTTTACAGCGAGCACCTAGAGGCGACGGTCAGGCGCTCTTCGAGCATGCCAACAAGCTCAATTTTGAAGGCATTATCTCCAAGCGCGCCGACGTTCCGTACCGTTCCGAGAGGACTGAAGCCTGGCTCAGGGTGAAGACGGTCAAGCGTGAGAAGTTTCCGTCGTCGGCTTCATCAAAGATCCCACAGGCGTTGCCGCGCTCTACCTCGGCAAGAAAGAAGGGAACGAACTGCGCAACATGGGAAAGGTCGGTACGGGCTGGAGCCGGACCACCTCCCGTCAATTTAGGAATGCCCTTGATGCGGTGGTGAGCCCGAAGTCCAAGCTCACGAAGCCGATTAAGAAGCCGAAGGCGACATGGGTCGAACCGAAGTACTATGCCGAGTACCGGGAGATCACATCCGAAGGCTTACTAAGGGCAAGCTCCTTCAAGGGGCTGAGCGCGGCGTTCCTAGAAGCGTTTTCTCCGATGTAGCTCGATGAGGAAGGTCGATCTTGTCGAGGCCATTGCGGAGTTGAAGATGGACAAGCTCACGGAAGAACAGCTCGCCGAGCTCAAGAGACTCAGCAAGAAGCACGCGTGCCGGATGAGTCAGAGATCGTCACCTCACGAGAAGAGGCTGAAATCCGCATTCGCGACCTGAAGGAGAAGTCCCGCATTGAATGACCCGAATTGTCCGATCTGTCGCGGCCTTGGGTGGGTGTGTGAGAACCACCCCAATCGCGCTTGGAGCACAGGGGATCATCGAGGAAGTTGAAGGCGAGCCAAGGAAGACGCGCCATTGACGAACCCGGTCTCCAGCGCACGTCCGCGAGCAGACGGTCGGAAGCCCTCGCCGACGATCGGCGTGATGTGCTTAGTTAGGAGTACCGGTCAGCCGACACGGGTATCGTATTGAAAAACAGGTGCTCGTGAAACTTGGTGGTCATAGTCCGCAGAGAAGCGCACCGAGCACGTCAGCGCAAATAGCCATTTACACTTTAAATTTGAACGGGCTCGGTATCCTATGGCGAAAACATACCGGCGATCCCGAAGCGTTCGCTGACTTCAGGTGGAGTGAACGACGTGAGCATTTTGTGGATGGATATGACGTAGGCGTCCTGCGCTACTCATAAAGGCCGCCTCAACCACGCTGGCCACTGAATCTTCGCGTAAGCCATTCAGACTAATCCTCACCGGGATTTTGCGGTCACCCCCGGGCTGGAGCAGCGCCGTGTCGGAATTTCAAACAGGCGGCGTTGTTGCGAGTGTCTTGTTCGCGGGGTTGCCTCGAGGCGCTCACTGCCCGGAACGCGTTGTCTGAACGAGGGTAGGGAACAATCAGCTTGGCAAAGCGTCTGTTTGAGGCCCCCAGCCGAAAGGTGCCCCCCAACTGCTGGAGGAAAACCCGCATCAAGCGGGTTGGCGGCCCCCACTTGGGGCCGTTTGAAATTCAGGTCGTGCCTCCATTAGAAATTTAGGGCCCATCGGAATTCCTGCGCTAGTATGCAACATGATCTTCCCCCGAAAAAAGTGGACTGGTTTAGGCGGCTTTTAGCTCCATCTCGATCTGAGGGATATATCCGATGGCGGAATGGAGCCTGGTTCGATTGTAGAAGCCCTGGATGAAGGCGAAGATATCACGCTGGGCTTCGGCACGGGTCTGATACTGGCGATGACGGACGAACTCAGTCTTAAGGGTGTAGAAGAAGCTCTCCATCGGCGCACTGTCGTAGCAGTCGGCCTTGCGGCATCATGGATGCGCTGATGCCGGCGACGGCAAGGGCCGCGCGATATTTGTGTGAAGCGTACTGCACGTCGCGATCGGAATGATGGATCAATCCAGCAGCGGGTCGCTGCTGGCGGAGCGCCATCGATAGCGCGGAGGAAACGAGTTCGACCCACATGTGATGGCGCATCGCCCAACGGACGATCTTGCGGCTGAAGAGGTCCATGACGGCCGCCAAGTACAGCCAGCCCTCGGCTGTCGGGATGTAGGTGATATCGGCAAGCCAGACCCGGTTTGGGTTTGCGGCAGTGACGTCGCGCGCGATCAGGTTCGGCGCGACCGGCAGATCGTGACGGTGCGGACCCGACGTGGCGGCGCCATGATCGCCCGAATGCCATGCCGTGTCGCATCAGCCGTTCGATCCGGCCACGGCTGGTCCCTGCGTCCGCAAGACGGCGTGGACCCGAGGACTACCATAGCGCTGGCCGCTCTCGCGATGGAGCTGCCGGATCTCGGCCTGCAGCACAGCATTGGAGGTTGTACGGCGCTCTCCGGGCGCTCGCGCCCGGCGTAATCGCGAGACCTCGAGCACGGTACGTTCAACCGCACCGGATAGCTGTCGCGATGGTCCTCGATGAAGCGGAAGCTCATGTCCGGGTTCCGGCAAAGATCGCGATCGACTTTTTTAAAATATCGCGCTGCATGCGCAGCCGTTCGTTCTCCTGGCGCAGCCTGGCGATCTCCGAAGCCTGGTCCGCCGACATCGGCGTTGCCTGCATGATAGGGCGCCACGTCGCCGATGCCGGCCACCTGCCGGAACTTGTCGACCCAGCGTCGCGATACCGAATCGTGCAGACCGAGCTCCTTGGCGACCACCCGGATCGATCGACCACTCGAGACCACCAGTTCAACGGCCTAGCGCTTGTAGTCGGCCGTGAACGACCGACGTTGACCACTTCCATTCGACAACTCCGGGCTCTCAGAGCCTACTACAGGTGTCCATTCATTCGGAGGAGGTTCACGTTGCGGTTGAAGGCATGTGGGTGTCCGGAGAGAGGGTAAGGGACGATCGGATGATTGGGGCGGAGGAGATGGCGGACGTCATCGTCGTCCTGAAGCGCCGCGGCATCGCGGCACGATACCTTTATCAATCTGGCAACATCGTCTATAATCGGAACTCGTTTCGTCCTCGAGAGCAGTGTAAGCCGGGCCCGCCCGAACGGTGGATCCGAAAAGTCGGTGCCTTCGAGCCGGTGATCAGTCCTGAGCTGTTCGCGAAAGCGCAGGCCATCATCGCGGCCCGCAAGAGAACCAAAGGTCTATCCAGCGAGGAGATGCTTAAGCGGTTCAGAATTCTCCTACAGAGAAAGGGACGGTTCAGCCGCGATATCATTCGAGTGGCTCCGGAGGTATCAATTCCGGCTCTTTACCAATTTCGATTTGGAAGTTTGAGAAACGCCTATCAGCTGATCAGCTATTTCTCGAAGTGGAATTGAGGTGCTTCCTAGCTAACGAGACGTTGCAGCGCAGTTCTGGGAGCGGACAGGTTTGCCAACTATCCGAAACATTGGCGTCATAGGCCTCGGCTACGTCGGGCTTCCAGTGGCGGTGGCGTTTGGTCGGGCCGGATATCGCGTCATCGGATTCGACATCAACGCGGAGCGGATCGCCGAGTTGCGTCGAGGTCAGGACCGGACGCGCGAAATCGAGATGGCTGATCTGCATGCCGCCCGGATTGAATACACTGACCAGCCGGGTGATCTGGCCGCGGCCGACTTTTTCATCGTTACGGTTCCGACTCCGATTGATGGCGCAAACAAGCCCGATCTCCGCGCGCTGTTGAGTGCATCGAGGTCCGTCGGTGGCGCATTGAAGAAGGGAGACATCGTCGTTTACGAGTCGACGGTCTATCCCGGTGCAACCGAAGAGGAATGCGTGCCGGTTCTCGAACGTGCCTCCGGTCTCAAGGCCAGCGTTGATTTCCACGTCGGATATTCCCCCGAGCGGATCAATCCCGGAGACAAGGAACACCGCTTCGAAACCATCCAAAAGGTGGTATCTGCGCAAGACGCCAAGTCGCTCAGGATCGTCGCCGAGGTCTATGGCGCGGTCGTCAGGGCCGGCATCTACCAGGCGCCTTCGATCAAGGTCGCTGAAGCGGCCAAGGTGATCGAGAATACACAACGAGATCTCAACATCGCCTTCATGAATGAGCTCTCGCAGATCTTTCATGCGCTTGATCTTGATACCGGCGATGTGCTGGCGGCTGCCCGCACGAAGTGGAATTTCCTCCCGTTTCAGCCCGGCCTGGTCGGCGGGCACTGCATCGGGGTCGACCCCTATTATCTGACCTATCGTGCCGAGATAGCGAAGTACCATCCTCAAGTCATCCTCGCGGGACGGCGCATCAATGATGACATGGGCGCACGGATTGCGCGAGAGTGTGTTCGGCGTCTTCTGAAGAGAGGATCCCGCGGCGGCGTTGTCACCGTGTTGGGCGTGACGTTCAAGGAGAACTTGCCGGATCTACGCAACTCCAAGGTTATCGATATCGTGCGCGAACTGGAATCGTTCGGTATCAAGGTTCAGGTCCGCGATCCCTGGGCGGACCGCATCGAAGCCTTCGACGAGTATGGAATTGAACTCTCCGATCACAAAGAGCAGCAGCCGGCCGACGCGGTTGTTCTCGCCGTCGCGCACGACACTTTCATCAATTTGGGCTGGCCATTCTTGCAGACGCTCCTGAAAGAGGGACAAGGTCTAGTCCTGGACGTCAAGTCCCGGCTGGAGCGGGCGAGCAAGCCGGCCGAGATAGAACTCTGGCGACTTTAGCTCCTGAGCAGATAACAGGCGCAATGACTGATCAAAAGATTCTGGTGACCGGTGCCGCCGGCTTCATAGGGTTTCACGTCGTACACCGGCTTGCGTCGGCCGGTCGGGACGTCGTTGGTCTCGATGTCGTCAATGACTATTATGATCCGACGCTGAAGGAAGGGCGCCTCCGTGTGCTGCGGGAGTTTCCGTCCTTCCGCTTTATCAGGAAGGATCTCGCCGATCGCGAGGCCATCGCTCCATTCTTTGCCGAATCCCGCTTTTCCCACGTCGTGCATTTGGCGGCGCAAGCCGGCGTGCGATATTCTCTGGAGAACCCGCACGCTTATGTCGACGCGAACCTGCAAGGCTTCATGAACGTCCTTGAGGGCTGTCGGCATACCCAATGTCGGCACCTTCTCTACGCTTCGTCATCCTCTGTGTATGGCTCGAACAAGAAGCTGCCGTTCTCGGTCCGCGACAACGTCGATCACCCGATCAGCATTTACGCGGCTTCCAAGAAAGCGAATGAGTTGATGGCTCATGCCTACAGCCATCTCTTCTCGCTGCCGACCACCGGCCTGCGGTTCTTCACGGTGTATGGACCGTGGGGGCGGCCCGACATGGCGTTGTTCATATTCGCAAAGGCGATCGTGGAGGGCAGGTCGATCAAGCTGTTCAATCACGGGCAAATGTCGCGTGACTTCACCTACATCGACGACGTCGTGGAGGCCATCGTCCGGCTGATCGATCGGCCGCCCGCGCCGGGGCAGCAGGCTCCGACGAACGCTCCGGATCCCTCACGCAGCGCCGCGCCCTGGAAGATCTATAACATCGGGAACAACACGCCCGAGCAGCTCATGCACGTCGTTTCCTTGCTCGAGGAGGAGCTGGGTCGTGTTGCCGTGAAGGAAATGCTTCCGATGCAGCCCGGCGATGTCCCGGCGACGTACGCTGACATCGATGATCTGACGCGGGACATTGGTTTTCGACCATCGACCAGCGCCGAGGAGGGGATCCGCAAGTTCGTCAAATGGTACCGCGAATACTATGGGATCTAAAGCTACCTGGAGTGCCGTTCTGCGCTGATTGGAAACACGGGGAACGAGACACGGCTTGAGTCCAGAGCCGGATCTCGTCCGGCCGACAGACGCGACCCGCATAGCCAGAACTGAGGGCGAGCTGAGTCAAGAGGGAACATCTCGTCACAAGTAAGGAGCGCTTACGGTCGGCCGCGAGGTCTGCCGAGGGCCGAATTCTCGGGCTTATCGACGGTGCGGGGAAAGCTTGCCGTCATTTCTTCAACGTCAACCCCATCTCTCGCGCCATCCGCCTTACTGAGCCAGTATGCCGGCGGAGAGCGGCGGCAATTTCAGACGCAACGAACCGCAGGCGTATCATCGCCGAAAGCTTCCTACGTTCGAGATCAGTCCATTCCTTCGGCTTGGATGATTTCATCTCGAAATCTTCCAGCACGGCAAGGGGACATCCGTACAGTGCTCCTGATGGCCGCGGATTTAGGTGGTAGCCGCGTCCCAGGCCTGTTGGTCGAAGACCGCAACGTTTGCGCGCTCAAGACCCCGCTCCATCTGGGGCTGGGGGCTGAATAGCGATGGAGCGGGAGACGGAGCTTCATTCGCAGCAGCGCTGGAAATCGATCGAAAACCCCGACCCGCCGAGCTTACAACTGAGATTCGGGCCTGATAGCGGCCGATGCATGGCGCCATTCGTTCGAGCCGAAGCTACCCGCCATGTGCGTTCTGATAATTCGCGAGTGTTGCCGCCACGCAATTTTCAGAACCGCATGGTTGTGACAATATCGATGTCAGCCGGTCGGGAATTCGACCAGCGAAAGACTGGCTAGGCTCGGCACACGTTTCGGCGGGGGCAGTGTGCCGAGCCGTCGACCGTGAGAGCTCCGCTCCATCGCAGGGGAGGCTGCGGTTCTTCACCTTAATCCGCAAAGCCGCTCGCGACGCGAGTCCCACATCGCGCTGTAGCGAGCGACGTTGCGAGTGGTCACCGATGATTCATCGGTAAGGTTTGGGTTGCGACACCAACCCGATTCGAGGAACCATCCATGACCGAGGACGCGGTGAACCTGCCTCCAGAGCTTGCGCGAGAAAGGGCGCCTGCCAGCGACGGCTAGTGCTCGGAAGAGTAGTCAGCGTCACATCGTAGGCGCGTTCAGGGCTTCTGGCCCGCTGCCTTCAAGACATTTATTGAGAGTTGACCGTTTGCCGCAGTTTCGAGGATCTTGGAAGCGACGTGCGCTCTGGCGCCGGTCTC
Organism: Bradyrhizobium sp. ISRA442; assembly: GCF_038085055.1. Classification (NCBI taxonomy): domain Bacteria; kingdom Pseudomonadati; phylum Pseudomonadota; class Alphaproteobacteria; order Hyphomicrobiales; family Nitrobacteraceae; genus Bradyrhizobium; species Bradyrhizobium sp. ISRA442. The sequence continues at coordinate 13,714 of NZ_JALGCN010000026.1, forward strand.
ATACACGGAAATATTCTCGCATACTTCCTCAAGCACTGCTGTGAATAGCGCAGTCGTTTCGGCGTCGAACATGCGTTCTCCTACAGTTGGACAATGCTATCCTCGCGATGGGTGGCGACGACCTGTGGTCTCTGCCCCTCCACATGCGTAAGACCAATCTGGAGCGATCCATCATGGCCAATCGTTCGGTCTCCCGAAGCGAGCAGCGGCCCCACCAACGCGTATACATATGGTGGGCCGCCTGCTCCTCCGGGCTTGAAGCAGGGGGCTGGACAGCCCGAAGGGCACAAGCATTTTACGCTCGCCTGCAGAGACTGACGATTGCTCGAAAGAGGCGCTCCCTTGGAGCGTCTGCAGATTGACGCTAGCACCACCGCTGCCGTGGCGGACATCGCGTGCCGCGCTCGCCGAAACAAGCCGATGGCGCACAGACCGCGCGATCATGCCGCTGCGATCGGCTATGGGGCGAACATTTTTCGCTTGCGCATCCACCAGGGAAGGCGGAATGGCCAAGAACAGCGCAGCCAAAGCTGCGACCATAAGCGGGCACCATCACACGAGCCTATTCATCGGCCAACTTATAGACCCACGACGCACTCGCGACGCCATACATCGGGCCCGCGCTCTTCCGGCTTGCGCTATCGATGCAGCGCGTCGGACCGCTCCTGCGCTTCCTTGACTCCACCGGCCAGAGCTCTGGCATAGAGATCAAGCGCCATATTTGCGTCGCCGCGCGTCCCAGATGTTCCCCATTTGGAAAGAATGAGTGGGTCATAGGTTTCCGCGAGCGTGAAGTTTGCCTGGGCACTGCCCATTTCGGCGGCGCGCTGAAGCACAATTCGCGCTGAGCCGATGTCGCCACGACCAAGCAGCACGTGCGCGTGCGCAAGCAGCCTCGCGATTTTCGCGGCATCCTCGGCCGTAGGCTGGGCGTCGACGCGTGTGTTGGCGACGGCTGGCTGCTCTGCTCCCATCGGCTTTGCTGCTTCCGCCTCGTATTGCGTGCTGAGCTGATCGACGCCGACAATCGAAGGCGCTGACGCATTGCTTCGTGCCGACGCCAGATCGCGCTCCAGCAGGGATTTGGGCAACTCCGCTGCGCCTGCGTCCGCCGTCTTCATCAGCTGGCTTGCTTCGGCTTCCGCCTTGGTCGCGAGCGCGGTATGCATCTCGACATCACGCCGCGCTGCTGCGAGATTCTGCTCTAACCCGCTCGCGCGGTCGTGTTCCTGTTGCAGCGATTTGCGCAAATCCGCCGTGCCACTTTCTGCAGCCTGATCGCTTGCCTGACGCGCTTGAGCCTCGTAGGCGTATATCTTTGTTTGCGCCGTCGAGAGCTCCTGTGTCAGCGCCTCCGACTTATCGTGCTCCTGCTGGAGCGATTGCTTCAGCTCCGCGGAGCTTTTTTCCGCCGCCTGTTTGAACGTCGCGGCTTCCTGGCCCGCCTTGGTCGCGAGCGCAGTCTGCGTCTCGACATCGCGCTGCGCTGCCGCGAGGTCCTGCTCCAACCCGCTCGCGCGGTCGTGTTCCTGCTGCAGCGATTTGCGCAAATCCGCTGTGCCGCTTTCTGCGGCCTGATCGCTGGCCTGACGCGCTTGAGCCTCGTAGGCATATATCTTTGTTCGCGCTGTCGAGAGCTCCTGTGTCAGCGCCTCCGACTTGTCGTGCTCCTGCTGGAGCGATTGCCTCAGCTCCGCGGAGCTTTTTTCCGCCGCTTGTTTGAACGTCGCGGCTTCCTCGCCCGCCTTAGTCGCGAGCGCGGTCTGCGTCTCGACATCGCGCCGCGCTGCCGCGAGGTCCTGCTCCAGTCGGCTTGCGCGGTCGTGTTCGTGCCGCAGCGATTTGCGCAAATCCGCGCCTGCATCTGCCGTCTTCTTCAGTTGGCTTGCTTCGGCCCCCGCCTTAGCCGCGAGCGCGGTCTGCGTCGCGATATCACGCCGTGCCGCCGCGAGGTCCTGCTCCAGTCGGCTTGCGCGGTCGCGTTCGTGCCGCAGCGATTTGCGCAAATCCGCGCGTGCGTCCACTGTCTTCTTCAGTTGGCTTGCTTCGGCCCCCGCCTTGACTGCGAGCGCGGTCTGCGTCTCGACATCGCGCCGCGCTGCCGCAAGATCCTGCTCTAACCGGCTCGCGCGGTCGTGTTCCTGCTGCAGCGATTTGCGCAAATCCGCGCCTGCGTCCGCCATCTTCTTCAGTTCGTCTGCGTCAGCACCCGCTTTGGCCGCCAGCGAGGTCTGCGTCGCGACATCGCTCCGCGCCACTGCAAGATCGTGCTCCAGCCGGCTCGCGCGGTCGCGTTCCCGCTGCAAGGAGTTTTGCAACTCCGCCAAGCCTGCGTTCTCCTGCTGTTTTGCTGGGCTGACCTCGTCAACGGTCCTCGTGGCCGTGGCCGTCTGCGGTTCGACGTTGCGGCCCATCGCCGCTAGATCCCGCTCCACCGGCGCCGCCTGATCGTGCAACATCGACTTGCGCAATGCGGACGCGCCGCCGTCCACCTCCTGGTTCGCCCGCGTGGTCCGGTCCGGCCCCTCCTGAAGGGACATGGCCACCAAAAGACTCCACGTCGCCGCGAGGACGGCTGCGGCGAGCCACAGCCTGGTTCCGAACACAACCCCGTTCCCCTGCTGCCACATGGCTATATATGGCCCGTCTTGATAGGTCGCGAAACCTTGCCGGCTACAAACCCTAATCCTCGCAGGACGGCCTCGGCCAACTCTTTGGGGTTAGCCGCCGGCGATAAAGAAGGCGCCGGTGAGCGGTTAGCTGGTCGTGGCAACAACGCCTGGTAGCACAACGCTCAGATCGATGCGTATTCGCAGATCGCGATCGGCGCGGAGATGCCCTTGACCCGCTGGGAGCGGGTGGCGCGGACGCGGGCACATCCGCAAATCTACCTGAGATAACACCGGACGTTATTGTCGCCTAGGCGGCGCTGGCGATCGCCTGCGCCGAACCGACCCAATCTTCGAGAATGCCTAGAGCCTTGTCATCGGAGCGGCGCCGGCGCTTCATCAGTCGCGCACCAGCTAGCACTCGCCATTCTGCCGCCTGATGGGCAAGCAGTCCTTTGCTCGTGCATGCGCGAATGGGACATCATTTGGCTCGCCAGAATAGGCGCCAGATGCTCAGTCACCTAACGTGAAGACCAAAAAAAGGGGAATTTCCAAACAGCTTGTCTCCTGTCAATTGCGCCAAGCTCTTGGTCGAAATTAACAGTATGGATGCCATCCGCCAGTGCGGCATTTCCTGGCCATCTGGCGATCTCTCTTTCTTTGAATCGGTCTGTGGTAAGCTCTTCGATTTCTAACCACACGAGAGCAGACCCGTAACCGCTCTCGCAATCCTGTGCAGGTCGCAGGAGCCGGTCGCCATATATGACAAACTGACCTGCCGGACGAGACGATCGACAATCTGATTTTACGGGATTTAGTTCGTGCGCTCGCCAAGGCCCTTCTAAATGTTCGCTGTAAAAAATTCCAAGCTCGTCTTGCGACGAACCATCTCTGTGTGCAATCGCAGCAAATATCCACCACCTCTCTTGGTGCCGCAATAGCGTCGCATCGTACACATCAACGTCTCGGATAAGAACTTGGTGAAGAACCCAATCGAATGGAAACGATCGAGCTCGGTAGAGCTCCACTGTGCGATTACCCCCCGTCTCAGGTAGCATGTAAATGACTTCATCGTGCCGAAAGACGAAAGGATAGGATAGGTGATAGGGACGCACTAACGTTGGTTGAGGAGTGGTCTGCTTATGTCCGGTCGATACCGGCATGCAAGAAATGATACCCTTACCGGTTTGATAGTTAAACTCCTCGACAAACAGCCACTTCTGGCCCTCACTGCTGAACACGAACGGATCAGCGTAGTAGCGCCGCCGATCGTCAAGCACCGTTATAAACTTATGCAGAGGGATCCCGTTTGGGATTTCCCACTTATCGGACCACAAGAGTCCAACAGACCAATGCTCGCGCCGTTTCAGCCCTCCTAAGACAAAATCCAGGGCTTTCGCCAAGAAAAACCGAAACGCAAAGCGCAGGACCAGCACTTTGGAAAAGGTTTGGTCGGCACTCGCTGGTCTGGATGGTACGGCGGGCTGTGTGCCTTTCGACAAATGATAAATCGCTCGTTCCGTAAGTGCCAGAAGGCGCGCAAAGCAGAGCTGAAGCCCTCGAGTTAATTCCGCTCGATTTTCTATCGCCAAATAGGAAGCGACTGTTGGCTCGACCTTCCGCGCCAGACAGATCGACAGGTACGGACTCTTACGATTAAGCAAAGAAACAAACAGACTGATACTATCAGCGGACTCATCAAAGCGAGGCTCGAGAATTGGAGTTGACGCGGCCAGTATTGGCGCTTCGGACAGATTTATGATGAGTGAGTACGCACTATTTGCAATGTCCGGCCACGGTTTTCCTAAGATGCTTGTCATCTTGACGAGGTCAAGTTCTTCAAGGTGGGCCTCGACGCGCATCCATAATCTCAGGGAGGGCGGATAGCTTGGAGCGTGTGGGCTCGTATAAACATCCACCTCAAAACTGGCTTGAAGTATCGAAATAAGCCTACGATGCCAGATCCACGCTCGATTTTGGGGCACGACAACAGCCACATGTGGCCGCCCATCTGAGGACATTCGGCTCTCCGTCACCCGGCTCCCCACAATTATACGCTCGTAAGTTCCACAAAGGACAGCTCATATTGACTTGCCTATCCGTCCCGCGCGATCTCAATTTGAGAGTGGACCTGTCGATTTCTGGCCTCGTCATCAAGCATTCTGGGAATAGCGCCCATTGCCCGCGGTCTGTCCGCTCAGCGAAGCGCCGCATCAGTTCTCCCAGAATTTGAGGAAAATCATCACAGCGGCCCCCAGTTTTCCCACAGGTCCATCTCCCGCCGTCCGAACAATGCCGGGACACCCTGGTGTTCCGCAACGCAACGGTCTCGGCGTCCCGGGGGGAGGCGGTTGGCAGCAAGCGTCAGAACCGCACACGAATTCGCCGCCTCCGCCCGGTCGTTTTCTGCCATAGTTCCCCGAGGCTGGGTCACAATATCCAGTCCGGTCCCTAGCGAATCTCCCGGCCCTAGCTCGGCAACCGTATCGGGAATGGTACGCATGCCGTTGGCCCAAAGCAGCGTCACGTGCTTCAGCCACACCTCATGGCAAACGCCTCATAGCAATACGCAGTGGCATTTCTCCCCGATCCCTATCTTCCGCCATTTGGACGCAACCTTGTATTCGACCGTTAATATACGTTGCGGCGCCTATAATGAAACGGGCCAAGCGCATGAGGAACGGCCCTCCATCGGCTAAGCACCATCCTGATAGGTCGGTGGGCTGGTGAACACTGCGCTATGCCTCTTTGTCCTTCATCTTCATCACCATGGAAGTTTGCTTGGGCGCCCTAACACGAGCGCGCAACCGTGCAGCAACTCTTGTTCGATATTCGGAACCATTAGGCTGTAGCGGGACTGGGATCGCTCGACCGCCGCCAGTAAGTGGGTGTAGTGTTTTTTGAAATTTCAAAGCCGCTTGGGCCGACAATTTGCTAGGTTAATTTAGGGAAGATGTTGCGATCACGTTCCAGACTTCAGTTTGACCCGGCCGCATGAGAGGTTCTGACAGAGGAGGCGATGTTCCCGTTTCGGAGACCAGAAATCGGAAGGGCCTGAGCGAGGCCAAGAGCCGAAGACATTCGACCGGATCGCGGCCGATTCGCTTCGAGACCATCGGGTGAGCCTCGAATGCTATGACACAGCGTCTTGCAGCGACGATCGTGTCCTTCGCTCCCTGGAGCGCCTCAAGCTCACCACCCTCAATGTCAATTTTAACGGCGATATCGCCACGGATATTCAGGGCATCGATTTTGGTAACGGAGATCGGCCCATCTCCCGGCTGCAAGAAACGAGCGTGATCATGTGGATCATAAAATGGTCTTTCTAAGTATCCTCGGCCAACAAAATTACTGACCGCCTTTCCGATTACCTCAGACGCGAGCGGCAGCCGAGAGAGATTGTCTCTGAGAATATCGGTGACATCGGCATTCGGTTCGAACGCAATGATCCGGGCTATTTTGGAATTGAGGGAGACAAGCGTAGAAAACGTGCCGATATCCGCCCCGCAATCAATGAGCGTTGCTTTTTCAAGTGGTGCGATCGCTTGCCGGAATGCTTCGATAAACCGCCTTTCGTAATCAAATACATCTTTCCTATCCCAGGTGAGCTTATGAAGCGGCACGCTGAATCTGACGCCTCCAAGGTCATATTGCGTAGTCCGACGCAACAATCCGAATACGGCTAATTGCCTCATTAGAAAGCTGCCGCCGCGAATATTGTGACGCTGCATGCTTCTAGCGAGTTGAAAGAGGATCATGCTTCCTCCGTTGGTCCCGCTCAGGAAGGAAAGATAGGAGCGACCGATGCATGTTCGTGAGCGCAAGCCCAAGCAGCACGGCAATCACAAAGACCAAAGACTTCACGAAGAGACGCAGAAAGACGGATGCGTCCAGTCCGGAGCAGAGGACGTGGACGACGAGCACACCGACTGCGACCACAACGATGACTCTCCAAGTCTGATCGAGCCGTATCATTTGAGCGATGCTGGTTTGCAGTGCTTTGGCGACCTTGTTCAAGGCCCAGCACTCCAAAAGAACAAGGCTTGTGGTGCTTCCTGCTACCGCGCCGCCAAGTCCGAAAAACTGGAGACCAAGAATACTCAAAGCAATCGATGCCACAAGAGATATTGCGCCGATCATTGCAGCCTGCCCGCCGAATCTAAATACCTGAAGCAAATGGCCCGCCGCGAAGACGGTTGCCACCTGTCCCAAGAGATAAATCCGCATGAGCGGCACCGCCCCCAGATACTCGCGCGTATATATAACTTCCACGAGCTCGTCCGCGGTCGAGATCAGCAATCCGAGGACTGGGGGCAGCATAAGTCCCAGCACGAGGTATCCTTTCTGTATCAGCGCGCAGGCGTCATCAAGCTTGCCTTCGCCTAGCAAGGAACTGATATTGGGCAGAAGAGCATTATTCAGAGGCTGGCGGATCAATCCTCCGACGAGCAGAACCATCGACGCAATCGAGATAAGTGCAAAGGCCGTGTTCGAAAAATTCGCCGCCACGATCCATTGGTCGGCCTGTACGCGCAAAGCGAAAAGCCCTTGCGCGACAGCAAACGGCAACGAATAATTCAATTGCAAGCGTGCGAGCCCCCCGTCGAATCCGAGTCCCGTTTCCTGCGCAGCAAACAGGGCGTAGCCGAGCGCTATTCCGACCTTCACCATAGCCACGCCGCACATGGCCACCAGAACCCAGCCCACATCGCCGGACGCGACTGCCAAACCAGACAATGCGGCCAGCCTGAGTGTCGCAAGGACGACCGTTGCGCAGGCCTGCCACTCCGCTCTTCCATCCGCGTTCGGCAGCACGTCGAGAATCGACGCCAATATCCAGGTGCCGGCGAAAATCTGCACAAGCGGCGAGTGGCGCTGCAAGCCCGCGATCGAGCCAGGCAAGACGGGCATCAGCACCAGAAGCAAGAGGATCGCGAGACCGCCGAGCGCGAACAGGCTTACGAATGTATTTCCCACCAGCTTGGGCCGGGTTCCGGGAGCAGCGCGCGGCAGGAAATAAAACAGGGACTGCGGCAGAAAAAGGGGAAACAGGATCAACCCTGTCGTGGCGACCAACCACATCAGGCGGTAGTCTCCAAACTCCTGCTTGGTCAGGTAGCGGACCAGGATGACCGGCAGCGCCATTTGCAGAGCATACTCGAGCAGCCCTGCACCGGCCAGAAAACCTGCCTTGCGGCGAATCCCTGACGTCATGCCACGCGCCTCCCCTCTGTGCGCCTCGTCCAGCAGGCTTTCGTGCTTCCTGCGCATCGGGCATAAGGAAATGAGGCCATGGACGCGCTGACGCGCATTACGCGCATGCATGCCATCTCTCCTGCATACATCGCCCTCGATCAGGAGTCTAATCGCGCGCAAGCGTTGCCGGTTGCGAACGCAGCCGACACAACAGATGCGTCATCGGCTCGCTCGCGTCGCCGCTACGCCACGCCGGTTCGCTCGACGCGCGTCATTTCTTCCTTCGGCAAACCGCTTCCTCGATTGCAGCGACATAGGGCTTCAGCACCACGTGATCGCCGTGCATCCGGTCCATATAGCTCCTGCATCGCTCGGACGCCTTTCGCCATTCTGTTTCATCGGCAATCAAGTAGTCGGCAATGTAAGCCATCTCATCGATGGATTGGGGCGAGGCACCAAGGCCTTCGCGCTTGATAAGTCCATCAGGATCAAAAAATGATATTACCGGAATGCCGCGACGCCAGGACTGAAGAAAGGAATTGGGAAAACCCTCCGTGTCCGAGGTATTGACGAAAATTTTGGCGCGGTCATAGAGGTCACCTACGTCGTGATAAGGTACGCGACCGCAAAACGTCAGGTTCGGCAGTCTCTTCGCAGCAGACTCGATCTTAATGTACAGATCAGAGAAACCCGGTTGTGGACCGCCAACCATGTGTATATGACGAGAGGGCATGCGACGCGCCAACTCGATCGCGAGCTCGGGTCGCTTGAGGCCATGCAGGTTGCTGACCCAAAGAATTTCCAAGTCGCGCTGATCACGATCCAGCTGCCGATCCGGCGGATCCACCAGCATGTCAGCGACCACGCTCGTCAATCCGTAATTTTCCAAGAGCGCGCGTTGCTGGCCGGCGTGTTGGCAAAGGACGCTATCAGCCCTCCTTAATCCGTATTCGTAGAGTTTCTTGTCCCGTGCGTAGCGTATCAGCACCTTCTCCGGATCGGTATCTACGTCGGATGCCAGTCGGTGGACGAGACCGCGTCCATGCCGACGACAAAACATCGCGACCAAGCCGACACGCATCCCGGCACAACTCGTATAGTAGACGTCGGCATCGGCCCGCATCAACGCCGCCCAAGTTGCGGTCCAACGGGGATAAACAAAACGAAGTACCGGAAGACCCGCATCCGCGCGATATGCCTTGTAGGTGGTGACGCAGTGCCAGGAGGCCGCGTCGGACTGACCGTAATCCCCAACGACCATGGAAACCTGGTATCCACGAGCGGCGAGTGCTTTCGCGAGTAGCGTCTGTTGGACCTCCTCCCCGCCAATACCATGGTGATTGTATTCGGGGGCAAGGACCGGGAGGTTTTCAAGACCGACGAAACATACCTTCATGGATGCGTTCTTTCAGTCGAACAGGTTGACTGGGCTTGGCCGAGGGCGAGCCCGTAACACAACCAAAGAGCCGCCTGCGGGTAGGTCGGTACAAATCGGTCATCCGTTAATCCCTGGACGGCGAGGCATATCAGGCAAACGGCGCCTCCTTCGAAAACCCCACGCCATAGGGGATCGGCATGGTTCTTCGCGAGGCACCTGAACATGGCCCAAGCCGACCAGAAGAAAGCTGCGACGACTGGGACACCCACCATCCCCAGATCAAGAAGAACGCCGAGATAGGCGCTATGGGGGTGTCCGACCGGCAGCATGGTTCCGCGGAGATTGGGAGTGGCCCACGGGGTCGAACTGAGGCCATGCCCGAGAATCGGCGCTTCCCAGAACGTTGGCAATAGTGGGCGCCAGATTGTGTCGAGGCGACCGGCCGTGATTGCTTGAGTATCCTCCGTGGCGAACCCCGTCGTCGCCCGTTCGACGAATGCGTCGGGCAATATCAAGGCGACACCGACGATGATCGACAGCGCAAGAACAAACTGGCCTGCGCGGCGCCGGCTGAACAGATAATAGCCAACGATGATGGCAAGGCCGAAAAAAGCGCCTCGAGAAAAGGTCAGGGCCGCTGTCGTGGCGGCGGCAACGGCGCATGCAAAGAGCGTCAGGCGCGGCAGTGGTTGGACGGTGGCGGCCGCCGTGTAAAGCAGGGTCGCAAACCCCAAATTCGCCATGAGGCCGACCTCATTGGCGTGCATTCCGGTCCAATTGAGAAAACCGCGTTCTCGTGCGGATGCGAGAATGTGCAGGCTTATACCGTTGACGACGAGGTAACCGACTATGAGCCCGAAGAAGGCAACGTAGGCAAGTGCGAGCGCCCAGATCAGAGGTCGCCCATTTCCATTTCGCGAGACCACGGCCGCCAGCCAAGCCACGACAACGATAATCATCGGCTTCGCGAAACCATCCAGCAGGTATCTATTCAACGTTAAAGGCTCTTCGCCTGGAGGTGTGATTCCGCGCTCTGCCGAACCGGAGCCCCGGTAGGCAGCAAAAGCAATCAGTGCGATATAAACCAGCAGTGCCAGCGGCAGACGGGGAAACCGAACGGCCACTTGGCTTAAGAGCGCAGCCAAGCCTAACGACAACAACGTGAGTACGAGCAGGCAGTTTTCCGAATTAAGTCCCGTGACCCCGAATATCTGACGCGGAACCATGTAGGTTGACGCGAAGGGCAACAGTAACACCAACAGCCAGACGCCATTCCGGTAGTTGGCGAGAACCACCGCCGCGGCAATCGGCAACGAATAAAGAACAAGGGGAATCGCTCCCCCGACCATTGCCGTCAATCCGCCTGCGATCGCAGCAAATATTCCGAGGAGAATTAAGAATAACGTATCGGCTCGCAACGGCGCGAGGGAGCTGGAATTCGAGCGGGAGCCATTCATCTATCGATGGCCGTGTTCGTCGAATGATCTTTTGCGTGCCGTCATCGTCCGCGACGTGACAGCGCGCGAGATTCGCCGTCTCATTCTTCGATCATATGCCGCGCCGTTTGACGTCTGATACTGTGCGAGCTCTGCGAATTGGGAGTAATCCTTTTGAGTTCTCCGACACGTATCGGGTCAGGCGTCGGAGTCCGCTACAAAGCGATCTACTCCCGGCTACTTGCGAAAACGAAACAGGTCGCGGAGCCCGTAATTGTCACGAAGTTCGGACAGATACCGCCGAACCGCCACCCCAAGTCGGTATGAGACCGATTCTGAATCCGGGAAAGCATCCGGCTCTTCGTGATGAACCCAGCGTATATCCGCCATCCCGCCGGGCGGGATATCGACGATCAATCGAAGACATCCATCCACGTATTCGTACGCGACGACGTCTTGGTTGACTGTAACACCTTTCAAAGAAACGACCTGCGGTGCTTGCTTCACGACCCAGATCCGTTGCGTCATCGCCTTCATGTTTTCGATGCGAAGTTGTTCAGCAAACATCTTTACTATGATCGTTCCGCCGTCGCGTCGAATGCTGTAGCTGCGGCAAACGGCGTCGCCGAGAGTCCGCCAACGGAGTTTCCACCGCAAGGACGCAAGCTGTCGGAGGAAGTCCGTCAGTTCGCTGCCGTGGTTCCGGAAAAGATCGTGATGTCCGACGACGAAGCACGGCTTGCCCAGGAGTCCATCAAATGCGAAGTTTTCAATGCCATGGTCAATGTATCGCCGGGTAAAAATCGAGAAGCCCCCATACCGGACGATGGCGACACTCCACAGGTCTGCAAGTGTCGTTTCGTTCGACGCGTCATCGGCTGGCGCGACTTCTGTGTTCACTGCCGCGACGAAGCCATTTCGCTTTAGAGCCGACACTGCCTCGGGCGAGAATGCCCCTTGCGGGAAAACCATCACGTTTTCATAATTGAGTGCGGTCTTGTTGAGAAGGGATTGCATCCGACACCTGGCGGTCTTCAGCTTTCTGTCGAGTAGGTCGGCTGAACGGGCTGCAAATTCACCACGGGTGTGATCGCAGCCGTGCACGCAGACCGACAGTTTTCCGCTATTTTGCCGAAATGCGGCAACGGTACCGCGATTTGTTCGTTGCCAATTCCATGGAATGAAGGCGATGGTGGTCGCGAACGTCTGCTTGTCGGCCAACTGCAATAGTTCGCCAAAATCGAGAAAGCCGTACCGTGGCCACAGAGGCGGATCGTCGATGATCAGGCATGCGTTTGCTTCGGAGGTGGTCCAGCAGATGTCGCGGAACGACCATTTCAGATACATCACGACCGGCACCGCACCGGCGAAGCGCTTCTTCACATCAAAATAGGTCGCAGCGCGTTCGCGAATGTCCACCATCACCAGTGACGCATCGGCAAAAAAGCGCACGCCCGAATAAGAAAATCCGGCGAACAGGTGTCCCTCGGGCGCCACGACGATGCTCTGCAATTCGCCACGATGCCGAATGACAAGCGCCGCATCCGCGGCGCCGGGCTCCAATTGGATCCGCTGGGCCGACATTGGGCCGCACATGTCTGGAAAAGCACCAGTGACGGACACGGTTATCGGCCAAGCGTCGATGCCGCGGATGTCTGCCTCTGGGTCTCCCGTGATCTTGCGCAGCAGAGCCCTGCAGGGATCCGCAGCTCGAAATCCGTAGACGAACACCGAAGCGGCTGCCACCAACCAAGCCGGAAACATTCCGGCCTTGCAGGGCTGCAGGGCTTCGGCGAGATAGGGCGCGGAAGTCAGGATGGAGTACTGCGGATGACTTGCGGTCAGCGAGGCTATATTGGCCTCGTTCGCTTCGCTAACGGTCAGCGCCGTCCATGGAATTCCAAAAAAATCGAGGATTTCCGCTAGGTTGCAATCGTCGGGCGATGGAGTGTCGCTGCGGAGCAGGAGCGCGATCGAAGAGCCCGTGTCCATGGCGTCGACGTTCCCTCTTGATGTTGTCGCATCATCCTTCGCCGGCAGGGCCACCGTGCATCCTGCGGATCGTCCGCGACCTCGAGATTGTGCTCCTCCTCTAGGAGTCCTATACGAAAGGTCGCCACGCTTCAACTGACGGACGTAGGCGCAATGGTTATGTCGGACAACATATCTGCGTTAGGTGATGCAGCGGGCGCGGTCCTTATAATCGTCGAAAACCTGCCGGTGCCGGCCGATCGCCGGGTCTGGCAGGAGGCCACAGCGCTGCACCAGGCTGGTTACACCGTTTCGGTCATTTGTCCGAAAGGGAAGGGATATGACAAGGCATACGAGCAGATGGACGGTGTGCATATCTACCGCCATCGACGGGGTGTGGAAGGCTCGGGCGCCGTAACTTATCTTCTCGAATATGCTGTCGCTCTTTTTTGGGAAGTCGTTCTCTCGTTGAAGGTGGCGCGCCGGCATGGATTCGATATCCTTCATGCGTGCAATCCGCCGGACTTGATCTTTTTGATCGCGATTTTCTACAAGTTCTTCTTCGGCAAGAAATTTCTGTTTGACCAGCATGATCCCGCCCCCGAACTCTATTTGGTCAAGTTCGGCCGCCAGGATTTCTTTTATCGTCTCCTGTTGCTGCTTGAAAGCTGGACGTTTCGATCGGCCGACGGGAGCCTCGCGACAAACCCTACGCTGAAGCAGCAAGCCGTGGAGCGAGGCGGGATGCCGCCAGACAGGGTTTGGATCGTCAGAAGCGTCCCCGATCTTGGGCGCTTCAGGCAGGTCAAGCCCGATCTGTCGGTCAGGCGGTCATTTCGATATCTCGTCGGCTATGTGGGAATGATTGCCGAGCAGGACGGTGTAGACCTGCTGGTCCAGGCGATGGAGTACATCGTCAAGCGCCAGCATCGAACGGATATCGCCTGTCTGATCATCGGCGACGGGCCGGCAGCATGCCGGCTCAGGAGGCTCACAGGTGAACTTGGAATCGCCGACAATGTCGAATTTGCCGGTTACATTTCAGGCGATGCGCTTCCTGCCATGCTGACTGCTTGCGATATCGGCATCGTTCCGGATCCGCCCAATGCCTGCAACGTGTTGATGTCGATGATCAAGGTTTTTGAATACATGGCCATTGGGCTGCCGTTCGTACTGTTCGACTTGGCACAGGCGAGGCGTGATGCAGGCGACGCCGCCCTGGTGGTAGCGAAGCTGACGCCGCAGGCGCTCGGCGACGGAATCGTGGCGCTGCTTGAGGACGAGGCCGGGCGCGAGCGTATGCAGATCTACGGCAGGGAGCGTGCCTACGGCGAATTTCAATGGGAGCTCGAAAAGCGTTCCCTCCTCGCCGCCTATGAGACGTTGGCGCCGAGGCGCGCACGTGCGCATGCGAGGAAGGCAGGGACACCCGCCGATGCGGATGCTCCCTGAGAGCGGAAGCAATCAGCGTCCATGCGGTGGAGCGGGTGAACTGCTGTGACCGATCGCGAGGTCGCCGAGAGTATACCAAGGTCCAGCCTCTTGATCGCAAGCGTAATGTCCGGATATTGGCTCTCGTGCGGCGAGACCGATCTGCACTGGGTGCGCGTCGGGGTCAGACCTCGCGTGGCAATCGTTGTGACGTCCGCGCGCAGGCGGAAAGAAAGCGTTTCATTGAAATTGCGGTTTCAAGGCCTCCAGCGAAGAGTGAGGCTCATTGTCATAGTTTGACATAACGTTAAGCGTTGAGGGATTGGGCGGGTAACTGCCAGCCGACGCGATTTTATCTGCCCTGTCGGATGTGTCTTTGTCTACGCGTTTGGGCGATGCCTCTTTTGGTCTACTTCTTTCGATTCTTGTCCGCGTGTTTTAATGCGATCGTAAATCGCATTGCTCTGCGCTAACCTCACGAAGACGCTCCACGCGTGGACGACTCGAGGCGCAGCAGACTGCGTTCTCGAGCGAACAGAGCGGACGGGTGCCGGGCCTGTTGAGAAAACGGAGCTTTAGGTGGAGCTGCTGCTTGCTGCCAAGGTTCTGATTGCCGCACTGCGGCGCCGCAAAGTCGTGGCGCTTGCCGTCTTCCTGACAGTCCTCGCCGCGTCTCTTTTCGCTTATCAGCTTGTCGGGCGGCGTTACAACGCCGAGGCCCTGCTCCTGGTTGGCAATGGTGTCAAGGACTCGGAATCTCGCAGTGTCGTCGACTCCCGCAGCATCGTCGATCCTACCGGTATCAATTCGCTCGCCCGACTTGCCGAGACAGACGACGTTGTGCGCGAAGCGGCGAACAAGGTAGGTCTTCAGCGCCTTTTTCCTGACCTCGACCGGATGCACTCGAACGACGGCACCCTGATAGCTGAGCTAGGTGTCAAGCGCTGGTTTTCCGCTGATCAGATTTCGACCTTACGCGAAACGGCAGCTAAGCTGGGTCTTGAGCGCTTGCTTCCAGCTCATGAGAACCGCCGCAAGGACGACATCCTGATTTCGATGCTGCGGCGCTCCATGTCCGCACAAGCAGAGGGCAAAACCGACCTTCTGAAGATCTCATTTCCTCACCGCGATCCGGTGATCGCGGCCGAGTTCGTCAATGCGCTTGCTGACGCATTGGTCGCCAAGCAGGTGGAGCTTCTCAACGTGCCGGGTGCCTTTCAGTTTTTTGTCGTGCAGAGGAAACAATTGCAGGAAGAGGTACAGAAAGCGGCCTCCAGGCTTGAGAACTTTTCGGCTGCAGTCTCGATCTATTCCATCCATGATCAGCGCACTCTCCTTCTCAACCGTGCCGATCAACTTAACCAATCCCTTAGTTCAACGCAGGGCTCCATCGTGGAGCTACAAGGTCGGAAGGAAGCATTGACCGAGCAGTTGCTGAGGCTGAAGCCGGTCACGCAATCCCAATACGTCTCCGGGATTGTGAGCAGCTTGGGAGCAACTAACGTCGAAAGGGCTGAAAGTGACGCCAAGACGAGCCGGACGGAGCGATCTCTCACCGAGGCTCCACCGCTCCTTCTCATTCGCGTCTATCAGGACACAATGGATACTCTTTTCAAGGTTAACGCGGATCTTGCCGGGGCAAAGAATCGCGAGACACACTTTGGCACGGAGCTCCAGCGTGTAAACAATGAACTTTCCACTCTCTCGTCGAGAGAGGCGGAATACAATCGGCTGAGCCGGGACCTGGCGCTAGCGGTGGCCGCTGCCGAGAGTTATGCGAAGCGAACCACGGAAGAGCGGATCAACACGAGTCTCGCCAACGCACGCGTATCGGGTCTGCGAATTGCGCAATTAGCCCGCCCGCCAGACTCTCCGGCCTTTCCCCAACTGATCATTTTCCTGGCGCTGGGCCTGGTGGGCGGGGCCGTTTTGGCATCGGCTGCGGCTCTTTTGCCAGAAGCGTTGGCTAGCGTTCGAACATACGATGCCGTATCGCCCGGGTCCGCGGAAGCAGCGACAGACGTGCCGTCGCGAATCGAAAACCGCGCGAAACCCCACGTCGTTTAACCTCCCTGCGCCAGGCGTCGCACAAGCGCTATCGTCGGTTCGACCCGCTTCGTCGACATAGTTTGCGGGGAGGACCGTCCTGCAATCGACGAGGTCAGGAACGCCAAACTATTCCCAAATGCCCTAGAAGAACGTTTATTGGCTTGGCAATCAGCGCCAAGAACTTAGCGTTTGCGACGCGGTGATTCCGCGCCGCTAACTTTAGGGTTATCCCTCAATAGTGCGCTCCACTGGGCTGGCGAGAAGGGCGGTTGTACTAGTGTTGTAGTAAGTTCGAAGAGCGCGACCTATGGAGGGGAGCATGTCTCGTTCGATAGTACTGCGCTCCAAACTTGTCCCTCCTTTACTCGATACTCCGAACCAAACCCAGGACGCGGCAGTTCAAACCGCGAAAGACGGCCCGTCGCTCGCCCTCATCGGTTGCGGCTATTGGGGCGCGAAACACATCCGTGTCAGCTGCGATATACGCGACGCAAGGATGTCGATGGCCGTTGATCCCAGTCCTGACAGATTGGAATATGTCCGTTCACAATATCCTTCTGTCGCTGTTTCGCGCGATATCGGCGCGATACTGAATAACCCTTCTATAGACGGGGTCATTGTCGCCACTCCCGTGGAGACGCACTTTGAGTTGGCGCGGGCGGTGCTCCAGGCCGGAAAGCACGCGCTCGTCGAGAAGCCGTTATCTATGACGAGCGCGCAATGCCGCGAGTTGAATGCGATCGCTCAAGAGCGCAAGCGTGTGCTGATGGTCGGGCACACGTTCGAGTACCACCCGGCGGTGGGTTTCATACGTCAGATGGTCCAGAGCGGCTCTCTCGGCGAGCTTTACTACATTGATTCGCGACGCCTGAATCTCGGTCTCTACCGGCAAGACGCCAATGTCCTTTGGGACTTGGCGCCGCACGACCTCTCAATCATCTTCTGCCTGCTGGAGGAGGTGCCGCGAACAATCGGCGCCTGGGGTTGCGCGCACGTTCTGCCCGACGTTGAGGATGTTGTTTACGCCAAGATGGGCTTCAAGAGCGGGCCGACCGCCCATGTGCATGTTTCCTGGTTGGACCCGGTCAAAGTGCGCCAAATCACGATCGTCGGAAGCGATGCGATGCTGGTGTTCGACGACGTGCAGCCGTCCGAGAAAGTGCGCGTTTATCAGAAGCGATTCAGGCCGCGGATCGACGGCGACTCGTACGCCGACTTCCAGTCCGCCTACCATCATGGCGACGTTCATATCCCTGCGATATCCAACAGCGAACCGCTGAAACTCGAGGTACTCGACTTCGTCAACGCGATCATGACCGGGGGACGGCCGCGCGCGGACGGAGCGCATGGGCTGCGCGTTGTCGAAGCGCTCGAAGCGGCATCGATGTGTCTACGGCTCAACCACAAAGGCAAGGATCAACGGATGTTTCGGCGTCGGAACATACCGGTGAGGGGGGCCGACATTGCGGTCGCATGAAGCAAAGCGACGAAGGGCGATCCCGCAGGAGTTCGGCAAGCGGGCGCTCGACGTCGTGATCAGCGTTCTCGCGATCGTGGTGCTGGCCCCCCTCTTCCCGGTGGTGTGGATAGCAATCCGTCTCGACAGTCCTGGACCCGCGGTCTTTCGCCAACGCCGGATTGGGCGAGACGAGAAGCCGTTCAACTGCTTTAAATTCCGGACGCTTTGCCACAAGGCCGACGAAAACGTCCATCGCGAGGCGATCCGGCGGGCTTGGGCGAAGGAATCCATCTCGAACGACCCCGGCGCCCCATACAAGCTGACAGACGATCCTCGCGTGACGCGCGTGGGGCGGTGGCTGCGGAGAACCAGCCTCGACGAACTGCCTCAACTCCTTAACGTATTGACGGGCGAAATGAGCATCGTCGGTCCGCGGCCGGCGATTCCTTATGAACTCGAATACTTCCGGGACTGGCACCATAAACGCCACATTGTGAAGCCCGGCATCACTGGAGTTTGCCAAGTGCGCGGCCGGGGTCGCCTCTGCCCCGAGGTAATGCTCGAGATGGATGTCGAGTACGCGATGAACTGGACCCTATGGACCGACCTGAAGCTGATTGCGCTGACGTTTCCCGCGGTGCTGCGGGGGCGCGGTGCCCGATGAGAGCCCCGAGTGACAGATACGGATTCTCGTGAGGTTCGACAAATGCACATTCCGTTCGTCGATCTTAAAGCGCAATATGCGGCGCTGAAAGACGAGGTGGCCGAAGCAATTCGGGGCATTATCGACTCCGCGCAGTTCATAGGCGGTGAGGCGCTTGCCTCGTTCGAAAGAGATTTCGCCGCGTATTGCCGGGTGCGCTATGCGCGCGGTGTGGCGAGCGGCACGGACGCGCTTCATTTGGCGCTACGGGCCTTGGGTGTTGGTCATGGCGACGAGGTGATTACAACCGCCCACACCTTCATCGCCACCGCCGCGGCCATCGTGGCGTCGGGAGCGCGGCCCGTGTTCGTCGATATCGATCCGGATACCTACACGATCGATCCCAGAATGATCGAGCGCGGCCTAACGGGTCGTACAAGAGCGATCGTCCCAGTTCACCTCTTCGGCCAGCCGGCTGATATGGGTCCAATCAAGGACATCGCACGGCGGCGCGGCCTGTATGTAGTAGAGGACGCGGCCCAAGCGCACGGGGCGGAATATCAGGGGGGCCGAACCGGGGCGCTCGGCGATGTTGCTTGTTTCTCGTTTTATCCGGCGAAGAATCTCGGGGCCTATGGCGACGGCGGAGCGGTCACCACCAACAGTGCCGCGATCGTCGAGCGGATCGAACGACTGCGTGACCACGGTCGAACCAGCCATTACAGCCACGCCGAGATCGGGTTCAACAGCCGGCTCGACGCTCTCCAGGCGGCAATCCTGCAGGTCAAGCTCCGGCGCCTGGATGAATGGAACGCCAATCGGCGGCGCGCTGCAGAGTGGTACACCGCGGAGTTGGCGCAGTCGGGGATCAAGACGCCATTCGTTCGAAAGGGATCGATGCACGTCTATCATTTGTATGTGATCGCCACGAACGAGCGGGACGCAATGCGGAACAAGCTCCACGAGGCTGGCGTGACGACCGGGATCCATTATCCGGTGCCGCTCCACCTACAGCCTGCTTTTGCTCATCTCGGCTACAAGCAAGGCGACTTGCCGTACTGCGAAGCGATGGCCGCTCAATCATTGTCCCTGCCCATGTTCCCCGAGCTCACACGCGACCAGGTGCTTGGTATCGCCGCAATTGCGCGCGCTGCGGCCGAGCAGGACGGTCACGAGAAATTGGGGCGGACGTTAACGCATTCGCCCGCCGCGTTGCGCGCAGAGGCCGCGAAGGAGCTTCGATGACTCGAATCAGTGCTTGGGCGGTGGTCGAGACCGGGGCGATCGGAGAGGCCGTGGCGATCGCCGAGTTCGCCGTGGTGCGGTCTAACGTTACGATTGGCAACCGGGTGGTCATTCACCCGCATGTCGTGATTGAGAGCGGCGCAAGGGTCGGGGACAACGTCGAAATCTTTCCGGGAGCCTACATCGGCAAGGCAACCAAGGGGGCCGGCGCGTTGACGCGCCCGCCGCATTTCGAGGAGTGGGTCGATATCGGTGCCGATTGTTCTATCGGACCGCACGCGGTAATTTTCTACGACGTCTCGGTCGGCGCGGGGACCCTGATTGGTGACGGCGCCTCGATCCGTGAACAATCGCGGATCGGCTCCAAGGCCGTCATCGGACGTTACGTCACGGTCAATTACAACACGCAGATCGGCGATCGCGTCCGGGTGCAGGATCACACCTGGCTGGCGGGCAATATGACGATCGAAGACGACGTGTTCATTTCGGGGTGCGTCGGCACTTCGAACGACAATGCGATCGGCCGCAACGGCTACGACGGTTCGCCCATGCTCGGGCCCCACATCGCGCGCGGCGCCGCGATCGGGTTGGGAGCCAACCTACTGCCAGGCGTCAGAATCGGCGTTGGCGCCGTCGTCGGCGCCGGTGCGGTGGTGACGAAGGACGTGCCCGACGGCTCGCTCGTGATGGGCGTCCCGGCGGAGATCCGACGACGGCTCAAGGCGACTACCGGCGCAGACCAGTGACCGATGGCAGTTCCTGCCAACACCAATCGTGAGGATCCTCTGGGACTGCGCTCATAACGGTCGGGTGATGGAATGCTGAATTCGTCAAGTTCCGCGATCAGGATACTGCATATAACCGACACCTTGGCCTCCGGAGGGAAGGAACGACAATTGGTCGAATTGCTGCGCGGGCTCAGCAAAACGGAAGGATTCATCAGCGAAGTAGTCGTTCTTTCAGACGTCATACACTACGATGAGGTGAGATCGCTGGGAGTAAAAATACACATCTTCAGCAGAAACCGACGGTGGGATTTCAGTGTTCTCCAAAAGTTGTATCGCCTGGCGAGGCAATACCGACCGCATATAATATATTCGTGGGAGTCGATGTGCTCGATGTATGCCTCACCAATTGCGTTGATATCTGGATCGGCTTTGATCAACGGGATGATACGAAACGCGCCGCTCTTTATGAATTTGAAAGATCGCGGGTACCGACGATTACTTCTGACAGCTCCATTTTCAACTGTGATATTGGCAAATTCATTAGCGGGACTTAGAGCTTTTCGAGTTGATGCCAAAAAAGGTCTCTGTATACGAAACGGTTTCAATCTTGATCGAATAAATGATCTTCCTGACGTCGATGACGTCAAGCATTCGTTGGATATAAGAACCAAACACGTAGTTGGTATGGTCGGAAGATTCCATCGAGAGAGAGACTATCGTACGTTTTTCAAAGCGGCAAAATTGCTGTGCAGTGAGCGGAAGGACATTACGTTTGTCGCTGTGGGCGAAGGACCGGATCTGGAAAGCTTCAGGATGCGTTTGAAGAGCGACGGTCAGTCGAATATACGCATTCTGGGAGTCAGCAAACGGGTCGAAGAAATCGTAAAAACGTTTTCCGTCGGAGTATTGGTTTCAACGAACGGAGAGGGAATCTCTAATGTAATTATGGAGTACATGGCGCTTGAAAAGCCGGTCATAGCCACAGACGCGGCGGGCAATCGCGAAATTGTCAAGGACGGAGAGAACGGATTCCTGATTCCATTCGGAGATGAAAACACGCTGGCGCTGCGGATAAGGGAAATTGTCGACCGCCCTGACATTGGAAGCGCATTCGGTCGTGCAGGACGGGCGCTCGTGGAGCAGCAGTTCGGGATTGAGCAAATGGTGCAGAAGCACGTTGAGCTGTTTCGGCGATTGGCAAGCGCGGAATAGCGCGCCTTCTTTCGAAGTTTGGCTGCAAGCTGGGGCCTCAGCTTGATCGAACGATCATATTTGGAGACTGCTGAAAGGGATTGATCGCTATGTGCGGGATTGCAGGTTTGATTGACCCTAGTCTCGCTGCGCGGCCGGAGGCCTTGCAACGTTCGGCGCGCGACATGGCGAATGCGATTGCGCATCGCGGACCAGACGGTGAGGGGGTGTGGATTGATGCCGCGGTTGGCGTCGCGATTTCGCACCGCCGCCTTGCCATCATTGACCTAAGTGAGGCCGGAGCGCAGCCCATGATGTCGGCAGATGGACGGTGGGTCGTAAGTTACAACGGCGAAATATATAATACGGAGGAAATTCGTCGGGAGCCGAACGTTGCCTGGGTGAAATGGCGCGGTCATTCGGACACAGAGGTTCTGGTCGAGTCCGTTGCAAGTAAAGGAATAATGGCAGCGATAAAATCGCTCAACGGCATGTACGCGATGGCCCTTTGGGATCGCCGAGAGCGGGTGCTGCATCTCGCACGCGATCGAATTGGAATTAAGCCTCTGTTTTTTACCCGCCATGGAGGAAAGATCGCATTTGGGTCGGAGATAAAGGCCCTGCTGGGACTGGGATTTGTGCCAAGGGAGATCGATGCGGCAGCTGTAAGCAGTTATCTCAAATTTGGTTATGTTCCGGCACCGGGTGCGATATTGCGCGGTATCGAGAAGGTGATGCCGGGTGAGATCGTATCGATTGGCGTCAATGGGCATATTTCCCGGACCCGGTATTGGCGCTTGGAAGATGCAGTGGCACAAGGCGTCGAAGCGCCGCTGGAAGTTGGTGACCAAGAGGCAATAGAAACGTTTTCCTCGTTGCTCGCCGATGCAGTCGGCAGGCAAATGATTTCCGATGTGCCGCTTGGCGCGTTTTTGTCAGGAGGCATCGACTCCTCTTCAATTGCGGCGCTAATGATGGCAGCCGGGAAGGGGCCGGTCCGTACGTTTTCGATTGGATTTCCCGACCTGGGGTTTGATGAATCGGCATACGCCGCCCGCGTTGCTCGTCACATAGGGAGTGTACATTCGGAACTGGTCATTACCGCTGCTGATGCGCTTGCGACGGTACCTCTGGTCCCTGAAATGTATGACGAGCCATTGGCGGATTCTTCGCAAATACCAACTTTTCTGGTGTCGAAGCTGACGCGAAGTCACGTCACCGTAGCATTGTCCGGCGACGGCGGCGATGAGCTGTTTGCCGGATACGACAGGTACAAAATTCTGACGCGGTTCGCGCGATACGCTGGCCCGATGCCTATTCGGTTTCGGGTGGCCGCCGGTGCCATCTTGGGCGCTTTGCCTCCCGCCATCTTAAATCGTTTATCGCACCTCTTTCGTGGCAGTATGATTCCGCGACGACTTGGAGACAAGGTGCGAACTCTATCTCGCGTGCTGTCGTTGGATCCGGATGGGGTTTACACTCGGCTTGTCAGCCTGGTTCCGGATGTTGGGCTTCACATGGCTGATCGGGAAAATTCCCCCGGGTTGAGGTGCGCGCCACCAGGACTTGGCGTTTTGGACCGCGCTCGCTTTCTCGACACAGTTACCTACCTTCCGGACGATATACTGCAGAAGGTCGATCGGGCGTCAATGGCAGTAGCCTTGGAGGCGCGTCCGCCACTCCTGGACCATAGGATAGTCGAATTTGCGTGGCGCCTTCCTCCACGATTTTTGGTGCGGAACGGAGAGACGAAGTGGCTGCTGCGGCGGGTCCTCGACCGTTTTGTTCCTCGCCATTTGGTCGAACGGCCGAAAATGGGATTCAGTGTCCCTATAGGCGAATGGCTTAGAGTGCCGTTACGAGATTGGGCCGAGGACCTGCTTGCGCCTGCCAGATACGGCGGTGGGATCCTCGACGTAAAACCGGCGCAAGAGATTTGGCGGAGGCATATCTCGGAGGAGAAGGATTATGGATACCAGTTATGGACCCTACTTTCATTCGAGGCATGGCGAAGACAATGGGCCGAGCAAATGCACCGGCGGCCGGCGCAGGCCAGTAATGCGATGGCAATTCCTGCCGGGCGCTTAGGGATCGTCGGATCGTGAGAATCCTCTGTCACCGACATGTATCCGAGTCCCGCAGAGACCGGGCTCCGGAGCCTTAGCGGATAGTCAAGTATTTCGTCTTTACAAGTGTGCTCGCGATATGAAGTTTTTCTTCGATGGGGGTCATGATGCTCATCGACGTCAGCGTGGAGACCTTGCGGAACCTTGAGAGACTTGAGGCCTCGTGGAAGGAGCTCGAAGCGCGGGCGCCCCACTCATTCTACTTGTCTTGGCTCTGGATCGGCACTTGGCTACGGCATCTCCCGAAGGCCGCGCAACCGCACGTTCTCGTCGCTCGGGCGTCAGGCAAGATCGTTGGTTTGGCGATTATTTGCCGGCGGCGAGCGTGGAGTCTCGGGCCGCATGCGGGGGCGCGTTGGCTATTGAACGAAACCGGAGATACTCGTTTCGACAGCTTGTACATCGAGTACAATGATATTCTTGCAGATCGATCTCTAGCCGATGCCACTATAGACGCATGCCTCGAGGCCTTGACGCACCGCTTGCGGCACTCGGACCAACTGGTGCTCTCTGGAATCGACCTCGACTTTGAGATGGCCGCGAGTCGCACCGCAAGCCGAGTTGGGCTCGTTACGGAGGTGAAGCAGACAGATACGGTATGGTGGATTGATTTCGCCAAGGTCCGCCAGAGAGGCGGACATTACCGCGCGACGTTGGGCCGCAATACGCGCCAGGCCGTGAACCGTGCCATGCGGTTATATGCGGAACGCGGGCCCATTGAGTTCCGGATTATGGAAACGACCTCGGAAGCTCTCGCCGCGTTCGATTTGCTGCAGGCGTTTCATGAGGCGCGATGGGGATGCAGGGGGCCTCTTGCCAATCCGGACTTCCGTCAGTTTCACGAGGAACTGATTGCGCTCGGAGTCCCCATAGGGGCCGTCCGCATCTCACGGACGTTGGTAGGGGACCAGACGATCGGGGTCTTGTACAATTTTGTGCATGACGACCGTGTTCTTAATTACCAAAGCGGCTTTCTTTATGAGCGCGATGGCCGGCTCAAGCCCGGGCTAGTCAGCCATGTGCTGTCTATTGAGGACAGCATCGTGCGCGGGGAGCGCGGCTACGATTTTCTGGCGGGCTCCGCCGGGCACAAGCCCCATCTAGCTAATGCGGCGCATGCTATGAAGTGGATCGCGATAGGTAGAGACGGTCCAGAGCGCCGCCTCGAGGCCAACTTCAGGCATGCCAAGTCAGTGCTAAGGACCATTGCTACGAATCTTAGGCTGCGGCTGACCAAGAAGGAGCTGTCCTCCGTATTCCGTGCGTAGACGCGAGCTCTTGAAGGTTCGGAAGGCGGATCGGGCCGTTTGGCAGGCGAGAACCCACGAGAGGTGTGACTTTGACTAGATCATGCGATGTGGCCATTGTCGGTGCTGGCCCCTTTGGATTGTCGGTTGCAGCACACTTGCGCAAACTCGGCGTTGATTGCCGTGTCATCGGAAGTCCGATGGCTAGTTGGAAAAACAACATGCCGAAAGGCATGCTGCTCAAATCCGCTGGGTTCGCATCAAACCTTTCTGATCCCGAGCAGGCCTTTACGCTGAGGCAGTTCTGCATCGAAGAGGGCAATCCTTATGACGATTTGGATCGTCCAGTTCCGTTGGAAACATTCTCGGCTTACGGGGTGGCGTTTCAACAGCGCTTCGTGCCGAATGTAGAACACGAGGAGCTCGTTTCCCTGATTCCAATTTCAGAAGGATTCGATCTTCGCATGAAGAGCGGACTGTGTTTCAGGGCGCACAAAGTGGTGATCGCAACAGGCCTAACCTATTTTCGCCATATCCCCGAGTCGCTCTCTCATCTGCCGAGCGATAAGCTCTCGCATTCCTCCGATGTTCACGAATTTCAGAGATTCCAGGGGCAGCGCGTCGCGGTACTCGGAGGCGGAGCATCCGCAATAGATATAGCGGTACTCTTGAACGAGGCAGTGGGAAACGTTCAACTTATCTACCGCAAGCCAACCATCATCTTCAGTGGCCCATGGGGCCGCTTGGGCTTGCACCCAGGTCAATGGCGGCCGGTATCCGGAATCGGTCCGGGTTGGAAACACTGGCTGTTCGCGGACTTACCTTGGCTGTTTCGCTACTTCCCCGAGTCCTATCGACTTGGGATAGCGGAAAAATTCCCCTCAGCGTCCGGAGGGTGGCCGATGAAGTATCGCGTAGCATCTGTCCCTTTACATCTCGGGCGCTCGTTGCGGGAGGCGAGAGTATCCGGGCATAGTGTGCAATTGCAATTGATCTCGATGGACGGCAGCTCCCAGATGGTGGAGGCAGATCACGTAATCGCGGCGACGGGCTATAGAGCCGATGTGCATCGTCTTGCGTTTCTAAGTTCTGCAGTTTTGGAGCGACTGCATCTTGTCGGGAAAACTCCGCGGCTGTCAGTGAATTTCGAATCGTCCGTCCCTGGATTGTACTTTGTGGGACATGCATCGACCACAACGTTTGGACCCGTAATGCGTTTCGTGTTTGGCGCCGATTTCGCATCTCGCAGGATATCGAGACATCTGGCGAGTGTGGCGCTTAGGCGAAGACCTGCGGTCGACATCTTCAGCACGGGGATGCCAGTGGACGCCCGTCCGGAAGCAGTCAAGGGAGATCGGTCTTCGCGATAGGACTGAGGCGTCATGCCCAATCAGGCAATAAATCCGCGGCAAAGCGCTGTAGCAGCCGATGGCGCACCAGCAGCTATAGTCTTGGGAGGAGGAATAAACGGCCTATCCGTCGTACGCAGCTTGGCCCGGGCAGGACTTCGCTCGGTAGTAGTCATTGACGCAAACGATGGGACAATGGGATCGCGATATGCGCGAACATTTACAGTTTCGACCTTTCACGGCGAAGATTTTGTGGAAGAACTGCTTCGACTAGGAAAAGGAATGCCTCATGGCGGTGTCATAATATTTACCGATGACCGCCCGCTTTTGACAGTGTCGCAGTACCGGAACCATGTAGCTCCCTTATTCGGTTTCCGACTTCCACCCCACGAACTGGTGGTCGATTTGACTCTGAAGCAACGGTTTTTCCGGCTGGCCGAGCGGGGTGGGTTTCCGGTGCCCAAGACCCTTTTGCTGCGCAACCAGATTGACTTGAAGGGCCTCCATTATCTTCGGCCTCCACTATGCGTGAAGCCGAACGGCCGTTCCCAAGCGTATGACGGCTCCTTTGAGAAGGCCTATCGCATCGAGTGCGAAGCCGATGCGCGGTCGCTCTGCGAGCGAGTGCTGGACAAGGTGGGGGAGGTGATTGTTCAGGAGTGGATCGAGGGGTCGAATGACTCCATCTACTTTTGCCTTTGCTACATCGGCCCGCGTTCCTCGGTTGCCTTTACGGGCCGCAAAGGCCGTTCTTGGCCGCCGCAGATCGGCCTGACCGCTAGTTGCTGGGCGGCGCCGGAAGTCGCCGAGGAGTTGGAAGATCTGACGATACGCTTCTTCCGATCAATCGGGTTTACGAACGGCTTCGCCAGCATGGAATACAAGCGCGATCAGCGTGACCGCGGCTTCCGGTTTGTCGAGCCAACTGTCGGGCGGACCGATGGACAGGTGGAGATCTCCGCACTCTGCGGCATCAATCTCTGTCATGTCGCTTATTGCGACGCCGCCGGTCAGCCTTGTCCACCACTCAATCTTGACCCAACCCATGTCTGGCGCGACGAATTTACGGATTTTATCTCGGCCCGAATCCTCGGCACCAGCTGTTTCTATCCACCACATCATCGGATTCACAACGCCTACTGGCGTTGGGACGATCCAGGTCCGGCACTACTGAAATCAGCAAGAGGTGTAAAAGCAAGACTGAAGGCCAAACTCGTTGCGCTCGCCGAAGACAATGGGGTCGAAAATGCCAGCACCATGCGCAAGCAGGAGCTGATGTTCGCAATTCTATCCGCAGTTCGAAAGCGAGCCGGCGCTATGTGACGTCCGTATTCTGATCGTCGCGGTGATGCACCGGAGCTTCCAAAATTTCGCTTTGGCAAGAAAGGAAAAGTTCATCGAGGTTTATCGCGAATTATCAGGCGCTCTCCTTCCAGGAGACACAAGGAGCAAGCTGCGATGATGGTGCTGCATGTTACGGGCGCATACCCTACTGAACAGAATCCGTCTGCGGGCGTTTTCATCTACACTCAGGTGGAGTCGCTGGTGAAGCTTGGGATTGATGTTGATGTTTGCCTGCTCAATGGCACTGGCATTGGCAAATATACGAAGGGTATTGCTGAAGTACGGAAGGCCCTGCGTTTGAGGCATTACGATATTGTTCATGCGCATTATATGTATTCAGGCTGGACTGCCAGATTCGCTACTATCCAGCCACTCGTTGTGTCTTTTATGGGTAACGATGTATATGGAGATTGCAACAAGTGGGGAGAATATCGATTCTCTAATCGAGTGTTGCACGGGCTATTCTCCCGTCTATTGTCGTACGCGACGGCTCACAATATTGCGAAGAGTGCCGGACTTGCAAAATATCTTCGCGCCAAAACAACGTCCATCATTTCCAATGGGGTGGATCTTGATATCTTCTATCCCAGAACGGTCGCTAAGCGCGAAGTGGGTCTAAAAGAAGACGAGCAGCACGTCCTTTTTGCAGGGAGGCCCTCAGCGGGGGGTTATAAGAGATACCCACTCGCCGAAGCGGCTTTTGAGTTGATTCGAAAATCCAATCCATCTGCCCGACTGGTCACGCTTGATAGGAGACCTCAACAAGAAGTAGCGCGATTCCTGAACGCCGTCGATTGTTTGCTCCTTACGTCCGCTCACGAGGGTTCTCCGAACATTGTCAAAGAAGCTCTTGCCTGCAATCTACCGATAGTTTCCGTCGATGTTGGCGATGTGGCCGAGCGAATTAAAGAGTTTGAAGGATGTTACATCGTATCTGACGAGCCGATCTTTATCGCGGAAGCTGTAGAGAAGGTACTGGTCCGTGGAAAGCGTCTGTCCGGCGGTTATGCCGCGGTCGATGAACTTTCGCTCGCAAGGGTCGCAAGGCGAATTCAATCTGTGTACGAGCAGGTTCTTTCGTGAAGCTACAGGAGCGAGTGGTTGGCGCGGGGCGCTCGTATGACGATCGTTGATGAACGGCACGCCGTCGACGACGAACGCTTCACCGCCGATGGTCACGCCGGCGCCACGTTGAAGAAAACAATTTGGAAAACTCTCCATATGAAAGGTATTAACGAAGAGCTTCGCGTATCCATCCGGTGAAGCTTTCAGTTGCCCACAAGTTCCCCTACGAAAATGGCGCCCAGCGCAATCCACGTAGGGCGCACCGGTGGGGCCAGGCGGAGGTGTTCCGCGCGCTCTGCCTGCGGCTGCGCGACGAGCAAGACGCTTCGAACTCCACTTGAAAGGGCTCCACCATGTGCGGCGTCTGCGGGCAGTTTAACTTCAGCAGCGGTGCGCTCGTCAGCGCTTCCACCATCGAAGCGATGATGGGCACGATTATCCACCGCGGCCCCGACGACGCCGGCCAGCATTTTGACGGGAATCTCGGCCTCGGTTTCCGCCGGCTGGCGATCATCGACCTGTCACCCGCTGGCCACCAACCAATGTCCGACCAAGCCCAGGCGGTATGGGTGGTCTTCAACGGAGAGATCTACAACTATCAGCAGCTCCGGCAGGAATTGCAGGGGCACGGCCACGTGTTTCGTTCCAACTGCGACACCGAGGTGATCGTGCACGGCTACAAGCAGTGGGGTGACGCCGTGCTGAACCGCTTCAACGGCATGTTCGGCCTTGCCATCTGGGACGTGAAAAAGCGCCGGCTGCTGCTGGCGCGCGATCCAATGGGCATCAAGCCGGTCTACTACGCAATCCGCAACGGATCGCTCGCTTTTGGTTCGGAGATCCGGCCGGTCTGCGTTGCTTTCGACGAACCTCCGGGCGTTGATCCCGAAGCCGTCGCTCTTTTTCTGCGCTATCGCTACACGCCGGCCCCGCGCACGATGTTCAAGGGTGTCCAGAAGCTCGCCGCGGGTGAAAAACTCGTCGTCGAAAACGGCCAGGTGCACGTCTTGCGCTACTACCAGTTCGCCCCGGAGCCATTCGCGCCGCAGCCCCGCCCGGAGGAGGCGACGGAAAGATTGGTCGAGCTCTACCAGGCGGCGATGAAACGGCATCTCATCAGCGACGTTCCGCTCGGACTGCTGCTCAGCGGCGGCCTGGACTCGGGCCTGTTGCTCGCTCTGATGAGCTTCTATGGCCGCGACTGGCACACGTTCAGCGTCGGGTATGGATCATCGTTCGCCGATGATGAGCTCGAGGATGCCGCCAAAACAGCCCGGACCTACGGGGCCAAGCACAACGCGATTCACCTCACCCGGGAAAAGTTTGAAGACGTCCTGCCCCGCATCGTGGACCTCCTCGAGGAACCGGTAGCCTCGCCGTCGATCGTGCCCATGTACTTCGTCTGCCAGCAGGCTCGTGAAAACGTGAAGGTAGCGCTTATCGGCCAGGGGCCGGATGAGCTGTTCGGCGGATACACCCGACACCTCGGCGTGCACTATGGCGCCGCCTGGCGCGCGCTGCCCGGCTGGTTGCGGGCACCCGGTGCCGCACTCGCGCGCGCCCTCCCGCGGAACGATACGATCAAGCGTGGCCTTTACTCGCTGCACGAGCCCGACCGCCTTCGTCGTTTCCAGCAGGTATTCTCCCTCGTTTCGGACAACGCGATGCAGAGGCTTTTTCGCCCCGAGCTGATCGCTGACGGGGAAACCACCGTGGCGGCCCGCTGCTGGGAGGAATACCGGCCGTCCTTCAAAAACCTGGACGACCTGAACGCCTTTCAGTTACTCGAGCTGCGCTCGTCGCTGCCGGATGAGTTGCTCATGTATGGCGACAAGCTGTCCATGGCGCACGCCCTCGAGGTTCGCGTGCCCTATCTCGATCGCGAAGTGGTCGAGTACGTGCAGCAATTGGGCGCGTCCTTCAAGGTGCGTCACGGCGTTCGCAAGTGGCTTCATCGCGAAGTGAGCAAGCGGCTGTTGTCGTCGGAAATAATCCATCGCAAGAAGCGCGCATTCGCGATGAATGTTGTCGATGGGTGGTTCCGCCAATCTCTCGACGGACGGATCCGACAATACCTGGCCGATCCGCAGTCACAGGTCTACCAGTTCCTGGAGCAGGCTGCTGTGCAATCCATGCTGGTTGACCACGCGGCAGGCCGGGCCGACCACCACAAGATACTATTTAGTGTCCTCATGCTGGAGCAATGGCTCCGCACGTCCGTCTGATACGGCGAACGCGACGTGTTATGAACAGGCTGGACGCCTTAAATGGCTCGCTAAGCGGTGTGGCAGCCCAAGGCTTAAATGAGCTGACAAAATCAGTCACTGCGCCCGCGGGCTTGGGACTGCATCAGACGGTACACCGTAGAAGACGCCCCGTCCGTCGGTCCCGATGTACACGCGGCCCCAGACCTGCCGGTCGCCCGCCATGGCCCCCGCTCCGTTCACGAAATCGCTCATCTGGTGCTGGGCGTCATTGATCAGAATCCAACTGATGCCCATGTCGTCGGATCGAAATATTCCCTTCGTGTTTTCTACTGTGCCGTAGAGAAAGACGGTCGGGACTTTCGACCCGTTCGGGGGCGCTCCGAAACTGAACATGAAGGCGTTCTGGACGTTAGCAACCTTGGCGAAAGTCTTACCTGCGTCCGACGAACGATAAAGGCCCGAGGCACCGTTGCTCATCCAAACCTCCCCTTTCATTCCTGGGGCGGCCTCTACAACTTGCTGTCGCCAGCCCAAAGACGGAATAGTCGAGATGCTCTCGAATGTCGCCGCACCATCGGTCGAGCCGTAGAAATGCCCGCTGTGGTAATCGTACAGGTAGAACTTGCTCCCATCTATGCGGTCCGCGGCCAGCGGCTTGTTCTTGGTCCAGTGGTGCGCTCCTTCGACGGCGCCCGATGGCGTTCCAATCGACTTCGTCCACGAGGCGCCCAGGTCCGTCGAGTAGTAGGGAACGCTTCCTTTCGGCAGCCACACGATCCGCCGTGACGTGGCCGAAACCGCCACCCGGCCGTCGAAGTCTCTATTTGGGTAGGATGAAAAGGCCGTGAAGGTCTGCGCATTGTCGATGGAGTAGCCACCAGCCGGCGAGGTGTTTCCAGCATGAGAATGTCCCACCCGCACGACGAAGTTTGGATCCGCCTCCTCGAAATCGATTCCGGTGGAGGATCCGAAGGGCGTATATCCCATCTCGTTGGGCGGTGGCGTGGTGAGAGAGGCGTTTCGGAACCCTATATGGTCAGCCACAGCTGAGAGCAGTGGAGCGCCCCGGGGCGGGGACTTGACGTCGAAGACGACCATCTCTTCCAGCCCATTTACGTGGCTCTGCCAAATCTGGCGCTTCGCGGTGATATCGTCAGTGCGCCACACCCCACCGGTGTCCGTGAACCAGACCCGCTTCGGATCGCTGGGATCAACTACCATCGCCGACGGCCCATCCGCGAACTCGCTGTTGGGCAGCCACGGGACCGAAGAAGTGGCGCTCACGTTCCAAAAGGTCCAACCGGTGCCGCCATTCGTGGAGCGGTACCAGCCGTAGTTGCTCTCCATCACCACCACTACGTTTGGATTGGTCGGGTCAACGCTGATGGCCGAAAAGTTGCGCCTCTGCTGAGACGGCGAGATGTTGGTCCAGGCGCCCCCGGAAAATTTCGCGACGCCGCCATCGTGGGTCACGTAGAGGGTTCCATCAGAGGCGATGGCTTCACGGTGAGGGTCAACTGGGCTGCCGGCCATGACCGCCCACGAGAGCCCTGCGTCCGTGCTTCGGTAGACTCCCTGGCCACGTACAGCGGCATAGATTGTTGAAGAAGGCGATCCCGCCCTGCCTGTCGTGCGATCGATGGCCACGAAGGTGATCCCGATTCCCGCCGTGCCTTTTGGAAGACTCTCGACCCGCTGCCAACTTGCTGCGGCGTTGGTGCTCTTCCACAAACCGTCGTTGCGTGAACCAAAGTAAAGGACGTTGCCGTCGTTCGGATCTACAATCAAGCGCTCCCCGTTGAGCGCGCCGGGGAAATCGTTGCCGTTCATTACGACGTTCAGATTAGTGCGCTCCCATGTCTTGCCTTGATCCGTAGACTTAAGCACATCCCACGGTCCGCCGGGCCACGAATTGAACATCCCGGCAGCGAAGTAGACGTTGTTGGGGTTCGATGGATCGATAGCGATACTTTCTCCGCCGAATAGATTCTCCTGCGAGAGTGGGAGCCAATCGAGCAAAGGAATCCACTGCTGGTTGGCAGCATCCCACCGATAGCATCCACCGACATCGGTGCGGATGTAGAGCAAGTTGGGGGCGGACGGATGCGCGACAATCCCGGTGACGTACCCACCGCCACCCCACTTCACGTTTGTCCAGGTGTATGGCTCGCTCTTGACAGTGCCTGCATGCCCGGCGATCAGGCTCGAAGCGGCCAGCAGCGTTCCTAGACACGCTCGATGAATGAACCATGCGGTCCAGGCAGCCTTTGCCTGGGGCAGGTATCTTCCGGCCCGCTCACCAGTGCCGCGCGCCATCAACGGATCGCACCGCCTAGTCTTCCAGGCCCAAACGATCAGGGGGGAGCGGCCAAAATACCGGCTGAACTTCGATACCGCGTTGACGTCCGATCGCTGTGTCGCCGGCGACAGATTGCGGACCGTCATATTCTCGATCATGCGGCGGCGAAGAGGGCTGATCTCAACCATCGGAGAACCTCCTGTCAAAAGGTTTCGCGCCTCGAGAACCCTCAATCCTCTCAGACACCAGCCAAGCGGCGCTACCGCTTAGCTGCCGCGCAAGCGGCTTCGTTGTGTCCCGGGCGGCCTCCACGGGGCTAACCATAAAGGCTCGGAGAAATCTTTCGAATTGGCGACTTCGTTTTTGCAAGCTCAAGATCATGCGTCGCTTTCCGAATATCGGTGGCCGACATCGGATCGGTCAGGATCCGTAAGGAGGCATCGGGCGATCGCCGCCGAAGGCAAGCTTTGCTGCGAGTCAATCGAAGGAGTTCAAACCGCAATCTGCAGGGGTATCGCAGACGCGACCGACGATTCTACGCGCAATTCCAGGCATGTCGAGCGGCGGCGCCGACTCCGGTTCATTCGTAGGAAAAGCCGTTGTTCGGCTGTCTGTCCGTCCCATTCGGACCAAAGTTCGAACAAACTGAGAGGTAAAACGCAGGTAGCGCGGCGCCAACCGCTCAAGAGGTCGAGCGTCTCGGTACGTTACCAGGCTCTTGATGCGCCAAACCACAAGGAAAGGATAGCATGTCGTTCGATTTGTCTTCTGCTCCGTTTTCGTCGGACTCGCTTTGGAATCAGCAGGTCCCGACAGGAGCAACATATACGCGGATCAACTGGCCCGGCTCGACCGGATGGAACTACGACGTAGGCTCAACGCCGCCAGTCTACGTCGCCTCGTCGTCGGATCCGGTTGTGCAGGTATCTGTTCCCGAAAGCTGGGGATGGCCCGGCGGGACCGTCAGCGTCCATATGCCGGCCGGGGCGACCGGCGGGACCGGCACCGACGCTGCATTCGTAGTCATCGACGGCGACACCGCCTACAATTTCTGGCAATTCGACCGCACGAGCAACACGACCGCGACCGCCCAGTCGTATGGTAAGGCGAACGTGGTCACGGACACCGGTTGGGGCGCCAACTCGCAAGGCGCAGGCATCGTTGCCGCCGGCGCGAGCGAGCTCGGCGGGCTTCTTGTCCAGGCGCAGACGGACACGGGCACGATCAATCATGCCCTGCAGATCGCCCTCGACAGCTCGCTCTTGAAGCCAGGCTACACCGGCCCCGCAATTGCCGGCGACGGCGTCAATCCCAACGGCACCGTGCAGGAAGGCCAGCTTCTGGCCATTCCGCCCGGAACGCCGATGCCCTCCGGCCTTTCGCAGCTCGGCCAGGAGGTGTTCCGCGCCCTCCAGCAATACGGCGCCTACGTCATCGACAATGGAGTCGACCAGACCGCCATTCGCGCCCAGGGCAACGCCTATGATGCGGCGACCATGAATTCCCTCCGTCTGGACTTGAATTCGGTCCTTCCAATGCTCCAAGCGGTGAGCGGGGGCTCGCCAACCCCGACTACCCCGACTGCGCCGACTACCCCAACGACTCCAACCGACCCCGTCAACGTCGCGCCGACAGTGACCCAGGCCTCCGCTTCACCGGGGACGGGAGTCGAACATGTCGGCGATACCGTCACAATGAAGCTCGGCTTCAGCGAGGCCGTGACCGTCACCGGTACGCCTACGCTGTCGCTCAATGATGGCGCTAAAGCCACCTATGTGAGCGGCAACGGGACGAACGCGCTCACCTTCAAGACGACCGTCGCGTCGACCGACACCGATACTTCGGCGCTCGCCATCACTGGGGTCAATCTCCCGAACGGCGCGAGCATCAAGGATTCCGGCGGTCTCGCAGCTAACCTCTCCGGCGCGGTGAAAACGTTCTCCGGTCTTCAGATCTCGACCGCATCGACCACGCCAACGACCCCGACCACTCCAACGACGCCGACCACCCCAACGACGCCGTCAACTCCGTCGACCCCGTCCGTGACTACGCCGGTCCTCTCGGTCGCGGATAACTCTCTCTGGGTGGCCGGGAGAGGCGGCCAGGTCGACCTCGGGACAACGGTGACAACGACTGACCCCAATGATCAGGTCACCCTGAACATCAAGGGGCTGCCGAGATACGAGACGATTACCACCAGCGATGGCACCAAATTCAGGGGCAGCAACATCACCTTGACCTCCGCGCAGGTCGACGGCGGACTGACGCTGACATCGTCGTACAAGGGCGGCGGTCAGCCGGTCGCAAACCTCACGCTGACCGCAACCGCAAAGGACCCGATCACCGGCGACGTGGCGTCATCGACGCCGCAGACTATCACCGTGACGGATCCTCAAGTGCGGACCACCACGAACCAGACTGTGACAAATCCTTCGTCGTCGACCGGCACGGATACAGGTGAGTCAGACCATGGCGTTGGATGGCAGAGCCAGCATCGCGGCTCGGTCGCGAGCGGTGGGACCACCACGACGCGCACGAGCCAGGGGTCTGCTCTGTTTAGCGAGATCAGGGATCTGGTCGCCAACAGAGGCGTTGCGACCTCTGCGTCGCCGATCACAGCGGCAGATAGCTCGCATGCGAGCGGCTCGACTGCATCGTCGCTGGCAAGCCAGAGCTTTGCACTGCTGAACCAGCATCTGGCGGGTAACACCGGTCGGGTCGACCCCGGTCAGATCATGGCACCCGTGTCGAATGCCAACACCTGGGCACAGGGCTCGTCGTTCCTGACCAGACCTCAACATTGATTCACTGCCGCACCTAGTCGCTTGGCGCCTAGGTGCGGCACCATCAGCCTTGGACCGTCAGCAATGCATGAGAAGCAACATCGAACGCGGCCATAGCCGCGAAGGGTTCGATTGTCACTTACACGCGTTCGTCTCGGCTGGCTCACTCGGTCGCGAACTTTCCGCAACGCCGACACCGACGCAATCTGACAGAAAAATCGATCGTGTGTCTTCCGGCGAATTGGGCATGTGTCGGCGCAACATACGTGGCTCCTGCATACGTGTGTATAAATCACATTCTGAAAGTTTTTTCGCCATTTTTGCTCATTAACCAACCGGCCAGCAGTTGGGGGGCAAGCTTCCAAAATCCCACTGCTTTGAAATCCCCTCGCGGTTCGAGGCTGCAATGCTTTGAAATCTGCTCGTGGTCTAGGCTGCGAGCATGCGGTATGTCGCGCGCCTTCGCGATGCGCGGCAGTGGAATTCCCCGTCTTCAACTCCACCTGCCAAGAAGGTCGTGGAGTGTCCACACGTGCGCTGGCCGGTAGCACCGGCCGGGTCGATCCGTTCGAATGGCGCCATCTGTCAGGCCCCGTCCGGCCAGGCCTCAGCACGGATCCGCTTCCGCAGCCAGGCACCCGACCTCCGGGTGCGGCACCGCGAGTTTTGGAAATGCATGAGAAGGAACATCAAACGCGGCCGAGTAGCCGCGGAGGGTTGAGTAAGAAATGGCGATGCAGAACGGAAATGCCCACGCCGCAGATCAAGGGCTTCGAGCCCTGGCTCTGTTCCTGCGCCTTCATGGCGTGAACGCCGAGCCCGAGCAGCTCCGCGATCACTGCGGCAGCCGTGAGATCGGCATCCGCGCTATGCTTCGCTGTGCGCGCGAGCTCGGGGTCGAGGTCCGCTCGCGCACGACGCGCTGGAAGCGACTTGCGGATTTCCAACTGCCGGGAATCGCTTCGCTCCGTGATGGTGGATTCCTGCTTCTCGGCAAGATCGACGGTCAGGCGGCCCTCGTGCTGCATCCAGCCGCGTCGCGTCCGAAGGTCATGACGCGCGCGGAATTCGAGGAAGTCTGGGACGGCCGTCTGATCCTGCCCGGATCACGGAACCTCGCGGAACGGGTGCTCCACTCCCTTGCCGGCATGAGCGGCGGCGTGCGTGAACTGGCGCGCCGCGCCGTCGATGCCGCGACGCGCGCCCGGCGTCCCTTGATGCGTACCCGGGATATCCTGACGCGCGCGCGCGATCCCTTGATGCGCACACGGGATGTCTTGATACGCGCCCGCGATACGCTGATGCGCGCGCCTACGGCCGATCGAAGCGATAGTGTGGCCGCCTCAACGAACGATCAATTCCGGGCGGCGAGCGGGGAGTCCGGGAGCGGCGACGAATCGGGCCTCATCGCGGTGACTATCCTGCTGCGCTGCCACGGCATCGCGGCCGACCCGGATCAGATTCGGCATCGGATGGGTACGGCGAGGGTCGGCGTTGCCGAGATTCTGCGCTGCGCAAAGGAGTTCGGGGTCAAGGCACGGATACAGAAGACGAGCTGGAATCGGCTCGCGGTGACTCCGCTGCCCGGGATCGCGGTGCTACGTGACGGGGGATACCTGATCCTTGGCAAGGTGATCGATGACGGTCTCCTGGTTCAGCGCCCGATGTCTCCCCGGCCTGAAACAATGACGCAGGCCGAATTGGAAGCCATCTGGGACGGCGACGTCATCCTGATGGCCCGGCGCGCGTCCCTGACCGATCTCGCCCGGCGCTTTGATCTCGGCTGGTTCGTCGGTGCGGTCCACAAATATCGCCGCCTCCTCGGCGAGGTGCTGGTCGCGTCCTTCTTTCTCCAGGTCTTTGCCCTCATCTCACCGCTGTTCTTCCAGGTCGTCATCGACAAGGTGCTCGTACATCGAAGCATGAGCACGCTCGACGTGCTGGTCATAGGCCTGGTCGTGCTGACCGTGTTCGAAACCGTTCTGGGCACGCTGCGTGTCTATCTGTTCGCGCACACGACGAACCGCATCGACGTCGAGCTCGGCGCGCGGCTCTTCCGTCATTTGATGGCCTTGCCGATCGCCTATTTTCAGACCCGCCGGGTTGGCGATTCGGTCGCACGCGTGCGTGAGCTGGAGAATATCCGTCAGTTCCTGACAAGCTCGGCGCTCACGCTCGTGGTCGATCTCCTGTTCACCTTCGTCTTCCTTGCGGTGATGTTCTATTACTCGACGACGTTGACGGTGATCGTCATGGCGTCGTTCCCGTTCTACATCGGCATCTCTGCGGGAGCTGCCCCGCTGTTTCGCCGACGCCTCGATGAGAAGTTCAATCGCGGCTCCGAGAATCAGGCCTTCCTGGTCGAGAGCGTCACGGGCGTCGAGACGTTGAAGGCAATGGCGGTCGAGCCGCAGATGCAGCTCCGCTGGGAGGAACAGCTCGCCGCCTATGTGGGCGCGAGCTTCCGCGTGCTCAGCCTGAACAACACAGCGAGCCAGGCGGTCCAGATGATCAACAAGCTGGTCGTCGCCACGACGCTTTACTTCGGCGCCAGGTTGGTGATCGGCGGTGATCTGTCCGTCGGCGAGCTCGTCGCGTTCAACATGCTTGCCTCGCACGTGAGCACACCGGTGCTGCGCCTCGCGCAGCTCTGGCAGGATTTCCATCAGGCCCGTTTATCGATCGATCGCCTCGGTGACATTCTCAACACCATTCCCGAGCCGAACTTCAATCCAGGTCGCGCCGCGCTGCCGCCTATCCGCGGGCAGGTGACGTTCGAGCACGCGACCTTCCGCTACCGCGTCGACGGTCCCGAGGTGCTGCACGACATCTCGTTCAACGTCGAGCCCGGTCAGGTCGTTGGCGTCGTAGGCTCCTCCGGCTCGGGAAAGAGCACAATCACCAAGCTGATCCAGCGTCTCTATGTGCCGGAAAGCGGCCGCGTGCTGGTCGACGGCGTGGACCTCGCGATGGTCGATCTGGCCTGGCTTCGACGTCAGATCGGCGTCGTCCTGCAGGAGAACGTGCTGTTCAACCGCTCCATACGCGAGAACATCGCGCTCGCCGATCCGGCCATGCCGATGGAGCGCGTGATTGAGGCAGCCACGCTCGCCGGCGCTCATGACTTCATCCTAGAGCTTCCCGAGGGCTACGACACCATCGTCGGCGAACGGGGCAGCAGCCTGTCCGGCGGGCAACGCCAGCGCGTTGCGATCGCGCGCGCACTCATTACCGACCCGCGCATCCTCATCCTCGACGAGGCAACCAGTGCGCTCGATTACGAAAGCGAGCGCGCCATCCAGCAGAACATGAGGCGAATTGCCGCCGGCCGGACCGTGTTTGTCATCGCGCATCGGCTCTCGACCGTGCGCAATGCGAACCGGATCATCACGCTCGAGCATGGCCGCATCGTCGAGGACGGCAGCCATGATGAGCTGATCCGTTCGAACGGGCGTTACGCAAACCTTCATTATCTACAGGCCGGGATCCATGACATCCGCTAGCCGAAACATCATCGCATTTCCGCGAACCGAGGTTCGCCGCCGCGAGCAGGAAATTGCCTTCTTGCCGGCGGCGCTCGAGATCACGGAATCGCCGCCGTCGCCGGTCGGACGCGCGATCGCGGCGAGTATCATCGCGATGTTCTGCATCGCATTGGTGTGGGCGGCATTCGGCACCGTCGATATCGTTGCGACCGCAACAGGCAAGATCGTGCCGAGCGGACGCACCAAGCTGATCCAGCCGTTCGAGACCGGCGTTGTCCGTGCCATCCACGTTCGCGACGGACAGAGCGTCAAGGCCGGCGATGTCCTGATTGAGCTCGACCCGACGATGACGGAGGCCGACCAGGAACGCCAAAGAGCCGATCTCGCTGCGGCCGAACTCGACGTCGCGCGCCTACGCGCGGCGCTCGCGGAGGATCCGCTTGCCGCATTCCGGCCGCCGCAGAGCGCGGGCGCCGCGGAGATCGAGATGCATCGTCAGTTTTTGATCAGCCAGCGTGCCGAACAGAATGCCAAGCTCGCCGAGATCGAGCGCCAACAAGGCCAGAAGGAAGCGGAACGGGCGACCACGTTGGCGAGCGTCGCGAAGCTGCAGACGACGATACCGGTGCTGCAGGAGCGCGTCGACATTCGCAAGAATCTCGTCGACAAGGCACTGGCATCGAAGGTCGTCTATCTCTCCGAATATCAGGAGCTGGTTGGCCTCCAGCAGGATCTCGTCCTGCAGCAGAGCCGGCTGCACGAAGCCGATGCGGGTATCGCACTTCTGAAGGAGACGAAGGACAAGACCGCCGCAGAGTATCGGCGCGCGACCTATGATGCACTCGCGAAAGCCGAGCAGAAGGCAGCGAGCGTTCAGCAGGAAGTGATTAAGGCCGAGAAGCGCACGAAACTCCAGCAGTTGACTGCACCTGTCGATGGCGTCGTGCAGCAGCTTGCCGTTCACACGGTGGGAGGCGTGGTGACGCCAGCCCAGGCGCTGGCCGTGGTGGTGCCGAGCGAGAGCCAGCTCGAGATCGAGGCCATGCTCTCAAACCGCGATATCGGATTCGTGCAACCGGGCCAGAAAGTGGAGATCAAGGTCGACACGTTTAACTTCACGCGCTACGGGCTTCTCCATGGCGATGTGCTCAGCGTGTCGTCGGACGCCATCACGCGCGATCGGCCACAGGGCGGCTCGAATGACCGGGCGGTGGGCTCGGCGCAAGGTAGCAGCGAGCCGAAAGGCCAGGAGCTGGAATATGCCGCGCGCATTTCGTTCGACCGGACGCACATGCAGATCGAGGACAAGCTCGTCAAGCTCAGTCCCGGCATGGCGGTGACGGTCGAGATCAAGACCGGCGCGCGCAGGATCATTAGCTACCTGCTCTCACCTCTGGCGAAATACAAGCAGGAATCCCTGCGGGAGCGGTAGAGCCGGCGTCTTTGGGGGTGCAGGGCGTCATAGCCGACTCGGGCTACTGGCGCGGTGTAAACGTGACGTTAGAACGCCGCGCCGAACAAACAAAGCCGTCCGGCTTGGGCGGGGAAAAGCGCCAGCTTCTCCACTCCCGCCATTCGGCCTCGCTCGCGCGCTGCGAAATGGCGCTCAAGCTTCAATGCTTGCGGAGCTTGATTTTGTCGTGCAAAATCAGCCGTTGTGGGGGCGGAAGCGGTAAAGCTTGCAGTCGCTCTTGCGGTGCTCCACCCGCCAGCGCGTTCAGCCTGCTGTCTATTACTACCGCGGAGACTTACCGATCCGGGGAACTAGGCACTTGGTTGCAGAGATATTTGAGAACACGAAACTATACTAAGCGACCGGAAACTGCACTACGAGATCGGTTGGCGGACCATGGGACACACCAGAGGGGATGAACTTTCGGGACTTGCGCTGGCTCGGGCGAGAGGCACGCACAGGGACGACTAACCCCTCTGAATCGCGCTGACGCCTGGGCGGGTTGAGCCAATAGGGAAGGTGTCGCCGATGATCATGTTGACGGGCGGGGCCGGCTATATCGGATCCCATGTGTGCATCGCGTTGCTGGATGCCGGGTTCGATGTCGTTGCAGTCGATAATCTCTCCAACAGCAATGAAGTGTCACTCGAACGGGTACAATCCATCTGCGGGCGGTCGCTCGACTTTCGGCACGCGGATATCCGGGATGCTGCGGCGATCTACGACATACTTCGTTGTTGCGGAGTGACCGCGGTTGTTCATCTTGCAGGGCTGAAGGCCGTAGGCGAATCCAACGTTCAGCCCATGACATATTACGAGAACAATGTTCTGGGAACGATGCGGCTTGTGTCGGCCATGACGAAGGCGAAGGTCAAGACGCTCGTCTTTAGTTCGTCGGCTACTGTTTACGGGATACCAACGTACCTGCCAGTCGACGAGAAGCATCCTCTTGGACCAACAAATCCGTACGGTCACACAAAGCTTTTCATCGAAGAAATGCTGAAGGGTCTGTATCAGTCCGACGACAAGTGGCGCATTGGCATTCTGCGCTACTTCAATCCAGTTGGCGCGCATGAAAGCGGGCTCGTTGGAGAAGATCCCCTCGGCGTTCCGAACAATCTGTTGCCGGCTGTGGCACAGGTGGCAGTTGGACGACGCGACAAGCTCACGATTTGGGGCAACGACTATGACACGCCGGATGGTACCGGAATCCGTGACTTCATTCATGTCGTCGATCTTGCATCCGGTCATCTAAGTGCCTTGCGCCACCTGGAGCAGCCCGCCCTGCTTACGGTCAATCTCGGAACGGGAGCGGGCAGCAGCGTCTTGGAGGTGGTTCGGACATTCGAGGCCGTGAGCGCCAGGTCAATTCCGTACGTGATCGGTGAACGCAGGGCCGGTGATGTTGCAGTCTGCTATGCCGATCCGACGCTTGCGAAAGAAGTATTGGGTTGGAAATCGACGCGGTCTTTGATGCAAATGTGTGCCGACCATTGGCGTTGGCAATTGAAGAACCCGACCGGCTATCTGGCACCGAACTTATGAAGGACCGGGAAAGGTCCAGGTGCTTCTATCCTCCACAGCTGAGCGTTCGATCGCTCGGATCGGCCGTGCGAGCTTATTCGGCCTTGTGCCGCGCCGCCGCGACGAGACCGCAGAGATTGCTACGGCGACGGAGTAATCAAGCAGAAGATCGCAGCGTCATAGATCGACTCCATCGGCGGGGATCTCCTGGCCGGCCTTCTTGCCGAGCGCATAGGGCGCGCTCGCCTTCCGAACGAACCGGTGACGGCTGCCGAATCAGAGCACAGGGTGCGTCGTGAACTGGTTGCCGTCCTCCACGTGGTGGTGGCGACAAATGCGCCCTCAGAGAGCGACAAATGCGCCCTCAGAGAGAGAGAGAGAGAGTCCACGGTTCCTTCTGATCACGACGTGCCAGCCATCCAGCTTTGGAGACGCCGCCGCCGGCAAAGAATTCGAGGTCGACGCGCAGCGCCGCCATCATCTTTTTCGAGTCTTCGTCTCCGGCATTTCAGTGCCTTATCGTGCGCTCGCGAGCCTGCAGCGTCGCGGCGACGATCTTCTACAGCTTCCCGCCTATCACGTGAACAGCTTCGATCACGAGTTTCGCATCAGTTGTGTCAGCGTTTCGCCCGGCATTACCGCCATGTGGCAGATCTCATCGCGCAGCAACCCGTGATTTGCAGGGTCAGAAGGTGGGGGACCTATCTTCGAAACTAGTCCATTTGGCTCGATATTCACACTGCAGACCGCGATTGTCGTTCTAAGTGGCAGAGGCGCAAGTGAGAGATGCGGTCCTGGCCGAACGGAGCCTAGCCGAATGGAACCTGGCTGGAACTTAGCCGAACGGAACCTACAGGGTTTTGGCTCCGCTAACCCAAAATGCATAACGCTAAAAGGAGAATGGAGAAGTCTTCTAATTTATGCTAAATTTTCCCGATAATTCATGACGGCATTATTGCAACCATAGGCTTTTTTTTGGGAGGGGCGTCTCCACTGGCCCAAGTCCAAAAACACCAATCGTCCTTGGTGAGGATCATCAACCATCCACAGGCGGGACAGTCGAGCTTAAGCGCGCCTCATCGACCTTCTAATTGTGTCCAGATTGGAGGGCAACATGGGACGGAGAAATTCGCTCAGAATCGTGCTCGTTGGAAACGGAAGCTTACTCAAAGAAGAAGTTGCCAGAATTCTACGTTCGGCGAATTTTCGCATTGCAGCCTCTGTATCTCGGGCCGAAGACTTTCTCAGTAGCAAACTGCAATCACGCCAGCTGCTGTTTCTCATTGTCCATACTTGCGACGATTTCGCCGTGGTGGCGGAGCAAATCGACCTTCTAAGGCACGGCAGCCCGGGTAGGCAAATTGCGGTTGTTGCCGATCGTTATCGGCAAGAAGAAATGGCTGCAGCATTTCGGACAGCCTCCAGCTATTTCGTCGGCGCCATGCCATCTGACCTGTTCATCAAGTCAATAGAACTGGTGATGATGGGGGAAGTAGTCCTCCCGACGGCATTTCTGCGATCTGTTTTCGCTCCAAAAGGCGCGCTCAGGGACAATGTTGGCCCAAGCGACGCCAACAACGAGGCGCTCGCCACGCCACAGAACGATATCATACCGCAGCTTTCACCACGGGAGAAAGCGATTCTGCGCTGTCTGGTCGAAGGCGAGTCCAACAAATCCATAGCACGAAAGTTTCAGGTCACCGAGGGCACCGTGAAGACCTACGTCAGAACCACACTTTGCAAGATCCGAGTCAGTAATCGCACACAGGCAGCGATTTGGGCGATGCACAACCGGTGGCTGGCTCGAACAATCAGCGATAGTTCGCCGCCACCGGCATCCGGCGCGGATATCCACTTTGCCAACGCGAGTGGACTGCGCTCTGGAGTCGGACAAATTGAAGGGTCGATGCCACCAACTGGCAAGCCTCACTGAGCTGCTTCGCCGCCGGCGGCGCG
The DNA here is from genome assembly GCF_038085055.1 of Bradyrhizobium sp. ISRA442. Taxonomy (NCBI): domain Bacteria; kingdom Pseudomonadati; phylum Pseudomonadota; class Alphaproteobacteria; order Hyphomicrobiales; family Nitrobacteraceae; genus Bradyrhizobium; species Bradyrhizobium sp. ISRA442. The sequence goes on from NZ_JALGCN010000026.1 coordinate 57,888, forward strand.
TGTGGTCCGTTAGATTGCGACAACCGCTGTTTGGCCATCCTCCACGATGGAATGCCCCTTCTAGTTTGCTGGCACAACAAGAGTCCTAACAGGCCCGTTGACCGGACTCAATTTGGACCGGTGAGTACACCAAGGTGAAACTCATAGTCGGCGGCTTGTTTCGCATGAGGTTCATGACGCGAAACTCCGCCCTGTGACCTCCCAATCCATCCCCCTCTACGCCAGCCGAGCAGGGTCCTTCTTGCGAAACGAATCCGGCGGCCATTGAGACCGCCGGATATAGAAAAAGTCTTTCAATGGACATCCGAGCCTCAAGTCATAGTGGTGTCTTAGGAAGAACCGGGCTATCGCAGCAAGAGTCTGAGCGGCGGGTCGATGGCATCATTGCGGATTCCAAAACGGCTATTGCTCCGTACGCGCCGCAGCTCGATCATCGTGGCCTTTTCAATTGCAGCTGCTACCCTGCTTTGAGCGGCCGCCGCATGACGTAGGCGGCACACGTCGCGATGGGGGCGCCGCTACTAGAATGGATGGTGAGTTCGAACAAGATGAACAACGACGAGCGGCTCCGGATTCAGCTAGAGATAACCGGTCTCGTCCGGTCACTTAGTTCGACAGACGACGCTAACGTTATGGCTCCACTTTTATTCTGGAGCTCAATTGCAGTGGAAGCCGCGGCGTTGAGCCGCGGCCTTTGCGGAGGTAGCCGCTAGTGTAGCGACTTGAGCCAATCATCGATGTCCTTACGGATCTGGTCCTTGGCCATGCCGTAGCGGTGTTGCAGCTTGCCCTCCAGCTGTTCGCGGTGACCCTCGATCGTGTTGAGGTCGTTGTCAGTAAGCTTGCCCCATTTCTCCTTAGCAGCACCCCTGAACTGCTTCCAATTGCCCTCGATTCGGTTCCAGTCCATGACTATCTCCTGGAGTTCTAATGGCCCTTCAACGATCGCAAGGGACGGCCGTTCCTTACCGCGCGCGGCGACGATTGTTCGCGTCGTTTGGATGCTTAACTACGGAGTACATCTGCGCGCAGTCCGCCAAGATGTTGCTCATCCTGGGCCGCAAAGCCAACGGCGTCATTTGCCGCTCGCACGTCTCCAGATTTGAGCGTGCCGGCCATCGTTGGACCTCATCGGAATGGTCGGACTTTTTGGCGGAGAATGGCGCGCAAGGCAGACCGCCGGGGCAACGTCATGCTCGGCATCGTCCAAAGATTTGCGCGCGCTACGCCTGATTTCTCGAAAATAGGGAAGGGCTCAGGTCGTTGGGAAGCATGGTGTTTCGCAAATTCAAAAATGTTTATGGCTGCATCATTCATAAGCGTCAAAAGCGGGGCAAGCTCAAAAAATCCTGGAATTCCTCTCATCGAAGCTTATAGCGGCGGATTGCATTGCACAAAACGAGATAAAGAAAGCGCCACCGCAGGCGATGCAACTGTCAATCGCGCATGTCGCTGAAATTTATAGCCGGGGTGAGCAAAGGCCGTTGGGATTAGCGAATTTCGCTATCGCGGCTATCGAGCGTGAGGAGAAAGTCGCCCGTGATGCACTTCAGGGCATGCAGAACTTCCACTTTAGAACTGTTGATTAGGTGCGTCCCCCGGGGCGCACCGTCCGCCGGAGCCAGTGGTATTTCCCCGTCGCCGGCAACGCGCTACAATAAGCTCACCGGGACCAATACGGGCAACCCTTGAGTTTGATAGCCGATATGGTCAAGCCGTCGCCCGGAATGCGCAAAGTGTTGAGGCAGGCGCACCTGTACGGCCGCCTGATTGCGCACGATGGCAATCTGTATTTCCCCGGCGGCACCCGCCGTAAATGCAGCGAGGAGACCGCCATCGCGATGGTCAAGGCAGGATGGCTTAGGCATCGCGGTGTACGAGGTTACGCCCGACGGCGTCAGGCTGATGCGCGGCGCGAATAGCTTTCGTCTGTTGCTGCAGGAACGGCGAGCCGATGCAAAGGCAGCCATCGCCGAGCTCAAACAAGATTTGGAGAACAGCCGAACAATACCCTGACGGCGAACGGCTGCCCGGAGGTCCCTGTTGGCGGTCAGGCCCGATTCACTTAGTCGTGAATTGGGCCCGCTGCCTGCGCGGGGTCCTAGCGGCCAGAGAAAGCGAGCATCAACCTCCGCGCCCCACGCGGCGCAAGCGCTTTCGCTCGAGAGGATGGCGCGGTTGTTGACCGCGCCGTCCAGCGTAAGCAACAAATCGATCGTCGTTTTCTGCTTCGGATTGGGTGAAGCAAGAAGATCCCGAACAATCGGATCGTCTTCTTCGCGACGACGTGACCGATCTTGCGCTCCTGTGCGCGTACTTGCCTGCGCATGTGAGGCGGTCGTTGCGGAAGTAATTGAACTTCACCCAGGCCGTACGGTTCAGTCGCATCGCGACCTAGAACGCGGCCAATGGTCGTAGGCGAGGGGGCGCAACACTGGGGTTTTCATGTCCGGTCATTTGCGATTTTGCTTCGCCGCTTTTCTCCTTCTCGCAGGTCTCTCGACGTCGGCGGCATCTTCGAATCCTTTCGCCGCCTTCTTTGGCCAAGCCGCTCCTGCAGAAGCCACCGCGCCGGCGCCCGCCGAAAAGGAATGCTTGCCGCAGCCCGGGACGGCCGAGAGCCAGCGCTGGGTCTATCGTTTCGATAGCAACCGCAAATGCTGGTTCCTGGCCGCCGAGAGGACCCCGATGGCAAAGAAGTCGGTTCGTCACCGCGCCGCGAAACAGGTCGCCGCTCCCAAGGAAAACGGGACCATGGGCCGCAAGCAAGCCCGTCGCCATGCCGGCCGCGTAGGTGATGAGCAAAGCGATCTGGCCGAGGTTGAGGCGCTCTGTCATGGGAGGCTCTGATCCGAACGTGGGGGCGCCTTGCTCAAGACCACGCGCATCGCGTCGAACAGGTTCACCGGAATAGCGAACCGGTTGCCGGTCGGGCTGGCCGCGATCTTGCGGCCGAGCATGCGACCGACCTGGAAGGCGATCAGCGAGAACGGCACGAATTTCCAGGGGTGATCGGAACTGTCGACGCGCGAGCCGACCGAATGGGCGAGAGACCCGATGTTGTCGCGGTTGAAGAACCACAGGTGCTGCGGAGGCGTCATCAGGCGCCAGTGCGCGCCGATCGACCGCGCCGCCAAGGAACCGAAGTCTCCGGTCGTCAGCACGATGATTCCGCCCGGCCGGAGATGGTCCGCGAACAGTGCGAGGGCTTCCTGTGGGTCGGGCAGATGCTCGATGACATCGAGGAGGACGATAACATCCAAGGTGCCAAGCGACTTGAGAGTCGCTTCGCTCAGCAGGCCGCAGACGACGTTCAAGCCGAGATCGCCAGCATGGGCAGCAGCCGCTTCCGCCGGCTCGATGCCGCTCACCTCAAATCCGGCGCGGCGGGCCTCATCGAGAAAAAAGCCGTAGGCGCAACCGATCTCGAGCAGGCAGCCCTGTGGCTTGCGGTGCCGGATGAACTCGACCGTACGGGCGAACTCGCGCCGTAGCACGGGTTCGGCGCCGCGGTAGTCGGCATAGCCGTCGGACTGACGGCCGGAAAAGTAGCCGTCGTCATAATAGGCGAGGGGATCGAAGCTCGATGCTTCGATGCGTCCCAATCCGCAGTCACGAGATTGAAAAATGTCACAACCGTTCTTGATGTAAAGAAACCGATGCGGCGTCGCCCGACCGCAAGCGGGACACTTAAGCGTAAGCGCAGTTCGGTCGTTTCGCATCAGCACATGCGCCAATGGCTTTCTTCTCAGTGCGAAAAAAACGCCTCTGATACCGAACTGTTCCGCTCAACGAACGGGCACGGGGTCGCAGCTTCCTGCCTGCCAGGTGCAAAATAGATCGAGTATGGCCCACACTCTCGCCGCCGGCTGACCGTGCCGCACTCGATGAGCTTCTCCAGGAACAGCCGCCGGAACAGGCGGGAGAGCACGCATCGGGGGAAGAATCCGGGTCGGCAGGACACCAGTGCGCGCCATCGGGCAAGATGCCGCCGCCCGGCACGATCATGTGGACATGCGGGTGAGGTGTTTTTCCATCCATCTCGACGTCGAAGACTTTCACGAACTCATCGGCGCCTACCACAAGCGCGTTGCACAGATCTTGCCCCGGTTCGGCGGCTTTGTGTCCCGCCGCGTTGGTGACGGTGTCTTGGTCTATTTCGGTTATCCGGACGCTCATGAGGATGATCCCGAGCAGGCCGTGCGGGCGGGCCTGGCCTTGATCGAGGGCATCGGGCGCCTGGGGAGCCCGGAGCCGCTGCAGATCAGAGTTGGCATCGCTACCGGCCTCGTGGTCGTGGGTGACCTGATCGGATCGGGAAACGACGCGGAGGTTCTGGGTGAGGTGCCCAATCTCGCCGCCCGGCTGCTGGCTCTGGCCGAGCCGAACACGATTGTGATCGCCGACAGCACGCGGCGGCAGATCGGATCGGTTTTTGCGCTGGAGGACCTCGGGTTCAAGGACCTCAAAGGCTTCACCGAGCCTCAACGCGCTTGGCGCGTGCTGGGCGAGGACCGGTTCAAGAGCCGTTTCGAGGCGCTGCGCTCCGCTGAGACACCGCTCGTCGATCGCCAGGAGGAAACCGAGCTCTTGCTTCGACGCTGGGCGCAGGCAAGAGCCGGCGAAGGGCGTGTCATCCTGTTCTCCGGCGAGCCCGGCATTGGCAAATCGCGCCTGACGGTGGCGCTCCGGGACCTACTTGATGCGGAGCAGTACATCGAATTGCATTACTTTTGCTCGCCGCACCACCAGGACAGCGCGCTCTTCCCGGTCATCAATCTGCTCGAGCGTGCCGCCGGCTTCGGGCGAGAGGACACGCCGGCCGCAAAGCTGGACAAGCTGGAAGCGCTGATGGCTGAAACCTCGGCAGCCGAACGGGACGTGGCGCTGTTGGCTGACCTCTTGCTGCTGCCCACCGGACGCTACCGCAGCGTTGAGCAAAACCCGCGACGCAGGAGAGAGGAGACTTTTGAAGCATTGCAGGAGCAGCTCACCGCGCTGGCGCGGAAGAAGCCGGTGTTGATGATCTTTGAAGACCTGCACTGGATTGATCCGACCACGAGGGAGCTGCTGGACCTCTTCATCCGTCGGATCGAGCGCATGCCCGTCATGCTGATCGGAACGTTTCGTCCGGACTTCATCGCGCCATGGGCAGACCAGGCGCACGTTACCATGCTGACGCTGAACCGTCTGAACCGGTTTGATAGCGAGGCCCTCGTCCGGCAGCTCGCGGCGAAAGCGAAATCATTGCCGAGTGAACTGATCGGAGAAATCGTCGAGCGCGGCGATGGCGTTCCGCTGTTCCTGGAAGAGGTAACCAAGACAGTCGTGGATGCCAGCCCGGCTCGTCGGGCGGAAGCCTCGACGTCGCGCCCGTCGCTCTCGGTCCCACCGACTCTGCATGCTTCCTTGATGGCGAGGCTTGACCGCATCGGCCCCGCGGCCAAGGAGATTGCGCAGATCGGCGCGACAATTGGCCGGGAGTTTTCCTACGAGCTCGCGGCCAGGGTCGCCGAGCGGCCTGAGGGGGAGATCAAGGAGACGCTTGGTCGGCTGGTCGAGGCCGGCCTGATCTTCCAGCGCGGCGAGCCGCCGCGATCGAGCTTCCTGTTCAAGCATGGCCTGTTGCAGGATGCCGCTTACAGCACCCTGCTGCGGGACCGGCGACGAAGCCTGCACGCGCGCATTGCGCAGGCGATCGAGGAGATTTTTCCCGAAATCGTCGAGAGCCAACCGGAAGTGGTGGCGCGCCACCGGACCGAAGCGGGTCTGAGGAAGCAGGCCGCGGTCTATTGGCAGCGCGCTGGTGAGCTGGCGTTGCGCCGTTCGGCAGGGAGCGAGGCGCTGAAGCACTTTTCCAACGCGTTGCGGCTTCTGGAAGAGATGCCTGATTCAGCGGAGCGCTGGCAGCAGGAGCTCGACATCCGGCTTGGGTTGGGCACCGCCCTGATCATCGCACGCGGCTTTCGTTCGGCTGGGCACGAAATCGTCGATCATTATGCTCGGGCCGTTACGCTCGGTCGGGGACTGGGCGACGACAAGAAGCTCTTCCGGGCGATGTGGGGCAACTGGTACACGAATCTGATTACCGGGCGGACCGAGCAGGCGCTTGGAATGGCCAACGAGCTCGTCGAGGTGGCCGAACGGCTCGCCGATCCCGATCTGATGCTCGAGGCCTATCACTCGCGCTGGGCGAACTCCCACGTGCTGGGCCTCAATTCGATTACGTTGGCCGACACAGAGCGCGGCATCGCGCTGTACGATCCCGAGCGTCATCACGCGCACGCCTACGACTATGGCGGTCACGATACCGGCGTGTGCGCCTACGCGCACAGCGCTATCACGCTCTGGGTCATCGGCTTTGCGGACAAGGCGATGCAAATGTCGGTTTGCGCGCTCGAACTTGGGAACCGGCTCGGCCATCCTCCGAGCCTGGCCCATGCGGCATGGTGGTCGGCAGCGCTTCGCCAAATGCTTCGCGCCCCGGAGCCGTGCCGCGAATATGCCGAGCTGACGATACGGATCGGGCGCGACCAAGGGAGCAACATGTTCGTCGTGTGCCCGCTCCTTCTAGGCTGGATCGTGTTTCAATCCGGGCAGGTGTCGGAGGGCCTGGAGCGCATGGAGGATGCCGTCCAGGCCACGCGGCAGTCGGTGCGACGTTTCTATTACGAGTATGAGCTTCTGGTGTTCGCGGAAGCCCTTCTGAACTCCGGTGAAGTCGACCGCGCGCAGCAAGTCGTCCACGAGGCGCTCGAGGTCATCACGACCAGCCGCAACCGCCTGTTCGAGGCGGAAGCGCATCGTCTGGCGGGTACATGCCTCGCGGCTCGCGGCGGCGAAGCGACCGTGGAGGCCGCGCAGCGACTGTTGCAGGCGATCGACACTGCCGACCGGCAAGGGGCGCTTGCGTTCAAGCTCCGCGCCGCCATAAACCTTGCCCGTTTGTGGCAGGACCAGGACCGCCGCGGCGAAGCGCGCGACCTGCTGCGCGAGATCTACGGTCAATTCACGGAAGGATTCGATACTCCTGACCTCAGGGACGCCAAGACGCTCTTGGATGAGCTGGACGTCAAGGGCACTCCACGCCCGTGAGAGCGATGCACACTAATGGCGAAGTCTTTTCGCAGGCCGACACCGCGCATGACCATCCCGGCAGAGCTAGCGCATTGCATCCGCGAGAGGTGAGAGGGATCTTGAGGCGATCCCACAATGCTTTCACACAGCGAGAGCAGGGCATCAACCAGAGCGGGGACTCCAACTTTCCCGCCATACCATGCAACATCGCTCGGGGACCCACGATATCAACGGGCGATGAAAAGGCTCAGGCGGTAGGCGAGCTCTGGTTGTGCTGCTGACTGGGCCGAGCGATTCCATGCAGTGCTTTGGCAGTTCCCGCCGATTGGCGCGCCAAGTCGCTGAGCGATACAATACCGACCAGGCGCTTGTTCCTGTTCACGACGGGCAACCGCCGCACCTGAATCTCACTCATGTTCGCGCAGACGTGAGACATGTCCTCGTCTTCGAAGCAGTATTTCACCTCTTGGGTCATCGCGTCACGAACCTTGCTGTCCGGCCCTTTGCCATCCGCGATGCAGCGCACCGCGATATCGCGGTCGGTGATCATGCCCACGAGCCGATCACCTTCGCCCACGGCCAACACGCCACAATCGCATTCCTTCATCAGCTTTGCCGCGTCCTGGACCGTGTCGTTTGGATCTACGAGTTTCGCGTCGCGCGTCATTACATCGCTGATCTTTTTCATGGTCACCTCCTATGCCGCGCATCGCCGGTAAGTCTCGCTTAAAGCGAGGGCTTTTTCGATTGACGGGTCAATGCAATCTCAACGGATGCGGTGGTTGCGCGTTCCAAAGATGAGACTGGTGACCATGAAGAGGAACCCTCGATAGTCGAAGCCGCTTGCGTCAACAGAGATGCGGACGCGCTCTGGCGAGAAATCGGCTGGTTTGGCACCGTCCGAGAAACCGAAGGCGAACACGAGGGCTCTCTTCGCGTGGCTGAGGGACGGGATGGCAGCCAACAGACGGAGCGCCTGCTCGATGCCCTTGGCGATAGCGAGTCCTTCCTCAACAAGGCCCACAGCGTTGGTCCGAGCCGTAGCAACGCTGTTACACCCCGAGTTTTAGCGACTCCTGGAGAAAATGCGGGTAGGCTTTGCCACGCGCTGTCCGAGCATGCCAACAAGCTCAATTATGAAGGCATTGTCTCCAAGCGCGCCGACGCGCCGTACCGTTCTGACAGGACCGAAGCCTGGCTCAAGGTGAAGACCGTCCAGCGCGAGAAGTTTCCCGTCGTCGGCTTCATCAAAGACCCTACAGGCGTTGCCGCGCTCTACCTTGGCAAGAAAGAAGGGAAAGAACTGCGCTACATTGGGAAGGTCGGAACTGGTTGGAGCAGGGCCACCTCCCGTCAAATTAGGAATGCTCTTGATACGGTGGTGAGCTCGAAGACCAAGCTCACTAAGCCGGTTAAGGAACCGAAGGTTGACGTTGTCGGCTGTCTCATTAGTTTCGAAAATAGAACGCTGCTGGGCTCGAAATACAGGTCCCCGGCGGCATTTTCTTCTCAAACTGAGCGCTGAAATCCCAATTGATCTCGACTGTGCAATGGCCATGCCACAGGTTTGTGACGCCGCCTGCGGGTTCTTGCTGCGGGCCTCGCAATGAAAATCCCGTTGCGCGACATCTCAAGGTCAGCGCCCGTAGATCCGGTGAAACGCTGAAACGGACAAATCCCTAATTCACCCGGCCGCGGCGGGCCGGTGGGTCACAGCATAACGAACGGAGGGGAATTCGGTTCTGCTCAGGCTATGCTCTGGTTCAATCTCGCGTCGGCGAAACAGCGTCCCACGACGTCAATCGGCGGCTTGCAATTCGCGCCGAAGCGCGATTTTGGCACGAGTAATCCATTTTGAGCGTTAGGCCGCGCTCGCATAGCAGGCAGCTTGTCACCTTTGACCGCTCGATTGGCAACTTGATCGACAACTATGGCGGCTTTCGCGCTAACATCTGCCTGGTAGGAAAATGCTTGCTGCGCTCTAATCAGACCGCCGAGGCTCACGATGCAGGTAAGGAAATGCGACGTGAGTGTCTTCAAACGCATGAAACGTCCGCTTACCCCTGGGACAGGTTCTGTCGGGCGAAGGAGCTTTGGGTTCAAAGTCCTTGGGTGCATCCTACCCCGGCGAGCACATCGGATTTCATCGGCAGGTGCTAGACTATTTCGGGACTGCCAACATGGCGGGTCGCGCACGAATATACAGGGAGGACGGACCCGTCGTAAGAAGCAACCTACGCCGCAGGCGAAACGCGTCACTACGCCTATCGTGGTGGCGAATATACAATCCACGATCTTGAGAACGTCGGTGTCACTAACCTTTGGTTTACGACCGCGGAGTTTCTCGAGACCGCCAAGGCCGTTGGAGCTATTGCGGCCCCTGCCGTCCGAACCCTCGATCAGCAGTGTCCACTGCAGGCAGACTAAGCGCCCCAGCTCGTTGCGGAGCGTAGAACCGCTCAATCCTACGTGTCGGTGTCGTTTAGAGATGTACAGGGCCGCCAAGTCACCGGTTCGCGGATCTACCGTCTCGCCAATGATGTCTGGTCATTGTGATAGAGAGGATATGATCGAGGGACGCTCAGCCCCGCCAGACCCGTGCGAGGATCGCCGCAGGTTGTATCGAAGATGTTGGCTTGCTGTGAAGTACCTTACATCCCAATGTTCCTGCTATGCTAAGATGACGAAGGCTTCTTACTCTGGAGGAGACATCCGATGTTCGCGACAACCAAATGGAACCCCGGAAATAAGGCTCGCGAATGGGTGATGATGGCTGGGGCACTGGTCGTTCAACTCAGCACATTGAATGCAAAAGGACAGAAGGGTGAAAGCGAACCAAGGCAGCCACTCTGGAAACACTTCGACGACACCCATCATTGGGATTCAACCGCGGAGGAATGGATCCCCAACCATGATCGGTGATCGCATCGCTGCAGCCCAATCAGGGTATCAAGAATCTGCTGCAGGCCTACGCCGAGCCACGAATTGATCCGAACCTGTACGGGAGTGCACACAAAAGCGCACATGTCGACTTTTGGGCTGAGCCGAAATCTTCTTCTAGAGCATGCCGACTTTTGGACCAAAACCGGTCCTCGGCTGGTTTCTGATAAAGAACGCATACTTTACACGCGCTTGCTCTTTGTTCCGATTTTAGGAACCACGCTGCGCGACTTCGTATTATCCTCAAGTATTCGCATTATCCTCAAGTAGGAGGATCAGCAATGGCGAAAAAGGCGAAAAAGCAGACCGCCCGAGGCCGCACGCAAGTCCGGCGCCTCGTGCGCCATCCGGCGAAGAAGGCTCGTCGTTCGGCCCGCGCCGTAAAGCGTGCGGCCAAGTACTCGGCTGGAACTGCAACTGGAGCGGTAAAGCGTGCGGCAAAAAAAGCGGCCGGTGGCGTAAAGCGTGCGGCCAGGTACTCGAGTGAAGCTTCAAAGCGCGCGGCCAAGAGAGCGGCCGGCGCCGTAAAGCGTGCCGCCAGGAAAGTAGAGACAAATCTAGAAGGTTGAACCAGAACTTTGACTCACCGGCCAAGCTTGTGATTTGCCGATGCCACGGCGCAAAGCTGGCGACTTAGCACGTAAGCCATGTCGGCTTGTGATTCCGATTCGGACCCCTATAGTGTCCGCTCTCGCGCGGACATCAATCGCGCCCCTGATCCCACTACCGTGTCAATCGGCGTCCAAATTTTGGACGCCGATCCCCCGGCTCAGGGGGTCATATTGCAGACGATGACGTAATTGCGGTCGGCGCCCGCGGCACGAAAGGTCCGCTATCTTCAAGCCTTCCGCAATCTTACGAATCGGAGGGGCTATGAAGCAATTTGTTGGGCTGGATGTCTCGCAGAAAGAAACGTCAGTATGTGTGGTCGACGAGGTAGGTCAGGTCTTGTTCGAGGGAAAGGCCAAGTCCGACCCCGGGGCGCTCACGGCACTGCTTCGCAAGCGAGCTCCACACGCCGAGCGCATTGGTTTTGAGACCGGGGCGATGGCGAGTTGGCTGTGGCACGAGCTTCGTAGGGTCGATCTTCCAGTGGTCTGTATCGACGCTCGGCATGCGCACGCGGCTTTGTCAGTGCGCATGAACAAAAGCGATCAGAACGATGCTCGAGGCCTGGCCGAACTGGTACGGGTTGGCTGGTATCGAGAAGTCAAGGTCAAGAGCGAGGAAAGTCAGAAGATCCGTGCGATACTCGTGGCGAGATCCCGGCTCGTAGCCATTCGTCGAGATATCGAGAACCAGGTCCGCTGTCTCATCAAAGAATACGGCTTGCTGTTCCCCCGTGCGATCGGACTGCAATTCCGCAATCAGGTTCGGGAGCTATTGGGTGAAGATCATCAGCTCCTCAGTGCGATCGCGCCGCTTCTGTCGATCCATGAGCAGATCTGCAAGCAACAAGGCACATTCGACAACGAAGTCCGCCAGTTGGCGAAGTCGGATGAGACGACGCGTCGCCTAATGACGGTTCCTGGTGTTGGCGTGGTGACTGCCTTGACGTTCCGCCATACGAGCGATGATCCATCGCGCTTCCGATCGGCATCAAGCGTCGGCGCCTATCTGGGTCTTACACCGCGGCGCAGCCAATCTGGCGAAACGGACATCAATGGCAAGATATCCCGATGGGGCGACCGTCTGCTCCGGACTTACCTGTTCGAGGCGGCGACGGTGCTGCTTTATCGGACCAAGAAATGGTCTTCTCTCAAGGCTTGGGGAATAAAGCTTGCCAAGCGAATTGGCATGAGAAAGGCAAAAGTCGCCATCGCCCGCAAGATCGCCGTGATCCTCCACTGCGTCTGGGTCGATGGCACACCGTTCCATTGGGGGCAGGCGAAGGAAGCCTGATCCTATTTATTAGCTCCTGGTCCGGTTCGCCGGACTAGCGATGTCCCGCTGGGACGGTGGTTGTGACGACCTCGTTCATTCGGCTGGTGGCGGCTCGACCGTACCCTGCTGCAGACGTTGAGGCGTCCGCCCCGGACATCATCATGAGGCGCTGCGCGACCTCGGAAAGGACCATGACCCCAGCGATGGCATCAGACCCAACGACGCCAAACCGCAACCGGACTGGCATCGTCATCACCCGCGCTCGCCCTGTCTACGCAATGGCGGGCTCCGACAGGTCGAGCGCTACCGCCTTCAAGAAAGGAGACACCACTTGACATCAAACCGCAATTAAAGGGCCGAATGACACTCCGGGACCGTGATACTCGACGATCCGCCCATTGCCGCCCGATACGTCGTGACGGCGCAGGAGCTCGAGGATGACGTCCTTGGCGCTGATCCAATCCGGAAGCGCGCCTGTCAAGCGAATTCCCCAGATCTCCGGCATCGGTATATGGAACGGCTCGCCAGCCAGCGCCAGAGAGACAGAGAGGCCGCCCGCGCCGATCGCGAGCATGCCGATCGCGCCTGCAGCCGGTGTATGTGAGTCCGCGCCGACCAACGTTTTGCCCGGGATGCCGAAGCACTGCTGATGGACGGGATGGCTGATGCCATTGCCGCTTCGCGAGAACCACATGCCATAGCTGCGGGCTGCGCTCTCGAGCATGAGATGATCGTCAGCGTTCCTGCTGTCGCCCTCGACGACAAGGTGGTCAATATAGGCGACCGCGGTTTCAACATGGACGCGGTCAACGCCCATGGCCTCGGGAGCGCACAAAGTGCACCATTGGCATCGTGCATCAGCACCTGGTCGACCTTGAGAGCGATCTCATGACCCGAGCGCATGTTGCCATTGACGAGATGCGCCGCAATAAGCTGACGCGTCAAATTGTCGGTCATCGGAGCTGCCTCCGAATTTTATTGGAAGTCATGATCGCGTAGCTGTGCCGGAGAAGTTCTCGATCAGACCAATAGCTCAGTTCGCTAAAGCATGCCGTGCCTGTCGGTTCCTCGGGTGTGCATCCGGGCCAAGCAATGCTCTACGGCACCGGATCTTGGATCACGCGTCCCTTCTGCAACCGATCTAACGTTCCATCGTAGAGCGCGATCGGCGGATGACTGCCAGGATCGGTCAATACGTCGAGCAAAGCCACGGTGTCGGACCTGGCTGCGCGATCGAATGCCGCATCGAGGTCCCGCGCGTGCTCGACCAATTCGCCATAGCCACCGCAGGCACGCGCAATCGCGGCGTGATCGACACGGTCCAGATGACCGGCACTGGTGTAACGACCGAATTTGGCTGTTTCGGCATCTTTTTGATAGCCGAGCACACCGTTGTTGAGCACCACGACGGTCACACGTATGCCGGTCCGCACGGCGGTTTCCAGCTCGGCCCAGGCATGCCCAAATCCGCCGTCGCCAACCACAACGATGACCTCTCCATTTTGGCGTGCCAGCTTTGCGCCGAGCGCGAGCGGCAAGCCCCAGCCGAGTCCCGCAAGGCTCCGAGGCGAAATCACGCGCGTTGTGGGGTGATTTGTTCGAAGCTGGCCCGCAACCCAACTCGAGGAGTAACTCGCGTCCGCGGCTATCACCGTCTCGGGGCCCAAGCGCTTCTGGATCGCACTGAGGACGCGCTCGGCGCGAATGGGCTCGGTGTCCGCCAGGAGCGGCGCGCGTTCGCGCTCGAATGCTGCCCAAGCATCGGCAACGCGACGCTCGATCGATTGTCGATCTCTCGCGTGGCAGCCGAGCGCATCAGTGAGCGCATCGAGCGTCGCGCGGGCGTCGCCGAGTAGACGCACTGCTTCGTAGTTGCGGCCAATCTCCTGCGGGTCGATATCGATGTGGAGGACACACGCGCTGTCCGGGATCAGCGACCAGCGGTCGGTGCCGTCCTCGTTGGTGCGATTGCCGACGAGCAGCACGACATCAGCTTGCTTTACGAGCGGCTTGATCTGCCTGCCAAGCCCAGCCGGGCCGGTGAGATTGCCGATGACGCCCATGGCGAGGGGATGCGTTTCGGGAATCGCGCCCTTGCCCATGCTGGTCGTCGCGACAGGAACAGCAGCTTTTTCGGCAAAGCGAAGCAGCGCCTCACACGCATTTGATCCGTGCACCCCGCCGCCAGCGATCACGATGGGGAGGCGAGCGCAGTCGATGAGCCGCGCCGCCTCGCGGATGATACCATCGTCGGGGCGTGATCGGTCGAGCGGCCAGGTGCCGAACCGCATCTTGCGATGTCGGCCGTCGTCCAGATGCGCCTTGTGCAGATCGACGGGAAGCATAAGGCAAGCCGGGCCCGGCTTGCCGGTCGTGGCAGCGATGAAGGCCCGATCGAGATGATCTTCAATGCCATCAACGCTTTCGACGAGATGAAACCACTTGGTCACCGGTCCCAACAACGCCTTGTGATCATATTCCTGAAAAGCGTTCTTGCCGATGTGCGACCGGTCCACTTCCTGCATGATGGCGATGATGGGTATTCCTGCCTTCATGGCTTCAGCAAACGGGGCGACGGCGAGTGCCGCAGCGGGACCATTTTGGCAGATCATGACCGGCACGCGGCCGGAGACGCGCGCGAACCCGTCGGCAATCGCTCCGCCGGCATTCTCCTGGCGATAGGTGATGTTGCGGATACCGCGATCTTCGCAGGCCAGCACTAACGCGGTCGGCACGCTCTGTCCCAGAATGAACTCAACGCCATGGCGCACGAGTCCATCGGCGACAACATCGACGAGAGTACGCGACGTATTAGCCATCATCACAGAATCACAGGCCCTCAAAAAGCTGCGTTTCCAACATCGCCCGCCACCTCGCGATTCGAGTATCCTCCATTGGGTGTGTCGCTTCAAAGATGGTAGTCGATCTTCAGGTCTGGCCCAGTGGGCATTCGAATCGTGCCTGAATAGCCAGGTGCGCCTGACAACCGCGACACCCGTACCCAACATGGATCGCCTCAACCTGTTCCTCCTGATGCGGGCTAACTCAAAACGGCTCGGGCAAGGCCGCTCCAAATTGGAGGCCTGCATCAGTTGGAGATCACGTATCCCGTTTTGATGGCCGCTCCTTTGCAACGTCCCGAACCTCCGGGCGTTCGGCCCGCACATGGCGGCCTGCATCGAGGCTTTTGCCAAAAACCTGATCCGCCGGAGACGTGGCATCTCTGTCGCTGCAATTCGGGTCGAAGAGCCCGAAAAGGAATGGCTGGGGCAATCGTGTATCGTTCCGTCGAACAACAAGGAGGATCAACGATGGATGCCCCAGGCAAACAACAGAAGATCCCGGGTTATGATTACGGAACCGACAAGGTGGCCAAATCGCCGATCTCCCTCGAGGAATGGGAAGAGTTGAAGAAATCGGCTCTGTTTTCGGAGGAGGACGTTGTTTACCTGCGCATGTCAGAGCGTATCCTCGCCGACCAGGTTGAAGATTTGCTCAAAGTCTGGCGTGGCGTCATCTTCGATCACCCCCATCTTCGCGCTTATGACGAAGATCCAAAAACGCACGAAGTCGACGCGGAGTATGCAAAGGCAGTCGCACGGAGATTTGGCCAATGGGTGATCGACACGGCCCGGGCCAAATATGACCAAGCTTGGCTCGACTATCAGTACGAAATCGGACTGAGACATCATCGCTCCAAGAAGAACAAGGCGGACCACGGACACACGCTGGGCCACATCCGCGCGCGCGACCTGCTCGCATTCTGCGCGACGATCATCGTGCCGATGAGGCCGTTCCTGGCCAAGAACGGACATCCTCCCGATATCGTTAACCGGATGTATGATGCCTGGTGGAAATCGATGATCCTCCAGGCAACTCTGTGGGCCCAGCCTTACGTCCGGGAAGGCGACTTCTAACAGCTAACCTCGTGGTCAATTGCAGGAAAGGGGGCGACCGAGCACTGCCGAGGAATTTAGTCACAGCCTACGACGCCGGTCGAACGGATGTACTTTGCCTGGAATGATGCGCTATCTCACGACGATGCGGGTGGCCTCCTTGCACTTTATGCCGAGGATGGTCTGGTTCGAAAGCCCACCTGTACCGCATCTGTTGGGCATCGAAAGAGGGTATCTGCGTGGGCACAAGGAGATGCAGCCCCTGTTCGACCCCCTTGCGATCCGAAAGCCTCCGGTGCGCCAGTATTATCGAACTGGATACCTCACCGATGGCAAGCGACGGGTCTGGGAATATCCGCGCGATGCCGGCAAAGGCGAACAGATGGATCTTGTGGAAGCGATGGATCTCAACGACCATAGTCTCATCCAGCGCCACTGCGTCAATTGGGGTTGGTTCGGTTTTCGTATACTTCAGCGCAACGAGTATCACCGCGATCAGGACGAATAATGCTTCGAGACGAGCGTCGCAAGACGATCGGTGTCAGATTCCAGTTCCGCGGATTTGCTCTCATCAGGTGATCGCAGCCCTTGATCGACAATATCACTATTGCTGCTTCACCGATCTACGACGAGGAGCAGCTTGCGCTGATCACTTCGGTTGCGGCGGTAGCTGATCGGGAGGGGTGCACAGTGTTTCGATGCACAAGCGGGACGACGAAACCGCCGCCATTGCCGGACATCTATATCAGTCCAGAGGAAGCCACGAGCGCCCCTGGTCCGGACGTCAACGGCACGCGGCGCGAGCATGGCGGGCGAATTCATGAGCGCGTTCACCGCGTTCCTCAGGTGGGGTCAATCAAACTATTGCGGCGGCCTCGCCCGATCGCGAATCCTCCAAGGGGGAACCAAAGCAGCCGGCGGACAATTGTCAAAAGCAGACGCTGCAGCCCGCGGCCGGACTGAGAAGTCCCTCGACCGAGCGGCGATTGCAAGGGGCTTCGCCACGGCGTTCGCGAAGACGACAGATCATGGGCGGCGTCAGTGCGCCGACGGATCTTCCCGCATTCGGTCGCTTTGGCTGCACGCGCGTGATCGAGGCTCCAATGCAGGCTTTGGACAGGTTTGTTCCCCACCGCATCATGGATCATGACCTCGCTCGCCTGTTGGCGTGTGCTCTTGCAGGCTTCGCGGGTGCCGTTGCCGGCGTCGCGTTGGCGCGCCGGGGGGATCCGATCGGGCACGAGCCAAATCGCCATACGCAATTGGCGCAACTCAATGATACACCCTCGCGGCGGTACTACACCGGCTTCAACCCACAGCGAGCGATTGCCATCTCCGATCTGCGCGCGATGAGCCACAAGCGGCTACCGCGCTTTGCACTCGAATATCTCGAAGGCGGCGCAGAAGATGAGGCCGCGATGTTTGGTGAGCGGCATGCCTTTGCCGATTGGCGCTTCATGCCCAGGACGCTGGTCGACGTCTCTCGTCGCACGCTCGCGACCGGTATTCTTGGCCGCTCTGCCGCCATGCCGCTGGTGGTTTCACCCACTGGCCTCAACGGCATCCTCCGCACTCATGGTGATAGCGCGCTGGCCCAGGCCGCGCTGCGTGCGAACGTTCCATTTGTCCAAAGCACGATGTCGAACGACACGATGGAGCAGGTGGCCCGCGCCGCACCTGGCGTACGCCACTGGTGGCAGCTCTATGTCTTCGGCGGCGATGAGATATGGCAGGAACTCCTCCGCCGTGCCGAACGCGTCGGGTGCGAAGCTCTTGTGTTGACGACTAACGCCCAGATATTCGGTGACCGCGAGTGGCAGCGCCGCAATCAGATCGGGAAGAAGCGGCTTTCGGCGTCGGCAGCCCTCGAAAGCCTCACGCATCCGCTCTGGTTTGCCGAAAATCCGCTGTCGCACGGGCTGCCGAACTTTGCCAACATCATCGAGTTCGTGCCCAGGGATCAGCGCAGCTTCTTCGCTGCCTCAAGCTGGATCCGGATGCATCAACCGACCTCGCTCGGTTGGGACACGGTCGCAAAAATACGCGAGCGCTGGAAGAAGCCTTTCATCCTGAAGGGCATTCTCTGTCCCGATGATGTGCGCCGCGCGCTCGACAGCGGCGTGGATGGAGTTGTGCTGAGCAGCCATGGCGGTCGCCAACTGGACTGGACGATTTCGCCGCTCGATCTCCTGCCGGTGGCGCGGGATATCGTCGACCAAAAGATGGCTCTTTATATGTCAGGCGGCATCCGGCGAGGGACCGATATGCTCAAGGCTTGCGCGCTGGGCGCCGACGCGGTTTGGGTGGGGCGAGCACCTCTGTACGGCCTTTGCGCTGCCGGGGCTGCAGGTGCCGTCCGCGCTCTCGAAATCCTCAAGATCGAGGCATTGGATGCGATGGGCCTGCTGGGTGTGAGCCGGGTGGACGAGCTTGGCCCGCATCTTCTCGCGCACATGGGCCTCGTACGTCGGGAACCAAAGTAGCTCGGCGGCGTCAATTTTTACGGATCATGTGGCGTCCTGGCGCAACCGAGCCAGAACCACAAGGCCTTGGTCCAAACGACATCAAGCGCCGGAGATCGACATTGAACCGGCAGACGTCACGTGCTGGAGAAATCCATCAACCGGAAATCAAGGACTACGCCATTATTGGCGATTGCAGAACGGCCGCCCTGATCTCGCGGGAGGGGTCGCTCGATTGGTTGTGCTTGCCGAACTTCTCCAGCCCGAGTGCATTTGCCCGCCTGCTTGACCCGGCCGCCGGTCACTTCTCCATCAAGCCACATTCATCATTTGTTGTCGAACGCCACTATGTGCACGCGACAGCCGTGCTCGAAACGACGTTTGCAACGGACAGCGGCATTGTGCGGCTGATCGACCTCTGTCCGATCTCGGACAGCGTAGGGTCCCTTTCACCCATGCGTGAGATTCTGCGCATTGTTGAGGGCGTCGCAGGCTCTGTCGACCTAGACATCGAGTTCGCGCCGCGACCGCACTATGGGCGCGCGCGACCTCCGATCCGTAAGCTGACCGACGCCGTGTGGCGCTGCGGATGCGCGGATGAGCTGCTCCTCCTCAACAGCAACGTCGATCTGCTCTATGATGGAGCAATGCTGAAGGCAGCGTTCCGCACGACAGTGGGCGAGCGCCAGTATTTCAGCATTTCTTATGTCGAGCGCGACGTCGGTACAATCGCCCCGGTCGGCCCTGACGCCGACGCTCGCTGCGATGACACGATCGCGTGGTGGCGCGACTGGAGCAGGGCCTGCAATTTCCAGGGGCGTGAGCGAGATGCTGTGCTGAGAAGTGCCATCATGCTCAAGCTGATGACGTTCTGCCTTTCCGGCGCGATTATCGCAGCACCCACCACATCCGTTCCGGAGGCGATCGGTGGCGAGCGCAATTGGGATTATCGATACTGCTGGCTTCGAGACGCGGGACTGACCATGAGCTCGCTGGTCGATTTGGGCTTTCATGAGGAGGCGTCGGCATATCTGGGCTGGTTGCTGCACGCCACGCGCCTGACGCGACCAAATCTGAACAGCCTCTATGACGTCTACGGACGCTCAAATTTGCGAGAATGGACCGTTGATTGGCTCGCCGGCTATCTGAACACCGCCCCGGTTCGCGTCGGAAATGACGCGATCACGCAGCTTCAGCTTGATGTACACGGTCAGGTGATCGCCGCCGCGCATATCTTTGCTGCCTCGGGCAGTGAACTGAGCCCATTGGAGGCGCGAATGCTCGTCGGCTTCGGCGACGTGATCTGCAAGCGGTGGCGAGAGCCGGATAACGGCATGTGGGAGATCCCGGGATCACGTCGCCCATATACATTCTCAAAAGCCATGTGTTGGGTGGCGTTAGACAGGCTGATGTCCCTGCACGACCGGGGAGCGATCGATATTGGATCTCGCGAAAACCGGTTTCGCCGGACGCGTGCGGAAATCGCCGAATGTATCGAAGCGCGAGGGTTTAGCACAGAGCTCAACAGTTACACAGCAGAGCTCGGTGGAGCGGAGATCGATGCGGCGATGCTATTGCTCATTTGCTTCGGCTACACGCGTGCATCAGACTCGCGAATGGTCTCAACCTACAACCTGCTTGAGAAGGAACTCGGTTGCGACGGCCTGCTCTATAGATATCGCCCGGGATATGATGGTCTCAGCAGCAGGGAAGGCGCCTTCGGGATCGTCAGTTTCTTTGCGGTCGTTCACCTGGCGGAGCGCGATTTTGTTCAGGAAGCGGTGCAACGCTTCGATCGTCTGTGCGGATTTGCAAATGACGTCGGCCTGTTTGGTGAAGAGATAGAACCTCGTTCCGGAAGAGCGCTGGGCAACTATCCTCAAGCCTTCACCCATGTCGGGCTGATCTATTCCGCACTGGCAATCGAGCGGGCCCGTCGGAGAGCCGGCCAGTGAGCGCGCTGAACGGATCTTCCTTGTATTTGCCTCTATGGGCGCTGATCGCGACCCTGGTGATGACGTCTATTCTGGAGGCCAGCCGCGGTCTCGGATTTTCGCGACTGAGCCTGCCATTGCTGATCGGTACTTTTTTTACGGGGCAGCGTGGACGTGCAGTGATCGCCGGGTTCACCGTTTATGTGATCGGCGGATGGCTGTTTGCATTCATCTATTTCCTGCTGTTTTCGAGTGTTCGGATTTACACTTGGTGGTTCGGAGCGCTCGCCGGTTTTGTGCACGGCGTGTTTCTCCTGACGTGCGCGCTGCCTCTGTTGCCGTTCGTGCATCCTCGGATGGCGTCGGAATACCATTCCGCGAGCTCGATCCGGCAGCTCGAGCCGCCTGGTTTCCTCGCAATGAACTACGGCTACCATACACCCTTGAGCACCTTGATCGCCCAGGTCGTATATGGCGCGACGCTTGGCGGTTTCACCCAGATCACACACTGGGCGAGTTCGTGACGGAGCCTCTAGTTGTACCGTGTGCGCAACGTTCCGCGCGAATGAGACCGGATCAGCAGGCCAAGCGTCAGGAGGGCAGCCCCGCATGCAACGACCGGTGCTATGCGGGCGACAGTGCCGCGAGCCACAATCGCGTTACTTCGGGATTCGTCTCCAAAGCTCCCACGGGTGCGATGCAGTTCGCGGATTGGCTCCAAAAGATTGTCCTTGCGATAAGGCGCGACGGGCTTCCTGGTCTGCTGTCCGCTGACGGTCGTTCCCGCGACGTAGCGATCGAACAAACCGGGAGCCAGCATGTTTCCAAGGACGACGGCCAGCGTGCTCGAGCCGACCCAATATTCCCGCGCGGGGCGCAGGGCTGCTCGGTAGAGCGCGTCTGCGATCACTTCCGGCTGAACGACCGGCGGTACCGGACGGGGTTGATGCTTCATATGGGTGCGTGCCCAATCGAACTGCGGTGTATTGACGGCCGGCAGTTCCACGATCGTGATTCTGATGCGGGAGCGCGCATGGATGAGTTCGGTGCGAAGGGAATTCGTGAACCCGCGGATGGCGTGCTTTGCGCCGCAATAGGCGGCCTGCAATGGGATGCCGCGAAACGCCAGGGCCGAGCCGACCTGAATGATTGAGCCGCGATTGCGCGGACGCATGTGGCGGAGCGCGGCCATCGTGCCGTGGACAACGCCAAGGTAAGTGACATCGGTGACGCGACGGAATTCTTCCGGCGTCAGATCCCAGACCGGCGAGAAGACGGTAACCATCGCATCATTGATCCAGATGTCGATCGGTCCGAGTTGCCGGGCAATGGCATCCGCCGCGGCAAAAACCTGGTCCGCATCCGCAACGTCCGCCGGCGCCACAAAGCCACTTCCACCAAGCCTTTCGATCTCGTCTTTCACGTCGGTCAGGGCAGCCTCGTCACGGGCGATCAGTCCGATCCTTGCGCCTGCTCGCGCAAACCGATGAACGGCGGCCCGTCCCACGCCGGCGGATGCCCCCGTAATCACAACCGTGCGGTTTCGAAATTCACCTGGCATCCGGCTCGTCATCCTCCCTGGCTGGCTTGTAAAGCGACGGCGGGGCGATCAGGCCACTGCCGAGCAAACCGCGCGGGGCATCGGGGAGTTCCATGGAATCAAAGACATCGGCGTCCCCGTCGAAGGTTGGTAGGAACGCTCTCGGCTACGATCCGTTCTTCCATCGACGGGCGACGTTGAAATTGCGGATAAGGTCCCATGGCATCTCCTACTGCATCAGACGTCCTGGTCGAGAAGCTGCTCGACTGGGGCGTGGACACTGTTTTTGGCCTTCCCGGTGATGGGATCAACGGAATCATCGAAGCGCTGCGCACACGCCAGGACCGGATCAAATTCATTCAGGTACGTCACGAAGAGGCTGCGGCGTTCAACGCCTGCGCCTACGCAAAGTGGACCGGCCGGCTTGGCGTATGCATTGCAACCTCCGGCCCCGGCGGCATTCATCTTCTCAATGGTCTCTATGACGCCAAACTCGATGGGCAGCCGGTCCTCGCCATCACGGGGCTCCAGTTTCATGACCTGCTTCACACCTTCACCCAGCAGGATGTGGAACTGGACAAGCTCTTCATGGATGTCTGCGTCTATAACAGCCGCATCATGGGACCTCAGCATGTTGAGAATGTCATGGAGCTGGCCTGTCGTTCCGCGCTCGCCTATCGCGGCGTTTCGCACGTCACAGTGCCAGTCGATATGCAGGCTCAACCAGTGAGCGCCGACAAGAAGTCGGAGCGTAACGTCGCCCATCACGTTTCGGACCTGATGGCCCGCTCTGCACAGGCTCCGAGCGACGAACAGCTCGGCCGTGCTGCTGCGATCCTCAATGCCGGCAAGAAAACGGCCATTCTCGCTGGACGCGGCGCGCTTGAGGCGCGTGACCAGGTCTTGGTTGTGGCTGAGCGTCTCGCGGCGCCTGTCATCAAGCCATTGCTGGGCAAGGGGGTGATTCCCGACGACAGTCCGTTCTCGGCGGGCGGCATTGGCCTGCTTGGCACCAAGCCTGCGCAGGAGGCGCTGGAGGGCTGCGACACGCTGCTGATCGCTGGCAGCGCGTTTCCGTACATCGAGTTTTATCCCAAGCCGGGACAGGCGCAGGCGGTGCAAATCGAACTCGATCCGATGCGGATAGGCCTGCGCTATCCAGTTGCGGCAGGCCTGGTCGGCGACACCGGCAAGGCGCTTCAGGCGCTTCTGCCCCGGCTGGACTACCGGGACGATCGGTCCTTCCTGGAAACGGCCCAAGTCGGCATGAAGGAATGGAGCGAGCTGATGACCGAACGGGGCACACGTGACGACAAGCCGATGAAGCCGGAAGTCGTCGCATACGAACTCGACAAGCTCCTTGCCGACGACGCAATCGTGTCAACCGACTCCGGAACGATTACGACCTGGATCGCGCGTCATCTCGTGATGCGCGGAAACATGATGTTCTCCTGCTCGGGCAATCTTGCGACCATGGCCTGTGGCTTGCCATACGCGATTGCCGCAGCGGTTGCCTATCCGGGTAGGCAGGTCGTTGCATTTGTAGGTGACGGCGGCCTCACCATGCTGATGGGTGAACTTGCGACCTGCGCAAAGTATGGCCTCGACGTGAAGATCGTGGTGATCAAGAACAACGCGCTTGGTCAGATAAAATGGGAGCAGATGGTATTTCTGGGCAATCCCGAATACGTTTGCGAGCTCCAGCCAATCGACTTTGTCGCCGTGGCGCGCGGCTTTGGCGTCAATGCCTTCAGTGTCGATGATCCGAAGCGCTGCCGCGAGGTTCTGCGCCAGGCGCTGAACACGCGTGGCCCAGTCCTGGTCGAGGCGGTCGTCGATCCGCACGAGCCACCAATGCCACCGAAGGCGACATTGAAGCAGATCAAGAACTTTGCCGAGTCGCTCGCGCGCGGTACGCCGGCGGGTGGGAAAATCGCACTGACGGTGGCCTCGGACGTTGTCCGTGAAATCACCTGAGTAGCCCGAACAGCGCTTCGCGGTGCTTCGGTAAAAACGTCGAAGCGAGCGAGGCGCGTGGAAAGGTGAAAGGCCGCCGTGGCGCCGAGGCGCACCGGCTCTCGCGCCGCATTCGCGGTCGAGAGCTCCACTTGCCCGCGATTTAACCGCGCGTTCATGCGGCAGAGGAGACTTGATGAGCCACATTCTTGAAGTCGACCATAGCAAGGCGCGCGCTTCACAACGCCGTATCGAGCGGGCGCCGGACGGCCGGATCATCGGCGAGCAAACTACCGGTCCGCCTCCAGAACAGTATGAGCAGCTCGCGCGTGAACTTGCCAGCGTCGTGGATGGCGAAGTGCGGTTCGACCCGGGCGACCGGGCCCTGTACGCCACCGACGCATCGAACTATCGGCAGGTGCCAATCGGCGTTGTGATCCCGCGTTCGGCCGCAGCCATCGTCAGAACTGTCGAACTCTGTCGCAAGTTCGATGTTCCCATCGTCATGCGTGGCGGCGGGACGAGTCTCTCGGGTCAAGGCTGCAACTTCGCCGTATTGATCGATTGCTCGAAATATCTCAATCGCGTCATCGCCGTCGATACCGTTTCGCGGATCGCGGAAGTCGAGCCCGGCTGCATCCTGGACAATCTGCGCGCAACTGCCGAACGCAATCACCTCACCTTCGGGCCGGATCCTGCGACGCATGACCACAACACCCTTGGCGGCATGATCGGCAACAATTCATGCGGCGTCCACTCGGTGATGGCGGGCCGTACCTCAGATAACATCGACTCGATGGACATTCTCACCTATGACGGCATTCGCCTTGAGGTCGGTCGGACCGGAGAGGAGGAATTCCGGCAGCATCTGGCTTCGGGTGGACGACGGGCGCAAATCTTCCGCCAGTTGGACGAATTTCGCTGGCGCTATCGCGATCTCATCCTGGCGAAATATCCGAAGATTCCGCGCCGTGTATCCGGCTACGAGAATCTGGATGAGCTGATGCCGGAGCACGGGTTCAACGTCGCGCGAGCGCTCGTTGGAACCGAAGGTACATGCGCAATCGTTCTGCGTGCCAGGCTCAATCTGGTGCCAAGTCCAAGGCATCGCGTGCTCGTTATCATCGGGTTTGACGATGTTTACCGCGCAGCCGATGCGGTGCCCGACGTGCTACCCTACGGGCCAATCGGACTTGAAGGCTTTGACCGGCTGCTTGTCGAATTCGTCAAGCGAAAGCACCTTCATCCCGAAAACGTAAAGGTGCTGCCAGCGGGAGGCGGATGGCTGATCGCGGAATTCGGCGCCGAGACGAGCGATGACGCAATAGCGAAAGCCAATCCGTTGGCCGAGGAATTCAGCCGACGCGGTCACGAAGCGAAGCTGGTCGCTGATTCCAAGCAGCAGGCCAAGATCTGGGAAGTTCGCGAAGCCGCGCTCGCGGCGACCGCCCACGTGCCAGGCTTTCCAGAAACCCATCCCGGATGGGAGGACAGCGCGGTCCCTAGGGAAAATCTCGGCCACTATCTGCGTGAGCTCAAGGCGCTCTATCGCAATCATGGTTATGACGCATCCGTTTATGGTCACTTTGGCGATGGGCTTGTGCATTGCCGCGTGCCGTTCGATCTGCGCACGGAGGCCGGCCTAGCTAACTGGCAGCGTTTCCTCGATGAGGCCGCAGATCTCGTCGTGCGCTATGGCGGCACACTGTCCGGCGAGCACGGCGACGGCCAGGCTCGCGCGAGCCTTTTGGAAAGAATGTACGGGCCCGAGCTTATGCAGGCCTTCCGCGAGTTCAAGGCGATTTGGGATCCGAATGGAAAGATGAATCCGGGAAAGGTGATCGATCCATTTCCGCCAACATCGAACTTGCGGATCGGACCCAACTATCAGCCGCCTGATCTGCCAACGTATTTTTCCTACGGGGAGGACTCCAATAGTTTCGCGAAGGCGACACGCCGCTGCGTGGGCGTCGGCGCCTGCCGTCGTCGCGACAGCGAGAAGGGCGTCATGTGCCCGAGCTACATGGCGACCAACGAGGAGAAACATTCGACGCGCGGGCGCGCGCGCCTCCTTTTCGAGATGCTGCATGGCGGGCCGATCGACGATCTATGGCGCAGCGCGGAGGTGGAGGACGCACTCGATCTTTGCCTCGGCTGCAAAGGCTGCAAGAGCGACTGCCCCGTGCAGGTGGACATGGCCACCTACAAGGCCGAATTTCGTGCGCATCATTACAAGGGACGATTGCGCCCGCGGGCAGCCTACACCATGGGTCTGATCCACGAATGGTCGCGCCTGGCAAGTTCCGCCCCCTGGTTGGCCAATGCCGTCTTCCAATGGCCGGGCCTTTCTGCGGCGGCGAAATGGGCTGGCGGGATTGCGCCGCAGCGTAGGATACCAAGGTATGCAGGCCAGTCGTTCGTGCAGTGGTTCCGGGAGCGGGGCACGCGCAGAGGCGGCGAGACCGTTATGTTGTGGCCGGATACATTCAACAACTATCTCAGGCCTCAAACGGCAATTGCAGCCACCGAGGTTCTCGAGGCACTTGGTTACACCGTGACGATTCCCGACCGCATTCTATGCTGCGGGCGGCCGTTGTACGACTGGGGTATGCTGGATCGCGCCAAGAAGCTTTGGGAACGCACGTTCGCTGCGCTCGCGCCGGCCTTGAGGGCGGGTATGCCGATTGTCGGCCTTGAGCCGGCTTGTGTCAGCGCGTTCCGTGACGAGCTGCCAGGTCTCTTTCCCGGGCGCGAGCACGCCGAACGCCTCTCGCAACAGACCCTGTTCTTCACGGAGTTTCTCGATCGGCACGTTCCGCATGAGGAGCTCGGCCGGACTTCAGGCGCGGCATTGGTGCAGCTTCATTGCCACCACCATGCGGTGCTGGAGTCGCAAGCCGAGCAGCGCGTTCTCGACCAATTGGGGCTCGACTACCAGATCATGAAGTCAGGCTGCTGCGGAATGGCCGGAGCGTTCGGATTTGAGCGGGAAAAATATGACCTGTCCATCACGGCGGCTGAACGCGCCATGATGCCGCTGATCAGAAACGCGGCCTCCGATACGGTCATCCTGGCGAACGGGTTCAGTTGTCGGGAGCAGATCGAGCAGGGCACTGGCCGCAAGACTAAGCACATCGCAGAGCTATTGGCCAATGCGGTCGGCGCGGCGAGCGCCGCGAATTGATGGGGGGCGATCCGGAGCGGAAACATGCGAACTAAACCACCTGATAAAAATCGCAAGGAGCGCGGAGCCCATCGACGGGACGAGGTTTCGGGCAACCAAGAAGACGGTGCAAGCAATGGGTCATCTGCGCGCCGCGCAAAAGCCAGGACAGGCGCCGTTGCTCATGAAGTGCACGAAGGCAAGCTCATCAAGAAGCCTGCCACGGAAGGCGGGACGTAGATTTGGGCCGTTGGGGACATACGAAACTTGAGACAACGCTATCTGGCGCGCGGCACGGTCAGCTCCAAACTGGAACCTTCCGAACTAGCTGCAATTATCGGTCGGGGAGGAACTGGAGGAGGACTGAAATGAACCAGCTGATCTATCTGATCGGCCTAATCGTCGTGATTATGGCCATCCTTTCGTTCTTCGGTCTGCGCTGAGGACTTTGATCATGACCATCGAGGGTCCCACATTCATCGAAGACGAAGCGCCGACAATTCCCGATCAAGGGCGATATTTGCGATGGACGCCTATCGTCGCAGGCGGATTCGTCGCGACGGCTTTCACCTTTATTCTTGTGACCTTTGGCGTCACCATCGGTCTCGGTGTCAGCTCTGCCTCGCCAACATGGCGAGACGCGTCGATCGCGCTGTCGCTGCTCTCCGGCCTCTATTTGATCTTGCAGGCGATCGTCAGTTTTGGCCTAGGCGGCTATATTGCGGGGCGAGTTCGCGGCGGCATCGATGCGACTAGTGGTGCGGAAAGGGAAATGCGCGACGGATTTCATGGGCTGGCGGCATGGGCGCTCGCGGTTCTGCTTGGCGCTGTGCTGGCAGGCATTGTTAGCGCGGCCGCGGTCAATCGCGCCTCTTCATCAACGACAATGGTCAACAGTACGGTTGCCGAGCCGCTCCTGAGCTACGAACTCGATCGGCTATTGCGCTCGCCGCGTCGACCTGCGAATGCTGATATCAGCGCCGAGCGCGCCGAGGCGAGCCGGATTCTCATGACCTCGTCGAGCCACAACGGTGTGAACGGAGATGACCGGACCCATCTGATGCAACAGATCCAGGCGCTGACGGGCCTTTCGGCCGGAGACTCCGAGCGACGGGTCGACCAGGCGATCGCGAGCTCGAAAACGGCGATCACTCATGCGCGTCGCAGCACGATCGTTCTCGCGTTCTCCGTGGCCGCCGCCACACTGCTCGGGGCTGTGAGCGCCTGGGCGGCAGCAGTGGCGGGTGGTCGGCACCGCGACGGCGCGCCGCTTCCGGAGTGGATGGCCTTTGCCGACAGATTAGAGCCAAAGAGAACGGCCGTGCCATAGGCTCAGTCCGCGGGCGGACCGGCGTGCCAGCCATTCGATCGTGAGCGCACCGCCGGGCGCCTGGGCAGCGATTGCGCCTATGCGGGCCAGATATTCGCGCGCATAACATCAGAGAATTCTGGCGAAATGGCTGAAGACCTCGAATTCGCGTCCGCGGGCGATGCCGACCAGCGTGATGCCGTTGGCCTCAGCCGTCCGTATTGCGAGCGCGGTGGGCGCTGAAATTGCGATGATGACGCCGGCGCCGATCGCGGCGGTCTTTTGCACCATCTCGACCGATATCCGGCTCGTGAGGATGACGGCGCCAGCGGGTCCCGATATTCCCTCCACCGCAAGGGCGCCGGCAAGCTTGTCGAGCGCATTGTGGCGGCCGACGTCCTCGCGCACGATCATGTCTCTCCTGCCGGGCTGGAAAAATCCGGCGGCGTGTGTGGCGTGCGTCTTGTGATTAAGGAGTTGCAATGCGGCCAGGGTATCAATGGAAACGCAGATCTGTTCGGGCGTGAGGTAGACTTCCTGCTGAACCGGTCGAGCAATCCGGTTGGCCTCACGCAAGCTTTCGATCCCACACAGGCCGCAACCCGTCGGCCCAACCAGGCGACGTCGTCGTTCTTTTAGCAGGCGGCCGGCGTTCGGCCGCAGCCACATTCGCAGTTCGATGCCGTCGGGAGCCGGAGCTATCGTTAGCTCCGCGATCTCGCCGATGTCCTGGATGATCCCTTCCGTCAGGCTGAAGCCGACTGCGAGATCAGTCAGATCCGTGGGCGTGACCATGAGAACTGCAACCGTCGTTCCGTCGTAGACGAGCGCGACCGGACTTTCCTCCGCCACCGTGCGCTCGTCATACGTATAGCTTGATGTGAGCCGAGGCATTCTGACTGTAGCTGCGGGCGTGGACATGCGATCGCGCCCGCCGGGTTGGGAGCCGAGCATGATATTGGTCCTTACGACGATTTGTCGACGCGCGAGCTGCAGCAAGGTTCCGAACGCAAAGGAACTTGCAATCGCCTCTTATGTTTTCCGTTCGGGAGCTGCAGTCAAAGGGCATGCCATGAGACAAAAAGCTAAGGTCGAAAACTATGTTGCTCCGGCCGGCGGCTGGGGATCGCTCAATGCCGTCATCCATATTTTGACGCAGGAAGAAGTCGCGATTCTTGGCAGCGAGATCCTGTTGAAGCAGAACAAGCCCGGCGGCTTCATGTGCGTGAGCTGTTCCTGGGCAAAGCCTGCAAAGCCGCATCCGTTCGAATTCTGCGAGAACGGCGCCAAGGCGACGGCTTGGGAAGTGACAAGAAAGACCGTCACGCCGGAGTTCTTCGCGCAACATAGGCTGGCTGAACTGCGGACATGGTCCGACCATCAATTGGAGGAGCAGGGGCGTTTAACGACGCCGATGCGCTACGATCCGAGCAGCGACAAATACGTGCCGGTTGGATGGAACGAGGCGTTCCGGGAAATCGGCGCGGAACTGAACAAGCTCGATCCGCGTACGGTCGTCATGTACACTTCGGGCCGGGCGTCACTCGAAGCGAGCTACATGTACCAGTTGTTCGGCCGGATGTACGGTACCAATAATTTTCCGGACAGCTCGAACATGTGCCACGAGACGACGTCTGTGGCGCTGCCGCAGGTGATCGGATCCCCCGTTGGCACGGTGCTGTTAAAGGATTTCGAAAGTACCGATTGTATCTTTTTCTTCGGGCACAATACGACCACCAACGCGCCGCGCATGCTGCATCCGCTCCAGGAAGCCGCTCAGCGCGGCGTGCCGATCGTGACTTTCAATCCGCTCCGCGAGCGGGGTCTCGAGCGCTTCGTCAACCCGCAAAATCCCCTTCAGATGATCGCGGGTGCCACGCGGATCAGCACGCAATATCATCAGGTCCGGGTCGGCGGCGATGCCGCGGCGATCGTCGGGATCTGCAAATGGGTTATCGAGTCGGATGACCTTGCGCGGGAGCATGGAAATCCGCGTCTCATCGACGTCGAGTTCATCCGGCAGCACACGGCGGGCTTTGAGGAGTTTTCCGCCTTTTGCCGCGCGCAAGAATGGAGCGAGATCGAGAGGGCATCAGGGCTTTCGCGATCTGCGATGCTTGAGGCTGCAAACACGTATATGGCGGCAAAGGCTGTGATCGCTAACTACGGCATGGGCGTCACCCAGCACAAGCACGGTGTCGAGACCACCAAGATGCTTGTGAACCTGCTGCTGTTGCGGGGCAATATCGGCAAGCCGGGCGCCGGCATTTCGCCCATCCGGGGGCACTCGAACGTGCAGGGTCAGCGGACGGTCGGTATCTCCGAGAAGACCAAGCTCGTGCCGCTCGACAAGCTCGCCGAACTCTACGGTTTTGAGCCGCCGCGGTGGGATGGTCTGTCGACGGTGGACGCCTGCGAGGGCATCCTGAAGGGGGATGTCCGCGGATTTGTCAGCCTTGGCGGAAATTTTGTGCGTGCCGTCCCCGAGCGATCCCTGATGGAGCCCGCATGGTACGGTTTGCGCCTGTCGGTGCAGATTGCGACAAAACTCAATCGCAGCCACATCGTGCCGGGCGAGGTCACATATCTTCTGCCGTGCCTCGGCCGGATCGAGATCGACCAGCAGGCGAGCGGCGCGCAGGCCGTGTCGATGGAGGATTCCACCGCCTGCATTCATGGTTCGCGCGGTCAGCGCAAGCCGGTGGCCGAGCACGCCTTGTCGGAGCCGGCGATTATCGCCGGCATTGCGAGAGCGACGCTCAAGCCCAATCCCAAGGTCGATTGGGACGCCTGGATGGCCGACTATTCTAGGGTGCGGGATGCCATCGAGCGCACCTATCCCGACCAGTTCAAGGATTTCAACAAGCGTATGTTCGAGCCCGGAGGGTTTCCGCGACCGCTTGCGGCCCGCGAGCGCAGATGGATGACGCCCAACGGCAAGGCGAACTTCACCGTTCCCAAGGCGGCCTTCGCGCCGCCGCGGGAGCGCGACGGCGTCTACGAGTTGATGACGATGCGCGCCGATGGTCAGTTCAACACGACGATCTACACGGAAGACGACCGCTTTCGTGGCGTTCAGGGCAGCCGCTACGTCATCTTCATGAATCCGGTCGACATGGAGGTGGACGGCCTGAAAGCGGGAGACACCGTCACGCTGGTGACCGAAGCAGGTGATGGTGTCGAACGAAGCTTAAGCGAACTCCAGGTTGTGCCCTACGACATTCCGCGCAGGAACATTGCAAGCTACTATCCGGAGTGCAATGGGCTGATCCCACTGTGGCACTATGCGCAAGGCAGCAAGGTTCCTGCGGGAAAGTCCGTTCCGGTGCGTCTATTCAAGGATGTCGTGCCCGAACTCATGGAGGGCGGGGAGATACCGATCTCGGCCACGTAGTCGCAATTAGATCCGGCATGACGCATTGCAAATAGTGGAAATCGCAACAGCAGGACTTCCCATGAAATCGAAGACGATTAACTCCGGCGCGGAGCGGACCTTTATCCTGATTCTCGATCCGGAAGAGGAGGCATTCAAATCCATCACCGAATTTGCCGATCGCGAGCAGGTCACCGGGGCTTCGGTGTCCGCGATCGGCGCCTTCTCAAAGGCAAAAGTCGGCTGGTTCGACCTTGCCGCCAAGAAGTACAAGCCGATCGAGGTCAATGAACAATGCGAAGTCCTGAGCCTGCTCGGCGATGTGGCGCAAGGCGATGATGGCAAGTCCAGCCTTCATCTGCATGCCGTCCTGGGCTTGCAAGATGGCACGCTCCGCGGCGGTCACCTCCTGTCTGGATCGGTTCAACCGACCCTCGAGGTGACGATCACGGAAACCGCGGTTCACCTTCGCCGCAAGAAGCGTTCCGATCTCGGCATCGCTCTCATCAGCATCTAGTGGAGGGCGCGAACTGCCGAGCTGGGGAGCTCAAGCATCAGGCGGGCGGTCCGTGAGAAGCAACGACTATCGCAGTGAGAGAAACGCCTTCAGCCGCATGGACTGCTCGCAATGAGGCGCGGAACGCTGTCCGTCGTTGGTCGTTGAGGTCACGAGGCTTTGGACGATGGAGGCTCCAATGAAAACATCAAGACTGATCGCCGGCGCCGCAATAGTCGTGGCAACCGCGACGTCGCCGGCGATGGCACGCGACTATTGCGACGCGCACCGCTGCTATCATCACTATAGCGGTGGACCTGTGGGGACCGCAGCTGGTGCGGCCGCAGGGATCGCCGGCGCAGCAATTGGCACCGCTGGCGCGATCGCTACCGCTCCGTTCCGGAATTCGTATGCATACGACCGGCCGTACTACCGTCCTAACGACTTTGCCTGTCGTCCCGGAACCTGGTTTCGCGGCCCCGATGGGCGACGCCATCCTTGTCAGTGATGAAATCCTGGTCAGGAAGCTCCACGCGGGCAGCGTTGTGTGGAGCTTCTGCTATTACGGTTGCCCCGATCCGCCCGCCGCACCATAGATTTGGCCCGTAGCGTAGCTGGCATCCGCCGCTGCAAGCTGGACGTAAATTGACGCGAGCTCGGCCGGCTGACCGGGACGGGAGAGCGGGGTCTGGTCGCCAAATTTTTCGAGCTTCTCCATCGATGCACCACCGGACACCTGAAGCGGGGTCCAGATCGGCCCCGGCGCAACGCCATTGACGCGAATGCCCTTCGGGCCCAGTTGCTTGGCGAGAGATTTCACATAGTTCGTCGTGGCAGCCTTGGTCTGGGCGTAATCATACAGCTCCGGTGAAGGATCGTAAGCCTGCTCGGAGGCCGTGCCGATGATGCACGCGCCGGCTTTTAGATGGGGCAGAGCCGCCTTGATGATCCAGAATGGCGCATAGATGTTGGTTTTCATCGTCGCGTCGAAATCCTCGGAAGAGATGTCGAGGATCGATTCGCGTGATTGCTGCCTGGCAGCATTGGAGACAACGATATCGAGGCCGCCAAGTTCCTTTATGGCCTGCTGGACAAGCCTTTTGCAAAACGCTTCGTCCCGCAGATCGCCCGGGATCGCGACTCCGTTTCGTCCTTCCTTTCTGATGATGGCGATCACGTCCTGCGCGTCAGGCTCTTCGGTCGGGAAGTAGTTGATGGCAACGTCGGCACCTTCCCGCGCGAAAGCGATGGCGGCCGCTCTGCCCATGCCGGAGTCGCCGCCGGTGATGAGCGCTTTGCGGCCCAACAATCGGCCAGAGCCCTTATAGCTGGTCTCGCCATGATCGGGCCGCGGCTCCATCTGGCCCGCCAATCCAGGCCAAGGCTGCGATTGCCGCTTGAACGGAGGCTTCGGATATCGGCTGGTTGGATCGATGAGGTCTTGCTCTACCATGGGCTCATTCCTTTCGCGACGGGGGCGGAGAGGGAAGCTCCGGCCGCGCCGATCAGAGTCTGGCGCGAGAATGCGTGTCTGGACTTCACAAAGAATCTCCGCACGTCGAGCCCGCAACGGCCGGAGCTGCATCGCTGCCATTGGCAGAAAAGTGCCGAGTGCCGTCGTCCGACAGCAGGATTACTTCTTCGATTGTCCGACGCTTGGCGCCTTGCCGAGTTCCTGTGCCATCTCGAGGTGGTGCTTGAGGGCAGGGACCGTCTTGCCAGCCCAATCCTTGAGATCGGCATTGTCGCCGCCCTTGGCGTAGCGTTCGAACAGGGACACCGCGTCCTTGTGGGCGCTGACCTGATCGGAGTCGAAGTCGGAGCTGAAATCCTTGCCTGAGGCGGCTTTCAGCTTGTCCAGCTTGCTCTGGTGGGAGCTGTCGATTGCTGTCGGCAGTTCGGCCTTGACCTTGCCGCTGCTGACCAGTCCCTTCAGATCGTTGCTGGTCTTGGTGTGATCGGTCACCATCTGCTGCGCGAATGTTTTCTCCTGCGCATTGCCCTTCTGCTCGGCAAGCTTGCTGGACTCGATCTCGAACATGTCGCTGATGGCGACCTCCTTGACGAAGTCGGCCGTTGTTGGCGCAACCCCGAGCGCGGAGTTGATGCCAGTCTTTTCACCGACCGATTGAGCGAGCGCCGGGCCCGCCAGCAGAATACAGCCCAAGACAATCATAGTGTGTTTCATCGTCATGTCCTCTCAAGCCTTGCCGCGCGCACACGCGTCGGGTTGGTTCTCGCCGACCAACATGGGCTGAATGCGTTTGTTCCAAAGTCCCGCTCGCAAGTGGCGTCCCTCGCCTAGCCGCGCTCGGCAAATCAGGGACCCCGACCCCAAGGTTGCGACTGAGGGGTCGAGGTCCGATCAAATGCGCCGTAGGAACCTACAAACCCTGGTCACGTTGCCGCAGCGGTTCGATGGATCTCCCCCATGCGGCGACGGGCGTTTCTGGTCTCACTCGCGACCTGGCTGGTCAGTACGACATCGCTGACGCGCGCAACCGTCATCCACAATCGTTTCCCTTGGGCTCCCCATAACTCGGCGCTGAGATCGTGCGGCCGGGACCATGGCAGTTCTTCACCCTCGATGAAGCCCGCGCGATGGAAGCGATCGTCGACCGCATTATTCCGCCGGACCCGGAGACGCCAGGCGGCAAGCTTGCGGATTCCGCCGTCTTCATCGATCGTCAGCTCAAGGGGCCGTACGGCTCCAACCAGAGCCTCTACATGCTTGGCCCCCACGCCAAAGGCACCAAGGAGCAGGGGCCGCAGTCGGCGCTGACCCATGCCGAGCTCTACCGCAAGAGTCTCGCCGCGCTCGACAAGCATTGCAGGTCGACGTTCGGCGGCAAGACCTTTGCGGAGCTCGGTGCCACCGAGCAGGATGATGTCCTTGGCAAGATCGAGTCCGGCGAGGTTAAGTTCGAGACTGTCGATGCGCAGGGATTTTTCTCTGCGCTGTTGAAGGATGTCCCGGAAGGCTTCTTCGCCGACCCCATTCACGGCGGCAATCGCGATATGGTCGGTTGGAAGATGATCGGCTTTCCCGGCATCCGCTACGACTATCGCGACTGGGTCAATCGCCAAACGAGCGCTATCCGCATCCGCCAGTGAGCATTGTGGGCCGCTCCGACTGGACTCCCGCAAAATCGTGAGCGTGACATATGGACCGCAAGCTCCGCCAAAGGACGTCGTTATCATCGGGCTCGGCTGAACCGGATCGATCATGGCTTACGAGCTTGCCGACGCCGGACTCGATGTGATCGCGATCGAGCGCGGCCCCTGGCGCAATGCGGCGACGGACTATCCGCCGGGCTACGCAGCGGATGAGCTGCGGTTCCGGATTCGCCACGAGCTGTTTCTCAGTCCCCGCCAGACCACCTTCACCTTCCGCAACAAGATGAGCCAAACGGCTCTGCCGATCCGGAGCTGGGGCGCATTCATGCCGCCGAACGGCGTTGGCGGGGGAGGGGTGCACTGGAACGCCGAGACCTGGCGCTTTCCTGCCGTCGGATTTCGTGCTGAAGACCCACCTGACCGAGCGCTACGGCACAAGCTTCCTGCCCGAGGGTATGACGACCAGGACTGGGACGTGACCTATGACGAGCTCGAGCCGCATTACGACCGGTTCGAATATCTCTGCGGCACGTCCGGCCAAGCCGGCAACATCAAGGGCACGATCATGGAGGGGGGCAATCCGTTCGAAGGGCCGCGTTCGCGTCCCTATCCCAATCCGCCGCAGGATCAGCCGTTCAGCCACACGCTCTTTGCCAAGGCGGCGCGCGACATCGGCTACAAGCCGTTTCCGCAATCCTCCGGCAACATGTCGCGACCATATCAAAATCCATTGGGCGTTCGACTGGGACCATGCACCTATTGCGGGTTCTGCGAGTGGTTCGGTTGCGGCAACTACTCAAAGGCCTCGCCGCAAACCACCATCCTGCCGGCGCTGGTCCGCAAATCCAACTTTGCGGCACGCGACAACAGCGGGGTCACGCGGATCAATCTCGACAGCTCCGGCAAGCGCGCCACAGGCGAGACGTTTGTCGATGCCGCGGGCGATGAGTGGGAGCAGCCGGCCGATCTCGTTTTGCTCTCCGCCTATACGATTTTCAACATCCAGCTTCTGCTGATGTCGGGCATCGGAAAGGCCTACGATCCCGCGCCCAATACCGGCGTGATCGGCCGCAATTTCACGCACCAGACCGTCTCAGACGTCCTTCGATCCTGCGAAGTTCATCTTCAATCCTTTCATCGCCTCCGGCGCGATCGGAATGTGCATCGACGAGTTCAACGGCGACAATTTCGACCATGGTCCGCATGGGTTCGTCGGCGGCGGTTAGTGGGACAGGTGCAGACCAATGGCCGGCCGATCGAAACCACACCCTTCTGCCGGGAACGCCGTTGTGGGGCGCGAATGGAAGAAGGCGGTCAAGGAAAACTATCAGAGCGCGATCAAGCCCGGCACCGGCGTCCATGGCAGCATGTACAGCTACTGTGATGTCTATGTCGATCTCGATCCCACCTACAAGGATCGCTTCAACCGGCCGCTGGTCCGGATCACCATGGATTTCCATGACAACGAGATCAAGCAGAACAAATTCCTGACCGACAAGTTCGCCGAGATCTTTCAGGCAATGGGCGCAAAACAGGTCCACAAGGAAGATCGCAAGGCACCGTATGACATCACCAAGCATCAGACCACGCATCTCTGCGGCGGAGCGGTGATGGGCAGTGATCCTAACACTAGTGCGCTTAATCGTTACCTCCAGAGCTGGGACGTGACGAACCTGTTCGTGCTCGGCGCCAGCGCGTTTCCGCAGAATGCCGGCTACAACCCCACCGGAACGGTCGCTGCGCTCGCCTATTGGGCGGCCGACGCGATCCGCTCAAAGTATCTCAAGAATCCTCGGCAGTTGATCAATGCGTAGATCCGCACAGTTCGCATTGGCCGCACTCGCGCTTGGCGCCGGCGCGGGCAAGGCCACGAGTGCGAGCTTGCAGGATTTCGCCGCCGTCGAGCGCGGGCACTATCTCGCCGACGCCGCAGATTGCGGAAGCTGCCATACCGTCCCCGGCAGCGATCACCCGTTCGGTGGCGGCAGGCCGATCGAAACGCCGTTCGGGGTGCTGGTCGCCCCCAACATCACGCCGGACCGTGAGACCGGGATCGGTGCCTGGAGCGACGAGGAGTTCAACGCAGCCGTGCGCGATGGGCGCCGACGCGACGGAAAGCGGCTGTACCCGGCGATGCCATTTCCCTACTTCGCGAGGATGACGCGGGAGGACGTGAAGGACATCCGCGCCTATCTGTCGACGGTCGAGCCGGTCCACAATGCGGTGGCCGTCGATCAACTGCCGTTCCCGCCTAACCATAGGACGGCAATGACGGTCTGGGACAAGCTCTACTTCAAGCCGGGCACCTTCAAGAACGAGCCATCGAAGTCGAAGGAGTGGAATCGCGGAGCGTATATGGTCCAGGGCCCCGGACATTGCGGCGCCTGTCACACGCCAAAGACCCTCCTGGGCGGAGACGAGGCCTCAAAGCCCTTGCGGGGCTATGCGCTCCAAGGCTGGGTCGCGCCCGATATCACCAGCGGTCAGGGGCCGCTCGCGCAATGGTCAGCCGACGACGTCGCGCAATATCTCAAGACCGGCCATAACCGCTTTGCCGCCGCGGCCGGCTTGATGGGCGAGGTGGTCGAGCTCTCGACGTCGAAACTGAGCGACGACGACGTCAAGGCGATGGCGGTCTAATGAAGGACGTCTCCGGACCAAAGCCCGCAGCCGACAGCTCGGCTGATTCCAAGGTGCTGACGGCGGGGGCGCGATCTATCAGGATCTCTGCTCGGCCTGCCACAAGTCGGATGGGACGGGCGTTCCCAATCT
The DNA here is from genome assembly GCF_038085055.1 of Bradyrhizobium sp. ISRA442. NCBI lineage: Bacteria > Pseudomonadati > Pseudomonadota > Alphaproteobacteria > Hyphomicrobiales > Nitrobacteraceae > Bradyrhizobium > Bradyrhizobium sp. ISRA442. The sequence continues at coordinate 95,807 of NZ_JALGCN010000026.1, forward strand.
CATCCCAAATCTCGCCGAGGCGGCCACGGTCAATACGAAGGACCCCACGACGGTATTGCGGGTGATCCTCCAGGGCGCACTGAGCGTTGCGACCGACCGCGAGCCGACCGGTCCGGCCATGCCAGCCTTCGGATGGCAATTGAACGACGAGCAAGTCGCCGCAGTGGCGAGCTATATCCGCAATCATTGGGGCAAGGCGCCGCCGGTCAGCGAGGACGACGTCAGGAAGGAGCGCGCGCGATTGGATGCCAGGACCAACTAGGCCTTACGTCCTGGTCATGAAATCCATCAGGCCAAGCCAAAGAAGGATCCCGAGCCAGAACAGCCCGGCACCCGCGAAGATGAGCGTGAGGCCGCTCCGATGTCGCAGCTCCATGAAAATGGCGGCGACGAGTCCTGCTTTGATGGTGCCGATGCTCAGGGCGACGACGGAATTGCCGGTTCCGAGCGGCACATAGGCGAGCGTTACGGTTAATGCCAGCAAGGCCAGCAGGCCAAGCCAGGCACCGACGAGAGGAAGTGGTGGTCGCCATTGCGTCATGAGGAGGATCGCCCGGGCAGGTAGATCAGCGCGAATAGGAATATCCAGATCGCGTCGACGAAGTGCCAGTACAGCGCCCCGCTGCGCAACGCCGTTTGATGGCGCGTCGTCGGCGCCGTCCGGCAGATGGTCGCCAGTGTGATCAACAGGCAAATCCCGATCAGCATGTGCAGGGCGTGGATCGCGGTCGCGATGAAGTAGAAGATGAAGAAGAGCTGGACGCCACTAGCGCGCGATCCGGCGAACTGGAAGTCGACGCCCGGGACGAGGTGCTCATCATACTCCTTGCTGTACTCGATCCCCTTGAGCACGATGAAGGCCAGGCCAAGGCAGGCCGCACCCACGAGTAGCCATGTGACGATCCCGGCGGTGTCAGGCGAGAAGATCTCGACCGCCCACGCGACCAGGAAGCTCGAGGTCAGGAGCACGGCCGTGTTGGCCGTTCCGATCACGATCTCGGTGCGACGGCTGCCCTCGGCAAAGTCCTCCGGGAACGCGTGCCGGTAGACGAAATAGGTTAGGATCAGGCCGCCGAACAGGAGTACTTCCGTAGCGATGAAGACCCACATGCCGAGTTCGGCGGTGTGATCGCGGTGAGGTATTGAGGCGTATTGCGGCGCGAAGGCGAAGCTTTCAGGCATTTTGCGGCTCCGCCTGAAAGTCCCCGTTGTATTGATAAGGCGCGCGCGTCACCACGGGCTGCGTCGTGAAGTTGAACTCCGGCGGCGGCGACGACGTCTGCCATTCGAGACCAGTCGCGTTCCAGGGATTTGCCGATGCGCGGGCGCCGAAGAACGCGGAATAGCCGAGGTAAAGCAGCGGCATCAGATAAGCAACGGCGAGGATCGCTGCGCCTCCGGATGACAGCACGTTCCAGACCTGAAACTCCGGCGGATAGACGTGATAGCGCCGCGGCATGCCTTCGGCCCCGAGAATGAACTGCGGGAAGAACGTGAGATTGAAACCGAAGAAGATCAACACGGCGGCCGTACGCGCCCAATATTCTGAATAGTGCCGGCCGGTCATCTTCGGCCACCAATAGTGCAGTCCGCCGAAATAGGCCGTCACCATGCCGCCGACCATGATGTAGTGGAAGTGTGCCACGACGAAATAGGTATCGGTCGCGTGCACATCAAAGGCGAGGCAGGCGAGGAAGAGACCCGTGAGGCCGCCAATCGTGAACAGGCCGATGAACGCCAGCGCATAGAGCATGGGCGCGTCGAAATGGATCGAGCCCTTGTGCAGGGTCGCAGTCCAGTTGAAGACCTTGATGGCGGAGGGTACGGCGACGATGAAGCTCATGAAGGAGAAGACGAGGCTTGCGACCAGCGATTGGCCACTGACGAACATGTGGTGACCCCACACCAGGAAGCCGACCGCGGCGATGGCGAGGCTCGCCCAGGCGACGAATTTGTAGCCGAACACCTGCTTTCGCGAGTAGCAGGAGACCAACTCGTTGATCACCCCCATGCCCGGCAGGATCATGATGTAGACCGCGGGATGCGAGTAGAACCAGAACAGGTGCTGGAACAGCAGCGGATCACCCCCGATCCTGGGATCGAAAATGCCGACGCCGAAGAAGCGTTCGGTCGCAATGAGAATCAGGGTGATGGCGAGCACCGGTGTCGCCAGCACCAAGATAACGGAGGTCGCATAGAGCGACCACAGGAACAGTGGCAGGCGATACCAGGTCAGCCCGGGGGCGCGCAGGCGATGGATGGTGACAATGAAATTGAGCCCGGTCAGGATCGACGAGAAGCCGGCAATGAAGACGCCTGCGGCCGCGACGATCACGTAGCTGTTGGAGTAGAGCGTGGAGAACGGCGTGTAGAAGGTCCAGCCGGTATCGACGCCGCCCGCGAAAATGGCAAACAACGTGGTACAGCCACCCAGCATGAAGATGTACCAGCTCATGAGATTAAGCCGCGGGAAGGCAAGGTCGCGCGCGCCGATCATCAGCGGGACAATGAAATTGCCGAGTGTGTTGGGAATAGACGGGATCAGAAAGAACCACACCATGATGATGCCGTGCATGGTGAACAGACGGTTGTAGATGTCCGAGCTGACCAAGTCGGCTTGCGGGGTGGCGAGCTCGATCCGGATCGCGGTGGCAGCGGCGCCGCCGATGAAGAAAAAGAAGATCAGGCTCGCAAAATAAAGGATCGCGATCCGCTTGTGGTCCGTCGTCAAGAACCAGGATTTCAGGGTGTAGTCGGTGGTAAGATAATTCTTCTCGCTCATGATTGGCGTCCTGCGAGGGATTTGATGTAGAGGACGAGTCGCAAGAGCTGGTCCTCGCTGACTTTTCCTTCGAACGAAGGCATCAACGGCTCATAGCTGGCGACGACCTGGCTGCGCGGCAGCAGGATGGAATCCCGGATGTACTTGTCATCCGCGATCACGCTGGTGCCATCGGACAGCGGCACCGGCTTGCCGTACAACCCTTCCAGCGGTGGTGCTCGGACCTTGCTGCCATAGCCATGGCAGCCGCTGCACCCGAGCTCGCGAAATAGGACGCCTCCTTCATCCGCAAGCGGACTTAATGGGGCCTGCTGCGTCAGCCAGTTGGAAAAATCGGCCGGCTCCATCGCCACGATCTCGCCGATCATGCCGGAGTGATCGGTGCCGCAATATTCCGCGCAGAACAGGTGATAGTGCCCCGGCTTGTCCACCTCGATCTCGAGGTCCTGGTAGCGGCCCGGGACCACATCATGCTTGAGCCGAAGGGCCGGGATGAAGAAACTGTGAATGACATCCTGCGACGCCATCACGAGGCGTACGGGGCGCTTGACCGGAATGTGCAGTGCGTCGATTTCCGACTGGCCGCCGGGATGCTGCGTCTTCCACATCCACTGTTTCGCGACGACGAACACGTCATGCTCGTCCGCCTGTGTCTTGTAGATCTGGAAATAGACGCTGGCCCCCCAGACGAAGAGGCCGAGGAAGCAGATGAACGAGGCGGTGGTCCAGCCGACCTCCCAATGCCAGCTTTTGACGACGCGGTCATCGCGGTCGGTCTGGTTGCCCGCGCGATAGCGCACGCAAAACAGCATCAGCAGAAAGAACAGCAGCCCTAACACCAGCGCGCTTGCAACCAATAGACCAGCGAACAGCAGATCGACATCGCCGCTATGCAGCGAGAGCGCGGGCTGCCAGAACGGGATCCACTGGCGCCACATCTACGGCAGCCTCGTCCGGCGCGAGCTCATGGAGATGGCCACCCCGGCAACCCCTTGCGCAGGAGGATCTCGACCGCGCGGTCAATCGGAATGCGGACTTCGCCTCGATTGCGATCGGCCCAGCCGTAACCGCGCTCGATCTGCTCGTCGGCCTGTCGTGACTTCTGCAGCGCATCCCGAGGGGTGACCTCGAGCGGCGGCGCATTTGAGCTCAACGCGGGACGGCTTGCAGGTGTGATGCGCTTCATCGATTGCGGATACATAAGCGGCAGCACGAGCGGCGTGACTGCGACGAAAGTCGCAAGGCCTCCCGCAAGCCACCCGACGAGGCGGAGTCCGACGTCCGACCGCTCGTAGTCGAAGCGCTTGCCGTCCGCCATGGTGTTGTCCTCGGTCGCGGCAGGACAATGCCGTATCGGGGATAGCGTTCCTACATTAGGAACCAACGCACGATGGCAAGGTTGTCGACCGGGAGCTCGCCATCCGGTCACAGCGAGAATGGTTCAGATATTCTCCTCCGTGGCGGATACCTGGTTACGCCTGTTTCTGATCGGCGGCCTGTCCCTGGCCGGCGGCGGCACTGTCGCGGTCGTTGGCTTTGCACACTCGGCGTATATGACGGACACCCACATTCGACCGCATCAGCCGGTGCCTTTCAGTCACCGTCACCATGCGGGGGAACTCGGCATCGACTGTCGCTATTGCCACAGCAACGTTGAGGCTGGCCCCCAGGCAGGCCTCCCATCGACCGAGACCTGCATGACATGCCATTCGGAAATCTGGACCAACGCGTCAATGCTCGAGCCGTTGCGGCGAAGCCTCGCCGACAACACGCCGATCCGGTGGACCCGGGTCGCAAAGCTCCCTGACTACGTGTTCTTCCGCCACGACATCCATATCGCCAAGGGCGTCGGCTGCGAAACCTGCCACGGCCGTGTCGACCAGATGGCGCTAACCTATCGCGCGAAAGCGTTCACCATGGAGTTCTGCATCGGTTGCCATCGTGATCCCGCGCCGCATCTGCGACCGCTGGAATACATCACCGACATGTCATGGAAGCCGCCGGCAAATGCGCGCAAGGGAGGCGAGGCGATCGCCGCCCATGAGGGCATTCGGGTCGGCGAACTCACCCACTGCTACGTATGTCACCGATGAAGCGCCGCATCGACCATCGATCGACGGACGGCCCGCGCGTTTGGGCGGGCATCGAGGAGCTCTCAGACGATCCGCGCTTCCAGGCCTTCATCGACGCGGAGTATCCCGCGGTGCAGGAGTTTTCGAAGACCGCGCGCCGCGAATTCTTGAAGCTGATGGGCGCATCCTTCGCTCTGGCGGGGCTGACCGGCTGCGAGAAGAGCTCGTTCGTCGCCGCGTTACCCTATGTCGACCAGCCTGCGAGCGAGACCGTCGGCCTGCCGCGCTACTATGCGACGGCGGTGCTCCTCGACGGCTTCGCGCAGCCCGTGATTGCCACGACCCATGCGGGACGGCCAACGAAGCTCGACGGCAATCCGGGGCATCCGGCTACACGAGGCCGTAGCGACGTCTTCATGCAGAGCGCGGTGCTGCAGCTCTATGATCCGGACCGCGCGGCCGCGCCGAGCCGGCACGGCGAGCCCGTGAGCTGGGCCGATGTGGAGTCGGCCATCGGTGCAATGCGCGAGAGCTGGCGGGCCGATCAGGGCGAGGGCGTGCGGCTGCTGCTCGGACCGACCACGTCGCCGACGCTGCGGCGGCAGATCGATTCGTTTCTGAAGCAGTTTCCAAAAGCGCGCGTTCATGTGCACGCGCCCACAGGTCTTGATGCGAGACGACAAATCACGGCTGCGGTCTATGGGCAAGCCATTGACGTGCACTATGTGCTCGCGAACTGCGATGTCGTTGTCAGCCTCGACGATGATTTTCTGGGACCGGGACCTGACCAGCTGCGCAATGCGCTGGGCTGGTCGCAGTCGCGTCGGCGGTTTGCGGATCGGCCGGGTAATCAATTGTTCATGGCGGAAAGCGTGCCGTCCGCGACGGGTGCATTGGCGGCCCGGCGCTTGATCGCTGACGCGCGTCGCATGCCGGCCCTGGCGGAGGCGCTTGCAAACGCTATCGGCGTCGCCGGGGCATCCCGGCCGGAGTTGACGGATGCCGAGGGCCGCTGGATTGCGCGTGCCGCGGCGGCCTGCAAGGGGCGGCCGGGGCGGTCGCTGATTGTCTCAGGTTTGGGTGGAGGTGCCGCCACCGGCCTTTGGGTGGCCAGGATCAATCAACAACTCGGGAATGCCGGCCAGACGCTCAAGCTGACGGCGCCGATCTCCGGACCGGCGAATGCGGGGACGCTTGCCGAGCTCGTGTCTGATATCAACAGCGGGCGGGTGAGTTCGCTTATCGTCTTCGACATCAATCCTGCCTATGGCGCACCCGGCGAGCTCGGCGCCGGCGAAGCCATCAAGCGCGTCCGCTCCTCGATTCATCTCGGCCTGCAACGGGATGAGACCGGCGCACTCTGCGAATGGCAGCTTCCGCTCGCACATGCGCTGGAAAGCTGGAGCGATGCGCGCGCCGTCGATGGCACGGCGACCATCCTTCAGCCGGTGATCTCACCGTTCTACGACGTGAGGACGGTGCACCAGATCGTCGCAATGTTGCTCGGAGAGATCAATCCGGCCGCAGATGCCGCCGTCCGCGCGACCTGGCAGGCGAGCTTTGGCGACGCATTCGAGGCACGTTGGAAACAAGCGTTGCATGACGGCTTTGTCGAGGGGGCTGCGTCGTTCATCACGGCCTCGCCCGCGAGCAACATCATCGCGCCGCCAAGCACGACCGGCGATCTCGACATCGTGTTTCGGCCGGACCCGACCGTCTGGGACGGCCAGTTCGCCAATGTCGGCTGGCTCCAGGAACTTCCGAAGACGCTGACGACCGTCACCTGGAGCAATGTGATTGCCGTGAGTCCGGCGCAGGCAAAGCGTCTCGCTGCCAGCAATGGCGATCATGTCGAAGTGAGGATCGGCGAGCGTCGCGTGAGCGGGCCGCTCTGGATCATGCCGGGCCAGGCCGACAATACGGTCGCGCTCTTTCTTGGCTATGGAAGGACGCGGGCCGGGCGCGTCGGCAATGACCTCGGCTATGACGCCTATCGCGTGCAACCAGGCGCCGAACCGTGGCTGACGCGTGGAAGCCTCCGCAAGCTCGAGACCAATGAAGATCTCGCGGTAACCCAGCTGCATCACCGCCTGGAAGGATTTGATCTCGCCCGCGAGGTCAGTCCGGGTCAGGCAGAGCGGGCATCGCCCAATCTTGCCAGTCTTTACGCCCCCTGGCCGAAATCGAAGAACGCCTGGGGCATGGTGATCGATCTCGACAGCTGCATCGGTTGTAATGCCTGCGTGGCGGCATGCACCGCTGAGAACAACGTTCCCGTGGTCGGGGCGGATCAGGTCAGGGCCGGCCGCGAGATGCACTGGCTGCGGATCGGGCGCTACTACACCGGTGACATCGCCGAGCCGCGCAGCTTCTTTGAGCCGGTGCCCTGCATGCATTGCGAGGACGCGCCCTGCGAAATGGGCTGCCCGGTCCACGCCACGACGCACAGTCCCGAGGGCGTGAACCAGATGGTCTATAACCGCTGCATCGGCACGCGCACCTGTTCCAGCTACTGTCCCTACAAGGTGCGGCGCTTTAATTTCTACGACTATCGCGCCCCCACCGATTCATCGGAACATGCCGCCCACAATCCTGACGTGACCGTGCGCTCGCGCGGCGTCATGGAGAAATGCACCTATTGCACGCAGCGCATCGAGGCAGCGCACGTCGCTGCGGATAAGGAGAACCGTCCCTTGCGCGATGGCGAGGTGGTCACGGCCTGCCAGCAGGCCTGTCCCACCAAGGCGATCGTGTTTGGAGACATCAACGATTCGAGCTCGGAGGTCTCGCGGCTGAAGCGCGACGGCCGGCACTATGTGCTGCTCGAGGAGCTGGGAACGCGGCCGCGCACGACCTATCTGGCGCGCTGGCGCGAGGATGAGACGGAATCGAGGCAGGGATGAGCGATCGATCCGACATCCTGCCGACGCGCCAGAGCATGGGCGGCATCGCCGACCAGCTCACCGGCATCCCCCTGCATTTCCCCGTGGAGCGGCGCTGGCTGATCGCGATGATGTTCGCGAGCGCGCTGCTTTTGCTGCTGATGGTCTCGGTGGTCGAGCTCTTCACCCGCGGCGTCGGCATCTGGGGCATCAACATCCCGGTAAACTGGGCCTTTGCGATCCACAACTATGTCTGGTGGCTCGGCATCGGCCATGCCGGCACGCTGATCTCGGCGCTGCTGCTGCTAACTGGAAGTGAGTGGCGCAACTCGCTCAATCGCTTTGCTGAGACCATGACGCTGTTCGCTGTAGTCTGCGCCGGGATCTATCCGATCCTGCATCTCGGCCGGCCTTGGTACGTCTATTGGATGTTTCCCTACCCGGCCAGCATGAGCGTCTGGCCGCAATTCCGCAGCCCGCTGGAATGGGACATCTGGGCGGTGCTGACCTATCTAACGGTCTCACTGGCGTTCTGGTACACCGGCTTGATCCCCGACCTCGCCGCGGCGCGCGACCGAGCAACTCGTCGCGGCTGGCAGATCTTCTTCGGCATCACGGCACTCGGATGGCGCGGCTCGGCCAGGCATTGGCTGCGCTGGTCACAGGCGTACCGGCTGACAGCAGCCCTTGCCGTGCCGCTGGTCGTATCCGTCCACAGCGAGGTGTCGCTGCTGTTCGCGGTGGGACAGATCCCGGGTTGGCACTCGACAATTTTTCCACCCTACTTCGTGCTGGGGGCTGCCTTTTCCGGCTTTGCCATCGTTTCCATCATCGCCGTGGCGCTGCGCTCGTGGTTCGGGCTCGAGAACCTTGTAACCGACGATCATCTCGATGTGCTCGGAAAGGTCCTGCTCGCGACCGGCCTGATGACGGGGTATGGCTATGTCTTCGAAGTGTTCGACGCCGTCTATTCGGGGGAGGCTCATGAGCTCCAAACGCTGGCGGACCGTTTCGTCGGCGCCTACGCCTGGACTTATTGGGGCGCTGTCATCTTCAATTTCACTCCGCTACAGGCCCTGTGGTGGCGGGTCGTGCGGCGGACTGGATGGATGCTGCTGCTGATCTCGGTGTCTGTCGCGATCGGAATGTGGCTCGAGCGCTACATGATCCTAGTCACCGGTCTCTATCGCGACTTCCTCGTCTCATCCTGGAGCCACTTCACGCCGACCTTTTGGGACTGGTCGACCTATTTCGGCACGATCGGGCTTTTCCTGGTGCCGTTCCTCATCGCCATCAGGCTCGTTCCCATGATCTCGATCTTCGAGAGCAAGGAGCTTCTACACGAAGAGAAAGAGGAGCAGCAGCATGGCTGAAGAGCTCTATGGCGCGTTGGCGGAATTCAGGAGTCCGGAGGACCTGCTGGCGGCAACACGAAAGGCGCGGGAAGCCGGCTACCGCAATCTCGACGCCTTCACGCCGTTTCCGGTCGAGGGACTGGATCGCATTTTGCGGCTTCCGCGCCCCACCATTTCCTTCGTCGGTCTTGCTGGGGCCATCGCCGGAGCAGGCGCCGCGCTGATCATGCAGTTCTATGTGAACTACGACTACCCGCTCAATGTCGGCGGTCGGCCGATCTATGCAATCTCGGCCTTCGCGGTCGTGACCTTCGAGCTCACCATCCTGTTCTCCGCACTCGCGATGCTGGCGGGGATGTTGTGGCAGAACGGGCTGCCGCGGCTCAACTATCCCGTGTTCGGCACCGGGCGATTTCATCACGCCAGCAAGGACCGCTTTTTCCTTTGCGTGAGCGCGGACGATGCCAAGTTCGAGGCGGCCAAGACCTTGGCGTTCCTCCGCGGCACGGGGGCGCTTTCCGTGGAGCTCGTGCCGGGATGAACAGGCTGCCGCTCATCGCTGTGCTTGCAGCTCTGCTCGCCGCCTGCGACCAGAACATGGACGTGCAGCCGCGCTACAGCGAATATTCGCGCGCGCCGCTATTTCGCGGCAGCGCGCTGCGCTGGCCCCCGCCAAACACGGTCGCCCGCGATGATCTCGAACGGGAGAAGGCCGCCAGCACGAAACCTGTGCTCTCGGCTGAACTGCTGGCGCGGGGGCGGGAGCGCTTCGGCATTTTCTGCTCGCCATGTCACGGCGCCGGCGGCGACGGCACTGGGATCATCGTCCGGCGCGGCATGCCGCGGCCGACCAGCTATCACGACGATCGGCTGCGCGCGGCGGACGATCAATACTTCTTCGATGTGATCACCAACGGCCATGGTGCGATGTATTCCTATGCGGCCCGCGTCCCGCCGGGGGATCGCTGGGCGATCGTCGCCTATATCCGCGCGCTTCAACTCAGCCGTCACGCTTCGCTCGACGACGTGCCGGCGGATGAGCGGGCCAAGCTCGAGAGCGCGCCATGAGAGTTCGTGCCGGCGCAGGGAGCGGGGTGGCGGCAATATCGGGCCTGATCCTGATCGCTGGATTTGTCGTCGACGCACGGTCGACCGCTGCGGCCTATCTCGTCGCCTGGATCGCCTGGGGCGCCATCCCGATCGGAGCGCTTGTCCTCTTCATGACAAGCTATCTGGTGCGGCGCCGCTGGACCGAGGCGCTGCATCCGATCTTCGTCGCGGCCACCGGCATCCTGCCTGTCGTCGCGCTGACATTCATTCCCGTCCTTCTCTTCATGAAGGAGATCTATCCCGCCATCGCCGATCCGGCGTCATTGCCGCCGTTCAAGGCGCGCTGGTTTGTGCCGTGGTTCTTCGTGCTGCGGACGGTGATCTACTTCTCGGTCTGGATCGGGCTCGCCGAATGGCTCCGGCGTGCCTGGCGCGACGATGAGGCCATGGTGCGCGCGGCATCGGTGGGGTCGATCGCGTGGATCTTGACCGTGTCGTTCGCCGGGATCGACTGGATGGAATCGCTGGAGCCCGAATTTCATTCATCGATCTATGGCCTGATCTATCTCAGTTTCGTGCTGACCAACGGAGCGGCCTTCGTGATCGGTGGCGGGCTGTTGTCGACGCGAAGGATCGGTCCGAGCCGCGGCTATAGTGGCCTGCTGCTCTCGGTGGTGCTGCTGTGGTGCTACCTCCACGCCATGCAGTACATCGTCATCTGGTCGGGAAATATTCCCAAGGAGGTCACCTGGTATTTGGTGCGATCGGAAAACGGCTGGCAGTTCATCCTGGCTGCGCTCTCGTTCGGGCAATTCGTGTTTCCATTTTGTGCGATGCTGAGCTCCAGCGTGCGATCGGACCCGCATTGGTTGTTGGCCCTGTGCGGGCTGACGCTGGCGATGCGGTGCGTCGAGTCCTCGATCCTCATTCTTCCGGCCATTCACGGGCGGTCGTTCGCAATGACAGCTGTAATGCTGCTCGCCGCGGCGCTCTTTCAGGGCTTGGTGTTGTGGATCACGTTCCAGGCGGTCCTTGCGCGGGTGGCGGAGGAGAGGGCGCCGATCGCCGGTATCTGGCCGCAAACTCGCGTCGAAAGAGAAGCCCGATCAGCAGGGCAAGGACAATGACGCTGATGGAGGCGGCCGCTAGCAGAAGGCGCCGCGCTGCCAGCGTATACGTGCCGCTGGCGGGATCGAAGCTGTAGCAGAGCAGGTGGACCTGATCGGTCCAGCGCCCGACATGCCCCTGGCCTGCTTCGACCAGGGCAAGACGCAGGCTCGGCGCATCCACCGCCAGCGCCGAGAGCGCGCGCGAAATCCGCCCATCAGGTGTCACCACGAAGGCGGCTGCGGGATGGGCAAATTGATCGTGCTCGCGATCGTAGATGGTCCGCACGCCAAATGCATCGGTCAACGAGCCAACGTCCGCAGCCGCCGTCCGCAGGAAGGCGCTGTGTTCGGATAGACCACTCCTTGTACTCAGCTGCGCATTCTTCATGGCCTGCGCCTGAGCGGCTGTATCCTTGGGATCGAAGCCGACAACGATGAGCCGAAAGTCCCTGCCGGCGCTCAGGCCGGTGTCGGCCAGCGCGTTCGACACGATCGATATCGCCGGTCCGCAAAGCGCGTTGCAGGTGTAGTCGGCGAGGATCCAGACGGTAGGGACGCCTAGCCAGTCTCGCAGCGGCGCGGTGTTGCTGCTCAGATCACGCATGCGGACTTGCAGTGGCAACAGTGCATTCAGTCGTGGCGCGAGCGTCGCTTGGTCAAGCTGGCTAGCCGTAACGGCGGCCTGGGCAGTGCAGGGCATCGCTCCAAGGCACGCCAAGACGATCATCCATACCGCGATCGGCGCGGAGACCTTTGATACATCGATCGTACTTTGGGCTGGCAAAACGTGCCTCTGGTCCCGTGATCCCCACGTGCATGGCGGCGGCCACGATCGGGCTATTTCGCATCCGGCAATGTCGGTGCGCTGCCTTTGTTCCAACGTCGCTTCGGAACGGAACCTGATCCTCACGATTTCATTGGAATCCGGGGTGCGGACATGAATGGCGGAGGATGATGAGGGACAGCGAGTCGGAAATACCCGACATCCGGGATGCCGTTCACCTCTGCGTTGACATGCAGAACATTTTCGCTCCCGGCGGCCTCTGGGAAACGCCGTGGATGGAGCGGGTTTTACCTGCGATCACGGATATAGCTTCGCGCTACAAGGTACGAACCGTTTTCTCGCGCTTCATCACGCCCGAGGCGCCGGAGGATCGCGTTGGACAATGGCAAATCTACTTCCGGCGCTGGAGGGAAGCGACGCGCGACCGGATTGCGCCGTTCGGCCTCGAACTCGTGCCGGCTCTGGCCCGGTTCGCCCCTCCCGCGCTCGTGATCGACAAGCCTGCCTATTCGGCGTTCAGCAACCCCGCTTTGGCAGATCTACTTGTCGGAAAGGGGATCGGCACGGTCGTGATCACCGGCGCCGAGACGGACGTCTGTGTCTTGTCGACGGTCCTCAGCGCCGTCGATCACGGCTTCAGGGTTGTGATCGTGGAGGACGCCTTGTGCAGTTCCTCCGATGTTGGCCACCATGCGCTCATGACGATGTATCGCACCCGCTTCCATGGCCAGGTGGATCTGGTAACCGCCGAGGAGCTCGAGAAGTTTTGGCGCGAATAGCGATCCCTTCGCGTTGCAGCATACGAACCCTTTGCAGAGGCGAGACGACCGCAAGCAGTGCCGCTCGGCTGGCGAGGAACCGCCATATGGGCGCGCAAAGTTGATTCGTAGAACACTTTGGGACAGCATGCCGGAACCGGACATCGTGTGCCGGTCAAGCTGCCGCGCGTGGAATTCGAAAGCCGCTACCGGCGCAAGTTCATCGATCCTGCCTTCGCGCCGCTAATTTAACGGACGAACTCGATGCGATCATCGGCGCCGCCTGGGATGCCTACAGTCATTCGCGCAAAGCGCCGCTGACTCGGAAGGCCGGACCCGGCTTCGCCGATCCGAATTACGAGATCGCCATCGACTGGCTCGATGCACGAGCCCTTGATCGGCGGCGTAGAGTCCTCCCATCTGAAGAAGGAATGCGCGATGGGATTGAGACGCAGGGCGAGTCAAGCAGACGGATTCCCTTGAAGATCGACTCGCGCAGTTCGCGCGAGCATACGGGACCCCGCCAAAAAGGAGCCTCCGAGGCGGAAGCGAAGTGAACTGCTGTAGCGAGCCTACAACGCCGATCACGCCGCCGACCTAAGTCGGCAGCTTCACGAACGGCATTAAGAACGAGCCGCTGCAGGGCAGGTACCTGACACACGGAGCCTTCCCATGCCAAGCATCGTCACAATTCTCGCGATCAACCGACGGTTTCCGAACAGTCTCGCTCAATCCGTGCGCGGCGGCTCCTCGAAGACCACATTGGCATCGAGCAGAATCATTCGAAGCGCATTTGCCTGGCGGGACGCGCGCCGCGACCATGTTCAAGTGCCTCGACATCGGCATTGGTGAGGTCAATCTTCCGGCTCATCTCCGAAATGGCGATGCCGAGCCGCAGCCGGCCCTCAGGGCGCACGGCGGCCTCCAGAATGGCGCGCATTTCCGCTTCGGCGCTGCGATTGTGCTGGGCCGCACGGACTTTCAGGGCGCGATGCGCCTCCTCAGAGAGGTTGCGGATGGTCACAGCGGCCATGATGGCGTGCTCCAGAGATTAACTGCGATGATATCAAAATAGAATGTTTGATAGTATTTTCCCGGCCTCCGAACCAAGGCCGCGAGAAACCCAAGCATTCTAGCGTGGTTGGCCCAGACGGCTCCATAGTCCTCCAGCTACAGATAATGCGAATTTCTCTCATCACCCCACACCGTAATCCGGATAGCCCATATTTCCGATCAAGCGTTGGCAAATCTCAGCAACCACGCGCGCTTCATCGTCGCGACCTCTATCGACCCCGGTGTTCGGCAACAAATGGATTATCGTCTTCGCGACGCAATCTATAGCCTGCCGTGCCGCGTGCGCCATGCAGGGGAAAACCGCTGTCTTGGGCGGACAGCCGATCCTTGAAGCACAGGTTAACATAGTCGAACATATCGGTGCGTGACCGGAAGTTCGCCGTGACTCAAAAAAATATTGTCGGGGAATTGGGCTTCAATGGCTCGGCGGACTACCAGATAGGTCGCGAGGTCCGCGCCGGGGAACCGATAGATCGCCTGCGTGACGGGACTTCTTGGGGCGGTTGTCCTCGCGGTGATTCATCTTTCTTGCGCCTTAAGTCACGGTTGGGGTTGTCCCGCTTGTGAAGAAGCCATCAGCGAATCTCCCATCCATACTCCTGGCTACCTCGCACCAAGCGAAGAGGAATTGCAGGAGCAGGATTCACCTGACCGCCTCCATTCAAGAGCCGTTTCGCTCGACGCTGTCCCGCAACATGGTCGATATAATTTGTTCGACTGATTGCGGCGGGATTCCGAGCTCGGAAAATCCTGGCATTCCGATCGACGCTACGCTGTCGATCTGCATCAACTCCACCTGATTCCGTGTGATGGGTGGCCTTGCAAATAGCTCCGAAACCCATCCTGCTACATGCCAAGCAGCAAATGGCACTGGAATGAGTATTGGCCTGCGGCCGGCCGCGTGCGCGACTGATCTGAGTAGCTCTTCGTATGTGTAGATGCGAGGACCAGCGCATTCGTACGTGACGCCCGTTTCGGTTCTCAGAAGCGCTCGTGTCACCGCTTCGGCCACATCGTCAACATAGGCCGGCTGCAATCTCGTCGATCCGCGACCGAACATTGGATATATCGGATATCGGCGGAGCAGTTTGAGGATGGTGGTGAGAAACGCGTCATTCGCGCCGAACATCACCGCCGGCCGAACCAGCGTGGCCTCAGAAAATGCTGCGCGGACCCCCAGTTCGCCTTCGCCGCGCTTGCGAATATAGAGGGACGGCGAAGTGGCGTCGGAGCCGATTCCGGAAACGTGGATGAGCCGCTTGACGCCAGCTCGATGTGCTTGGGCGGCCAATCGCCGGGCGGATTCCACATGCACGGAGTGAAACGTCTCCGGCCCATGTTCAACATAGAGACTGACCGCATTGATGGCGCCGTATACGTCATCAATCGCACCGGCTATCGAACCCTCGTCGTGTAGATCCACCTGCACAGATTGGAGGCGCGGGTCGTCATAGCCAAAAAGCTGCCCGCCTCGTTCAGGATTTCTTGATGCAATCCGAACAGAAAACTCAGGCGCCTGGAGAAGGCATCGAACAATGCGGCGGCCGAGAAACCCCGTTCCACCGAACACCGTAACAAGGCGATTACTTGCGGCCGCCATGGCGACTCGTGATATCTGAGACCGTCTCAAGCAAGACCACGCCGGCGGAAAACGCCAGGCTCGGCGGTCGTCTGTCCGAGCGACGGGAACGCCTATCTGTCTGCGTATCCAGATCCAACGCGTGCTCCTTCAAATTAGTTCGCTAAGCGGCGTACTGGCGATGGCTTTTACAGGAGCGCGATGCGCAAGTCGCGGAACTGGACCGCTGAGCCCTCATGATGATTTTGCGGTCCGATATGACCGCGCGGCGCGCAAGGAGGCATTTGCCTGTGCGCGGTGATCTCAAATTCATTCCACTCGCCGACCGGACTCGAGAGGCGCCGAACGGCCGGAGCTAGCCGATAGATCGCTCCTGTCAGATGAAGTGCACTGCCGAGAACGTGATAATCCGGATCAAGTCAGCCCGACATTCCATTGGTCGCCGATGGGTTCAACGGAGAAAGTAGGTCTGTTCTTGGCCCATCGCGACCTTCGCTGCGGTTGCACAGAGCCGGTCGGTATCGGATCGAAGCGGATATTGAACGAAGATTTAGGAGTACGCGCGCTAGCTAGGTCGCGGGTTGGTTGCCTTTTCAATCATATCGGGCAGCGATTTGATGATCTGCTGCTCCGCGTAGTAGACGTCCTGAAGATCATGGATCAGCGGGTCTTCCATCGATTCTATATCCTTAGAGTCCCATTCAACGTCTCCCGTCGCAATGATGGCAATGGAACCGCCGCCGACCGGACGCCTGTCCCAACAGTGCACTCGGAGGACCGACATGGATGGATCGGAACGCTTCGCTAATCTGTTGGGATGGGCGGCGATGGACGTATGGGGCGATATGCTGCGCGGCTCCAGGAAGCGCTATTTGAGAC